>NZ_CP125942.1:600638-1201276 GCF_039602135.1 Glutamicibacter sp. B1 | reverse complement strand
GGCGAATCTCATCAGCGCAGGCTCGCAGGGCCTGCGGATCGTCATGTTTTCCTGCCAGATGCTCAAAACTCAAGGGCTTGCCGATCTTGATCTGGATTTTGCCTGGACGTGGCAAGCTCTGTCCGATGGGCTGAAGCTTGTCGGTGCCGATCATGGCCACAGGAATCACCGGCGCCCCGGACTCCAAGGCAAGTTTTGCCACTCCGAGTTTGGCCCGGTACAGCCGACCGTCAGGCGAACGAGTTCCTTCGGGGTAGATCCCGAGAATTTTCCCCTCATCCAACGCCTTTTTAGCACTGGCTAGAGACGCGGCAGACTTTTGCCCGCCGGAACGATCCATCGGCAACTGGTTAATGTTGCGGAAGAACCACGCGGTAATCCGCCCCTTGAGTCCTCTCCCATTAAAATAGTCGTCCTTGGCGAGGAAAATGACCGGGCGTTCCAGCATTGCGGGCAAAAACACGGAGTCTGAGACCGAGAGATGGTTTGAGGCCAAGATTCCCGCTCCTGACTGAGGAACATTACTTATGCCTTGCAGATCTACGCGAATGAAGATTTTCATCAGCGGCCGAACAGCAAATCGCTTCAGGAAGTCGTACAGCACGGCGGTATAGTTCCTTTTCCTCGAGGAGCGGCGTTGCAATGGGACGTGGAATGATCTCAGTATTCATGACACTGTCCGCACCCTTCAATTGTGCACTACGCTCGATGGTGTACGTAGAAAATTGGAGTGGTCACCATGAAAAATGATGTAGCGAATAACTTTGAGCAGCAGCCACAATCTGGTTCGGCAGTTTTGCTGATCCACGGTTTCACCGGATCGCCGACCGCGATGGAGCCTTGGGCCAACTATTTGCGCAAGGCTGGCTTCGCAACGGCCGTGCCACAGTTGCCAGGCCATGGAACCAAATGGCAGGACATGATCCCGGTCAGCTACAGCGAATGGCTTCAGGCCACCGAGCAGGCCTTCGACGAGTTGGCTGCCAAGCACGAGTCCGTAGCTGTTGCAGGGCTCTCAATGGGTGGCGCACTGGCCCTTCACCTAGCGACACGGCGCAACGTTTCGGCAGTATCCTTGGTCAACCCTGGGTTGATCGTTGATTCTCCCCTGGCACCGTTCACACCCTGGCTCAAGCATGTAGTGCGCAGCATCTCGCCGATCAGTAATGACATTGCTAAACGTGGAATGGACGAGGGAGCGTATCCGCGTACCCCGATCGCCGCAGTGGCTCAGCTGCATGCGCTGTTTGCTCAGGCTCGCGCCCGCTTAGAACTCGTGACGGCCCCGGTTCAGCTCTTTAGATCCACCGTGGACAATATCGTTTCCGATGCTTCGGTGCGTGCGTTAGTCGATGGTCTCAAGCCAGGGACGCTCGCGGAGCATCACATGCTCTTGCACTCAAAACATGTTGCCACGCTAGATTACGATGCCGAGAAAATTTTCCATGAGTCCGCCCGCTTCTTCTCCGGTGCGGCGCATACTGCCCCTAGCGCTTCGGGTAGTAGTCGATGAATTCTCCCGATGCTACTCCCCCGGCAAGCGAAGATCCGCGCTGGGATGACCTCGTGAAAAACTTTCAACAACTCGACGCACAGGCGCCTCGTGAACCGAGCGCTCAAGAACGCGCCGACCAGCTCAAAAAGCTATTTAACACCGGTCCCGGTGCCGTGAGTGGACCGCGCGATTATGTGCCAGAAGAGTCCGACGAGCCCTTTGTTCCAGATGAGCCAGCAGCACTGGGTTCTGGCGATCCGAAACTCTATCTGGCATGGACTGCGGCAGCTGGTGGCCCTATCGGGCTCTTGCTGTGCGTGTTGTTCTTCCGTTCGGCGCCCGCGTTTGTCGTCATTGGTTTGGCCTTGGCGACCATCGCCGGGATCGCGTACTTGGTGAAACGTCTTCCTACCCAGCGCGATCCGGGAGATGATGGGGCTCAGGTCTGAAGTGAACTTGGAGCGTCAAGATCTGTAGGTTACTGTAAAGTAATATAATGTGATGCGGGTTACCCGACATTGCAATTGGGGTCACACATAGTTCAGGAGATGAATAACAGATGCGCGAATACAGCTCGCCAATTCGCATCCATACGCCTCAGCAGTCAAATATCACCGACCTGTTGTTACGCCACGCTAATTCGGCCGCGAATCCTGCCCTGTTCGCAAAACCTGGCCCCGATTCCACCTGGCAGGATGTCACGGCATCCCAATTCACCGCAGATGCAAAAGCCATCGCCAAGGGATTCATTGCCAACGGCATCAACCCCGGTGAGCGCATCGCACTGATGGCAAAAACCCGTTACGAGTGGTCCTTGGTGGACTTCGCCATCTGGTTCGCCGGATGCGTCACGGTGCCTATCTACGAAACCTCCTCCCCCAGCCAAGTCGCCTGGATCGTCGCGGATTCAGAGGTCAAGGCGGTCGTTCTAGAATCGGCAACCCACGAAGGTGTGGTGCGTCGCGCGGCTCATCAAGAACAACTAGACTCCCTTGATCACATTTGGCAGATCGAAGGTGGCCTTGAGCAGCTGGCTGAAGACGGCAAAAAGATCGACGACGATCAGCTCGAAGCCCGCCGCTCAGCGGTGACGCTCAAGGACATCGCCACAATCATCTACACCTCGGGAACCACCGGCCGTCCCAAAGGTTGCGAACTGACCCACGGTAACTTTGTCGAACTCGCCGAAAACGCTGCTGCCGAACTGCCCCAAGCGGTCTACCCTGGCGCTTCGACGATCATGTTCCTCCCGCTGGCACACGTTTTCGCACGCTTCATCTCGGTGATCAACGTGAGCGCAGGGTGCCGCACCGGGCATACCCCAGATGTCAAAAACTTGCTCGGTGATCTGCAGTCCTTCAAGCCGAATTTTATTCTTGCCGTGCCCCGCGTTTTTGAGAAGGTCTATAACTCCGCGATGCTCAAGGCCGAAGACGGCGGCAAAGACAAGATTTTCCACGCGGGTGTCGATGTGGCCGTCGCTTACTCGAAGGCACAGCAATCTGGGAAGATCCCGCTGACTTTGACCCTCAAGCACAAACTTTTTGATGTACTACTGTTCAAAAAGTTGCGTGAGGCCATGGGCGGAAACATTCGCCATGCAGTCTCCGGCGGCGGGCCCTTGGGTGAGCGTCTCGGCCACTTCTTCAACGGCATTGGGGTCACCGTGCTTGAAGGATATGGCTTGACCGAAACCACCGCACCGATCACCGTCAATACCCTGGAACGCATCAAGATCGGCACCGTCGGCAAACCCCTTCCAGGTAATGCTGTACGGATTGCCGATGATGGCGAAATTCTGGCCAAGGGACTGTGTGTGATGCGTGGTTATCACAATCGTCCAGAACTTCAGGACGAAGCTTTTACCGACGGCTGGTTCCGCACCGGTGACATCGGAGAACTAGATGAGGACGGGTTCTTAAAGATCACCGGCCGCAAGAAGGAAATCATCGTCACTGCGGGCGGTAAAAACGTGATTCCGGCCCTGCTTGAAGACCAGATTCGAGCCGATGCCCTCGTATCTCAGTGCGTGGTCATTGGCGAGGGTCGACCATTCATCGCCGCCCTGGTCACGCTGGATCCTGAAGCTCTTCCGGGATGGCTCGAACGCCACCAGCTGGATAAAAATACCCCGCTGGAAGAACTGACAACGCACCCTAAGGTTCTGGAAACCATTGAAAAGGTCATCGCCAAGGCCAATACTTCGGTGTCTAAGGCCGAATCTATTAGGTCATTCCGCGTAGTGCCCACTGACTTCACCGAGGAAACCGGTCATTTGACTCCCTCGCTGAAGATCAAGCGTGCTGTGGTGCTCAAGGACTACGATCAGCTGATTGAAGAGATCTACTCGGCACCCAAACCCAAAGAGTAATCCAGAACTGCAGTAACCAGCTCCCACGATTCACGAGCCGAAGCGGCCCAGGGCAACCTGAGGCCGCTTTGCTGTGTCCGGGCAAAATAACTGCGTGGCAGCACCACATGGTTAAAGGAGACCGGATTCCCCGCTGGTCGTCCGTCGTCGACGACCGCAAAGATCAGGTTCTCAGCCAGCTGCTGGCGCCCGTTAGCCAATAGCCACTGGACCAGTTCCATCAGTTGGTCTTCGCCATCGGCCCCGGTTTCCCCAATGACCACAAGTACATCGATGCCCTTGAACTTCCCATCCAAAACCGACTGAACCCGTTGTGGGCCAGCGGTGGAAATTTCGGCACGAACGTCAAGCTCGCCAAATTGTTCGGCCAAGTGCTCTGCGATTTCGAAGAAAGGTAAATGGGTGCTGAGCGTAAAAACCAGCACGCCCAGAGAATCGCGCCCGGCAGCGACCTGACTGGCTCGTGCTGCTACTTCGGCCGGCACTGCCCCGGCGGGAGTTTTAGGTGCGCGCATCACGGCTCCTTAGGTATTTCAGTGGTGTGAATCTTTGGTGGGGAGCACAGGGGCTCGCAACCATCGTTGCGAGCCCCGGTGCCCGATCTTTACTGTGCGGCGACTGCTACTTTGGTTCGATCACCAGGAGCAGATCCCCACCCTGGACCTGGCTGGTTCCTTCGAAGGTGATCTGCGTGACGACACCGGAGGCGTTGGCAGTAATACCTGCCTCCATCTTCATCGCCTCGATGGTTGCCACCGACTGTCCAGCCTCGACTAGGTCGCCGACCTTCACATTGACGGTCACGGCTCCCGCGAACGGTGCTGCGACGTGACCGGCATTGTTCGGATCAGCCTTAGGTGCCGACTTGACGGTGGATTCCACCGATTCATCGCGGACCTTGATCTGGCGTGATTGGCCGTTGAGGGTGACCACCACGGTGCGCAGACCCTTTTCGTCGGCATCGGAGACCGAAACCAGCTTGACAAGCAGACGCACACCGGTGCCCAGCGAGATGACATGCTCGAAGCCTGGGGTCAGGCCGTAGAGGTAGTCACGGGTGTGCAGGACCGAGAGATCACCGAAGTTCTCCACCGACTTTTCAAAGTCACGCGTAGGCCCGGCAAAGAGCAATCGGTTCAAGGTAGCGCGGATCGTTGCCGAATCCGAATTCAGCGCCTTGGAGTCTTCAGCCGAGAGGTCCTCAATACGGGGCTTGACGTTACGACCCTGAAGCGCCTTGGTACGGAATGGTTCTGGCCATCCACCTGGAGGGTTGCCCAGTTCACCGGAGAGGAACTGAATGACCGAGTCCGGGATGTCGTAGTTCTGCGGATTTGCCTCAAAGTCGGCTGCTGCCACACCCGAACCTACCAATTGCAAGGCCAAGTCGCCCACAACCTTGGAAGAAGGAGTCACCTTGACCACGTTGCCGAGCATCGCGTTGACCGAAGCGTACATCGACTCGATAGCTTCGAAGCGTTCGCCAAGGCCCAGCGCGACGGCCTGCTGACGCAGGTTGGAGAGCTGCCCGCCCGGGATTTCGTGCTGATATACACGACCAGTTGGCGCTGGCAGTCCCGATTCGAATGGCTTGTACAGTGCGCGCACTGCCTCCCAGTACGGCTCCAGCGAAGCCACGGCCTCCAACGACAATCCCGGATCACGGTCGGTGAATTCCAGCGCTGCGATCAGTGCCGAGGCAGAAGGCTGGGAGGTGGTACCAGCCATGGCTGCACTGGCGACATCCACGGCGTCGACACCAGCATCGATGGCTGCCATCAGGGTAGCGAGCTGACCGCCGGAGGTGTCGTGGGTGTGCAGGTGTACCGGCAGATCGAAGCGTTCACGCAGCGCGGTGACCAGCTTGGTGGCAGCCGCAGGGCGCAGCAGTCCAGCCATGTCCTTGATCGCGATGATGTGTGCACCGGCATCAACGATCTGCTGCGCAAGATTCAGGTAGTAATCCAGCGTGTACAGCTTCTCGTTGGCATCCAGCAGGTTGCCGGTGTAGCACAGTGCTACTTCAGCCACCGCGGTACCGGTTTCACGCACGGCCTTGATCGCCGGAGCCATCTGCGACACGTCGTTCAGGGCATCAAAAATACGGAAGATGTCGATCCCGGCTGCGGCTGCTTCCTTCACAAACGCGTCGGTGACTTCCGTCGGGTACGGGGTGTAGCCCACCGTGTTACGGCCGCGCAACAGCATCTGCAGCGGGATGTTCGGAAGTTCGGCACGCAACAGCTCCAAGCGCTTCCATGGGTCTTCGCCGAGGAATCGCAGGGCTACGTCGTAGGTCGCTCCGCCCCAGACCTCCATGGAGAACAGCTGCGGCACGCTGTGTGCATACGCCGGAGCGGCAGCCAGCAGGTCGCGGGTGCGAACGCGGGTGGCCAGCAAGGACTGGTGCGCGTCGCGGAAGGTGGTGTCGGTGATGCCCACGGCCTTGGAATCGCGCAGCGCCTTGGCGAATCCTTCTGGGCCGAGCTCCAGCAGCTTCTGGCGCCATCCATCGGCCGGCACTGCCGCCTTTGATGGTCCATCAAACGGCGAACGCTCTGGTTCGTCGGACTTATCCCCCGGGAAGGCAGGAAGCTTCTTGCGTGGGTCAATACCCTCGACGCGTTCACCGTTGGGGTGGTTCACGGTGACATGCGCCAGGTAGTTCAGGGCCTTGGTGCCGCGGTCCTGGGACTCATTGCCGGTCAGCAGGTCCGGGCGCGAGTCGATGAAGTCGGTGGCAACGTCACCGACCAGGAACTGCGGGTCGCCCAGCACGTTCTGGATGAACGGGATATTGGTGGCCACACCGCGTATGCGGAATTCTGCCAGCGCACGACGAGCGCGTGCTACTGCAGTCTTGTAGTCGCGGCCGCGGCAGGTGAGCTTGACCAGCATCGAGTCGAAATGCGGGGAGACCTCGGCGCCGGTGTAGATGGTTCCACCATCCAGGCGTACGCCCGAACCACCAGCAGAACGGTACACAGTAATCGTTCCAACATCTGGGCGGAAGCCGTTGGCTGGATCCTCGGTGGTGATTCGGGACTGCAGTGCCCAACCGCGTACCTGGACGCTGTCTTGGCTGATACCCAAATCGGTCAATGACTCACCGGCGGCAATGCGCATTTGCGCCTGCACCAAATCGATGTCGGTGACTTCTTCGGTCACCGTGTGCTCCACCTGAATGCGCGGGTTCATCTCGATGAACACGTGCTGGCCTGCTCGGTCTCCCACGGTGTCCACCAGGAATTCGACGGTTCCGGCGTTTTGGTAGCCCAGGGTCTGGGCGAACTTCACCGCATCGCGGAATAGTGCCTGCCGAATGGATTCGTCCAGGTTCGGAGCTGGAGCGATTTCGACGACCTTTTGGTGACGACGTTGCAAGGAGCAGTCGCGTTCGTGAAGATGAACAATGTTCCCGTGTTCATCGGCAAGGATCTGCACTTCGATGTGACGTGGACGAAGCACTGCCTGCTCAAGGAAAACGGTAGGGTCACCGAAGGCGGTTCCCGCTTCACGCATCGCTGCGCCCATCAGTTCTGGCAGGTCTTCACGCTTATCAACGCGGCGCATACCTCGTCCGCCACCACCGGCCACTGCCTTGACGAAGATCGGGAAACCGATACGGTCAGCCTCGGCGATCAGGAAGTCAACGTCGTCGCTTGGCTCCGAGGATTCCAGTACCGGAATGCCAGCTTCGCGAGCAGTCTTCAGCGCTGCAACCTTGTTACCGGCTAGTTCAAGGACGTCCGCCTTTGGACCAATGAACTTGATGCCTTCAGCGGCAGCAGCGCGGGCCAGATCAGGGTTCTCGGACATGAATCCATAGCCCGGGTAGATTGCATCGGCGCCGGCTTCTTTGGCGACGCGGATGATTTCGTCGATGTCCAGGTATGCGCGGACAGGATGGCCCTCTTCGCCGATCTGGTAAGCCTCGTCGGCCTTCTGGCGGTGAATCGAATTACGATCCTCGTGTGGGTAAACCGCAACGGTCTTTGCGCCTAGCTCGTAGCCAGCGCGGAAAGCACGAATTGCAATCTCACCGCGGTTGGCGACCAAGATTTTTTCAAACATAGTGTCCCTACATCGAATCAGTACAGGTTGATAATGCGCGGGCCGATGAATGAAATTCCTTGGCCCAGCCGAGACATCAACAGCCTGTCGGGTCTGGCAAAGTGACAAGCTTTTGCCACTTCTGTGAAACACACTACATTGACCTTCGCCAGAACGTCCAAACATTTCGCCCTGTGGTCTGACCACAAGAAATATTTGCTGAAGATGATCTTTTAATCACTAAGTTGGTTCCATAACCAAAAACCGACGTTGCAAAGTCGGGGAAATGCGCTCCGGCACACTATGATGATGAGAGACTAAATATTCGGTGGGACGTTAAACTAGCGAACAGTGAAAGGCGTGGTCTGGTCCGTGCACGTAGTGAGCATCAGCAGCCTCAAGGGTGGCGTGGGAAAAACCTCCGTAACGCTCGGCCTGGCTTCAGCAGCACTTGCCGCCGGCATTCCGACTCTCGTCATTGACTTGGATCCCCATGCGGATGCCAGCACTGGCCTTGGAGTTCGAGCCAACGGAAAGCAACCAATTGGGCAGATGCTCAAGAATGCTCGTCGGGCCCGACTAGAAGATCAGGTTGTCGCCAGCGCTTGGCAGTCAAAGGCAGCAGAGAAGAAATCCCGTACGCGTATCCCAGTGTTGGATGTTGCCGTAGGTGACGCCTACACCGGCATCTACGATCGTCCAGACCTGCGCACCAGGGATCTTCGTCGCCTCACCCAAATCCTCAGCCGCACCAGCGGATATCAGCTGGTACTGATCGACTGCCCACCATCGCTGAACGGCCTCACCCGTATGGCGTGGAGCGCTTCAGATCAGTTGCTACTCGTGGCAGAACCAAGTCTCTTCTCCGTGGCAGGTACCGAACGCACCCAGCGTGCCCTTGATCTTTTCCGGCGCGAGTTCGCTCCTTCACTGGGCCCTGTTAAGGTTGTTGCCAATCGCGTTCGCAAGGATTCTGCAGAGCACACTTTCCGCCTGGGTGAAATGCGCCAAATGTTTGGTGACTCCATGGTGAAGCCAGAAATTCCAGAACACCCCGAGTGGCAGCAAATTCAGGGCGCAGCCTATTCGGTTCACCAGTGGCCTTCGAAGGCTACCGCACCGATGCTCAACCAGTTTGATGCGTTGCTCAAGGAAATCATGGCATCCGCTGGCAACTCGAACAGCTAACGCTCGCTGAAACAACAACTACATAGTATTTAGGCCGGGCCACCAATTGGTGGCCCGGCCTAAATACTATGTATGGATCTAGTTAGCTTGACTAGCCGACGTTTCGCGCGGCTTTTGCAGCGCGACGTACAGCGAGCTCATCTTCAGGCATGGCCTGCTGTGCTGAGCTTTCTGAAGGCAACTGCGCTAGGGAACCTTCCACCTCGCGCCAGACGCGGCCTACAGCGATACCGAATACTCCCTGCCCCTTCTGGACAAGGTCGATCACTTCATCAGCGCTCGTGCACTCATACACCGACGCGCCGTCGCTCATCAGGGTAATCTGTGCTAGATCTTCGACTCCACGTTCACGCAGATGCAAAACTGCAGCTCGAATTTGCTGCAAAGAAACACCTGTGTCTAGTAGTCGTTTAACGACTTTGAGAACCAAAATGTCGCGGAAGGAGTACAAACGGTGGCTACCCGAGCCTTGAGCACCACGAACTGCTGGCTCGACTAAGCCGGTGCGTGCCCAATAATCAAGCTGGCGGTAAGTAATACCTGCAGCCTTGCAAACAACCGGGCCACGGTACCCGGCATGCTCGTCCAACTCTGGCAAGTCATCGGTGAAGAGCAGCCCTTGTGTATTGGAATGCTTGATGCCACCGTCGACCCCGTGACGAGGCCCTGTCTGGCGAGACTCCATCCAATTGCTCCTTGCGTATCAGCACGATTCTCAACGAAATATTAGGTGACTAAATTAGAACCGCGCAGATGCGAGTGATGATCACAAAACAGTTCATTTTTAATGTCCCTATGCATTGACGGTACGGCCATCTGGCCTAATGGTCAAAGACCTTCAAGCTTAACTTTAAGCCGTGTCGCGAGGGGCTCTCGAATATCCCAAATGAGAGTCGATAATTCGTTGAATTCAGCAATGCTTCAACTATGAAGAAAAGTCCTCGGGATCAATATTGTCTAAAAATTCACGGAACTCACGTAGCTGCTCCTCGGGAGCCTCTTCTCCGTCGCCGTCCGTTTCAATAGATACGCCAGCTTCTTCCAATACCTGTTCCGCGCACATGATGGGGCATTTGGTTCTGACGGCCAATGCCACTGCATCCGACGATCTTGAATCCACGCGTTTACCGTTGGAGAAAACAAGCTCAGCGACAAAAACTGCATTGTGCACTGAAACTATTTCGATTCTTTCCAGGCTCACGCCAAGCGCTTCAAAAACGTTGATCATCAGATCATGTGTCATGGGGCGAGGTGGGGTGAGGCCCTGCTCAGACATCGCGATGGCCGATGCTTCGGGGGCTCCAATCCACAATGGTAGATAGAGATTCTGCGCTGGGTATTTGAGTAATAGCAGCGGCTGATTCGCAGGCAATTGAATACGAATCCCGGAAAACTCCAGTTCCAGCATGCCGGCCTCCTAGAGTTGTAAAAGCCTGTTGAGTTGTAGCCTAACGATCAAGCTGTGAAATAGCACGCTGCACCAGGGCCTCGTGAATTTCGAGGCACTGACGTGAAATTTCTTGGGCCTCTTCTGCGGCTCTGGCCCGCGCCGAAACTTCTGGCTTCTTTAGGTCATTACCAATGATCGATTCGATCAGGGAGAATTCACGATCTGCCGCGGTACGGAACTGGCGTAGGTGTCTTGGCTCCACACCATGATTAGCCAGTTGCACAGCAGACTTGGTCACCTTGATGCAGTTTGCGTCGAATAGGCCTGCTTGCGCTTCGATGAGACCGAATTTCAGTAGTTCATCTACGAGCTCTTCGCTCGCGCCGCTCAGCCCCTGTAGCTCGGCCAGCGAAACCAGGCGTGCCTTGTTTTCTACCGCCTCGGCCATGTCACTATTGACTAACTGAGGAGCTGCGGGCGCTCCCCCAGGCAAAGCTTCAGGTGCTTCTCCGCGATCAACAGCATCCAAGTGATCCTTGATGACCTTCAATGGCAAGTATTGATCTCGCTGCACCGAAAGGATAAAACGAAGCCGGCTGACATCACTGGCAGTGTACTTACGGTAACCGGCCGAGGTGCGCTGCGGGATGATAAGGCCTTTGTCTTCTAAGAAACGGATCTTAGAGGCAGTGACCCTTGGGAATTCATCTTTCAGCTCCGAGAGCACTTCACCGATATTCAGCGCTGCCTGCCGGACAGTCTCGTGGCGTACGGCCTCGAGTCGTGGGCTACGGGCTGCGTCAAAGATCGGCAAAGGGTCTGCACCTCGGAAGTAAAAAATCTCGGCGGACGGACCGCCGGCGGAAATCTAGAACTCTACCAGTTTAAAGGTTCGGTACGCTCTGATAGAAATTCAGGCGGAACTTACCAATCTGTACTTGGACACCGCTATTGAGCTGAATCTCATCAATTCGGTCACCATTGATGTAGGTACCGTTGAGCGAACCAATATCGCTGAGCAGGAACGTCTCTCCCTTACGGGAGAATTTCGCGTGGCGACGAGATACTGTCACGTCGTCCAAGAAAATATCTGCGTTTGGATGACGGCCGGCGATGCTCTCATCAGTATCCAGCAGAAAGCGTGCACCCTTATTTGGACCCGAGTGAGCGATCAGCAAAGCCGAACCCGATGGCAGGGCACGAACTGCGTTCTTTTCATCTTCACTCAGCGTATAAATCACAGAAGGCTCTGAGGCCTTATTCATTGAAGGAAGAGCAATATTGGTCGTCTCGGAGGCAGACTCGTTGTGCGGGTCAACCGGCCCATGTTCCGACATTTGGGATCCTCCAGAAAATCTTGCTAACAGTTCGTGCGCGACGACCTTATGTTCAACTTTGGCATGGTATGCGATACCAAACTATCTCCAGATTAGCCTACTCACCACCCAAGTGATAACAGTAGTAACGATAATTTCCACTGCTGATTTCTTGACGTTCCTTCTGAACGTGAACGAGCATTGAAGCAATCGTCGTTATTACATTGATCTTCCGCGGTATCCGGTGGCCGAACAAGTGTTGATCAGAATCTCGCAGGTGGACCATGACAGAAATTCTCATTAAGCGCGCTTACGCCGAACCAGAGGAGAGTGACGGCTACCGAATACTGGTAGATCGTTTGTGGCCACGTGGTCTCACCAAAGTTAAACTCAAGATCGATCAGTGGGCCAAGTCGATTGCCCCAAGTTCTGAACTTCGAAAGTCTTGGAACCATGACCCTGATCGTTTTGCGGAATTTGCCCGGTATTACAGAAGCGAGCTAAATCAGAACTCGGCTGTCGACGAGTTTCTGGAGCAACTCGATCAGCTACCAAAGGTCACACTAGTTTTTGCGGCCCGAGATGAACAGGTAAATCATGCACTTATTCTGCGAGATTTTCTGTTGGAACAGTTGAATCACCAGTAGTCGGAACAAAACAGACGCCATCAGTGCAAATCAAGTCCGATTCAACAACCTGTTGAAGGTCAAAACTAAACTCTTGGCTCATACCGTTAGCCTCCCCGGGATAATTATCAGTTGACAGTAATATCAACTCCTTGCGCGCTAGAAATATTCCTCAATCCTTCGTCTCTAGCCCTTGGCGAGGTCCGCCTCTAAGGGAACGAACCTCACCAAGTTCCCTAGAGCGCTAGTTATTCCTGAGGGGTCAAAATCCCGTCAAAGAAACCGGCGAATTCTTCAAATGCATCCAGCGGCAGAACGTTAGCAACATACATATCCGGTCGAACGATGACAATCGCTCCATCACGCGAAATTTGACGCTCCTCAAAAATATTGGAAGAGGAGTCCAAGGTTGTGTAAATCTTCTCGTAATCTACGAGCCCAAATTTTCCGCTGTTCGGGCGGAAGATCTTCGGCGCGTCATTAACGTTGATGGAAGTGTAGTCCTGCTGGTAGATCACCTTCACGTCAAAGAGTGCGTCAAGATCTGCACCCTTCGGCGTAAATCGCCCAATCGGCGAATCCCTGGACTCCAAAAACCACTGAGCTAGGTTCTCAACCTTGCCTGGTGCACCAACTTCTGCTTGATCAGCAAAAACGTAAATTCGGTAACGACCGTCAGCCCGATGGTGGTGTCCTAGGTGCTTTGGGTTAGCGTCGGCGACCCGCATGACTGAAGCAGATTTAAACCGTTTACCGATCGGGTAGCCCGCAGCAAGGCTTTGGTGAGTGTGTTGCGCGGTGAGTATCGATGGAGCATATTCCGTCATAAAACCGGCGGGAAATTCGGCGGTGCGCACATAAAACTCAGCTGCACCCTCCTGGCCCTGCAAGGTTTCCGGAGTTGCTGCCATGATGGAAGACCATTGCTTATCAAAATTAATCAGGTCTTGAGCAATGAGCTTTCGTTCCGCCGAATAGGTCCGCAAGAGACCTGCAGGGGCTAGCCCGGATAGGACGTACCCAAGTTTCCAGGCGAGGTTAAAGCCGTCCTGCATTGATACGTTCATCCCTTGCCCAGCTTTCGCTGAGTGCGTATGACAGGCATCGCCCGTGATAAAGACTCGTGGTTCTTTCTGGTCGCTTTCGTCAAGGAGAACATCATCAAAACGATCGGCCAGACGGTGTCCGACCTCGTACACGCTATGCCAAGCTACGTCCCTCACTTCTAGCGAGTAGGGGTTCAGAATTGCTGTGGCGCGCTCAATAATTTCTTCCAGCGGTGTCTGGCGCACCTTGCCGTTGTCATCTTCAGGCACTTCCCCTAAGTCGACATACAAACGAAAGAGCTGGCCACCTTCACGAGGGATCAACAGAATCGAACCTGCTTGGGAATGGATTGCGCATTTGGTGCGCACATCGGGGAAATCAGTAATCGCCAACGTGTCCATAACTCCCCAGGCGTGATTGGCTTTGTCGCCTGAAAGTTTGGCGCCAATAGAACGACGAACTTTGCTTCGTGCACCATCAGCTCCAACAACATATTTGGCTCGAACCACGCGCTGGATACCTTGATTCTCTTCCCCGCAGCCAAGCAACGTTACTTTCACTGGGTAGTCGTGGCCGTGCTCGACTACGAGCTCCTGAAAGTCCCAACCGAAATCCGGTGCGATGCGAGTTGGCGCGTTATGGGCGTATTCAGCAAAATAATCGATCACGCGTGCTTGATTCACGACCAAATGCGGGAATTCGCTAATGCCCGTTGGATCATCCGCGGTACGGTCGGTGCGAATAATGCGCTCCGGGTTTTGCGGATCTGGATTCCAGAAAGTGGTCTCTTTGATGACGTACGCCTCCGAAGTAATGCGCTCTGCAAATCCAAAGGCCTGGAAAGTCTCTACGGTCCGAGACTGGATGCCATCGGCCTGCCCGATCTCAAGACGCCCGGGACGGCGGTCAATAATTCGAGTATGAACATCTGGGAACTGAGAGAGCTGGGCCGCAGCAATGATGCCAGCCGGCCCCGTTCCGACAATCAGTACATCCATCTCCTCGGGTAGCTCAGTGGGACGGTTGATCCCCGCCCCGGCAACTGGCTGTACTCGTGGATCAGCGGAAACATATCCGTTGTGGTGAAACTGCATTGTTTCATTCCCCAATTCTCTAACAGCGCCATCGAACTTTTTATCATGAGTTCTATAAACGAACACTGTAATCTTTTATCGCACACTGATCATATACAATCCGTGAGCTCCAGCACAAGAAGGTCAGCGGTTCGGTTGCTTCCCTCGCCCCGTAAACACGAAGAAGCCCCAGCCAACCTTCTAAGTTCAAAGGTTTGCTGGGGCGATAGTCACGAAAGTTATTAATAATGAGCCTGCTGGGAGTTGTTAGCGAACAACTTGAACATACCCATCTTGGACCTGCAACCGATGCAGGGGGCCACGCTCCTTAAGTTTTTGTTGCCATCGACGATCATGGCTGACGGTAATGACCGTTCCTGGGTAGTCCTCCAAGGCGCTTTCAAGCTGTTCGACAAGCACCGGTGAAATATGGTTTGTGGGCTCGTCCAGGAACAACACCTGAGCCTCAGAGCTCACGGCGATCGCCAATTCGAGTCGCCGGCATTGTCCGACGGACAATGCCTGCGGATGTCGTTCGAAGTCCTCCGGCATGAACAAGCCCAGCTTGGCCAGCGCTTCGGCGGCATCTTCCAGGTATTGATCTGTTGCCAACGCAAACGCCTCAATCAGGCTCTGCCCGGGCAACTGCCCCAGTTCTTGTCGTAGCCAAGCCCAACGCATCTGCGAGGCTCGCTGGACTTGACCGCTGTCCTCAGCCAATTCACCAGCCAAGAGTTTCAGCAGGGAGGTTTTCCCAGCTCCATTCGGCCCGGTCACCAGCCAGCGTTCGCCAAGATTAATCTCAAACGAGCCTGTTCGAAGTTTCGGAGCCACGTCGCGTTGCGCATTGCGAACCTGGATCAGGGCCCGTGTATTTTCAGCAGCCCCACTACCTGACGGCATAGAAAATTCAAGCTCGGCGGCCGGCTTGGGTACAGGCCGAGCTTCCAATTCTTCGATCCGAGATTTGGCTTGTCGGATTTTCGAAGTGGATCCGTGGCTTCGTTCTCGCGAACGAAAATTGCCGTGCCCAAAGGCAGCCATTTCCATTTTTCGAGGAATCGCAGCTACCCGCGAAGCGTTCTTTTCCACGAGTTTTCGGGAATGCTCCATATCTTCACTCCACGCAGCATAGGCTTCTTCGGCCGAGATACGCTCTTGCTCTTTGGCATGCAGGTAACCATCGTAGCCATTACCGTACCGATTCAGTCTTCCCTCCTGAACTTCAAGAATGGAACGTGCAAAACGCTTGAGAAACATACGGTCGTGGGTGATTAACACTATCGCTCCACGATGCCTGTCGAGGCATCTTTCCAGCCAGGTCAGTGCGGCTTCATCTAGGTCATTGGTCGGCTCATCGAGCAACAATAACTGCGCGCTTGAGCAAAGCACACAAGCAAGGGCCAGACGTGAGCGTTGCCCACCGGAAAGTCGGGATACTTCGCTGTCACGATCCAACTCCCCCAAGCCAAGTTGCTGTAGCGCGCTATCCAGTCGTTGTTTAACGGTGTAGCCATCGGCGGCTTCATAGATATCAGTGACCTGCTGAAGTTGGGCCATGAGGCGTTCAGCTACCGCACCCTGTGCACCAGGGAGTTTTAGACTGATAATCCTCATCAAATTCTCCAGCTCGCGGAAGCGAGCATGATACGAATCAATCACCTGTTGAATAGTCGCAGACGCTGCAAACTGTGGATTCTGGGCCGCAAAGGCTACTGACCCGGGGGCGTTCATCTCGCGCTGGCCGCGATCGGCTGTCAGATTTCCTGCGATGACGCGCATCAAGGTGGACTTGCCCGAACCGTTATCGCCGAGCACCGCCAATCGTTCCTTGGCGGAAATCGTCAGGTCGCAGTCAATCAGTACGTCTCGATCGCCGAAACTGACGCTGATACCACGCATAGCGCAAATGTAGTCTGGGGAATGATCTAAGTTCTGGGACGCTACTTGGCGCCCGTCATGTGGGTGAGTCATGGGATGTTCCTGCCTGTTGCCAGAGACCTGCCACCGTGGGCTCGGCTCGCTGGCGTTCATACGACATCAGATAGATGCCAGAAAGTGATTGGATGCTAGGACGCAAAGTTGCGCGTTAGTTACCGCGCGAAGATCCCAAAAATTATCGTTCCCATCGTTCAAGACTATGTCCCTTATTCGCAAGTGACAAGAATTCAGTCCTCTAGAGCTCGATGGTCCCGCTGATTAATATCGTGGTTGCGCCACCGACCCAGAGTTGAGAGTCCTGTCGATCCAAATGAACTCGCCCCCGTCTTCCGACTTTGGTTCCTTGTCGGTTGATCAGTGGAGCGGTGGTGTATCCAGCATCAATTAACCAGTCGGTGGCAGCGCCGTTGAGGCTTCCTGTCACCGGATCCTCACGGAGTGCACCATCTTCGATGGTCAGTGCACGGAATTCAAATTTTTCTGGCCAACGTTCCTGAGGCAAGGCGCCGATGACTCCGATCTTCCAGCGTCCTGGCCGTTGTGGAATTTTGGGGACAATTTCTAAGACTTGCTCAGAATTTTCGAGCAGCACTGCCGCCCATCCCGGCCCGTTATCCACCCATTGTGAGTCTTTAACCGTGGCCGGATCGATATCCAGGATGCTGACCAGTTCCTTCAACTCGTCGGCCTCAAGATCCCCTGAACGGATGGTTGCTGGCGATGCGAAGGAAAGAACATCGCCATCGATATTGATTGGCACCAGTCCGGCCCCGCACTCCAAGATCAACTGTCGTGGGTTTTGTGGCACGCCACCGGCGTCCAGCCACGCGCGAGCGGTCCCAAGAGCTGGATGCCCAGCAAAACGGTACTCATGTTGCCTGGCAAAAATGCGGAACTGAAAATCCGCTTGCTTGTCGTTTGCCGGTAAGACATAGGTGACTTCGGAGAGGTTGGACCAGAGCGAATAGGCTTGCATCGCTTCAGTTTCAAGGTCTTGCCCGTCGAGCACAACGCCGAGAGGGTTGCCCTTATAGGGTGTACTGCTGAAAACATCGACCTGGTAGAAACGACGCTGCATTCGATGACCTTTCCGAGCCTGTGCAAGACAGCACAAAACCCCGCCGAGATTGCTCTCGACGGGGTTATGCTGATCGGTCGGGCTAGCGGGATTTGAACCCACGGCCTCCTCACCCCCAGTGAGGCGCGCTACCAAGCTGCGCCATAGCCCGATGCCTCCGCAGCCGTTATCCCCAAGTCGTGAGAACCAAGGGTGCCGTCTGCAAAAGCTCCGTTATTACCCTACACCAAGTGAAGGGCTAATTTCGAACTCTAGCGTTTGCGGCTACGGCGTTCGCGGATTCGCATCGATACTTCGATCGGTGTGCCCTCAAAGCCGAAGGTTTCGCGCAGACGACGGGTAATGAATCGGCGGTAGCCAGGATCCAAGAACCCGGTGGTGAAGAGCACGAAGCGTGGCGGACGAGCCGAAGCCTGAGTTCCGAAGAGAATACGTGGCTGCTTACCGCCGCGCACTGGGTGCGGATGAGCTGCGACGAGTTCGCCGAGGAAGGCATTGAGCTTTCCGGTAGGAATACGCTTATCCCACGATTCCAGTGCGGTATTCAGCGCAGGAACCAGCTTGTCCTTGTGCCATCCGGTCTTGGCCGAAATGTTGACGCGTGGCGCCCATTCAATGTGGGCAAGGTCGCGCTCGATTTCCTGGTCCAGGTAGTAGCGGCGATCCTCATCCACCTCGTCCCACTTGTTGTAGACGATGACCAGGGCACGGCCGGCCTCAATAGCCAACTGGATGATCCGCACATCCTGTTCGGAGACGACCTCGTTGGCAGCCAACAAGATGACAGCTACTTCGGCCTTCTCCAAGGCACTCTGCGTACGCAGGGAAGCGTAGTAATCCGAACCCACAGCCATGTGCTGGCGGCGGCGAATACCTGCGGTATCCACAAAACGCCACACATTTCCGCCCAGTTCGATCAGTTCATCCACCGGGTCGCGGGTGGTGCCGGCATAATCGTCGACCACCACGCGCTCGGAACCGGCCAACTTGTTCAGCAGTGAGGACTTACCCACATTTGGGCGTCCGATCAACGCGATACGGCGCGGACCGCCGGAAGGAATCAAACCACCAAAAGCGGAGTGCTCCGGAAGTTTCTCCATGACGGCATCCAAAAGGTCCGCGGTGCCGCGACCGTGCAGGGCAGAAACCGGCCATGGCTGTCCAAAGCCCAAGCCCCAGAGCACCGCCGCTTCGGCTTCCTGGTTGAAGTCATCAACTTTGTTGGCCACCAAGAAGACCGGCTTACCCTTCTTGCGCAGCATCTTCACCACGGCCTCATCGGTTGCGGTGGCACCAACATGCGAATCCACCACAAAGAGGATGGCATCGGCCACGTCGGCGGCGATTTCTGCCTGGTCAGCCACGGAAGCGTGGATACCCTTGGCATCGTGCTCCCAACCACCGGTATCAACGATGGTGAAGGGCCGGCCCATCCACTCAGCCGAGTAGGACACGCGGTCACGCGTCACACCGGGGGTATCTTCCACCACAGCTTCGCGGCGACCCAAAATGCGGTTCACCAGGGTGGACTTGCCCACGTTGGGGCGTCCGATCACGGCGAGTACCGGTGGGATCACCACATCGGCGTCGTCGTCATCAAACTCGTCAAGACCGGCCAGCAGGGCCGAGTCCTCTTCGTCTAGTTCGTAGTCTTCCAGTCCGCTGAGCAGAGCCTGCGCACGAATGGCGGCTTCTTCCTCGCTCAGTTCGGCCAGGCGCTCGGCGATATCGTCGTCTCCAACGGGGATAAATTCCTCGTCGTGGGTGGAGTTGTTCTCGCTCATGATTTTCCCTTCACAGCGATCGTAATCTTCATCGGCTCTCGCCGAGGATGGGCACCAGCTTTAGGCTAGTTTTTCGTTGCAGTGCTAATTGCGTCAAGCACCGCAGCGATGGTTTGTTCAAAATCTAGGTCCGAAGAATCCACGGTCATCACACCATCGGCGGCCTGGGTGAAGTTCACCACGGTGGAGTCCTTCGCATCACGAGCCAGCACCTGAGTGGCCAGCTGTTCATCGTTCTGGCTTCCACCTAACTGCAGACCACGTCGGCGCAGTCGTGCTTCTTCCGAGGCGGTGAGCAGAATACGGGCGTTCGCATCAGGAGCGACCACGGTGGTGATGTCGCGACCTTCGGCAACAATGCGAGCATTGGCCTTGATGATTTCCTGCTGACGACGCACCAGCTCGGCGCGAGCGTCGAGGTTCGTGGCCACGGTGGATACCTGTTCGGAAATGCGTGGTTCACGAATGGCAGCGGTGACATCAACGCCACCGATCTTAACCAACTCGGCATCGGGGTCGACCGAGATCTCCAACTGTGCATCGCGCACAGCCTGGGCAATCGCGGTGGCATCGGATAGGTCGGTTCCATTTGCGAGCACCGAGTAAGTGATGGCACGGTACATCGCACCGGTATCCAGATAGGCGGCACCCAATGCGCGGGCGACGGCCTTGGACACCGAGGACTTGCCGGAGCCGCTTGGTCCGTCAATGGCGATCACAAGCTGGTCGTTATTCAAGGTGCTCACTGGGCTACTTTCCATCCGTTCTTAGTCAAAACGTCGATCAATTCGTCGCGGCGGCCGGGAACCACCGAAACATCCACCATGCCAACTTGGTGGCCTGCAGAGTGTTCCATTCGCAAATCTTCAATATTAATGTCTGCTTCACCGATTTCGGTGAGCAGTTGGGCGATCTGTCCTGGACGGTCATCCACCAGCACGGTGACCAGGGCAAAAGCCTGTGGAGGCGCGCCGTGCTTGCCAGGGATTCGTGCCTTGCCCGCGTTACCTTCGGTCATCAACGTGGACAAATCCAGCAACGCACCGGGTCCCTGCGGGTCGCGCAAGGTGTTGATCAGCCGGTCCAGGTCTTCCTTCATCCCGGTCAAAATCGGCACCAGTGCAGGGGCATTGTGCGAAAAAATCTGGATCCAGAGCTTCTCGTCACTGGCCGCGATACGGGTAGTATCGCGCAGACCGTTGCCGGCCAGTGCCAACTGATGCGCTTCGGCGTTCAGCAGCCGCGAGGCAATCATCGAACTGGCGGCCTGCGGGAAGTGGCTGATCAGCGCGACCGATTCATCGTGCTCGGTGACCGACATGCGATGCATGGTGGCACCCAGGTCGATAGCCAGGGATTCGGCCACCTTCACCCGCGCCGGGTCGGCACCCTCATGGGCGCAAATCACCCACGGCATCGAGGTGAACAGCTCACCACGAGCCGCCGCTGGGCCCGATTTTTCGCGTCCAGCCATCGGGTGCGTACCCACATAGCGGGACGTTTCGCTCTGGCTCAAACGCTGATCAGCCAAGACGGCGCTCAGGATCGAGCCCTTCACGCTAGCAATATCCACCACGGTGGCATTGGGGTAGGCCAGCAAGGCTTCGGCCACCAGCTTGGCGGTGACATCCGGCGGAGCGCCGATCACCACAAGTTCCGGGGCGATGGTGCGCTGCTCTAACAGCACGCCAGCTCCGATATCTTGGGCGACCCCGGCGGCGGTCGGTGAAACATCTGAAAGATAGACCGGCACGCCTTTGGCGCGCAGACCCAAACCCACCGAGGTGCCCAGCAACCCGGTGCCGATGACCAGTACTGGGCCGGCAAGGTGAGATGAGAGCATGGGTTACATCCCCACCATGGCCATCAGGTGTCCGACTTCTTGGTTGCCCAAAGAACGGATCGTGCCCTGCTTCTGATCGCCGAGCTGGATCGGTCCCACGGCCACGCGCACCAGACGCTGAACCGGGTGGCCCACGGCGTCAAACATGCGGCGAACGATGCGGTTGCGGCCCGAGTGCAGGGTCACTTCAACCATCACGTTTTTCGGGGTGGTGGCAATGATCTTCAGGTCATCAACCTTGATCCAGCCATCTTCGAGCTTGATGCCTTCACGCAGCTGGTTGCTCACCGCACGAGGCAGTGGGCCAGGGATCTGCACCAGGTAGGTCTTGGGCACCTCATACTTAGGGTGCTGTAGGCGGTTAGCCAATTCGCCATCGTTAGTCAGGATCAGCAGGCCCTCAGTCTTGTAGTCCAGGCGGCCGACGTGGAACAGGCGCTGGGAGTGGTGCTCGTTCTTGAAGTAGTCGGCAATGGTGCGACGGCCTTCAGGGTCATCCATCGTGCTCATGACGTGCTTCGGCTTGTTGAACACGTAGTAGCGGTTGGCCTGGTTCATCTGGATGCGCATGCCATCAACGTGGATGGAATCCTTGGCAGGGTCCACACGGGTACCAAGTTCTACGACGAGGCTGCCGTTGACCTCAACGCGGCCTTCGAGAATCATCTCTTCGCACACGCGACGTGAAGCCACACCAGCGTTGGCCATGGCCTTCTGCAGACGGATGCCGTCCTGCATTTCGCCGTTGACTTCGCGGGCTGCTTGATTCTCGGCGCGAGCCTGGGCGCGGGCGCGCTGGGTTGGACGCGCATAGTTGGTCGGTACGGAGTTGCCGAAGCGCTCCTTGCCGAAGGCACGCTCGGAGTTTTTACGAGTTGCCGAAGTATTGCGCTTGGCGGAGTTTGATTTGGCCGAGTTCGACTTGGCACCTGGCTTGCCGGAGGCAGACTTGTCGTAAGGCTTCTCGCCGTAAGACTTGCCACCCTGGGCCTTGCCGCCGGTCTGCTTGCCGCGACCAGATGCTGATTTGCCGCCAAAGTTGGAATTGTTGCCGCGTGGTGTGCGGCCGGAGGATGATCCCCTGCTCATGCTTGCCTGTGTCCCTTGCTGTTGCGTTGACCTGCGCGGACCCATCGGTGTGGGGCTTCACGCATTCTTAGTCCGGTGTAGCTGCCTTTTTGGCTGCTACTTAGTCGTCGTAGGTTGCCGAATCGAGCGATTCAAGATCGGCAACCCCAGGAAGATACGGGGATAGCGCAGGCAACTCATCTAGCGAGCCCAATCCCAGTCGTTCCAGGAAGTATTCAGTGGTTTGGTACAGCGTTGCGCCGCCGTCACCAGTTTCTGGATACTCCGTGATCAATCCGCGGGTGAGCAATGTGCGCACCACCGAATCGACGTTCACACCTCGAATCGCCGAAATACGTCCACGCGAAACCGGCTGTCGGTAAGCAATGACAGCCAGTGTTTCCAAGGCGGCCTGCGACAAGCGCGCGCTCTGTCCATCAAGCACAAAGCTGGAGACGAAATCGGCATAATCGCTGCGCGTATAGAAACGCCACCCGGAGGCGACACGACGCAGTTCAAATCCGCGCGGGCGATCCTTACCATCATACTCGGTTGCCAACTTCTCTAGTGTCTGGGCAACCCTGTCCGTAGGCACCTGAAAGATTTCGGCCAAACGTGCCGAACTGACGGGGATATCAGCGACCATCAGCACCGCTTCAAGACCCGATTCTAGGCCTCCTGGCAGCTGATCAATGGGTGCAATCTCACTCATGATTCACCTCACCAGCACTCCCCTCATACTCATCTTGGACCGCGTCGGCATCAAAGGTGGACTCCGAAGCCAGTGCGATGCGCAGTGCTCCGAGCGGATTTTCCTGTTCGAAGCTAATGGCTCGTTGCCGGAACATCTCCAACAATGCCAGAAAACGCACCACGACCACCAGATGCTCTGAAGCATCGGCGATCAAATCGCGGAAGTCCAGCGGGCCTCGTTCTTGAAGCAACGCGGTCATCGACTCGGCTTCTTCGGCGATGGTGACGTTGGCTCCGTGCAGGTGTCCGATCCCTACCTCGGTGATCGGCTCGGGCTTGGGTGCCAAGGCGTTGGCCGCCAGCGCAGCCAGGGCATCGGGCCCAATGGTGAAAATAAGTTCGGGCAGCAAGGAGGCGAATTGCGGTTCTAGGGACACCTCACGGGGGTGGCGAGAGCCTTCGGTCTCATAGCGTTCGCCCAAGAATTCGGCGGCCTGCTTAAACGCCTTGTACTGCAAGAGCCGAGCAAAAAGCAGGTCCCTGGCTTCCAGCAGCTCAAAGTCTTCCTCATCGGCCATTTCACCGCGCGGAAGTAACCTGGCCGCTTTCAAATCCAGCAGTGTGGAGGCGACCACCAGAAATTCGGTGGTCTCATCTAGCACCTTCATCCCGTCATTGCCCTCAGCCATGCTGGCCTGCAGCTGACGCAGATAAGCGATAAATTCGTCGGTGACCTCGGCCAATGCCACCTCGGTGATATCTAGCTCGCGCTGGGTGATCAGGTGCAGCAACACGTCAAAGGGCCCATTAAAATTCTCTAGGGCAAGGCGAAAACCGCCAGCCGATTCCTGTTCAGCGTCTGCTGGTTTGTTGAAATCGTTGGCGGTTTCTTCGGTGAGCGTGGTGCTCATTATGGGGCGCCACCGCGCCAAATCAATTCGCGAGCCAGATTGCGGTAGGCCTCGGCACCCGGGTGATTCGCCGCATAGGTAGTGATCGGTTCGGCGGCCACGTTGGCATCGGCGAACTTGATCGTTCGCTTGATGACCGTTTCAAAGAGCTTGTCGCCGAAGGCTTCATCCAGTCGGGTGATCACTTCGCGGCTGTGCAAGGTGCGGGCGTCGTACATGGTGGCTACGACGCCATCAAGTTCCAGCACCTGATTCAGACGGTCCTTGACCTTGTCAATGGTTTCCATCAGCAGTGCTACCGCGCGCAGGGCGAAGAACTCTGCGGTCAACGGAATGATGACACCGTGGGCCGCGGTCAAAGCGTTGATGGTCAGCAGACCCAGGGATGGCTGGCAGTCGATGAGCACCACATCGTAGTCGTCGATCACGTGGCGCAGCGCGCGTTCGAGGACCTGTTCGCGGGCAACCTCGTTGACCAGCTGTACCTCGGCGGCCGACAAGTCGATGTTCGCCGGCAACAGATCGATGTTTTCCACGTCGGTATGCAAGATCGCATCGGTGATTTTCACCTGTCGGTCCATCAGCACGTTGTACACGGTGATGTCCATTTCGTGCGGGTTGGTTCCAAAACCGGCCGACAGTGCACCCTGTGGGTCGAAGTCCACCAAGAGCACCTTGCGTCCGTATTCGGCGAGCGCGGCGGCCAGGTTGATGGTGGAGGTAGTTTTACCTACGCCACCCTTCTGGTTAACCATGGCAATCACGCGGGCCGGGCCGTGCGATGGCAGTGGTGCAGGCACCGGGAATTCCGTCAACGGTTTACCGGTTGGACCCACCGGGCGGGGCTCTTTGAGCATCCCTGCGCCGCGGTGCTTGTTTCCCTGTTCCTCGCTCACGATGGGTTAACCACACTTCCCGTTGGATCGACCTAAATTCTTCGAGCCTTAAGCTCAATTCAAGGTTATCGGGCGGAGCAAAAGAACTGGGCTTTTTGGGGTTCTACACGGCGAGCCTTTACCTTGAACCTTAACTCAAATGTTGTATGCGAGCTGAACGTGAACCCGCGTTCCCACGGCACCGGTCATTTCGCCGAACCCACCCCAAGCTGATTACTGTGCTTCTTACGCATTTGCTGGTGATTCCCCCTCACGGCTGGTGCCGAGGAACTGGCGGTGTTGCAATGGATGGGCAAGCTCAACACTAGCCTGTCAGGAGTGAGGTCAATGTTTTCTGGCTTGCTTGGGAACTGTACGGTCAGCGACCTGCAACGTGCCGAGTCCTGGTATACGAAGCTTTTTGCTCGAAAACCTGACCGCCGACCGATGGACGGACTGCTCGAATGGCATCTTGGCCCGGGGTTTGGCATCCAAGTCTGGTGCGAACCGCAAAGATCAGGGCACAGCACAGTGGTACTTGAAGTGTCCGACTTGCCAGCGCAGGCTCAACGTCTATTGCAGCTCGGCATCGAACATCAAGGACTTCAACCAGGTGGTGGAGCACAGATTCTTCAGCTGGTAGATCCCGATGGTAACCGCGTCGTTCTCTCTTCCGTGGTGGCCTAAGCCTGTTCGGCGACCCAATCAAAACCTAACGGCAGAAGCTGGGCAATTTTCACGGTGCGCGCCCCAATTGGGGTATCGACGATAACCCGCAGCTGAGGATAGCTATCGGCCATGACTTGCCTGCACCGACCGCAGGGATTCTTGATCCCGCGTCCTTCATTGCCCACCGCCACAATCACCTCAGGCGCGCGGGCACCGGAAGCCCGTGCGGTGGCCAGTGCGACTAATTCAGCACAGGGTCCGCCGGTGAAGTGATAGAGGTTCACCCCTGCGTGCATACTGCCGGTGGCATCAAGGACCGCACTGCCCATGGTGTGTAGACCGTCGCCACCGGGCACCGCATCGGTGGAGGCATCAATGGTTCTTCGCGCAAACTCCACGAGTTCTTGTTCCGCGTCGTTTAGTTCGATCAGGGCGTGCGGGTCGTAAAAACCGTCTAGATCCATATCCCGATCCTAGCTGTGCCGCATCGGATGAACAGGTCGCCCACCAAAAGGGGCACAAAAAATCCGCTACCCGAGGTGGGTAACGGATTTTTCGTTAGCGCTTAGTGTCCTTCAACGCTGGTTTCGTCGAATGGTCGGGCTCCGGAAAGCACCGCCTTGGCCTGGTCCAGGTCAATTTCCTTGGTCCATTTGCCAATCAGCAAGGTGGCGACAGCGTTACCGGTGAAGTTGGTCAGCGCACGAGCCTCGGACATGAACTTATCAATGCCCACGATCACGCCCATGCCTTCCAACAATTCGGGACGGTGCGCCTGCAGACCAGCAGCCAGGGTTGCCAGGCCCGCGCCGGTCACACCGGCAGCACCCTTGGAAGCGATGATCATGAAGACCAACAGGCCGATCTGCTCACCCAAGTTCATCGGCATGCCCATGGCGGTCGAGACGAACAGCGCCGACATGGTCAGGTAGATCGCGGTGCCATCAAGGTTGAAGGAATAACCGGTGGGTACCGTAATGCCGACAACCGGCTTGGAAACGCCAGCGTGTTCCATCTTGGCGATCAAACGTGGCAAGGCCGACTCGGAGGATGAGGTGGAGAAGATCAACAGGTACTCGCGAGCCAGGTACTTGAGCAGCGCGAAGATGTTCAGTCCGGTGACCACACGCAACAGGGAGCCCAGAATGACGATGATGAATAGTGCACAGGTCAGGTAGAAGGCACCCATGAGGATTGCCATCGAGCCAATGGCAGCCCAACCGGTCGCGCCAACCACCGCGGCGATCGCACCAAAAGCACCAATAGGAGCAACCCACATGATCATCATCATGATGCGGAAGACGACCTTCTGAATGTGCTGGATGCCGATCAGGACCGGCTCGCCAGCCTTACCCATGCCCTGCAGGGCAAAACCAACCAGTAGTGCAACGACCAGGGTTGGCAGCACCGGAAGATCACCAGGGATCAGCGACATCAAGAAATCAACTGTGGCGTTCGAATCCGAACCGCTGGCAGCTTCATATGGCTTGAGCTGCAGGCCCTCACCTGGGTGAATCAGGTTACCAACGATCAGGCCGATGGCCAGAGCAAAGGTCGACATGGTCACGAAGTACAGCAATGCCAAACCGCCGACCTTGCCAACGGTCGCAGCCTTGGCCACGGAGCCAATGCCCAAAACAATGGTGCAGAAAATGACTGGAGCGATGATCATCTTGATCAAGGCCACAAAGGCGGTGCCCAGAGGCTTCAGCGACTTGCCAACTTCCGGGGCAATGAGGCCGATCGCTGCGCCGAGAACCACGGCAGCGATCACCATAATGTACAGCCAGTGAGTACGGTCTTTTTTCTTCGTTGTGTCTGCGGCGCTGTTGCCGCCCGGTTTCATGTCTTCGGTGACAGTCATGTCCTTGCCCTACCCTTGAAAAGTGCCAAATACCGCTGTTGGCATCCTTGCCAAGCCGGTATTACGTAGAATCGTTCTGTTCAATGGTGCACTCGGAAGTGATGTGCATCTCTATTGCGTTCATATTGGTCACGCCCAACTACTCAAAGGCTCAGATCTAGAAAGGAGCAGCGCGAGATGACTGACCACTTCACCGATCTGTCCGCGACCCCAGCCGGTCGCAACGATGCCATCCCCGCTCCCCTGACCCGCAATGGCTGGTCCTTTGCGGTGTTGATCTTTGCCGCGCAAATGCTGGTTGTTGTCCTCGTGGTGATCGGCATGGCCGTGTCGACCTATCAGCAGCAAGCTCGAGTCATTCTGGAGGACAAGCAGGCCACGGTCGCGACCATCTCCATCACCTTGGCCAATGACCCCTTCGTTGGCAATGCGCTGGCCGGCGAGAATCCCTCAGCACTGCTCCAGCCCTATACCAACAAGATTTTGGACCGCGGGCAGGGGATAGATTTTATTTCGATCATGACCCCGGACACCGTGCGGGTGACCCATCCCAACCCCGAACGGATCGGGCAAAAATACTCTGGCTCCACCGCCCAAGCCCTATCCGGTCAGACCTACAACGAAGTAGCTTTAGGCACCCTGGGGCTGTCGGTGAGAACCATCGCTCCGGTCTATCACGATGGAAAACTCGTCGGGCTGGTGGCCTCAGGTATTACCCTAGAAAACCTGCAGACCATCTACCGCAGTGAACTTCCACAAATTCTGTTGGTTTCCGCCTTGGCCCTACTGCTGGCCGGATTCACTTCTTGGTCCTTCTCGCGCTACATCAACAAGGCAACCCTCGGATTTGGTCCGCACGGGCTGCGCCGGCTCTACGCCTTTTACTTCTCCGCCTTGCACTCGGTGCGCGAAGGACTGGTCCTGCTGGATCGACGACATCGCATCGTGCTCTACAACCAAGAGGCCGCCAGACTGCTGGACCTACCCGAGCAGGTGCCACCGAACGGCCTAGACCTATCGCAAATCCAGATTCCTGAAACCCTGAGCACGCTGATGCGCACCGGTCGCAGCTGTAAAGACGAAATCCACTTGGGAGCGCGCAGCGTCCTATCCATTTCCCAGGGCCCGGCGCGATTAACCAATGCCGGACTACCCAAACGTGCCGACACTCCGCTGCGGTGGCTCGGCGTGCAACCGCTGACCGGTCAGGTCATGACGCTACGGGATTTGACCGAGGTGCAAGAACTGGCCAGCGAGGTGCAATCACTGAAGACCTTCTCCACCGCCCTGCGAGCGCAAACCCACGAACACGCCAACCGCTTACACACCATCGCCACGCTGATCGAAAACGGGCAAAGCGATCGCGCGTTGGCCTTCGCCGTGGACGATCGTCAGCACTCACAAAAACTGACCGACGCGATCGTCCACTCCATCGACGATGCCTACCTGTCCAGTTTGTTGGTGGCCAAAACCGCCCAGGCTCACGAACGTGGGGTCAAGCTAGATATCACCGCGCAAGGGATCATTCCGGCCGATGCCATCGCCGCCACCGATATGGTCACCATCGTCGGCAACCTCTTAGATAACGCATTAGACGTTTCTGCTGGTACTCAGGAGGCGACCGTGTGGGTCGAAGTCACGGCCCTGCCCGAAGAACTGATCATTTCCGTGGCCGATTCCGGACCCGGGATCGAACCAGAATTTTTAGATCAGCTGCTCCGCTTTGGGGTGAGCACCAAAAAAGGCTCGGCACCGCGCGGACTGGGACTGGCACTGGTCCAGCAGGCGGTGTTGCGACTAGGTGGCACAATGAATGTTGACAATGATGCCGGGGCGATCTTCACCGTGACCCTGCCGCTAGCGAAGGCCAACTAGCCAAGGAGAGCCCATGACAGAACCCCGCCTCACTGCCCCACATGCTGCGTCGGCGAACCAGAAGATCATTGTCTTGGTGGTGGATGACGAACCGGAAACCGCGCTCTCACATGCCAAATACGTCAACCGGGTCGCCGGTTTTCATACCGGGGCGATCGCCAACAATGGCCAAGAAGCGCTCAGCCTGTTGACCCGTGCCCAGCGTTCGGGCTCCCCCTTTGACCTGGTCCTCTTGGATATGACATTGCCCGATCTGCATGGCATCGACGTCGCTAAAAGGATGCGCGGCCTGGGTCTGACCACCGACATCATCGCCATCACCGCCGTGCGCGACCTCGCAGTGGTCCGCTCCGCGGTCGCCACGGGCATCACTCAATACCTGATCAAGCCCTTCACCTTCGCCGCCTTCAGCGAAAAGCTCGAAAACCACCGACGCTTCATGGCCAGCATGCATTCGACCGGCTCCGATACCAGCCAAGCCGCCCTGGATACTGCCTTTTCCGCGTTGCGCACCTCCACCGCGTCAGCATCATTGCCCAAGGGGCTCATTGCCGAAACCCTCACGCAAATCACCGAACACCTAGCCAGCCAGCCCGAACGTCGCCTCTCAGCGACCGAACTTGGAGAAGAACTCGGCATCTCGCGGGTAACCGCCCGACGCTATTTAGAGCACCTCTTCGACGCCAAAAACGTGATCAAACAACCCCGGCATGGCACGCGGGGACGCCCAGAATATGAATACCAGATAGCCCCGCGCGCATAACCCACACATCGCTACGTTCCGGGGCGCAATAACGGAACCAGATCATCGAGTACCGCCACATCCTCAATGGTTGAGGGAACTGTGTATTCTTTACCATCGGCGATTTGGCGCATAGTTTTGCGCAAGATCTTGCCCGAACGGGTCTTTGGCAAGGCCGAAACCACCGTCACTTCACGAAAGTCAGCCACCGCACCAATATGTTGTCTCACTAGGGCAATAATTTCTTTGGCGAGCGCGTCGTGCTCGATGGCTACACCTGATTTCAGCACCACATACCCACTGGCCCGTTGGCCCTTCAGGGCATCGGCCAGCCCAATGACCGCACACTCGGCGACCGCAGGATGACTGGCTAACACCTGCTCCATGGCCCCGGTGGACAACCGGTGCCCGGAGACGTTGATGACATCATCGGTACGACCCATCACAAACAGGTACCCGTCCTCGTCCAGGAACCCCGAGTCTCCGGTCAGATAGCAGCCCTCGATCTGCGATAGATAGGTGTCAATAAACCGCTGATCATTACCCCAGAGCGTGGTCAACGCACCCGGAGGCAGGGGCAGTCGTACAACAATATTCCCTTCTTGCCCCGCCTGCAGTTCTTCACCTAAGGCATCACGAACCTGAACGTCAAAACCGGGCACCGGAGTGGTGGGCGATCCCGCCTTGGCCGGCAACTCTTCTAGCCCCAAAGGATTGGAGGCGATCGGCCACCCAGTTTCGGTTTGCCACCAGTTATCCACCACCGGAACCTGAAATAGCTCGGTGGCAAAGTGGTAGGTATCTGGATCCAAGCGCTCGCCGGCAACAAACAAGGACCGCAAACTGGAAAGATCATGACCGGCGATCAGCTGACCTGCCGGGTCAGCCTTGCGCACTGCGCGCAGGGCCGTGGGTGCGGTAAACATCATGGTGACCTTATGGTCTTCGATAATTCGACCAAAGACTCCGGCATCCGGGGTGCCCACGGGCTTGCCCTCGTAAAGCACCGTGGTAGCGCCGGCGATCAGTGGTGCGTACACAATATAGGAGTGCCCTACCACCCAGCCCACATCGGAGGCGGTGAACATGGTGTCCCCCGGGTGCACGTCGTAGATCGCGTTCATCGAGTATTGCAGCGCGGTCCCGTAACCACCGGTATCGCGCACGACCCCCTTGGGCGCCCCGGTCGTGCCCGAGGTATACAACACGTAGAGCGGGTGGGTGGAGGGCAGCGATACTGCACCGGCCGGGCTGGCCTCGCGCGCCTGCTGATCCCAATCCAACCAGGTGATATTTTGGCCATTGATGGGTTGGTTCTGATACTCGGAGATCTCATGTTCGAACCCGTCGCGGTGAGCAACAATCACATCTTTGACCGCTGGTTGCGCCAACGACAGCGCTTCAGCGACCGCAGGCAGGTATTCGATGCGGCGACTCGGTTCTATGCCGCCGGAGGCTGTAATGATCGCGACCGGTGCACAGTCAGTGATGCGCGCCGCCAACTCTTTAGGGGCAAAACCACCAAAAACCACAGAATGCACGACCCCAAGTCGGGCGCAAGCAAGCATGGCGATGACCGCTTGCGGGATCATGGGCAGGTAAATCAGAACGCGATCTCCCATGGTGATGCCGCGGGCGACCAACACGCCAGCGAAGGTTTCAACTTCACGCAGTAGCTGCGCATAGCTGTATTTATGAACGCTCCCGAGCATCGCGGAATCGTAGATCAGGGCAATATTCTCGCCCCGGCCCGCCGCCACATGCCGGTCCAGTGCATTGTTCGAGAGGTTTAGTTGTCCGTCTGGGAACCATGAATACAGTGGCTTACGGGAATCGTCGATCGCTATAAGTGGTGCGGTATCCCACTGAAGGTCTTTAGCTGCTTCTAGCCAGAAACTAGCTGGGTCGTTGGTGGCCTGGGCGAAGGCCCGACGATATTCCTGTGCCATGGTTCTTTCCTCCTGACGCGGGCGTCATCGCCCGGCACCTGCATGAGTGGGCAAGATTGCCCTCGGCTTTAACACTATGACCCCGATCACAGCATCGCAAGAGCAATGTATACACAAACTGCGAGCAAGTCGGAATTTTTTGCCACTTTCCCCAATTTCGAGAATTCTATGTATACAATTGCAGTATGAGGGCAAGTGACAAGGCTTACGAAAGTCTGCGCACCGACATCGTCGAATGGCGCATAGCTCCGGGCACCGTACTTGCAGAAGTCGAGCAATCAGAACGCCTAGGAGTTTCACGCACACCGGTGCGTGAGGCGCTGGGCCGATTGGTCGCCGACGGCTTGGCAGTACAACAGCGCGGACGAGGCACGGTCGTTTCGGAAGTCAGTGATGACCACGTCGAAGACCTCTTTGTGCTGCGCGTAGCGTTGGAATGCGCCAGCGCCAAAGAAGCTGCTCGCTCAACGCACCGTGAGAGTTTCGCTGAATTAGCCGGACGCTTTGACGCGGCCGCCCACGAAGTGAAGAGCCCAGGATCTCGCGAGGCGTACTACCAGCTGACTCAACTACTGGACGACTCCATCGACGAGGCGGCAAACAACAAGTACCTGTCCAGCGCTCTACGCACGCTACGGGTGAACCTGCAACGGGTGCGCCGCATGGCCAAGGACAATCCGCGCCGCCTCAAAGAATCCGCGCGTGAACACGCTGCCATCGCACGAGCCATCGCTAGCGGAAACCCCGAGGTCGCTTCCGCGGCCACGATCGTGCATCTTCACCAATCTTTAACCCACATCATGGCCCATTCGGCCGGTTCAGAAAGGCAATGAATATGATCAAGCATCCTGTACGCGTTTACCGCTCCGAAGAAAACTTAGCCCGTGAAGACCAACTGGCTCACAAGATCGCCACCGTCGCCGCCGACCCGGTAGAAGTTACCGACGAGGTGCGCGAGATGATCATCAACCGCATTATTGACAATGCCTCGGTAGCCATTGCTTCGCTGAACCGTGGACCAATCATCGCCGCCCGCGCGCAGGCACTGACCCACGGGCCATCGTCCGGTGGCGCTGGCGCTTCTGTTTTTGGCATCACCGACAAAGTCTCCCCAGAGTGGGCTGCTTGGGCCAACGGTGTAGCAGTCCGCGAGCTCGACTACCACGACACCTTCCTTGCTGCCGAGTATTCCCACCCAGGCGACAACATTCCACCGATCCTTGCCGTGGCTCAGCACGCCGGCGCATCGGGCAAGGACCTCATCCGAGGCATTGCCACCGGCTACGAAATCCAGGTGGACCTTGTCAAAGCCATCTGCTTGCACAAGCACAAGATCGATCACGTGGCACACCTCGGCCCATCGGCAGCTGCCGGCATCGGCACCCTACTGGGTCTAGATATCGAAACGATCTTCCAGGCCGTCGGTCAAGGCCTGCACACCACCACCGCGACCCGCCAATCGCGCAAGGGCGAGATCTCCACCTGGAAGGCACATGCTCCAGCTTTCGCCGGCAAGATGGCCGTCGAAGCCGCGGACCGCGCCATGCGCGGACAGACTTCCCCAGTGCCGATCTATGAAGGTGAAGACGGCGTCATCGCCTGGCTGCTCGATGGTCCGGATGCTGCCTATGAGGTGCCACTGCCAGAAGCAGGCGAAGCCAAACGAGCCATCCTGGACACCTACACCAAGGAACACTCCGCCGAATATCAGGCACAGGCTTGGATCGACCTTGCCCGCAAGCTGCACGGCGAACACCCAGAAGCCGCCGATCCAAAGAACGTGAAGTCGGTATTAATCAAGACCAGCCACCACACCCACTACGTCATCGGCTCCGGAGCCAACGACCCACAGAAATACGATCCAACCGCTTCGCGTGAGACCCTGGACCACTCCATCCCGTACATCTTCACGGTCGCCCTGCAGGACGGTGCGTGGCACCACGTGGATTCCTACTCGCCGCAGCGTGCTGGACGCGCCGACACCGTAGAGTTGTGGCACAAGGTCACCACCGAAGAAGACCCAGAGTGGACCCGTCGTTACCACTCGCTCGACATCTCCGAGAAGGCCTTCGGCGGTTCGGTAGAGATTACCCTGAACGATGGCACCATCATCACCGATGAAATCGCCGTGGCCGACGCCCACCCACTGGGCGCTCGCCCCTTCGCCCGCGAACAGTACATCAACAAGTTCCGCACCCTGGCCACCGGTCTGGTGGACGAGGCGGAAATCGACCGTTTCATCGCCGCTGCCGAAAACCTGGAAAACCTTGGCGCTGGCGAACTAGACCAGCTGAATATCGTGGCCGCCGCCGGCGTGATCGATCTGGAAGCCGCTCCGAAGGGCTTGTTCTAAATGCTGTACTCAACAACCACCCCCGCAGCAAAGCGTCAGGCACTACGTGAAATGCTCACTCCCGGGGCTGCCCGCCAGTTCCCCGGCGCCTTCAATCCGCTCTCGGCCAAGCTCATCAGCGAGAAACAGTTCGACGGAATCTATATCTCCGGCGCGGTACTCGCCAATGATCTAGGCCTGCCAGACATCGGTTTGACTTCACTCACCGAGGTGGCCACGCGTGCTGGGCAGATCGCCCGCATGAGTGACCTGCCGGCGATTGTGGATGCCGACACCGGTTTTGGCGAGCCCATGAACGTGGCGCGCACCATCCAGGAGTTGGAATACGCAGGTCTTGCCGGCTGCCACATCGAGGACCAGTTCAATCCGAAACGCTGCGGTCACTTAGATGGCAAGAACGTGGTGGATACCGACACCATGCTCAAGCGCATCGCAGCCGCTGCCGACGCACGTATCGATGAGAACTTCCTGATCATGGCCCGCACTGATATTCGTGCGGTCGAAGGACTGGACTCAGCGATCGACCGCGCCAAGGCCATGGTGGATGCCGGCGCCGATGCGATCTTCCCCGAAGCGATGAAGAACGTCGCCGAGTTTGAGGCAGTATGTAACGCGGTGGATGTTCCAGTTCTGGCGAACATGACGGAGTTCGGCAAGTCTGAACTTTTCAACCGCCAAGAATTGGCCGACGCCGGGGTCGCATTGATCATTTACCCGGTCACCCTGTTGCGTAGCGCCATGGGTGCGGCCGAGCGTGTACTGGATGCCATCAGCGAAGATGGCACCCAACAACGCGAAGTGGATAACATGTTAACTAGATCACGTCTCTATGAGCTCGTGGACTACGAAGCTTACAACCGCTTTGATACCGGAATTTTCAATTTCCAGGTCCCGACCCTGGACATTGATTCCAATAGCGCGAACCTCTAGGAACGCGCCACATCAGCAACACCCCGTGCGCCGGTCGGTATTCCCGGCCGGCGCGCCAGCAAAGCATTAGTTCTCCGGCAATGAAGAGGAGTAAGAATGACTACCACCGAGGAAATCAAAAAAGGCCTGGCAGGCGTCGTCGTTGACTACACCGCCGTCTCCAAGGTCAACCCAGAAACGAACTCACTGTTATATCGCGGATACCCGGTTCAGGACCTGGCCGCCAACAAATCTTTCGAAGAGGTCGCACTCCTGTTGTGGACCGGCGAATTACCCTCCCAAAGTGAACTCACCGAGTTCAGTGCGTTCGAAAGAGCCAATCGAGCTTTGGATCCGCGGGTCAAGGCTGCTATCGATCTGCTCCCCACCGACTGCCATCCGATGGACGTTGGCCGCACCGCAGTTTCGGTCATCGGCGCCAATCATCCTGAAGCGGAGAATTCTTCACCGGAGGCTGAGCTGCTCAAAGCCAAAGAGCTCTTCGCGGCCTTCCCAGCTGTTGTTGCCTACGATCAGCGCCGGCGCCGCGGACTGGACGTTGTTGCACCACGCGAGGATCTGGATTACTCGTCTAACTTCCTCTGGATGACTTTTGGCGAAGAAGCCGCCCCCGAGGTAGTTGATGCATTCCGAGTTTCCATGGTCCTCTACGCGGAACACTCGTTTAACGCTTCGACGTTCACCGCCAGAGTGATCACCTCAACCCTGTCGGATCTTCATTCGGCCGTCACCGGTGCCATTGGTGCACTCAAGGGACCCCTTCATGGCGGGGCCAATGAAGCAGTGATGCATACGTTCACTGAAATTGGCATCAATAAGGACGAGTCCCGTGAAGATGCGGCGAAACGCGCCAAGGCTTGGATGGAAGAAGCCCTGGCTGCGAAAAAGAAGGTCATGGGCTTCGGACACCGAGTGTACAAGCACGGCGATTCCCGTGTGCCGACCATGAAAGCCGCATTGGACCGGATGATCGAGCACTATGGTCGCCACGAAATGTTGGGGCTATACGACGGTTTGGAAGCAGCCATGGATGAGGCGAAGTCGATTAAGCCGAACCTGGACTACCCTGCCGGGCCAACTTATCACCTGATGGGCTTCGATACCGAGATGTTCACCCCGATCTTCATCGCGGCACGTATTACTGGTTGGACTAGCCATATCTTCGAACAGCGCGCGGCTAACGCGCTGATTCGCCCGCTCTCTGCCTACAACGGCTCGGAGCAGCGCGCACTCTAAAAAGTATTTGCGCCTTATAACGGCCGCGGGACACCAAATTCAGCTTTGGCCCCGTGGCCGTTTTGCGTCTTTCTAGATACCGTACGCCTGAGACCGGTAGCGGGGAGTTGCGAGATCCGACCTGCAATTCTATCGTTTAACGATAGAAACACTTCGAGGAACGATAAGGTCTCGTGCTCATGGGAAAATTCAGTATTGTCGGTCTAAAAGTAGTTCTGACCGTAATTTTGGCGGGAACGCTGTTCGTGCAACTCATCATGATCCCGATGATCTTGATCCATGATTCTTCAGGCAACACGGACGACCGGCTTATCCAAGGCTCTTTCCTTAGCTATCTTTTTCTTGCAGGGCTCATCATTGAAACCTGCGTCTTTTGCGTTTGGAAACTGGCGACGAGGGTTAAGCGCGGAACCGTCTTTGATCCCGCATCCTTAGGCTACGTACGGCCAATCATCTTGGCGTTCGCCGTTGGTTCCATCGCCACGTTCGCCCTTGCCGCGATCTTTGCCACGACTACCCAGATCGCTCCGGGCGTTGCGCTTCTGGTTGGCGGAGCCGGATTATTGATGGTTGGTATCAGCATTATCGTCCTTGTTCTGCGACAACTTCTGGAACAAGCAACCATGACCGAAGCCCAAGCAGCAGAGCTTCGCACCGAGCTCGGTGGCGTGATCTAATGGGGATTCTCGTAAATATCGACGTCATGCTAGCCAAACGAAAAATGGGCGTCGGCGAGTTGTCTGAGAAAATCGGCATCACGCCAGCAAATCTGGCGGTACTCAAAAACGGGCGTGCCAAGGCAGTTCGTTTTAGTACGTTAGAAGCACTTTGTCGCGAGCTGCAGTGCCAACCAGGCGATCTGTTAGTCTTCGAGCCGGACTCGGAGCCAGATAGCCCGCATTCTGTCGAAGGCTAATCCCAAGGCTCAAAGGTTATTGACTGCACAGACTCATGATCATCTGCCACAACGATCGTTACGCTGAACCGTTGACCGTCAGCAAGTTGGGGCAACCACAATTTAGAGTCTTGCCACATTTGGTCAGTCGGCAGTTGATCAATTCGAACCCACAGTGGTTCAAGTTCATCACTGGTGCTTTCTTCTCCTGACGCACTGCGGGCGATAAAGGCCATGCAATCCATGTCAGCTGCCGGGAGTGCACTAAACCTGAACTTGATTAGCGCAGTGGCTTCTAGTTCTTGCCGTGAAACTTGCAGGCCGGTTTCTTCGAAGAATTCTCGGGTCGCTGCGTCAATGGTCGACTCCCCCGGCTCCACTTTTCCACCCGGGAGAACGATCTTGCCCTGTCCAAATCCGCGAAGCTTTCGTCCCAGCAGAATTTCTGCATGGCCATCTCGTTGGGCGAGCAATGCAACCAAGGCCACCGGTCGAGGATTACTCACAAAACCTTCGTCGTTCACAGTCATCTAACCCTCGGGTGGGCCAACTGATAAGCCTCGCGCAGCGAGTCTACGGTCACCTTGGTGTAGATCTGCGTCGTCGTCACCGATGCGTGACCGAGCAGTTCTTGGACCACACGAACATCGGCTCCGCCCTCTAATAAGTGGGTCGCGAAGGAATGGCGCAAGGTATGTGGCGAGACTTCCATATTGATACCTGAGCGCTGGGCTGCCTTGCTGATTAACAGCCAGACGGACTGTCGGGACAGTCGACCACCACGTTGGTTGAGGAACAGAGCAGGCGTGCCTTTGCCCTTCACCGCTAGACCTGGGCGAGAGCGTACCAAATAGTCGCTAACGGCTCTTTGCGCATATCCCCCAACAGGAACAATTCGTTCTTTGGAACCTTTACCAAAGAGCCGGACCACTGCATCCTCAGCAAAATGAAGATCGTCCACGTCGAGATCGACGACTTCTGAAATGCGGGCGCCGGTCGCATACAGAAACTCAAGGATCGCGCGATCACGTAATCCAGCAGGAGTTTCAGTACTCACTGAATCGAGCAGCCGTGTCACCTGCGCAATGGAAATCGCTTTTGGCAGGGACTGACCAATCGCAGGTGGCTGAATTTCTCGTGCAGGGTTGGGAGCGCAGATTCCTTCCAGCTCCCAGTATTTGTGCAGTTGCCGGATCGCTACGGCGTGACGAGCTACTGAGCGTGCGCCTAATGGTTTGTGGTTTTCGTCGCCACGTGAAAGGTCCTGTAAGTACCCACTGATGGTGGATTCGGTAATCTGTTGTGGGTCGCTTAGCTGGTAAGCCTGTAAAGCTTCGACGTATCGGGTGAGGTCCCGACGGTACGAAGCAAGGGTATTTTCAGCGAGTCCACGTTCGATGGCTAGATACTGCAAGTACTGCTTGACGGCCCGCCCAAAGGGTTCGCTCATCCTTCGCGCAGGTAGGGATGAACGTCGAATGGTTCGTTGGCGTCACGGAGGTTCGTGTACTTGCTCGCGCGTGCAGCTTGGGCCGCCAACAGTGCGATCATCGCCGTTGGATTGTGAATTTTTCCGGCCAGCACCGCCGCAACAGCTTCTTCGAGCGGAACCCAGGTGCTGATCATTTCCGCCTCTTCTTCGGTGCGTACATGGCGCTGATCTTCAGGAACGAGCTGAGGATCACGTGCGAGGTAGACACGAACGGCTTCCGCGGAAGATCCCGGGCTGAGGAAGACGTCGGTCAGGATAGCCCAGTGGTTGGCGGTTCGATCAGCTTCTTCCCAGAGCTCTCGCTTGGCTGCGTCTAGCGGTTCTTCACCATCGACGTCCAAAAGCCCTGCCGGGATCTCCCATAGACGCATTCCAACCGGATGGCGGTATTGGTTGACCAGTAGGACGCGCTCATTGGCATCCATCACCAAAACGCTGACCGCGCCGGGGTGGCTGATGTAGTCGCGCTGGATGGTTCCACCAGTTTCCGAAAGCTTCACCGAATCGTGAACAACATTCCAGATCCGACCTTCATACACCGTTTCCCGGCTGAGCAGTTCGCGCGGAGAAAATTCGTCAGTAATCGGAGGCATCGGCACCAAGCTCATCCTTTGATAGTAAAAGTTGTCCTTCTTTTCAAGCTTAAACAGCTACGCGCCGGTCAAGAGTGACCGGCGCGCAAGTGCTTGCAGAGAATTCAGTCTGCCGACTTCTTCTAGTTACGCTGTTCCAAGGCAGCCGCGACTAGTCCCGCGAACATTGGGTGTGGACGGGTTGGTCGGCTGGAGAGTTCTGGGTGCGCCTGAGTGGAGACATAGTAAGGGTGTACGTCCTTTGGCAGTTCCACGAACTCGACCAGGCTACCGTCAGGTGAGGTGCCTGAGAAGACCAGTCCGGCTTCCTCAAGCTGAGCACGGTAGGCGTTGTTGACTTCGTAACGGTGACGGTGACGTTCTGCAACATCGGTCGTGCCGTAGGTAGCTGCCAGAACCGAGCCTTCAGCCAATTTGGCATCGTAGAGGCCAAGACGCATGGTTCCACCAAGATCGCCCTTTCCATCAACGATCGCCAGCTGTTCCTCCATGGTCGCGATGACCGGGGTGGTGGTTTCTGGATCGAATTCGGTAGACGAAGCACCTTCAAGGCCTGCTACGTTTCGTGCGTATTCAATGACCATGGACTGCAGACCAAGGCAAAGACCAAGAGTTGGCAACTTGTTTTCGCGAGCGAAACGCAGCGCACCGAGCTTGCCTTCAAGTCCACGAATACCGAAACCACCAGGTACACAAATTGCTTCAGCACCCTCAAGAGCCTTGGCGGCTCCAGCTTCGGTGGCGCAATCATCGGCCGGAACCCAACGGATGTTGACCTTAGCGTTGTTGGCGAAACCACCGGCACGCAGTGCTTCAGTCACCGAAAGGTAAGCATCCGGAAGGTCAATGTACTTACCAACCAAAGCCACGGTCAGTTCAGTGCTTGGGTTATGTACAACCTCTAGCAGGCGATCCCAGGAGGTCCAGTCAACATCGCGGAATTTCAGTTCCAAGGTCTGAACGATATATGCGTCCAAGCCCTGGGAGTGAATAACCTTAGGAATGTCGTAGATGCTTGGAGCATCAGCGCAGTTGATGACCGCTTCGGTGTCAACGTCGCAAGTACGGCCAAGCTTGGCGCGCATTTCCGCTGGAATCGGACGATCCGAACGAATCACGAGGGAGTCTGGCTGAATACCGATGGAACGCAACGCAGCTACAGAGTGCTGGGTTGGCTTGGTCTTCAGTTCGTGGCTAGGGCCGATAAACGGAACCAAGGAGACGTGAACGAAGAAAGCATTCTTGCGTCCGATATCCTGACGGACCTGACGAGCTGCTTCCAAGAACGGTTGCGACTCGATATCGCCGACGGTTCCACCGATTTCGGTGATGATCACATCGGGAGCTGATTTGCCCTTAGCTGGGTCGGTCGCTGCCAAGCGCATACGACGCTTGATCTCATCGGTAATATGCGGAATGACCTGAACGGTATCGCCTAGGTATTCACCACGGCGTTCGCGTTCAAGAACGGTTGAGTAAACCTGACCGGTAGTTACGTTAGCTGTTCCAGGAAGGTTTTCATCCAAGAAACGTTCGTAGTGTCCGATGTCCAGGTCTGTCTCGGCGCCGTCATCAGTTACGAAGACTTCACCGTGCTGGAAAGGGTTCATGGTACCTGGATCGACGTTCAGGTACGGGTCGAGCTTCTGCATGGTCACGGAGAGACCACGAGCTCGAAGTAGATGTCCGAGGCTGGATGCCGTCAATCCCTTACCCAGGGAAGAGGCCACACCACCGGTGACGAAGATATGCTTTGTCGTTTCAGACGACCGAGAATCACGAGTTGAATTACGCTGCACCACGGGATTTCATCCTATCACCAATCCAATATTTCGCATCTTTCTAAAACTCTAGTGCACCGTCACGCGAAGCCCTAGCGTCTTCACGATTTGGGCATTCATCAAGGCTTTTAGCCCGAAGGTTACTTCGCGGTGGTGAGCGATGACACTAGAACCTGAGCTTCGGCGAGCAACTCTTCGGCATGCGCTTGCGCCGTGTCCGATTCTTCTTGACCTGCCAGCATTCGTGCCAGTTCCTTGACCCTCGCCTCTTGATCAAGGCTAATCACGTCGCTTGCGGTGTAACCTGCACCGGACTTCGATTTTGCGTCCGAATTTTTGATGACGCGGATATGACGATCCGCATAAGCAGCCACTTGGGGAAGGTGCGTCACCACAATGACCTGCACATGCCGCGCAAGCATCGCAAGGCGTTCGCCAATGGCTACTGCCGCCTTGCCGCCGACACCCTGGTCGACTTCGTCAAAGACAAAGGTCGGTACTGGATCAACCGCCGCCAGCACTACCTCAATGGCCAACATAACGCGCGAAAGTTCACCACCACTGGCACCCTTGCCCAATGGGCGGGCCGAGGCTCCAGCATGAGGCGAAAGGAGCATTGAGATGGCATCTTGGCCAAAGGCACCTGGCTCCTCCAATTCAAGAACTTCAATAACAAGCTGAGCGTCGGGCATCGCCAGCGCTTTTAATTCGGCCGAGACCCGGGATGAAAGCTTCTTGGCGGCTTTTCGGCGAGATTCCGATAGCTCCGAGGCCAGCGAGGCTACGCGATGTTCAAGCTCAACGACTTCGCTTTCAAGCTCTTCGATCCGTGAATCGTCACCGCCGAGTTGCTCCAGACGGGTACGAGCTTCAGAAGCCCACGTGATCACTTCATCAATACTGGGCGCATATTTGCGCATGAGCTTATTGAGATCCGCCCGGCGCGCCTCAATTTGTGCCAAACGCTCCGGGCCTTCTTCGTCCAGGTCCGCGGCGTAGGCAGCTAGGTCACTGGACAGCTCGGAGGCGAGGATGCCTAACTCGGCTGCTCGTTCGGCAAATGATGAAAGTACCGGATCGTCGCCACTGGCCTGTGCGAGCACTCCCCTAGCGGTTTCCACCAGAGTTGTGATTCCGGGGTTCTCAAAATCTTCGGAGTCGATCACAACCTGTGCTTGCTGGCTGGCCGATCGCAGTGACTCAACATTGCCCAGCTTGATGGACTGCTCGCGCAGGGTTTCATCTTCGCCCGGCTGCGGATCCAGCGAATCGATCTCGTCTAGGGCCAAACGCAAATTTTCGGCTTCCCGTACGCGGTTGCGCGATTCGGTCTTTAGACCCGAGAGTTCTTTGACCGCGGCACGCCACTGTCGATATGAGCGCTGGTAGTTACTCAGTAGGCGGGCCAGCGATTGACCAGCAAAGCGGTCCAAGGCGTCTCGCTGAGCCACTGGTTCTTTGAGGCGAATTTGATCGGACTGGCCGTGCACTGCAACGAGGTCATGCCCCAGTTCGGCCAACAGGCCTACCGGCGCACTACGCCCGCCAATGGTGGCACGTGAACGACCCTGGGCTGATAGGGATCGCGAAAGCAGCAGTTCGCTACATTCACCGGCCGGTTCAATAAAGGCTCCAGCTTGGCTCGCGGCATCAAGAACATGATGGTCTGGTGGCAGGTGCACCACCGCCTCAGCTAAGGCATGTTTGGCCCCATTACGCACGGCACCGGCATCTGCTCTACGCCCCAGTAGCAAGGACAGCGCGGTGATCACCATGGTTTTACCCGCACCGGTCTCACCGGTAACCACCGTGAGCCCCGGACCTAGCGGTAGCGTCGCTTCGGTGATCACTCCGAGGTTGGAGATCTGGATTTCCTGAATCATTGCCTGCTCCCGAATGTCGAGTTCAAGTCGTACCGTGCGAATTTAGTATATGTGTTCTAACCTCATTTTTCGGAACTATGTTCGAGTGTGTGGAAACTTTTTTGAAGAAACGCGGTTATTCCGAACTATCTTCAGGTCGAGCGACCATCGGAATTCCCGGTTCGTCTCGGTGATGAGGCTCGATGCTTTGCAATCCCGGGCCAATCACGGGAAGGGCAGTGGTCGCGGGTCGACGACTATCTTCTTTCGCTGGCCCACGCCAACCGGTGATCGGCAATTCGAACTTATTGACCAGTCGCTCGGAGAACGGGGTGGTGTTCAGGCGCGCCAAATACACTGGATGGTTACTGCGGGTGACCTCCACGCGGGCGCCGGGCGGTAACTCAATAGTGCGTCGCCCATCGCACCACAACACGGCCCCGGCATCGGTACGTGTCAGGATTTCCACGGCCATCACCGAATCAGGAGAAACCACTAGTGGCTTGGCGAAAAGTGCGTGAGCGGAGATCGGCACCATAATCAAGGCCGCCACATCCGGCCATACCACCGGACCACCGGCAGAGAAAGAATAGGCGGTTGATCCAGTGGGAGTTGCCATCACCACGCCGTCACAACCAAAAGTCGAAATAGGGCGGCCGTCAACCTCGATCACCACTTCGATCATGCGCTCACGATTGGCCTTTTCCACCGCAGCTTCGTTTAGAGCCCAAGTTTCAGCAAGACATACGTTATCGAGCCAAACTTTGACCTCGATGGTCATTCGTTCTTCTACGGTATAGGTCTGGTTGACCAGCGCGTCCACGGTTGCCGCCAGCTCACTACGTTCAGCTTCGGCAAGGAAACCTACATGCCCGAGATTCACGCCAACCAGTGGCAGTGGGGCTTCGCGGACCAGTTCGGCGGCACGAAGCACCGATCCGTCTCCCCCGAGCACCACACCCAAATCAACATCGTCGATCTGGCAGTTTTCACCTAGGATTTCGATCGGTGAGATCGCTGTGCCAACCGCTTCGGTCATGGCCTCATGATCTTTGCGACGCATCACCGTAATGGCGCCAGCGGAGATGAGCAGCGAACAGGTTTCTATGGCCGCGGCAATCGCTTCTTGGCGTCCGGTGTGGGTGAAAACTAGGATTCGGCGCAAGGCGGGCGGCCCCTCTCAGGATCGTGAGGTGCAAAATGACCCAGGCGTTCGACCCCGGCTAATGCACGTCACCTCTAAGAATAGTCAACGTTCTCCATGATCACTGGAACATCGCGCCGCTGTGCATCCTTATCCGCCAGCAACCAGAGGAAAAATTCCACGTTACCGTCCTGGCCCGGCAACGGACTTCGTGCCAAACCTTTCAGGCTCAGCCCCGCATCACGCGCGCTCGAAATGACCGCTTCGACCGATGATTGGCGCAAGGCGGGATCGGTGACGACTCCGGTACGGTTCAGGTGATCGCGCCCGACTTCGAACTGTGGCTTAACCATCAGCACCAAGGATCCGCCAGGTTTGGTGGCGCCGGCCAAGGCATCGATCACCAAGCGCAGCGAAATAAAGGACAAATCAGCTACTACCAGGTCGACAACTCCCCCAATATCTTCGGGCGTGAGGTATCGGACGTTGAGCCCTTCATGGACCGAGACACGCGGGTCATTCCGAATTTCGGGCACCAGCTGGCCATGCCCAACATCGACTGCCACTACGTGTTGCGCACCGCGGCGCAGCAAAACATCGGTAAATCCACCGGTCGATGCGCCGGCGTCAAGGCAGCGCAAGCCAGTTGGGTTGATGGTGGTAAAAACATCTAGTGCTCCGGCGAGCTTATGTCCGGCACGCGAGACATATTCTTCGCCTTCGCTGGCCAGAACAACTAGTTGATCGGAGTCCGAAACCTTTTTTGAAACTTTAGCCACCGGCTGCCCAGCTAGCAGTACGCGCCCGGCATCGACGAGTTTGGCGGCTTCGGTTCGTGAGCGGGCCAACCCGCGGGTAACTAGTTCTTGATCGAGCCGTTTCACCGGCCATGCTCCGTCTGGTTAAGTTCTTGCTGCAGGCCTTGAAGCAACTGTTCGTAGATGCCTGCATGTTCGGTGATGTCATGTTCGGCCAGCGAGGACAGTGCCTGTTCCACCTGCGCCTGGTCTATGCCTCGTGGACCGGGCGTTGGTTGTGGGGACTGTGGCATCATGCTTAGCCCCGAACTCGGCGTAGGGTGTCCAGGCCGCGGTCGGTAAAGCGGATCTCGGGTTGTTCATGCCCGCTCTGACGTGGATGCGCCAGCCACCAGGCATGGCATGCTGCACGCCAGGCGTTCAAATCTGACTCACTGCCCGAGACCTCGATGGCACCATCACTGACTTTGGCCACCGCTTCACCTACCTGCACCCCGTAGCCCAAAACCTTGATGGTCGGGTACGGACGATACAGGTCGGCCAACGTATTGATGAGATAGTTTGGACGCTGTTCTACGGGAGCGCCCAGTGCGGTACGCGGCGAGTCCACACCGGTGAGCACCAAAGCGGTGGAGAATCCGGCGCGGAATCCACCGAGGATATCGGTGTCCAGTCGATCGCCGATCACCAGCGGACGATGCGAATCAAGTCGATCCGCGGCCCGCGCAAAAAGATAGGATTCCGGTTTGCCGGCGACCCGTGGCTCAACGCCGGTGGCCAGCGTGACCGCGTTGACCAACGATCCATTACCCGGGGCAATGCCCTCGGCACGTGGAATCGTCAGGTCCGTATTGGTCGCGACCCAGGCAGCACCACGGTTAATGGCGTAACTGGCCTCGGCCAGGTTCTTCCAGGACATATCTGGGTCGAACCCCTGGATCACCGCCGCGGGTTCGTCGGTATGCGATTCAACTACTTCCAACCCGCGTACTGCAATACATTCACGTAAGTAGGGGGAACCCACCACCAATACCTTGGAGCCTGGATTCAGTTCACGCGCGAGCATTTCGGCACCCGCATCTGCTGAACCAAACACCTGTTCTGCGCTGGTCTTGACCCCGAGCTGACGCAAATGCGCCGCCACTGACATCGGCGAACGCCCCGCATTATTGGTAATGAACGCCAAAGTGACATTCACTTCTGCCAGGGTGTTCAGCGACTCCACGGCGTCGTCGATGGCGTTTGGGCCAGCGTAAACAACCCCGTCGAGGTCGGAGAGGACTGCATCAAATCCAGAAATCAGCATTCGGTGGTGGTTCCTACTTCTTTAAGTGATTAGCTGTTACAACCTCAGCTTACTTCGAGGCGTCGTCCTCATCCTGCGCTGGCTCGCCCTCAGCCTCGGATTCAGCGATCTCGGCTAGACCGTCTTCCGCGTCGACACCGTTTTGTTCGGCTTCTTGCTCCTGGTCTTCGTCCTCATCGGATTCGATCAGGTCTTTGGCACGAGGAGCTTCTTCCTCTTCATCCATTTCTGGAGCCAAGTCCATGATGAATGATTCGGTTTCCTGCTCGATGCCCAACGCGCGTTCCGCGACTTCTACCTGTGCGTTCCAGCGCTTGGCGTCTTCGGTACGACCGGCGGCTGAGAGCAGATCGGCATATGCGGTGAACAAACGAGGGCTGAAGGAGAAGGCACGGTTGAAGTTCAGCTGCTCCAATGACTCCAGCTCAGCCAAGGCCTCATTGAGCTTGCCCTGATCGCCATAGGCACCGGCAGCCACGATCTGCATTTCGACCTTCACTGCAGGTTCAAGGTTTGCCGATTCCTCAGCATGCGCCAATTCGATGGCCTTTTCTGGGCGACCCAGGGCACGCAGAGAATCTGCGATCAGTGGCAGGTTGTAATCCGAACCCGAAATACGGCGGTGAGTGCGCAGTTCGCGTAGCGCATCAGCGTACTTGCCGGCGTGATAGGCAGCAATACCCACAGCTTCGCGGACAACAGCCACACGACCACCACGACGCGATGCGGCTAAGGTGTGCTCGTAGGCAAGTTCTGGATCTTCCTCAAGCAGGCGACCGGCCATCACCAGGTGCTTTGCAACCCAACTTGCGGAGCGTTCTTCCAGGTAACGCAGCTGAGCACGAGCGACGCGATCCAGTTCCTTACCGGTGACGTCTTCATCGATATCTGGGGACTGCGAACGATCGGCGCGGTTTGAGATGCGCAGATCACCTGGGTTGTGAGGGCGTGCCTCTCCTGCGCGGGGATCTTCGAAACGCTTTCCGCGCGCTGGGCGATCGCCCTTGGAACGATCATCCTTACGGAAGTTGCCGCGATCATCATTACGCTTGAAGCCACCACGGTTATCATCGCGACGATCGTCATTGCGCTTGAAACCGCCACGGTTGTCATCACGACGGTCGTTACGGAAATTGCCACGATCGTCATTGCGCTTGAAACCGCCACGGTTGTCATCACGACGGTCGTTACGGAAATTGCCACGATCGTCATTGCGCTTGAAGCTACCACGGTTGTCATCACGACGGTCGTTACGGAAGTTACCACGATCGTCATTGCGCTTGAACCCACCGCGGTTGTCATCGCGGCGATCATTGCGGAAAGTGCCACGGTCGTCATTGCGCTTGAACCCGCCACGGTTATCGTCGCGGTCTTGGCGGAAGCCGCCACGGTTGTCATCACGACGGTCGTTACGGAAGTTACCACGATCGTCATTGCGCTTGAACCCACCGCGGTTGTCATCGCGACGGTCATTGCGGAAGTTACCACGGTCGTCATTGCGCTTGAACCCGCCACGGTTATCGTCGCGGTCTTGGCGGAAGCCACCACGGTTGTCATCGCGGCGATCATTACGGAAGTTGCCACGATCATCGTTACGCTTGAACCCACCGCGGTTGTCATCGCGACGGTCATTACGGAAGTTACCGCGGTCGTCATTGCGCTTGAACCCGCCACGGTTGTCATCGCGGTCTTGGCGGAAGCCACCACGGTTTTCATCATTGCGCTTAAAGCCACCGCGGTTGTCATCGCGACGGTCATTGCGGAAGTTACCGCGATCATCATTGCGCTTGAAGCCACCACGCTCATCGTTGCGCTTAAAGTCGCCCCGATCGTCGCGACGCTTAAAGCCATCGCGGGAATTGTTGCGGTTTGAATCTGAGTTCCGGAAGTCGCCTCGTCCATTGTCTGAACTACGGCGGAAATCGTTAGACATTTAATGTCTCCTTCAGCGGCAATCTCAATACCGCAACCTTCGTGATCGCTTGCGCAATGCACTTCACTATTAACAAATAAGCGTGCTCCAACGGCACGTGTAACTGGTCTTAATTCTACGGGAGTAAAGACATATACCATAGAGGAAAGAGCCCAATGTGGTAAGACACTCAATAATGTCGGGCCGCAGGCATACTCTTCGAGCGATCAGAGATCACTAAAGCATTCCTGCCTGTGCTACGGCAAGCATACGTAAACTGGTCGGCCGTGTGGTTAAACAGGTGAGGCCCTGAACACCATAGTGTCCAGGGCCTCAAACCATATTCTTTAGGTTAAGTCCGGCGGTGACCTACTCTCCCACACCCTCACGAGTGCAGTACCATCGGCGCAATGGGCCTTAGCTTCCGGGTTCGGTATGGGACCGGGCGTTTCCCCCACGCTATGACCGCCGTAACAATCACGAAGCACACAAACCATTACTCTTGGTCATGTTTCCGGTGTTAAAACTTATCTCATGTTTTTATGGTTCGAGGTTGTTGTCTCGTAACCGCATAGTGAACGCGAACAGCATACTAACTTTGCTAGCAAATTATTGTTTTATAGTTGTGTTGAAAGTCATCGGCCTATTAGTACAGGTCAGCTACACAAGTCTTCAGTCCTTGCTTCCACATCCTGCCTATCAACCCAGTGGTCTAGCTGGGGGCCTCACACACAATAGTGCATGGAAATCTCATCTCGAAGCAGGCTTCCCGCTTAGATGCTTTCAGCGGTTATCCCTTCCCAACGTAGCTAATCAGCGATGCACTTGGCAGTACAACTGACACACCAGAGGTTAGTCCGTCCCGGTCCTCTCGTACTAAGGACAGCCCTTCTCAAATTTCCAACGCGCGCAGCGGATAGGGACCGAACTGTCTCACGACGTTCTAAACCCAGCTCGCGTACCGCTTTAATGGGCGAACAGCCCAACCCTTGGGACCTACTCCAGCCCCAGGATGCGACGAGCCGACATCGAGGTGCCAAACCATGCCGTCGATATGGACTCTTGGGCAAGATCAGCCTGTTATCCCCGAGGTACCTTTTATCCGTTGAGCGACGGCCCTTCCACGAGGTGCCGCCGGATCACTAGTCCCGACTTTCGTCCCTGCTCGAGCTGTCACTCTCACAGTCAAGCTCCCTTGTGCACTTACACTCAACACCTGATTGCCAACCAGGCTGAGGGAACCTTTGGGCGCCTCCGTTACATTTTAGGAGGCAACCGCCCCAGTTAAACTACCCATCAGGCACTGTCCCTGAACCAGATCATGGTCCGAAGTTAGGTGACCGATACAGCCAGAGTGGTATTTCAACGATGACTCCACCTGAACTAGCGTCCAAGCTTCAAAGTCTCCCACCTATCCTACACAAGCTGCACCGAACACCAATACCAAACTATAGTAAAGGTCTCGGGGTCTTTCCGTCCTGCTGCGCGTAACGAGCATCTTTACTCGTACTGCAATTTCGCCGAGTTCATGGTTGAGACAGCGGGGAAGTCGTTACTCCATTCGTGCAGGTCGGAACTTACCCGACAAGGAATTTCGCTACCTTAGGATGGTTATAGTTACCACCGCCGTTTACTGGGGCTTAAATTCTCAGCTTCGCATTACTGCTAACCAGTCCTCTTAACCTTCCAGCACCGGGCAGGAGTCAGTCCGTATACATCGTCTTGCGACTTCGCACGGACCTGTGTTTTTAGTAAACAGTCGCTTCCCCCTGGTCTCTGCGGCCCACACCCGCTCACAACTGCAAGAGCTGATCACGAGGCAGGCCCCCCTTCTTCCGAAGTTACGGGGGCATTTTGCCGAGTTCCTTAACCATGATTCTCTCGATCGCCTTAGTATTCTCTACCTGATCACCTGTGTCGGTTTGGGGTACGGGCGGACTGGGACCTCACGCCGATGCTTTTCTAGGCAGCATAGGATCACCGAATCACCCCACAAATGGGGCGCCTATCAGGTCTCAGAAACATGAGTGGCGGATTTGCCAACCACTCTTCCTACACCCTTGGACCAGGTCAATTCCATTGCCTGGCTCGGCTACCTTCCTGCGTCACACCTGTTAATACGCTGACCTCACTGCATCGGTTCCCACAACACCACACAACAAACAACCCGAAGGTCATCACGCCATGATCCGTCATGGTTAGCATCCACAGCTCAGTATGGGCGGTCCTTCGCCGGTACGGGAATATCAACCCGTTATCCATCGACTACGCCTGTCGGCCTCGCCTTAGGCCCCGACTAACCCAGGGCAGATTAGCTTAACCCTGGAACCCTTGATCATTCGGCGGACGGGTTTCTCACCCGTCATTCGCTACTCATGCCTGCATTCTCACTCGTATAGCGTCCACCGCTGGTTTCCACCGCGACTTCACCCGCTATACGACGCTCCCCTACCCATCCAAACACCCAATCGAAACCGGGTTAATATTTGAATGACGCAACTTCGGCGGTGTGCTTGAGCCCCGCTACATTATCGGCGCGGAATCACTTGACCAGTGAGCTATTACGCACTCTTTCAAGGGTGGCTGCTTCTAAGCCAACCTCCTGGTTGTCACAGCAACTCCACATCCTTTTCCACTTAGCACACGCTTAGGGGCCTTAGTTGGCGTTCTGGGCTGTTTCCCTCTCGACTATGAAGCTTATCCCCCACAGTCTCACTGCTACGCTCTCACTTACCGGCATTCGGAGTTTGGCTAAGGTCAGTAACCTTGTAGGGCCCATCGCCTATCCAGTAGCTCTACCTCCAGCAAGAAACACGTAACGCTGCACCTAAATGCATTTCGGGGAGAACCAGCTATCACGAAGTTTGATTGGCCTTTCACCCCTACCCACAGCTCATCCCCTCCATTTTCAACTGAAGTGGGTTCGGTCCTCCACACGCTCTTACACGCGCTTCAACCTGGCCATGGGTAGATCACTTCGCTTCGGGTCTAGACCGTGCCACTCAAACGCCCTATTCAGACTCGCTTTCGCTACGGCTACCCCACACGGGTTAACCTCGCGACACAGCACTAACTCGCAGGCTCATTCTTCAAAAGGCACGCCATCACAACCACAAGTGGCTGCTCTAACGGATTGTAAGCACACGGTTTCAGGTACTATTTCACTCCCCTCCCGGGGTACTTTTCACCATTCCCTCACGGTACTGATTCACTATCGGTCATCAAGTAGTATTCAGGCTTACCAGGTGGTCCTGGCAGATTCACACAAGGTTTCACGGGCCCCGTGCTACTCGGGTATCAACACTAGAACGGCAGACACGCATTACACCTACGGGACTATCACCCTCTATGGTCCGGCATTCCAACCGATTCACCTATACGCCTGCACCTCATCCCACCAGCAAGATAGCACTGGTACATGTTGACCCCACAACCCCGATGATGCAACGCCTATCCGCTATCACACACCAACCGGTTTAGCCCCATCCGCGTTCGCTCGCCACTACTAACGGAATCACTATTGTTTTCTCTTCCTGCGGGTACTGAGATGTTTCACTTCCCCGCGTTCCCTCCACACAGCCTATACATTCAGCTGCAGGTCACACCACATAACATGGTGCGGGGTTCCCCCATTCGGAAATCCTGGTCTCAACGTCCGGTTATCGACTCCACCAGGCTTATCGCAGATTCCCACGTCCTTCATCGGCTCTTGATGCCAAGGCATCCACCGTGCGCCCTTAAAAACTTCAACACAAAATCAAAGTTCCCAAAAATAATTGAGCAATAAAACAATCTAACAAAATCACACAGACAAGACTCAAACACCCAACAACCCCAGGAAAAGGATCATCAGACTCATCTCATCTGCAAGATGCTCGCGTTCACTATACAGTTCCCAAACAACAACCCCACACCCCCACAACAACACCCCAAACCAACACCAACCCAAAGGCCAGTATCAATCCACCAGGACATCACCGCAGCAAACACAGGACAAACACCGAAACACCAAAACCCAACCCACAACAACAACCCCAAAGATCATCACCACGGTATTAGAGGCTTGTTGCCTCAAAACCCAACAGCATGCCAAACCATACAAACCACACACCACTCACACACCACGTTCCAACACCACCAACAACAACCCCCAAGAGGACCATCATCACCAGTGCGTACTAACAGCACACAAACACCATGCAGCCAGCCAGTACCCCACACACACCACACAACCCCCATATAAAGGACTGATCAGGCATGCATGCTTTCCAGTACTGAGTTCATTGATATTCCACCCATGAGCAACCCACCCGTACAACACTCGTGCACAGACATGGGCAACCAAAAATGGTTAGCTCCTTAGAAAGGAGGTGATCCAGCCGCACCTTCCGGTACGGCTACCTTGTTACGACTTAGTCCCAATCGCCAGTCCCACCTTCGACGACTCCCCCCACACAAGGTGGTTAGGCCATCGGCTTCGGGTGTTACCAACTTTCGTGACTTGACGGGCGGTGTGTACAAGGCCCGGGAACGTATTCACCGCAGCGTTGCTGATCTGCGATTACTAGCGACTCCGACTTCATGGGGTCGAGTTGCAGACCCCAATCCGAACTGAGACCGGCTTTTAGGGATTAGCTCCACCTCACAGTATCGCAACCCATTGTACCGGCCATTGTAGCATGCGTGAAGCCCAAGACATAAGGGGCATGATGATTTGACGTCATCCCCACCTTCCTCCGAGTTGACCCCGGCAGTCTCCCATGAGTCCCCACCACTACGTGCTGGCAACATGGAACGAGGGTTGCGCTCGTTGCGGGACTTAACCCAACATCTCACGACACGAGCTGACGACAACCATGCACCACCTGTGAACCAGCCCCGAAGGGAAAGACCATCTCTGATCCGGTCTGGCACATGTCAAGCCTTGGTAAGGTTCTTCGCGTTGCATCGAATTAATCCGCATGCTCCGCCGCTTGTGCGGGCCCCCGTCAATTCCTTTGAGTTTTAGCCTTGCGGCCGTACTCCCCAGGCGGGGCACTTAATGCGTTAGCTACGGCGCGGAAAACGTGGAATGTCCCCCACACCTAGTGCCCAACGTTTACGGCATGGACTACCAGGGTATCTAATCCTGTTCGCTCCCCATGCTTTCGCTCCTCAGCGTCAGTAAATGCCCAGAGACCTGCCTTCGCCATCGGTGTTCCTCCTGATATCTGCGCATTTCACCGCTACACCAGGAATTCCAGTCTCCCCTACATCACTCTAGTCTGCCCGTACCCACCGCAGATCCGAGGTTGAGCCTCGGACTTTCACGGCAGACGCGACAAACCGCCTACGAGCTCTTTACGCCCAATAAATCCGGATAACGCTTGCGCCCTACGTATTACCGCGGCTGCTGGCACGTAGTTAGCCGGCGCTTCTTCTGCAGGTACCGTCACTCTCGCTTCTTCCCTACTGAAAGAGGTTTACAACCCGAAGGCCGTCATCCCTCACGCGGCGTCGCTGCATCAGGCTTGCGCCCATTGTGCAATATTCCCCACTGCTGCCTCCCGTAGGAGTCTGGGCCGTGTCTCAGTCCCAGTGTGGCCGGTCACCCTCTCAGGCCGGCTACCCGTCGTCGCCTTGGTGAGCCATTACCTCACCAACAAGCTGATAGGCCGCGAGTCCATCCCCCACCGATAAATCTTTCAACAACCCACCATGCGGTAAGAAGTCATATCCGGTATTAGACCCAGTTTCCCGGGCTTATCCCAAAGTCGGGGGCAGGTTACTCACGTGTTACTCACCCGTTCGCCACTAATCCACCCTGCAAGCAGGGCTTCATCGTTCGACTTGCATGTGTTAAGCACGCCGCCAGCGTTCATCCTGAGCCAGGATCAAACTCTCCATAAAAAACAAAAAGCCACCGAAACCCCTCGGAAAATAAGGGAGAATCAATGAAAAAATCCTGGCGAATAAAAAACACTCAAGAACACTACACGGGGGTGTAATGCCTCAAGCAAATGTTATGTATTCACCAAATAAAAATAATTCGGTATCAACAAACTTGGCACACTATTGAGTTCTCAAACAACAAACACTCTCGACACCACAACCACCACAAAACCAGTGACTGCTTCGCTCCGGAGCAACTTTTCAAGCTTACCACCGCGTCAACCAAAGTCAACTCGACGTTTCCAGCTCGTTCACCCCACTGTTTCCTTCAGACCATTTCGGCCCGTCCGGATCAGCGGCGCGAGATAAAACTTTACACGGATTCCCACCAGAGGCAAAATCGGCAAACGTGTCGCAAATTCAGGCTAATTCCGTGGGTGACTTGGAGTTTTCGTTACCGGATACAACAAAACCACCAAAAAAGTGTGCTGGTTCACAACATTTTTTGGTGGTTTCGTGTAGTGCGTCGGTATTTATGGCTATTGAGCTAGCTCGACCACTGCCATGTTCTTCTTACCGCGACGCAGGATTGCGTATCGGCCGTGCAGGAAATCCGATTCGCTCAGAACAGTGTCGATGCCGTCAGCTTTTTCGTTGTTCACGTAGGCGCCACCCTCGGTGACAGTACGTCGAGCCTCAGACTGCGACTTGCTCAGACCCGAAGACTGCAGCACGTTCAAGATGCCGAGATCGTCGACGGTGACCTTTGCCGTTGGCAATTCAGCAATGACCGATTCCAAAGTTGGCAGGTCGATGGCGCTCAAATCACCATTGCCGAATACCGCTGCGGAGGCAGCGATAACCTGCTCGGTCGCCTGCTCACCGTGGACCAAGGAAGTCACTTCCCAAGCTAGGGTGCGCTGGGCAACGCGCTTGAACGGACGCTCGGCAACCTCGGTCTCCAGTTCGGCGATCTGCTCTCGGGTCAGGAACGTGAAGACCTTCAAGCGGTCGATCACATCGGCATCGGCAGTGTTCAACCAGAACTGGTAGAAGGTGTACGGGCTGCACATGTCAGCATCCAGCCAAATCGCATTACCCTCGGACTTACCAAACTTGGTGCCATCCGAGTTGGTGATCAGCGGGGTGCCATACGCATGTACGGAGTTGCCCTGAACCTTGCGGATCAGATCGGTGCCACTGGTCAGGTTGCCCCACTGGTCCGAACCGCCGGTCTGCAAAGTGCAACCGTACTGACGGTTGAGCTCCAAGAAGTCGTAGCCCTGAAGCACCTGGTAGGAGAACTCGGTGTAGCTGATGCCTTCGTCGGAGTTCAGACGCGCGGCGACGATCTCCTTCTTGACCATGGTGCCCACACGGAAGTACTTGCCAACATCGCGCAGGAAATCCAGAGCCGAAAGCTGTTGAGTCCAATCTAGGTTGTTCACCAGGCGCACTGCGTTGTCCCCCTCAGCGGAGAGGAAGCGGGAAACCTGAGACTGCAGCTTGGCGACCCATTCGTTCACGGTCTCTTTGGTGTTCAAGGTGCGCTCTGCGGTTTGGCGTGGATCGCCAATCAGACCGGTGGAACCGCCGACCAGAGCCAGTGGCTTGTGGCCGGCCAGCTGCAGGCGACGCATATTCAGCAACTGCACGAGATTGCCTAGGTGCAGGGAGGGCGCAGTCGGATCGAACCCGCAATAGTAAGTCACAGTCTCTTCGGACAGGGCTCGTTCCAGCTCGGTCTCATCGGTAGAAACGTGCACGAGGCCGCGCCACTTCAGTTCCTGCCAGACGTTCGGAAAAGATGCGTCGTTACTCTGTCCCGCAATCACGGGGTTCTGCTTGGTATCAGACATGCTCACTGTGACCATTTTCTGTCTTCGATCTGCCCCTAATACGTGTGATCAGCTCACACGCATCTGCTGGTGCGCCGAAAGTTGGGGTTGCCTCATCGGCGCGCAGTTTCCAGATTATCCCGTGGCCCTAGGCAAGTTCCAGTTACCGGTCTCAGCCCTTGGTCACATGTGGGTGTTCAGTTCATTCCCTGTGGCAACGCTTGGCTGTGCACCACATGAAGCCGCTGGGTGGTACGCGTCATGGCCACATACAAGTCGCCCACGCCACCATCAACTTCGGCAACTAGGGCCGCCGGTTCGAGAATCAGCACACCATCAAATTCCAAGCCCTTTGATTCGCGCGCGGAAATCACCACGATGTCCTGGCTCATACCGCCCGAACCGCTTCCCACACGATCGCCATAGACATCGGTGACCGCCGAACGGATCCGGGCAAGCTCGTGTTGCGGAACAATGACCGCTTGCAGACCACCGGCTGAATATTCCAGCTCAGTTGCCAGCGTTTCAAGGACCGTTGCTTCTAGATTGTCCGGCGTAGTTTTGGTGATGACCGGTGGCCAATCCCCTTCGCGCACCGCCTGCGGGGTGGTGATGCGCAAGCCGGCAGCCTGCGCTACGCGAACTGCAGCATCGGCGATCTGCGCCGGCGTACGGTAATTGACCGTCAATTCTTCTAGCTCAAAACGGTCGCCAAAGAAGGGTTCTAGGGCTTGGGCCCAGCTACTGGCGCCCGAAGCCGCAGAGGTCTGCGCAATATCGCCCACAATGGTGAAAGACTTCATCGGGCAACGACGCACCAATAGGCGCCACTGCATGGGCGAAAGCTCCTGCGCTTCATCAACGACGATATGCCCGTACGCCCAGGTACGATCGGCGACCGCGCGTTCGGCGGAGGTCAGTACAGCAGCTGTTTCCTGGTTCACCCCGGCCACCTGCTCGGCGGTGACGACCCCGTCGATCCCCGCGTTTTCCAACATGGTGTGCATGTTGTTCAACGCAGCCTTAGCGTTTTCGACATCTGCCTCGTACTGCGCGGTGTGGGCCGCCGCGTGCGGATCGGCGAAATCACCGAGCAATTGTGCCGCCTCATCAAGCAGGGGCACATCAGCTTCGGTGAACGGCTCGGTCCTGCGCCGGTACAGGGCGTCACGCTCAGACTCTTTGAGCTGCGGGGCGGCGGCCGCCAAAAGGTGCGGGGCGGCCAAGAGCTCGGCGACCAGTTGTTGCGGGGTCAGCGGCATCCAGCACAGGTTCAGCAGCACGCGCACGTCGTAGGACTCACGAACTTCCTGCGGCAAATATGAGCGGTCAGTGGTCGAAGACTGCCCGGCAGATTCTTCGAGTTTGCGACGTAGCTGTTCAGCTAGGTCACCCACGAGTACTTTCACGAAGGTTTCGCGGGCTTCGTTATACGGCTTGTGGGTGTGGCGGGCGCGTTCGCGGGCATTTTTAACCATTTTGGGGGTCACGGTCAGGCGGGTGCCCTCCACCACGACGATCCGGTCTTCGGGGATCAGTCGCTGGCGATTGCGCACCGCGTTAGCGATAACCTTGGCCATCGAAAGTTGACCCTTGAGCCGAGCCACCGTGCGGTTGGTTTCTGGCACCGCGTACACCCCGTGGTACAGCTCGCCCACCGAGGACATCACGACGCCGGTTTCGCCCAGGGATGGCAGCACGCGTTCGATATAGCGCATAAAAGAGTTTGACGGGCCGACGATCAGCACGCCGGCGTTTTTGAGCCGTTCGCGGTATTCGTAGAGCAAAAACGCCGCACGGTGCAGGGCCACCGCCGTTTTACCGGTACCCGGACCACCTTGGACGACCACCGCTCCGGGAAGTTCGGCACGGATGATGGCATCCTGTTCGGCTTGAATGGTGCCGACAATATCGCCCATGCGTCCGGTGCGCTTTTCGCGCAGCGCAGCCATCAGGGCGCCCTCACCGTGATGGGTATGCCCCTCATCCAGCCAGGTTTCATCGAGCACGTCGTCTTCGATCCCGGCCACGGATCGGCCTTTGAGCATCAGGTGGCGACGACGGCGCACCCCACGCGGGTTCAGCGCGGTGGCTTGGTAGAACGGTGCGGCCTCGGTGGCTCGCCAGTCGATCATCAGGCGGTTCAGGTCCTCATCGGACAGGCCGATGCGCCCGATGTAGCGTGGACCTTGCTCTTTGGCGGCCCCACCCATATCGAGTCGCCCAAAAACCAGCCGGTCCTGAACCGCATCAAGTTGGGCGATCCTATCCTCGTAGAGGGTGGCGAAGGAATCACGTTCGGACATATTCTGGAAGGTTCCGATCGCCCCCTGGGCGCGGGTACGTTCCAGCTGCTCAACCTTTTCGGCGCGCAACTCATCTAGACGCTCATACAAGCGCCCCACATATTCGGATTCAGCTAACAAGTCGCGTTCGATCGTCTCGGTCAACCTAGTTCCCCTCGCGCTCACAATCGGCTCCTGCGCAAAATCACAGGACAGATAATGATACGCGCCTTTAATCGCTGTCCGGTAATCTACCTACCGCGCCCGCACCGAGCAGTTAAGCCTGAGACACCGGCGGTTGGCCTGACTTCAGCCTGTTGCTCGCCCATTGTGCGCCACTGGGTCGAGGAATGTTCGTTCCGTGTTCCACTCGTGGTCGCAGGTTGTTCGCCAGAGGCGTGAAACACTGCGCACTATTACCGGGTTCGGCACTAGTTTTAGGAGTGTACGACCTGCAGTGAATGCACGCGGTGGCCTTCTAGCTTGCCGCGACCGTCCAGGCCGTCGAGCTCTAGCACCACGCCGATCCCAGCGACGGTGGCGCCGGTCTTTTCGATCAAACGTACCGATGAACCCACGGTTCCGCCGGTGGCCAAAACGTCGTCGAGGATCAGTACCCGGGTTCCGGGAGCGATTTCGTCTTTATGCACTTCGAGGCAGCTGGTGCCATATTCGAGGGTGTACTCATCGCGGTACACCTCGCGCGGTAGCTTGCCGGCTTTGCGGATAGTCAGCATGCCCTTGCCCGAAGCGTAGGCCGCGGCCGCAGCCAGGACGAACCCGCGGGCTTCAAGACCGGCGACAATATCGAACTGTCCTTCAAAAGGAGCGATCAGTTCATCCACCATGCGACGCAAACCCACCGGATCGGCGAAGACCGGAGTCAGGTCCTTGAAGGAGATTCCGGGCTGTGGGTAGTCCGGGACGATCTTGCTTAGTCGGTCCAGCAGGTCGCTAATGTTCTCAGAAGTAGTCACGCCTAGCAATTTTAGTCCTTTTGCGCCGCAGATGATGCGTCAGAGTGCATAATCATGAGCACACTTTGAGTCCAGCTCATGCAATCGAGTGGTTAACGTTGCATCAGTCGGTCGCTGGGCCAAGGTAATAATTCTGGATCGGCAGCCCCGTCGGCCGCGGCCGTGACGCGGATTGAACCTGGCATTTCTCGACCTGCGAGCCAGGCCGCCAGATCGAAATCGGTCCCCGAAAGCACCCAGGATTTCTCCCCTTCGCCCAAGACAATCCGGGGTTTACCATGAGGTTGCAGAACCAGACGCATGCTTTGAGGCACGCGGGCTTCAAGCGCCCGGAACAGGTGAGCGCAAAATTCAGCAGGCCACGAGGCTGCAGGGCGCACCATATGATCCAGATCGGTGGCGTGGATGAGCATTTCTCGCCAGGTCGCGTACACCAAGTCGGCCACTTGCGCTCCCGGACGATAGCCCACAGCAGCGTCCCATTTCTGTTGTGCAGACGGTAGCGTCAAGCGCAGTTGGCTCAGAGCATCGAGGGCTAAAGCTTGTAAAGACTCGGGGCGCATCAACGCTGTCATGTTGATAGCTTCGATCCGCCCCTCGGCTCCCCCGTCGTACATCGGCGGCAATTCTTGCTGCCCGGCGCTGTCAAATTGACGCACTGCAGCCTTGGCAAAGGACGCCAGATGGGCAACGAGCTGAGCCGTGTTCCATCCCGGCAATGAGCTGGGCTTGGAATAATCGGCTAGCGCCAGCTCGCGCAGCTGATCAGAAAGTTCGTCCAATGCAGTGGTGACTTGTGCAATGAGGTCCGCGGGAGCCAGAAGTTGTGCCATAGGACACACTTTAGCGTGGGTGGTCGGGTAATAAGCAAGCGGCCACCGCACAAAAGTCTTTGCACGATGGCCGCTAAGCTCAGGCGAAGCGCCCGAAGTAGTGTTTACTGTGCCCAGGATTTGATGTCAGCGAGCTGACGCTCGAATTCTTCAAGCTGAGCTGCTACAGCGCTTGGGGCGGTACCGCCCTGGCCATTGCGCGCATTCAGCGATCCTTGTGTGGAGAGCACTTCGCGAACCTCTGGGGTCAAATGTTCGGAAATACCGGCGTAGTCTTCGTCGGTCAAGTCCCACAATTCCACGTCACGCGATTCGGCCAGCTGCACCGCAGCCCCGGAGAGTTCATGCGCATCGCGGAACGGCACACCCTGTCGGACCAACCATTCGGCGATGTCCGTTGCCAGGGCGAAACCCTGCGGGGCGAGTTCGGCCATGCGTTCGGTATTAAACGTCAGCGTGCCCATCATGCCGGCAACCGCCGGCAGAAGAATTTCCAGGGTATCCGCAGCGTCGAACACCGGTTCCTTGTCCTCCTGCAGATCGCGGTTGTAGGCCAGCGGTAGTGCTTTGAGAGTGGCCAGCAAGCCGGTGAGATCGCCGATCAAACGCCCTGCTTTACCGCGAGCAAGTTCAGCGATATCCGGATTCTTCTTCTGCGGCATGATCGAGGAACCAGTAGAGAAGGAATCGTGGAGCTTCACGAAGCTAAATTCCTTGGTCGCCCAAAGGATGACTTCCTCGGAGACCCGCGAAAGATCGACGCCGATCATCGCGGCAATCCAGGAGAATTCAGCAAAAACATCACGGGCTGCGGTCCCGTCGATCGAGTTATGCACGGCCGAGTCGAATCCCAGCTCTGCTGCGACGAAGTTCGGGTCCAGACCCAGGGTCTGCCCAGCGAGTGCGCCGGAACCATACGGCGAAACTGCCGCACGCTTGTCCCAATCGATCAGGCGCTGCACGTCTCGCAGTAGCGGCCAGGAGTAGGCCAGCAACAAGTGCGAGAGCAGAATCGGTTGCGCGTGCTGCAGGTGCGTGCGTCCAGGCATGGGCGCATAAGGGTGAGCCTTGACCTGCTCCACCATGGCATCGAGGGTGTCGATCACGCCACGGGCAATGATGCGGGCATGGTCGCGCAAAAACATCCGACCCAGGGTGGCAATCTGGTCGTTACGTGAACGACCGGCACGCAATTTTCCGCCCAACGCGGTACCCGCGCGCTCTAGCAGTCCGCGTTCCAGCGAACCGTGCACGTCCTCGTCCGTTTCGGCAGCAACGTAGGCACCGGACTTCACATCGTCTTCCAGCTTATCCAGGGCGGCAATCATGTCGGCGAGCTCAACATCACTCAGCAGCCCAGCACGGTTCAGGACCTTGGCATGGGCGCGGGAACCGGCGATGTCGTAGCTGGCTAGTCGCCAATCGAAGTGGGTTGACTTGCTCAGCGCCGCCATTGCATCCGCAGGGCCGCCGGAGAAGCGACCGCCCCACAGCGATCCTTCATTTGTTGACGAGGCCATGGCCTGTTCCTTTCTGCCGGTAAAAATTGCACTGAACCCTACTCTAGCAAAGGTTTATGCAATGTTGCTCATAAATATTCATTCGGTTACCGATTCATGCAATTTTTTCTTTCCACTGCGACACGCAGGAAACTCGATGTTTAACCTCTTCCAGTCCACAGCACCCGGGCGTATGGTGTTGCCATAACCGAATCGGATCTAACTTCGGAGGTACGAAATGGAAATCCAGTTGTACCGGGGTGACATCACCACCCTGCACGTTGATGCCATTGTGAACGCCGCAAATCCTTCATTGCTCGGCGGTGGCGGTGTTGACGGAGCGATTCATGAAGCAGCTGGCCCTAGCCTGTTGGCTGCCTGCCGCGAAGTTCGTGCACAGCGCTATCCGGACGGTATCCCCTCGGGAATTGCTGTGGCAACGAAGGCCGGGGCCTTGGACGCGAAATGGGTCATCCATACGGCCGCACCTAATCTGGCGCTGATCAAGCCGAACCCAAAAATTCTCGGCGATTGCTTTGTGAACTCGCTGTACGTGGCTGCACGTCATGATGCGCATTCGATCGCGTTCCCCGCAATCGGGGCCGGGGCTTTCGGCTGGGATCCACAGCAGGTGGCCGACATTGCTCATGAAGCCATTGAACGGTGGATCGACACCAACAAGCATATTTCGCCGATCCACAAAATTGTGTTGGTCGCGCACACCGATGAAGTTCAGGCCGCTTTCGAGCGGGCCTTTGATCTAGACGCCATTGAAGAAGTGGCGGCCTGATGTTCGGAATGCTCTAGACACAAATGTTGCCGCGCCCCTTCATCAAGAACGGGCGCGGCAATTTTCTGCCTCCAGACAGTGTGATGCCGTGCGGAAGTTAGTCAGCGCGTGCAGTCAAACGCGTGCGCTCAAAAAAGGTGGCGTGCTATCCGGCGCGGGAGAAGTAGGTATTGCGCCGCGGTTGCTGATCGGGGTCGAGATGCTTGGGCAGTATGACGTAGGGCAATCCCTTGACCTTCACAAGCCTTAAATACCCGTTATGGACCATCACGTGATGACTCCTACACAACGGACAGCAATCCTGCAGGCGCGTATGCCCGCCTTTGGACCAGGGTTTGAAGTGGTGGTAGTCCAGTAGTGCTGGCTCCTCGGTACAACCGGGGACCAAACAGCCACCGTCTCGGTCACGAGCGGCCAGCTTCATCCAGCGTGGGAAGAGCCGGGCGTCTCGACCGATGTCCATGATGACCCCATCGGCGTTGTAGATCGGGCTTAAGACTTTCGCTTCGCATAGCATGATGCGTAGTTCGCCCGCGGAGAGTTTCACCCCGTGCGCGGTGACACCGCTCAGCGAGCCCAGATCGGCCAGGTCTTGATAGCTGGCATGCACCACAATTTCCGGAGTGATGCGTTTTGTGCTATTTTCCGGATCGATATTGCGTAGTACCGCGTTGAGCGCGTTCATTCTCCGCTGAGCCACGGTGCAGTTGCTTGGCATCGTTGGTGCGGGTCCTCCCGAAGCTGCTTCATCGGAGGCAGCTGCGGGGTCGGCAGGTGTTTGTGCTCCGCGCGCCCACTCAGGAATCGGCTGATCGCTGTGCCAGAGTTCGTCGACCTGAGGTTCGACCTCTGCGGTATCTTGCTCTGCGGTTGCTGCAGAAGTTTGTTCGGATTGTCCGGCCTGATCGGATGCTTCGGGCTGGGAGTTTTGCTCCGTTTGGCGGGCAGCTGCTCCGGCTTGGGTGCGCTTGTTATCGGCCTGAGCGATGAGCGAGTTCCACAGTTCGGCATCCAGGGAAGTTACGCGAACGATAAATTCGTGGACACCGTTGATGACCTTGCCTCGGAAAAGCCCCAGTGCTGGTGTTTGAGTCTCCTGGTGCAGGTCCTTGTATTCCTTAATGAGGGTGTTCAGGTGCTTTTGCCGGCTGCGCACCGAGGGTTCAAGCAGCATTTCGCTGGCGTGTTCTTCAAGTAGTACGCCGTCGGGCCCGGTAGCGGTGGCCGTGGTCGGCAGGCCGTCAAAGGTGGTGTCTTCGGGTTCGAACCTATCTAAGGCTCGCGCGGCTTTGAGCACTTCACGTGGGTCGCGCAGGTAGTGCAGGTCTGGTGGACTCCACGGCGCGGATGCGGAATCGGATGAAGAAGCCGAAACGTCAGTTGGAGCATCATCCTCCGGCGATGGTTGCGCGCCGGTGGCAAAATGTTCGGCCAAGAGCCCGAAGCGCGGGGCGCAGGGCGCAGAGTTCTGATCGCGTCGTGCGTGAAGCAAATGCGCATCCTTCACCCGGCGTGCGGCCTCAAAATAGTTCATATCCAGCAGGTTGGAGAGCACACTGGCAGCGTCTTGATAGACCGTGCGGCCGGCGGCGAAGCGTGGTTCTGCGCTGAAGTCGGTGCGACCAGCGTGCAGATCGTCAAATTCATCCAGATCCAGGCCGTGCGCGGCGGTGGTTTCAACCAGGCTGGCGGCGATGATGTTCGAACGGGTGGCTTGGTAGCTAAAAGCCTGCGCGAAATGGGCATAGGCCAGCGCGGCTCGCGGATCATTCAGGTGCTCGGCCTGGGCGGACAGTTGATTCAGCAGTTGCAGGCAGAGGGATTGAGCGTGCAGTAGTTCCGGCGCGGTCAGCTCTGACGCGTTCAGGTCCGGGCGCTGACCGGCGCGTTGGGCCACGTCGGTGGCCAGCTCGGTGAGCCGGTGCGAGAGCTGCAATAGATCCATGGGTCGATAGTGCGGCGGATTCGACCGGTTAAACAGCACACCGCCACGCACTGTGGATAAGTGCGTGGCGGATAAGCGCGGGGCCGGAGGCGGGTGCTAGCGCGGTTCGGCCAATTGCAGGAAGCGGGCGGCGACTTCTGCGCCACCGGCAACGTCACGGGTGGTCACCATGATGGTGTCATCCCCCGCGATGCAGCCTAGGATCGAGGGCATCTGCGAGTGGTCGATGGCCAGGGCCAGCAGGTTCGCCGCGCCCGGCGGGGTACGCAGCACCACGATGTTCCCGGAGGCTTCGGCGGTGACCAGCTGTTCGGCACAGATCTTCGCCAGTCGCGCGTCGAGCACTTCCTGGGTGATGGCGGTCTGCGGGGAGCGATCCCCACCTTCCTGGCGCACCGCGTAGATCAGCTGACCGGAATGGTCGCGGATACGCACCGCGCCAATTTCCACCAGGTCCCGAGAGAGCGTGGCCTGGGTGACTTCAAGACCGTCGTCTTTGAGCAACCCGAGCAACTCGGCCTGGGACTTGACCGAATTATTTCCCAAAAAGGCTCGAATGCGGGCCTGCCGGGCAGTTTTGGTACTTGGCTGGCTGGACATCTTAGAGCTCCACTCGCGGATCTTCGGCCAAGCCCGAGGCGACCATCAGCCAGGTCATGATGGCTTTTTGAGCGTGCACGCGGTTTTCGGCCTCATCGAAGACCACCGACTGTGGCCCGTCGATCACCTCGGCATCGATTTCGTAGCCGCGGTAGGCCGGCAGGCAGTGCAGCACGATCGCATCCTCCTTGGCCAGCTTCATCGCCTCGCTGGTCACCGAGTAATCGGTGAACAACTTCAGGCGTGCTTCCTTTTCATCTTCTTGCCCCATGGAGACCCAGGTATCGGTGACCACCACGTCGGCATCCTTCAGCGCGGCGGTGGCGTCGGTGGTGATGGTGACCGATCCCCCGGTGAGCTTCGCGCGTTCCTGGGCGGCGGTGACGATCGATTCGGCGGGCAGGTAGCCTTCGGGGCCGGCAATGCGCACGTGCATTCCGGCGGTGACCCCGGCCAGCAGGTAGGAGTTGGCCATGTTGTTCGCCGCGTCGCCCAGGTAGCTCATGGTCAGCCCGGCGGTGGCTCCCTTGTGCTCGCGCACGGTGAGTAGATCGGCGATCAACTGGCACGGGTGGTAGTCATCGGAGAGCGCATTGATCACCGGCACCGCAGAGTTCGCAGCCATTTCTTCCAGCCCGGACTGGGCGTAGGTGCGCCACACGATGGTGGAGACCATGCGTTCGAGCACCTTCGCGGAGTCTGAGATGGACTCCTTATGGCCTAGCTGGGATTCACCGGAGTTGATGATCAGTGGTGATCCGCCCAGCTCGGCAATGCCGGCGTGGAAGGAAACGCGGGTGCGGGTGGAAGTTTTGTCGAAGAAGACCGCGACGGTTTGTGGGCCGGCGAACGGGGTGAAACCGTACTTGTCGGCCTTCATCTTGGCGGCCAGATCGAGCACCTTGGACTGCTCGTCGGGGGTGAAATCCAGATCGGTCAAAAAGTGGCGGGTTGCGCTCATCGTGGGGATCCTTTTCGTACGTTAAGGTCGCAATCGGTGGCTGCGAATTTTTTAGGCGTTGGCGATCAGCTGTGGCAGGGCGGTGAGGAAAGTTTCCAGCTGCTCTTGGGTGATCACCAGTGGTGGGGCCAGGCGGATGGTGTTCTCGTCGGTGGCGTTGATGATGAACCCGGCATCCAGCGCCACCGAAACCAGCTTCGGCGCATTGGCTTCGGCCAGTTCAAAGGCCGTGAGCAGTCCTGCCCCACGCACCTGGCTGACCCCGGGGATCCCTGAGAGCTGTTCGCGCAGCCAGGTCCCGTTGGTTTTCACCGCTTCGAGCAGGTTCTGGGATTCGATGGTGTGAATCACCGCGAGCCCGGCGGCGCAGGCCATCGGGTTGCCGCCAAAGGTGGTGCCGTGATCGCCCGGGGTCAACCGCGCGCAGTTCTCTTCACCGAAGACGATCATCGCGCCGATCGGGAAGCCACCGCCCAACCCCTTAGCCAGAGTCATCACATCGGGAATGACCGGGGTGGAGGCGAAGAAGGAGCCGGTGCGGCCCATGCCGGTTTGTACCTCGTCGAAGACCAGCAGGGCGCCGGCCTCACGGGTGATCTCGCGGGCTGCCTGAAGGTACCGTGCCGAAAGCATTTTCACCCCGGCCTCGCCCTGGATCGGCTCGATGAACACCGCAGCAACGCTCTGATCTACCGCAGCGCGCAGCGCCTCGATGTCGCCGGCCGGGATCCAGGTGACGTTTTCGGGCAGCGGTGCGAAGGGTGCGCGGTACTTTTCTTTATGCGTCAGCGACAGTGCGCCGAGGGTTCGTCCATGGAAGGCCTGTTCTAGGGCGATCACCTTGGTGCGCGGTGCTTCAGGGGTACCGGTGTTGCGTCGAGTCAGCTTCAGTGCGGCCTCATTGGCTTCGGTGCCGGAGTTAGCGAAGAACACCTTGGAGCCGGCCGGGGCGCCGGAGATTTCGAGCAGTTTCTCGGCCAGGGCGATCTGGCTTGGGGAGGTGAAGAAGTTGGAAACATGCCCCAAGGTCGCCAATTGGCTGGTGATCACACTGGTCAGCAACGGGTTGGCATGGCCAAGGGTGTTGACCGCAATGCCGCCAAGCAGATCGAGGTACTGTTTACCGTCGGCATCCCACACGTGGCAACCGGCGCCTCGTACCAATACCCGCTGCGGGGTGCCAAAAACACCGAGCAGGGACTGCTGGTAGCGCTGTGAGAGGGCCGATGAGGAAAGCTGGGAGAGCTCATGGACCTCATCGCTGGCCAAATCGGCGGCCAAATCGGTGGTCTGTGGCGTGTGCGTCGCTGGATCGCTCACTGGTTTTCCTTAAAGTTGTGGTGGGAGGCCGGGAGCACCTGGGTGCCCACGCCGGCGGTGGTGAAGATTTCTAGCAGCATCGAATGCGGGGCTCGGCCGTCGACGATGTGGGCCTGGCCCACGCCCTCGTCGACGGCTTTGAGGCACGCCCCCATTTTGGGGATCATGCCGGATTCGAGGCTGGGCAGCATTTCGCGCAGCTCGTCGTTGGTGATCGAGCTGATCAGCGAGGACTTATCCGGCCAGGCAGCGTACAGTCCCTCCACGTCGGTGAGGATCACCAATTTGGTGGCGCCCAGGGCACTGGCCAGGGCGGCCGCTGCGGTGTCGGCGTTAACGTTGAGCACCGCGCCGGTGGGTTCGCCGGCTTCATCAAATTCCGGGGCGACCGTGGAGATCACCGGGATCATTCCGGCATCCACCAGCGAGTCAACCTGGTCGGTGCGCACCCGGGTGACTTCGCCAACCAGACCCAAATCCACCGGCAGGCCGTCGACGATGGTTCCGGTGCGGACCGCTTGCAAGGGTGGCCCCATCTTCACCGGACATGCCCACCGAGTACGGGCCGTGCGAGTTGATCAGGCCCACCAGGTCACGTTGCACCTGACCGGTGAGCACCATGCGCACCACGTCCATGGCTTCGGGGGTGGTCACGCGCAGTCCGCCACGGAATTCGGATTCGATCCCTAGGGTGTCGAGCATCTTATTAATCTGGGGCCCCGCCACCGTGCACGACCACCGGGTTGACCCCGGCGTGGCGCAGGAACACGATGTCTTCGGCGAAGGCGCGACGCAATTCATCGTTGACCATAGCGTTGCCACCGTATTTGATGACCATGGTGGTTCCGGCGAAACGCTGGATCCAGGGCAGTGCCTCGATGAGCGCTTCGGCTTTGGACTGGGCAGAATCCAGGTTGGTGCGGATGCTTTGAGCCATGTGGATCGTTCCTAGCTGGAGTAGGCGGAGTTTTCGTGAACGTAGTCGTGGGTCAGGTCGTTGGTCAGCACCGTGGCTTCGGCCGTGCCGGCGTTCAGATCGATCTCGATCGACACATTGCGTTCTTCGAGCGAGACCAGGTTGCGGTCTTCCCCTACCCCACCGTTTTTGCAGACCATCACGGAGTTGATGGACACGTTCAGCTCATCGGGTTCGAAGGCGGCCTTGGTGGTGCCCACCTCGGAGAGCACGCGCCCCCAGTTGGGGTCCTTGCCAAACACCGCGGTTTTCACCAGGTTGGAACGCGAGACGGCTTTGGAGACTTCTAGGGCGTCGGCCTCGCTGGCGGCATTGTAGGTGCGGATGGCGATCGTGTGATCGGCCCCCTCGGCGTCCTCGATCAGCTTCGCTGCCAGTTCGCAGCAGGCATCGGTCAGTGCGGCGGTGAATTCGGCCATGTCAGGTGTGGTGCCCGAGGCGCCGGAAGCCAGGAGCAGCACGGTGTCATTGGTGGACATGCAGCCATCGGAGTCGGCCCGGTCAAAGCTCATGGCGGTGGCCGCGCGCAGGGCGGTATCGGCCTGTTCGCTGGTGAGTACCGCGTCGGTGGTCAATACCACGAGCATCGTGGCCAGGGCTGGGGCCAGCATGCCAGCGCCCTTGGCCATGCCGCCGATGGTGATCTGGGTGGAACCTGCTGGGCCCACCACACGTGAGACCAGTTTTGGCACGGTGTCGGTGGTCATGATGCCGGCGGCTGCCTCATCGGAGGCACCCTGATCGGTGGCTAGCGCCGCGGCGGCAGCCTTTACCCCGGGCAGCAACTTATCCATGGGCAGCTGCACGCCGATCAACCCGGTGGAAGCCACGGCCACATCGGACGCGGACACGGACAGCAGCTCGGCGACGTATTCGGCACTGCGGTGGGTATTGCCGAAGCCTTCGGCGCCGGTGCAGGCATTGGCACCACCGGAGTTCAGGAGGACTGCATCGACGCGGCCATCACTTAGCACCTGCTTGGACCAGTGCACCGGGGCTGCTGCTACGCGGTTGGAGGTGAAGACGCCGGCGGCGGTGAAGTTCGGGCCGTGGTTCTGGACCAGGACCACATCGTTTTTGCCGGTGGATTTCAGGCCAGCTGTGACCCCTGCGGCACTAAAACCGGCCGGAGCGGTCACTCCGGTGGCAGTGGCTGAGGGATGGGTATTGGTGTGGGCGAGGCTCACGGTGCGACTCCTTGCATGAGCAATCCGGTGTTTTCTGGTAGGCCCAGGGCAATATTCATGGACTGGACGGCGGCACCTGCGGTGCCCTTGGTGAGGTTATCCAGGGCAGCGGTGACGATTACGCGGTTGGCGTGGGTGTCGAAGGCTAGCTGCAGTTGGACGTGATTGGAGCCTTGGACCGCACCGGTGGTGGGCCACTGGCCTTCGGGAAGCAGGTGCACAAATTGCTCGTTGGCGTAGGCCTGTTCCCAGGCGGTTCGCAATTGGGCTTCGCTCACCCCGGCCTTGACCTTGGCGGTGGCGGTGGTCAAGATGCCACGGGGCATCGGGGCCAAGGTAGGGGTGAAGGAGACGGTCACTTCTTCCCCGGCCAGTTTGGAGAAGCCTTGTTCCATTTCTGGAATGTGGCGGTGGATGCCACCCACGCCGTAGGTGCTCATCGAGCCCATGACTTCGCTGCCGAGCAGATTGGGTTTCAGCGATTTGCCGGCGCCGGAGGTGCCGGAGGCCGAGACGATCACGACATCATCGGATTCTAGTAAACCAGCGCCGAAGCCTGGGGCGAGGGCCAACTGGCCACCGGTGGGGTAACACCCTGGCACGGCCACGCGTTTTGTTCCGACAAGTTTTTCGCGTTGTCCGGGAAGTTCGGGTAGCCCGTAGGGCCAGAAGCCGGCATGCTCGGATCCGTAGAACTTCTCCCAGGCGGCGGCCGATTCGAGGCGGTGATCCGCCCCAGCATCGATGACCAGGGTGTTTTCTGGCAGGGCTGCGGCCACGGCGGCTGAGGCGCCGTGGGGTAGCGCCAAAAATACGACGTCGTGCCCGGCGAGGTTTTCTACCGTGGTATCAACCAGGACGCGGTCGGCGAGCGCGTGCAGGTGCGGTGCGATCGAACCAAGTCGTTGTCCGGCTTGAGAGTGCGCCGTGATGGCACCGATCTCTACTTCTGGATGGGCCGCAAGAATGCGAAGGACCTCGCCGCCGGCATATCCGCTGGCGCCGGAGACAGCTACTGAAATCGTCATGACCAGATTCTATCGCGAATTATGCATGGACGCTAATAAATATTCATAAAATACTTCGTCACCTACCGCGACATCCGCAAAACCTACCCCCACCACAGCAAGCAAAGTCCTAAACTGACCATAGAGACCGACCAAAAATCCCCCGGGACACCGCGCATTTGAGGAGCACCACACCATGCAGCAACAAGCCATCGTGGTTAACGAGCCAACCGACGCCACTGGATTGCAGCAAACCCAAATCCCGGTTCCTACCCCGGGCGCCGGTGAGTTACTGATCAAGGTCGCAGCCACCGGAGTGAACTTTATTGAAACCTATCAGCGCAGTGGCGTGTACACCGTTGACTACCCCTTTGTCCCGGGCTCAGAATTCTCAGGAGTGGTAGAGCAAATCGGTGAAGGCGTACAAAACTTCGCGCTCGGCGACCGGGTTGCCACCGCCTCAGGCGTCGCTGGGTATTCGCAATACGCCCTGGTCCCTGCGGATTTGACCGCCAAGGTCCCGGACTCAGTTGATCTACATATCGCTGCGGCCCTACCGCTACAGGGAATGACCGCGCACTACCTGGTTCACTCCAGCTATATGGTCCATGAAGGCGATGTCATCCTCACCTATGCTGGCGCCGGCGGTGTGGGACTGATCCTCACCCAGCTGCTCAAGCTCAAGGGCGCCACCGTGATCACCACTGCGTCCACCCAAGAAAAGAAGGACCTGGCCAAGGCCGCCGGTGCCGACTACGTGGTGGACTATGACAAGGTCGCCGAAACCGTCGACAAGGTCACCGACGGCCAAGGTGTTCATGCGGTCTATGACGGGATCGGTAAAGATACCTTTGATACCTCATTGGCAGCATTACGACGCCGTGGAACCTTGGTGCTCTTTGGCGGGGCCAGCGGTCAGGTCCCCGCCTTTGACCTACAACGCTTAAACGCCGGCGGATCCTTGACCGTCACTCGCCCAAAGTTGGCAGACTTCCTCACCTCACAGCAGGAAATGCACTGGCGCTTTGGCGACATGGTCGGCTGGGTGGCCACCGGCAAGATCGATGTACGCATCGGAGCCCAGTATCCGCTTTCTGAAGCGGGCGCCGCACACACGGCACTAGAATCGCGCACCACCACCGGAAAGGTCATCTTGTTACCGTAAGTACCAGTTTTGAGCCCGGGGCACAATGTACCATCAAATGTCCCGGGCTCGCCACGTAGCAGAAGCGAAACCAATGAGACTTAGCCGACAGTTCAGCTTGATTACGCTAAAACGCTCACGTAGATCGTATTAAATAGTTGCTGGATCTTAGATCCACCCCCTCCAGGATCCATTTCATTGTTGGAACGCTCTCCCCCAGTGTTCCGATTCCACTTACGCAGTTAAATGAAGGGATGGATCCGTTCATAATGAACAACGATCAAACTCCTGCGCCGGATGAAGAGATTTACGCCCCCCAATTTCCTTCCGGTGCCCTAGCCCCGGCTCCCCGGACCCTCATCGACATCCTCCAGGCCACCGCACAGGCACACCCTGATGCGCCGGCCATTGATGATGGCGAGCGGACCGAGAGTTATGCCGAGCTACTTGATGAGGTCAAAGCCAAGGCCCTGCGCCTGCATGAGCAGGGCCTAGGTGCCGGTGACCGCATTGGCGTGCGCGTCGAATCGGGCACCCGTCACCTGTACGAATGGATCCTCGCGATCCTTTGGATCGGCGCCGCTTACGTACCAGTGGATGCCGACGACCCGGATGAACGAGCCAAAACGGTCTTCACCGAGGCCGAAGTCGCCGGCATCGTCAAGGGCACCGACACCATCGTGGTCAACGCCCAGAGGCCCAAGCCTTTTGCTTCGCCTCGGCTACCCGGGCTTGAAGACGACGCCTGGATTATTTTCACTTCCGGTTCCACCGGCAAGCCTAAGGGTGTTGCCGTATCCCACCGTTCGGCGGCAGCCTTCGTCGACGCCGAAGCGCAGATGTTCCTTCCTGCTGACCCGCTGAACACCACCGACCGTGTGCTCGCCGGACTCTCGGTAGCCTTCGACGCTTCCTGCGAAGAAATGTGGATCGCCTGGCGTAATGGCGCCTGCCTGGTCCCGGCCCCGCGCGCCCTCGTTCGCAGCGGCATGGACCTAGGTCCTTGGCTGATTTCACGTTCGATCACCGCGGTCTCCACCGTCCCCACCTTGGCAGCCCTCTGGCCAGCCCAAGCCTTGGACTCGGTCCGCCTGCTGATTTTTGGTGGCGAAGCCTGCCCACCAGAACTGGCCGGACGTTTGGCCACCGACGGACGCGAAGTCTGGAACACCTACGGTCCGACCGAAGCCACAGTAGTAGCTTGTGGTGCCACCATGGATGGCAGCCTGCCGGTCCGCATCGGCCTACCACTAGCCGGCTGGGACCTTGCAGTCGTTGACCCGCAGGGCATCCCTGTGGCCGAGGGCGAATCCGGTGAACTGATCATCGGCGGCGTAGGACTAGCCCGTTACCTTGATCCGGAAAAGGACGCAGAAAAGTATGCGCCGATGCCCACCCTCGGCTGGGATCGCGCCTACCGCTCCGGCGACATGGTGGTCAACGACCCGCTGGGTCTGATCTTCATCGGACGCGTGGATGACCAGGTGAAAATCGGTGGACGCCGCATCGAACTCGGCGAAATTGATGCGGCCCTGAATTCCTTGGCCGGTGTCTCCTCCGCCGCGGTGGCCGTGCGTGAAACCGCGACCGGCAACAAGATCCTCGTCGGCTACCTCCAAGCCCCCGAAGACTACGATCTTTCCGCGGCCCGCACCGCACTGCTCGAAGACTTGCCAGCACCCATGGTGCCTATCTTGGCAGTCATGGATCACCTGCCGATGAAAACCAGTGGCAAGGTCGACCGCAACGCCTTGCCTTGGCCTTTGCCGGGAGCCGAAAGCAATGACTCTTCCGGGGAACTTCCACAGCTTGATGAAGTTGGTGAGTTCATTGCCGAAGCCTGGCAAGGTGCTTTGGGTGCTTCGGTGTCCGGCTTTGACGCGGACTTCTTTGCTGCCGGTGGTGGATCGCTCTCAGCAGCCCAATTAGTCTCCGCGTTGCGCGTTCGCTACCCGGATATGACGGTGGCAGAGCTCTATGACTACCCACGTTTTGGTGCCCTGGTGGAATACCTCGGTGGGCAACAGGTGAGTAGTGAACCGGTAGAACCACGCACCGTGCGCCGTACCAAACGCATGACGCAGCTGGCGCAGACCTTGGTTTCCTTCCCACTCTTTATCCTTTCAGGCCTACGTTGGTTCACCTACCTCCTCATCGGCCACGCCGCATTGGTCGCTCTGGGAGTCTTTGAAGAAGCCCTACCCACCCCGTGGTATGTGATCGCCGGATTGTGGCTGCTCTTTGTCACACCGGTAGGACGAATGGTCCTATCCATCGTGGCCAATAAGTTGTTGTTGCACGGACTAACACCTGGTGTTTATCCGCGTTCCGGTTCGGTGCACCTGCGACTCTGGTTAGCGCAGCACGTAGCTGATGTGGTGGACCCAATTTCACTGTCCAGTGCGCCACTTCTTCCGTGGTACGCCCGCATGCTGGGTGCGAAGATCGATAAGACTGCCACCTTGCACAGCTTGCCACCGGTGACCGGCATGCTCACCGTGGGCCCCGGCGCGACCATCGAACCCGAGGTCGATGTCAGTGGTTACTGGATCGACGGCGATAAGCTGCACGTTGGTGCCATCGAGGTCGGTGCCCACGCCTCCATCGGTGCCCGCAGTATCTTGGTTCCAGGAGCCGTGATCGGCGCCCACACCATTGTCGATGCTGGTTCCGCGGTGTACGGCAGCACCCGCGATCATTCACGCTATGCCGGTTCCCCGGCCACCCGTCAGTCCAAGGCCAAACCAAAATGGCCAGAGGCCGAACCGGTCTACCGCAAGCTGCCACGTGTTCTGGCAGGTCTTGGTTCCATCGTATTGAATCTGTGGCAGTGGATCCCTGTGGTGTTGGCGTTCTCCGCCGTCACCCCGATGCTGCGCCCGGTACATTCACTGGCCGACATTGGTTGGCGTTTCATCCCTGCCGTCCTTCTGGCAGCAATCGTCTGGTTCCTGTCGAGCATGGTGTTGACCATCCTCATCGTGCGTCTGCTGTCTATCGGCCTGGTTGAGGGGTGGCACCCGGTCACCTCACGGGTCGGTTGGCAGGCATGGGCCACCGAACGTGTACTTGATACCGCCCGCGATCAGCTCTTCCCGCTCTACGCTTCACTGTTCACTCCAATCTGGCTGCGCCTCTTGGGAGCGAAGGTGGGACGCGACGTGGAAATCTCGACCGTCCTGTTGATCCCGAAGATGACGACCATCTCTTCGGGAGCGTTCCTGGCCGATGACACCATGGTCGCCTCCTATGAGCTTGGTGGTGGCTGGATGCATATCGCCCCGGTTCGTGTGGGCAAGAAGGCCTTCCTGGGTAACTCCGGCATCCTGCATGCTGGTCGTCGAGTCCCGAAGCGTTCATTGATCGCGGTGCTCTCGGCCACCCCGAAGAAGATGAAAGCCGGTACCTCGTGGATCGGTTCGCCACCTAATAAGTTGCGCCGCACCACGGTGGAAGCTGAGTCCGAACGTACCTACCGTCCTGGGTTGAAACTGAAGATCATGCGTTCGTTCTGGGAGCTGACTCGTTCCTTGGCGGTCTTCACTACTGTGGCGATTGCCGGAGGAGTGCTCTGGGCCCTTGCCGCTATGGCTAGCTTCACCAACATTTGGGTCAGCATGCTGCTTTCTGGTGCTGTTCTGGTACTTGCTGGGGCCGTGGCCGCAGCGGTTGCCGTAGTAGCTAAGTGGCTGGTTGTTGGTCCGATCCGTTCCGGTGAGCACACCCTGTGGAGCTCATTTATCTGGCGCACCGAAATGGTTGATTCCTTCACCGAATTGGTCTGTGCTCAGTGGTTTGCACGCCTGGCTTCAGGAACTCCGGCACTGGTCTGGTTCTTGCGTGCACAGGGCGCCAAGATCGGCCACGGTGTTTGGTGCGAAAGCTATTGGTTCCCCGAAGCGGATCTGGTGACCCTGGAAGATCACGCCACGGTGAATCGTGGCTCCGTCTTGCAAACCCACCTCTTCCACGATCGCATCATGTCCATTGACGCGGTCACCTTGGGAGCCGGTGCAACCCTGGGCCCACACAGTGTGATTCTGCCGGCCGCCCAGATTTCTGAGGGTACGACCACCGGTCCTGCCAGCTTGATCCTGCGCGGTGAAGTCTTGCCTGCCAATACCTACTGGCGAGGTAATCCCGCTGTACGCTGGAACACTACCGCCGAAACGCAAGAAGCACAGCCAGTACCACAGGAAGCCTGAGGCAACCCACCGATGCACCATCGCATTTTAGATGAGTACACCAAGCACTACGGCTCCGGAACCTATACGGTGGAACATTATGATGTGAACCTCGTGGTGAAACTTGCCAGCAACTACCTTGATGGGCGAGCAATGCTTCGCATTCGTGCCCTCGAAGACCTCAACGAGATCGCCCTGAACCTCAAGGGGCTCAGGGTCATCAAGGCCACCTGTCAGGGACGCAAGGTTTCCGTGAGCAAAAAGCACCACCGTATTGTGCTCTCCACCCCGCAGCGGGTCAAAGCCGGAGAACACTTGGAGCTTCAGCTACGTTATGGTGGCAACCCCAACGTAGATAACGGGCAATGGGGAGAAGTGGGATGGGAAGAACTCACTGACGGGGTTCTGGTCTCAGGTCAGCCGGTCGGCGCGTCAACCTGGTTCCCGTGTAATGATCACCCCAGCCATAAGTCCTCCTACCGTTTTGAGGTGTCCACCGATGCCGGGTACCGGGTAGTGGCCAATGGCGATATGGTTGCTCACCGCCGTTCTGCCAGCCGAGACACCTGGGTGTACGAACAGCGTGAACCCATGGCCACCTATTTGGCGACCCTGCAGATCGGACGTTATAACGAAATCGCCTTCGATACTGGCCATCGCCTGCTGGCATATTCGGTGCCGGGCAGCGATCTAGCGGTGCGTGGCGCGTTCGCCAAGCAAAGCCAGATGGCCGAGATCTTTGAACGTAAGTTTGGGCCCTACCCCTTTGAGAATTACAAGATCGTGGTGGTTGACGACGAACTTGAGATTCCATTGGAAGCCCAGGGGTTGAGCATTTTCGGGCGCAACCATCTGTCCGTGGATTGGGAAGCACAACGGCTGATTGCTCACGAATTCGCGCACCAGTGGTTTGGCAATTCGCTGACTCCGACACGGTGGAAATACATCTGGCTCAACGAAGGCTTCGCTTGCTTCAGCGAGTGGGTCTATTCGGAATACGCCAAGATTATGCCACTACAACAGCGTGCCCGCGATGCTTGGGAGATGCTCGAGGCCCTACCTCAGGACATCAACATCGGGGACCCTGGGCCCAAAGATATGTTTGATGATCGTGTCTACAAGCGCGGTGCCCTGACGTTGTATGCCTTGTATGTTGCATTGGGTGAGAAGGATTTCTACGAGATGCTGCGTGATTGGACGGGCACATATCAGCATGGCAATGTCGATACGCCGAAGTTCATTGAGCATATGAAAAAGCATGCAACCGGTGTAGATGTCGATCGCATCTTGCAAGCTTGGCTCAACGAGCTGCCCCTGCCGGACTTCCCAGCTTAAACTCCTTCGAAGCTCGCGTACGCGTTCAGGCACCGTTCAAAAACCGTTCATCCATAAAAATTAGGCTTGCCACCATGAGTATAGAAATACCCCTCCTCGACGAAGCATTCCGCGGATTCACGGTACTTGATGACGATGATGACGATCCATTGTTGCTCCGCGCCGATGGCAGCGTAGTTGATACCTGGCGTGAGGACTACCCTTACGATGAAAAGCTTGACCGCGACACCTATGAGGTTGAAAAGCGCGCACTGCAGATTGAGCTGCTGAAACTTCAGAAGTGGGCCAAGGCCAACGGCCGACGCATCATGATCGTTTTTGAGGGCCGTGACGCCGCTGGTAAGGGTGGAACGATCAAACGCTTCACCGAGCACCTGAATCCACGTGGTGCCCGAGTTGTTGCTTTGGAGAAGCCCAGCGAGCGTGAGTCCACCCAGTGGTACTACCAGCGCTATGTGCAGCATTTCCCGTCAGCCGGCGAGATCGTGCTCTTTGACCGTTCTTGGTACAACCGTGCCGGCGTGGAACGCGTCATGGGATTTAGCACCCCTGAACAGGTAGATCATTTCCTGAATCAAACCCCACTGTTTGAGAAGCTTGTGGTGGATGAAGGCATTGATCTGATCAAGTTCTGGTTCTCGGTCTCTGCTGGCGAACAATTCACCCGCTTCACCATTCGACGTATCGACCCGGTACGACAGTGGAAGCTCTCCCCTATGGACCTCGAGTCCCTAGATAAGTGGGATAAGTACACGGAAGCTAAAAAGGAAATGTTCCTCAAGACGGATACAGATCATGCTCCGTGGACTGTGGTGAAGTCCAATGACAAAAAGCGTGCTCGCCTACAGGCAATGCGTCATGTGCTGAACCTCTTTGATTACAAAGGTAAAGACCACGAACTGGTCGGCTCGCCCGACCCACACATTGTGGGACGTGCGGCGAAGGTCATTACCCACGGCGAAGAATTCTGAGTAGTTTCAGTTTGATCGCACGGTGATCGCGGTGGCCAACAGGCCCTGACCCACACTCCCCTCGGCCATCCAGGTTCCAGTAATCTGGGACAGGTCAACGCCTTGGTGAAGGGTGTCGGTGCGCAGTAGGTGCGCGGAGAATGTTCTCGCCTGCTGGTCTATCGTGATTTCACATTCGAGAAAATCTAACCATTTCCTCGCTAACGGGAACCAGGTCTTAAAGACGCTTTCTTTGGCGCTGAAGATCAGTTTGTCCCAGGCGATGCTCGGATCTTCAGCCGCTAACTGTGCCACCGCCTGCTGTTCGGCAGGCAAGAGGATCAGCTCGACCGCTTCTGGTGGCAACACCTCGTGTGGTTCAGCATCAATTCCGATGCCGCCGAACTGGCTGGAGCTAGCCACCGCAGCCGCTCGCATGCCAGGACAGTGCGTCATACTGCCCACAATATTGGCAGGCCATACTGGTGCCCGATGCGCATCAGGCACCAGCACATGATCCCCATACCCAAAGTCCGCCAAGGCCTCTCGCGCGCAAATCCTCACGGTGCGAAATTCTTGTTGGCGAGACTCTACAGCGGTGGCGACGTACTGTTCTTCTTGCCAGTATCGTTGCCCATGGTCCAATTCTGAACGCGTTTCAACTACACGTATGGACTCGGGTAACAGCGTGTGAAAAATCTGCATGTTTCGCGGTTAGAAACGAGACGATCCGCCGGAACCGGAGAAACTGCCGCCTCCGGAATATCCTGTCGAAATCGATCCAGAAGAACTAGCGGATTCACGGGCTTGAGCCACAGAGCTGGTGCCTGAAGAATATCCGGCGTTATAACTGTTGACGCTCCAAAACAGTGCTCCTGGATTTAGTACGTCGAGGATTGTTCCACCTCGTGAGCCGTGATAATCCGTTGACTGGCGAGAGCGTTCCATTGCTTCTCGCATTTGTTCCTTCTCGTCTTCGTTCTCGGCAAAGGCCTCAATTTGAGCCTTAGCAAATTCGTCGAGCCGCTGCGTTAGTTCTTTGCGAAGATCCGAAAGCTGGTCCAAAGCTTGGTCAACATCGATATCTTCGGTCTTGAGCTTGGTGCTGAGCGAGGCCAACGTGGCGGTTGCATCCTCACGGTAAGAAGCTAAAGCTGCTGCGCTGGCCTGCAGTTCCGGTTCGACATTATCAATGAGAGTCGAAATCTGGGTGAGGTCATCTTCTAGTGGCTGAGTTTGTGCGCGCCAGGCCTCTTCCCACGAGGCCGAGCGAGTGTATAACGCGGCAGCAGCAATGATCGCGTCGTCGGTGCGGTCCAGGTTTTTTGCATCCGTCTTGAATTTCTTGGTTGCCTCTACGCCTTCACTCGAAGACCGGTACTTCTTATCCGCAGCATCAAGTTTGGCTTGCGCGTCGAAGGACTGACGGTAGTTCACCATGAAGTCAGCAAAACGGCGTTCAAGTTCTGCGGCATGGCTCGACCCGGTAGGTAGGGTCTTGGCAGCGAGTTCGGTTTCGTCGAGGTCCATGGTCACGTTGGTCAGATGCGTTGTTCCGCTCTGAAGTTCCTCAGCGAAGCTCTTGCGACGGGAGGAACGCACTGCAGCCACACTGGCGACAACGATTCCCGTGCCACCGCCACCGGCGGCCACGGTCCACCAGAGCGCTGGGCTCTTGTACCACGGACGGTTCATGATGCTCGATGCCTTGGTGGCTACTGCGATCACACCGTCGGTCCACCTCGATAGGTTGAAATCGTCGTAGCCGGCTTCATGAATGCTGTCCATTTGGCCGGTTGAGACTTTTCGGTCTTCACCAAAGTACGTACCAATTTGTCCATCACCAGAGCCCTCAACTGACAGGGTGATGATCAACAGTCCATCGGCCCAGTAATCCCCGTAGTCTTCAGTCTTGGATGAGATCCAATCGGGATGATGTTCTCGAGCGTATTCCAGTGTTTTGGTATTGATGTCATCGGAGTATTCACCTTCGCGCGTGTATACAGCAACGTTGGTTGGCTCATAAAAATCAACATCGTCCAAGGCATCTAGGAGTCGATCGCGGTTGATGACTCCGGCAGTGTCATCGATGCTTACCGTGCCCAGATTTTCACCGGCACGAATTTGAACACCCGATACGGCGTGAGCCGGGGTCACCACGCTCAGCAAGCCGAAGGTGAGGACCGCTAAGGCGCTAACCACTCGTTTACTTAGAATGCTTCGTGCCATGTTCGCTTCTCCTCAAGACCTGTTCTGGATGGTTAGTGAACGACCACTCATAGTAGTTTATCGATCAAAGGGGATTTTTTGTCGCAGTTGCATCTGACGTGCCGGATAGGCTTAGTAGCACGAGGGTAGTTCAAGCTTCTCTCGGCTTGCTCGTAGGTTTCCTAAGGCCACTACCCTACCGCGTGATGCATTGCTCAGAACCTGCGTTTGATCTTCGCTTTTTACCTTGTCAATCAGCAAAAGAGCATCGGCGTAGTGATCGAAAATTTGGCTGGAGCACTAATGACTGCACCGTCGAATCGAAAACGGCGGTAAAATTGCAGAATGACTAGCATTGACGATTCCGGGGCATCCGTCCTTTCAGAACCAGAACGCGAAATCCTCACCTGGGATACCTTCGGTGAAGCCTCCCGCGAACTTGCACAGACCATTGTTGATAGTGGCTTCGAGCCTGAAATTGTCTTGGCGGTAGCACGTGGCGGCCTGCTCTTGGCCGGCTCAATCTCCTACGCACTGGGCGTCAAGGCCTGCGGTGCCCTGAATGTCGAGTTCTACACCGGCATCGGCACCGTTCTCCCTGAGCCAGTAGTTCTTCCACCGATGTTGGACGATGGCCATCTGCGCGACAAGAAGATCCTGATCGTTGACGATGTTTCTGACTCGGGCCGCACCTTGGAAAAGGTCGTTGATCTCGTTTCAGCATGGGGCGCCAATGTTAAGACCGTGTGCCTCTACACCAAGCCACGCACCATCATGGTTCCAGACTACGAATGGCGACGCACCGACAAGTGGATTACCTTCCCTTGGTCGGATATGCCACCAGTAACCGCAACCGCAAAGTAGTGCACACAGCAGGGAACGATATGACTCGTTCCCTGCTTTTGTTTAACCTGCATTTCTTACCCCATTGCTCCTGCCATACGCTGGGGACATGGGTTCTTCATTGAAGCTACAAAAAATTACTGAAACCGACACGGATTTCATAGTGAACCTCGGGGCAGACCCCCGAGTGACCGCACACATTGGTGACGGCAAGCCTTGGAGCCGAGAATATTCAACACAACGTGTCACCCTAGCCATGCAAAGCACGGACATATCGTGGTTTATTGTGTGGCAAGATCAAGTGCGCCTCGGACTATTCACTGCGATGCGGAGAACTCACGCGACAGAAATCGGGTATTGGCTAGCACCGGAGTTCTGGGGCCAAGGATTGGCCAAACTTATAGTCTCCCGCGGCATCGAGGAACTCCACGAAATGGGATGCACCGATTTGATCGCGAGGGTAGCTCCAGGAAACCTAGCGTCGCTCAAAATCTTGGAACGCCATGGTTTTATTGCTCAAAGTCAGGATGAATCGATAATCACCCTCACCAAGGCAACGCCACAGCTCTAGACGGTTGCCGATTCTTGGAGCAGGCCGAAGCTCGTTGGTCGCATAGGATCTGGTGCTTCTTCTTCAGGCTGATAGGTCGGTGTCGGCTCATCCTGCAGGTGTGCACCGGCTCCACGTTCGATAAAGACGACCACGCCCCAGCCAGCTGCGATCAGCACTGCGACAGCTACTAGGCCGAGGAACAACACCAACAGCACGGCACCGCAAGAACGCAGTCCCTTCACGACCCATCACTTCCTTGAAGCTCAAATTTTCAGAGGTTTCCCAGAATAAGTGTAGTCGCCTTCTCGCCACTAGTTCACCGCGATAAACAGCAATGCCCCGGTGCTTGGTCGAAAGTCATCCGAACAAGCACCGGGGCATCGATTAAGGCGTGACTAGCGCTGGGTAGCTCCGAACTTCTCGGTAGCCACAGCCACTGCTGCGGCGCGAGCCTCGGACGCCTCATCAGCGGTCAAGGTACGGTCGGTAGCACGGAAGCGAAGGCCGAAGGCCAAGGACTTCTTGCCTTCTTCAATGCCCTTACCCTCGTAGACGTCGAACAGTGCGATGTCTTCGAGCAACTCCCCTGCACCCTCACGTAGTGCAGCCAGCACTTCGCCTGCGACAACATCCTGGTCCACAACCAATGCCACGTCCTGGGTGGCTAGTGGCTGGGTGGACAGGTGCTCGGCGACGACCACTGCAGGTGCAGCTTCCATCAGGGCAGCAGCGTTCAATTCCATGGCAACGGTGCGTGCTGGAAGGTCCCAATCCTTGAGTAGCTGCGGGTGCAATTCACCGGCATAACCGATGACTTCACCGGCCACCGAAAGCTGCGCTGCACGTCCCGGGTGGAAGCCTTGGTGGCCACCCTGAGCCACTTCGAGCTGGACACCGAGAATGCCGGCAACACTCTGCGCTACGTCCAAGGCGTCAGCCCAGTCCCACGCGCGTGGTGCGAAGCCTGCCGAAGCTGACGCCTCATGGCCGGTCAGAACCGCGGCAAGATGCCATGGCTGGTTTGGCACGCCATTGAACAATTCGGCCAGTACTTCATCACTTGGCTTGGCGCCCAGTGGAGGAAGTACGGTGGATCCGAGCTGTTCGCCTGGTAGGAACACCAAGCCACCCTCGTACAAGGCAAGGTCGCGGAAGCCACGGCCGATGTTACGGCGCGCAGTATCAAGCAGACCCGGCAGCAAGCTGGTGCGCAGGAAGCGGAATTCCTTGGAGATCGGATTCGCCAAGGAAATGGCCTTCACCGTGGTTCCGGACTGAGCAGCACCAAAGGTGTTGTTCTGTAGCTCAGAAACGAATGGGTAGGTCAGAACCTCGGTCAGACCAGCATCTGCGAGGCCCTGCAGTACACGGCGACGCTGCGACTGGGCGCGGGTCAGGCCACGGCCTGGAGGTGCTACCGGCAGGGTTGCTGGAATCTTGTCATAGCCCACGACACGGGCTACTTCCTCAACCAGGTCTTCCTTGATGGCTAGGTCTGGGCGCCAGCTAGGGGCGGTGACCAAAAATCCGGTGCTGTTTTGCTCTACGCTGGCCCCGATGCCTTCCAAGGAAGCAACGGTCTGCTCATCGGTGTAATCCACGCCGATCAGTGCGCTAGCAAATCCAGCCGGCAACTGAATCTGCGTCGGTGCAGGCTGTGCCCCGGCGTCGGTGATCTGAGCGGTTTCAGTACCACCGGCAAGTTCAACCAACAGGTTCACTGCTCGCTGGGCTGCAATCTGCATGATCTGCGGATCAACGCCACGCTCGAAGCGCTTGGAAGCCTCAGAAGGTAGCTTGTGGCGGCGACGCGAACGACCGATGGAGACCGCATCAAAGTGTGCAGCCTCAATCAAAACGCGTGAGGTCGTCTCCGAGACTTCAGTCGAAGCCCCACCCATGACACCTGCGATACCCAGGGCACCGGACTCATCGGTGATCAGGAGGTCTTCAACCGAGAGTTCACGTTCCTTGTCATCCAGGGTCGTCAACTTCTCGCCAGCTTCAGCGCGGCGCACGGTGATCGCTCCGTTGAGCTTGTCAGCATCGTAGAAGTGCAGTGGTGCACCGAGTTCAAGCATCACATAGTTGGAGATGTCCACCGGCAAGGAGATGGAACGCATGCCAGCAAGCTGCAGGCGCGAAGCCATCCAACGTGGAGTTGGCAGCGAAGGGTTGATGCCGGTGACTTCACGGGTGACGAAGCGGGTGCAACCTGGAACACCGTAAATCGGTGCCTGATCGGCCAGCACGACTTCGTGTCCAGCTTCGCTGGCTTCACTCACGGCAACGGTGGTTGCTGGGTCGGTGAAGGAGGTACCGGTAGCCAGTGCGTATTCGCGCGCCACACCACGGATGGAGAAGCAGTAACCGCGGTCCGGGGTGACGTTAATTTCAGCGGCCTGGTCGTTCAGGCCGAACAGCTCGAACACATCGGTGCCCAGTTCCGGATCTAGCCCGTAGTTTGATAGCACGATGATGCCGTCGTGGTCATCGCCGATGCCCAGCTCACGGGAGGAAGCGATCATACCTGCCGAGGTGTGGCCGTAGGTTTTGCGTGGGGAGATCTTGAAGTCTCCAGGCAGCACGGCTCCTGGCAAGGTGACAACAACCTTGTCGCCTTCCACGAAGTTGTGGGCACCACAGACAATGCCCTGCACGCCGGAGGGGTCGATGCCCTTGCCGGTCAGGGTCTGCTCGGCACCTTCTGGAACCACACGAACCTGGCACCAGTTGATGGTTTTGCCGTTGGAGGCTACTTCCTTTTCGAGCGAGAGTACCTGGCCGACCACAATCGGGCCAGAAAGCTCGTCGGTGGGGCGGTGAACGTCTTCTTCTTCCAGCCCAACCTTGACCAGGTCTGCCATGACGTCCTCAGCCGTTGCTTCGGCTGGTACCTGCGCGTACTCGCGCAACCAAGATAGTGGAATACGCATTACTTAGATCTCCATCCCGAAGTGCTGGCTGAAACGGACGTCGCCCTCGATCATGTCGTGCATGTCAGGTACGTCGTTGCGGAACATGAGCGTACGCTCGATGCCCATACCGAAGGCAAATCCGGAGTATTCTTCCGGGTCGATGCCTGCCGCGCGCAGCACGTTCGGGTTGACCATGCCACAGCCACCCCATTCGATCCAACGCGGTCCGCCCTTGGCACCTGGGTGCCAAATATCCAGCTCTGCCGAAGGCTCGGTGAACGGGAAGTACGCTGGGCGCAGGCGGATCTGTGCTTCTTCACCAAACATCTGACGGGCAAAGTGCTCCAGGGTGCCTCGCAGGTCAGCCATGGTCAGGCCCTTATCTACGGCCAGACCTTCGAACTGGTGGAAGACCGGGGTGTGGGTGGCGTCCAGCTCATCGGTGCGGAAGGTGCGTCCCGGGCACAGCACGTAGACTGGCACCTCACGTTCGAGCATGGAGCGGACCTGTACCGGTGAGGTGTGGGTGCGCAAGACCAGGTGGGCGTCGGCTGGCTCGATGAAGAACGTATCTTGCATTTCGCGGGCCGGGTGATCTGGCTTGAAGTTCAGCGCGTCGAAGTTGAACCATTCGGATTCAACTTCTGGACCCTCGGCGATTTCCCATCCCATACCAACGAAGATGTCGGCAACGCGGTCCTGCAGGACCGAGAGTGGGTGGCGTGCGCCAATCGGGCGACGGCGAGCCGCTGCGGTAACGTCAACGGTCTCTTCGATGAGGATGCGGGCAGCTTCGGCTTCTTCGAGCACGGTGGTGCGAGCAGCAAGGGCCTTGTTGACCCGTCCGCGGGCGGAACCGACAAGTTTGCCGGCCACGGCCTTTTCTGACTTGTCGAGCTTGCCGATCTGGCGGTTTGCCAGGGACAGTGCTGACTTTTCACCAGTATGTGCCAGGCGGGCTTCTTTTAGTTCGTTAAGGTCGCCAGCAGCCTCGATGGCAGCCAAAGCAGCTTCAACGGCGGCCTGGATTCCTGCTTCATCGGTTGGGTGCGGAACGTTGGACTCCCCGTCGGGAGCTTGTCCAGTTGTCTGATCAGACATGGGATCGATCGATCCTTACTCTTATCTTGTACTTACGCGTAGAACACTTTGGTTCCATTCTATTGCCAAGGGCCCGTGATCGTTTCACCGATGACGGGCCCTTGGCGTGAAGCTTCTTACCTCGAAGCTAGATTTTTGCTACTTAGTGCGTTTCCTTAACACCCTTAGGTGCGAAGGCCAGCACGAAGACGAGGGTCAATACCAGCAATGCTCCACCGAAAATCGACGAGTAGAACAGTGAGTGGTCAAACTTGCCGGTGGCCTGGTAGACCTGAGCGCCCTTGATCATGTCAAAGGTGACGGTGTGGTGCTCAACTTCGCCCGGGGTGTGCGAGGTGACTTCACCGGGGAAGTTCACCAGGAGGTTAGCTTCGGTGAAGGAAGAATCAACGGTGGCCTTGTCCCCTGGCATGGAGAAGGTAACTTCCTGGCCATCATCGGCAAGGTTGATCTCAAATCCGAAGACCTTAAACGCGTCCTTGAGCTGGGTGTAGGTCTTGACGCCATCGGTTTCGAAGCGCAGGCCGACGTTCTCACCTTCATTGATCTTGGAGTAAGTCCACTTACCGTCAAGTTCCTTTTCCATGGCTTCGGTGTCTACCTGAGTTGCCAGAAGCTCGTCCAGGCTCATGCCCTGAAGGTTTTCCTTGTTCAAGGTCACTTCAACGACGCCGGTCGTCTTATTTTGACCCTGAACGTTGACTTCTGCATTCATGTTGACGCAGCCGGACAATGCTAGGACAGCGGTAAAGACCAGCGCGATCACGCTCAAAAGTCTCTTCACGGAAAAGGGCTCCTCAAAAAGTTGGGGTTCAGAATTCGTGCAATGCCACGAAGGGCGCTACTTCAAGTTTACGCGTCTTTATTTGCTCACACTTGCACGTACTTGTTCTAGGCAAGCCGCAACAATAGGTGCGTCCGCGGGAATCCACTGAACTACGTTATTCAAGGTGTCATCAAGGGTCAGCCATGCCAACTGATCATGCCCATCGAGGGTATCTGGTTCACCGTGAATAATCTGCGCGAACCACATGCGCATGGCGGCCTTTTCATTCAATTGCCATCCTTGCGGATGTGGACCTGGGATCGATGCGCCGAGTCGGATTTCTACGCCTAGCTCTTCGCGTAGTTCACGGTGCACCGCCTCGACTTCGCTCTCCCCTGGCTCAACTTTTCCTCCGGGGAATTCCCACAGCCCGGCCAGGGATTCGGGGCGGTTGCGCCGGGCAGCCAAAAGTTTGCCTGGTGCTGCCAAATCGTCAACGATGGCGACCGCAACAATCTGCTTCAACAGTGGTATTTGCTCCACGGCTTAGCTCCGCTGAGAAGTGTGCTGGGCGCGGGCTGATGCGTACAGGCATACGGTTGCTGCGGTTCCGACATTCAGCGATTCGGCGACGCCATATAGCGGGACGGCAACCGCATGGTCGGCAGACTGTTTTTCATGCTCATCAAGGCCTTGTCCTTCATTGCCAAAGAGCCACAGCGTAGGGGCTTCGAGTTCTGGCTGGCCATCACTTTCCTGTTTGCTATCCCCCGCTTGGTGGGCGCGCAGCACAGCGGCGTCCTGTAGTGCATCGAGATTCAGCGCACCGTAGCCATCAGCTGCCAATACTTGGCTACCGGTGGTTTTTGCGGCTTCGATCAGGTGGTCAAATTCGATGTTGTTGAGTACCGGCAGGTGGAACACGGAGCCTACGGTGGAACGTACTGCCTTCGGGTTGTAAATATCGACGCTGCCCTTGGTGAGGATTACCGCGTCAGCTCCGGCGGCGTCGGCTGCTCGTAGCACGGTTCCGGCGTTCCCGGGGTCTTGAACTCTGCACAGTACTGCGATGAGTTTTGGCTTGGAGCTAAGCACTTCGCTCAGCTGTGGCTGCGAAATCGCAGCAACGGCAAGAATGCCCTGTGGCGTCTGTGTGTCAGCCATGGCATGGAGAACCTCGCCGGTGACAATCCGAGGATGGATCTGGGCTTGTTCGAGTAACTGAGCGAATTCTTCATGGCTTTCAAGGAATCCGCCGACCACATATACGGCTTGTACTAGGTTGTCATCTAGTAAGTGCGCTTTAAGAGCTTCACGCACCGCTTGGGGACCTTCAACGAGGAATTCCCCTGTGGCTTCACGTCCTTTGCGGTTGGCAAGGCGAGCGACCGACTTGACTCGTTCGGCGCGCGGATTGGACATCACTTCAGGGGAAAAACTGCTCATACTTCGAGAATACCGGTAGAAACACTAATGGGTGGGTTCGCGCCCTGCGCGATACCCACCCATTGGTGTGATCTGTCCTACCTGAGCTTCAGCTCAAAGGGGGAAAGATTTACTTCATCTGCTGGCGGGATTCTCCACCAGCTGGTTCGAAGCCTGCAGCCTTAGCAGCTTCAACCGAGTTGAACCAGAATTCAGCTTCGGTCTGCTCGTACCAGGTCGAACCTGGAACGTGGTACTTGTTCGAGCCGGCGTTGCCCTTGATAACGAAGCCCTCAGGAGCGTCTTCGCCTTCAACAGCCTTGATAACACCTTCGCCCTCAACGGACTTTGCAGCAGCAGCCTTAGGAGCCTTTGCAGCCTTTGGAGCAGCAGTCTCAGCAGCAGCGCGTGGAGCGTTGACGTCAGCTGGCAGTGCTTCCTTAGCAACCTTAACCAGGGTTGCGAATGCGTTGGAGTCCGATACAGCCAGCTCGGCCAGCATACGACGGTCAACCTCGATCTCAGCAGCCTTCAGGCCCTGGATCAGACGGTTGTAGGTCATGCCGTTAGCGCGGGATGCAGCGTTGATGCGCTGGATCCAGAGGCGACGGAAGTCACCCTTACGCTTACGGCGGTCGTTGAAGCTGTAAACGAACGAGTGGAGCAGCTGCTCCTTGGCCTTACGGTACAGGCGCGAACGCTGACCGCGGTAACCCTTTGCGCGTTCCAGAACGACGCGACGCTTCTTGTGGGCGTTTACTGCCCGCTTCACACGTGCCACGTGTGTACTCCTTCAAGTCAGTTCCCCAGTGCCCACGGTATTGCGGGATGGGAGAAATCTATGGGTGGTGGGGTATTGCTTCCCCGAAATGCGAAAGGGAGAGCTTAGAGGCCCAGCATCCGCTTGATGGTCTTTACATCGGCCTTAGCGACGATCTGGTCAGAAGCCAGGCGACGGGTAACGCGCGAGGACTTGTGCTCCAGGTAGTGGCGACGGTTGGCCTGCTGGCGAGCGAGCTTACCGCTACCGGTGAGCTTGAAGCGCTTCTTGGCGCCACTGTGAGTCTTGAACTTCGGCATAGCTGCCGTTCTCCTTACGTGCTCCACACGGTGAAATTACCGCATGGGGATCATCCGAAGCGGGCCCCTTTTTATGGTGACCGCTGTTGTTCTCTTGTAGTTGGATCTTCCCAAAAGGCAAGATCCTTCACCGTAAACGGTGACGGGCTCGAAAGCCCAACAGGCTTGGCTAGGCGTCGCCTTCAGCTGCTTGGCGTGCCTGCTCCAATTTGGCGCGGGCTTCGTCATCCATAGCTGCTGCAACGTTCTGGCCCTCGGTCTCAGCTGGAGCGTCGGTGCGAATCTTACGCTTGGCCGAATTACGACCACCCGACTTCTGCTGCTGTTCGCGGCGAGCCTCTGCCTTGTTCTTCAGCGGACCAACAACCATAACCATGTTTCGGCCATCGATGCGTGGGCTGGATTCAATGATTCCGGCCTCAGCTACGTCTGCTGCAAACTTTTCCAGCAAGCGGATACCCATCTCTGGTCGCTGCTGTTCACGACCGCGGAACTGGATCATGGCTTTCACCTTGTCGCCAGCGCCCAGGAAGCGCAATGCATGCCCAACCTTGGTCTCGTAGTCATGAGTATCAATCTTTAGGCGGAAGCGAACTTCCTTCAAGACCGTGTTGGTCTGGTTCTTACGAGCTTCGCGAGCCTTGACAGCGGCTTCGTACTTGTACTTGCCGAAGTCCATCAGTTTGCACACTGGAGGCTTGGCGTTGGGTGCCACCTCGACCAAGTCCAGATCGGACTCGTGAGCCAAACGAAGCGCGTCCTCGATGCGGACGATGCCTACCTGCTCACCATTGGGGCCGACGAGACGTACCTCTGGCACGCGAATGCGCTCATTAATGCGTGGATCGCTGATGTGTCACTCCTGAAATTCGTAATCCATAACCACAAACGAAGAAGGCCCCCGTCTGCGATTGCAGGCGAAGGCCAAAGTGAACGACATGACGAAAGGCGCAAAGAATTGCGCCTACATCTTGGGATTGCATACATGCGATCCTGCCGAAAAACCCGGAAGCCTTGAAACGGCGACGGCGGGTGGGAGTTGGCCTCCACTTGCATGGCTCAATACTAGTACGAATCCCCATTCAGAGCTAACTGAACGTCATGAGAAGTACCGGCATCGAGTCGGTCTGTGACAAGCTTAGCAGTATGAGTACCGAAGACACCAACTCGCATCAGCACCTCGTCGACCAGCAGGTGCGCGATATCGCCGAAGTTCCGGCAGTAGAAATCATCACCACTGCAGCCGTTCACCTGATGAGCGCAGCAGCAGTTAAATGTGGTCTGGCTGAGGGCGAAGACGCCACTGAGCTGAAGGATCTGGACGAAGCACGCAAGCTCATCACCGCCCTTGCTGGCCTAGTCACCGCAGGTGCACCGGAGATCGGTTCGCAGCATGCGGCCCCACTGCGCGATGGTCTGCGTAGTCTGCAGCTAGCCTTCCGCGAGGCCTCCTTGATCCCAGATGCACCAGGCAAGGGCCCGGGTGAGAAGTACACCGGCGCCGTCAACTAAGCAAATATTCTGGCATTTTTAAGAGATTAACATCATGGGCTCGCTTCCTTGGGAAGCGAGCCCATCGTTGCTTAAATCACAAGAATCATACAAGCCGCACGAGGCCAAGTCATCGGGTTAGTCTTGGTGCCATGGAATTGATCGAGCAACCTGTGCTCAATGCCGGCACCTTTCTCTTGCGCCCATTTCAAGATTCGGACCTCGATCTGATCCACGGGGCTTCGAAGGATCTGTACATCACGCAGATCACCACCGTCCCTTTTCAGGGATCACGCCAGCAGTGTTTGGACTTCATTGAGCGTCAGCGCCAGAGGACCGTCGATGGCACTGGTTACTCTTTTGCCATCGCTCAGTCAGCGACCAACCTTGCAGTCGGACAAATCGGCCTCTGGCTACGCAATGCGGATCGCGGGCGGGCGAGTATTGGCTATTAGGTATCTCCCCAGCATCAGCGACGGGGTGTTGCCAGCACTGCGCTGAAGACAATAAGTGAGTGGGGATTAAGCTACCCGGGCATCCACCGCGTTGAGCTCTACGTCGAACCATGGAATGAAGGTTCCTGGCGAGCTGCCTAACGCTGCGGATTTCAGCGTGAAGGTTTACTTCGCAGCTGGGAAATTATCGGCGGCGAAGCCAAAGACCTGTATATGTACTCACGGATACCCCCTACCCTCAAGGATTAAGCCGTCGTTTCCCAACGCTGCCTGCGACTGCGGCGCAGGCGCCGCCGAATCTGCTGGGCGATCAGGGCAGCGAAAACCACAATGGCAGCCATAATACCGATGCCTACGAAGGCGTAGGACGGACCAATGCTGTCAACAAAGAGACCGGTCACCGGCGAACCCAAGGCAGTACCGGCAGTCATCGCGGAGCCATACCAACCCATGGCTTCACCACGACGCTTTTCAGCCACCAGATCCGTAAGCCATTCTGAGGCTGCCGACAGGGTGGGCGCGCACAAGAACCCTGGCAAAGCCGAGAACAAAGCCAATGACCACGTATCCCAAGCGAAGAACATTGGAATGGTCAAAATCGCCATAAACAGCAACAACAGTAGAGGTGAAATCACGCGCTTCATGGAGCCGTAGATCAAACCACCGATCAGTGAGGCACCACACCAGAAGAAGAAGACCAACCCAAGACGGTGGCTTTGCATCGCAGCATCAAGTTCGGCCACGATGGCCACCTCGGTTCCGGTCAGCAACATCCCTGCACCGGCCGAAGCAATGAAGACTGCCAGAACTGAGGCGCTAATCCAGTTGAAACGGCTCTTGAAGGCGCGTCCGCGTTTCTTGATTCTGGCCCGTGCTGACTTCCAACCAGCAACAATGAGCTCACCTTCAACCTCTGGTACACCCATCGGTGCGGCTGCGATAAAGCTAGCTTCAGCACCCAAGCGCTCCTCATGAGCATTGGCTTGCATGCCGATAGCCTTGGGATCATCACTTCGTGTAGGTGGATTAAGTAGCATCAATGCCAGACCGGCCATTGAGGCAGTCAACCCAATGACGCTCAGGCCAATCACGCTACTGATTTGGGTAGCCACGATGCCAGCGGTGGCAGGACCGACAATGAATACAAGTTCAGTGGCGGTCGCGTCCAGGGCGAAAGCGGTTCGACGCTGTTCACCAGTGGTCATGATGCCCAGCGCTGTACGGACCACAGAAAATACCGGGAGGGCGAACAGTCCGCCGATAAACGCCAGCGGATAGACCCACACCAGTGGTACGTGCGGGACAGTGCACCACACAGCAGTTTCCACTATTACCGAGGGCAACATGGCCCGGCGTAGTCCCCACATGTCCACGCGTGCGCCGCGCCATGGGGCGCCGATAGCGATGCCCAGAGTCATCAACGCGGTCACCAAACCGGCCGATACCCAGCTCTGGTCGAGGTTATTGACCAGGTGCAGCAGCAAGAGCATGCTCAGCGCTGAGTGAGGAAGTCGGGCAATCATGCCAATGAGCAGCAACATCGCAATCTGCGGTTGACGCAAAATCTGCCAATAGCTTTTCATGCCCGACGTGTTCCTTACTTTTCCAAGGAGCCCGCCGAGTTTAACTTGGCGCGCTGTGCAAACTGAGTTCTAGGGAATCCACTGCTTCAGTGAATTGTGTGTTCTGGGACAACCGTCCCTGAATAGCGCCGGCAATTTCCTGCGCTTGGTTTTGGCTTGTTCCCGGTGCGAAAACAAACTGCAAATTAAGTTCTGGTCCTGAGCCACCGCCGGGGACCATTTGGCCATCTCGGGATCTTGAGCCTACTCCTCTGCCGGGAGCCAGCTTCACGGTCTGTAGTTGGCTAAAGCCTTCGGTGGCGTCCTGCACAAGGTTGGCGATCTGCTGATTCTGATAGCTCGGAATCCAGTCGACCTGTTTGGCAAGGTTCCATACGCCCGGTCGTCGAAGCACGAACGTAAAGTCGCTGCCAGGATCAAGAACCAGTAGCTGACATTCTTCACTGACTGCAGAGAGTGCCGCGCGCGGAGCAAATACAGCTACCGGTCGGGCTTCCTTATGCCACGCTTGCAGGCGCTCCACCGTGGTGAAGACAGGCAGTGCCATGCGTCCATCTGGTGCTTTGATCTTCACCAACGCCATGTCGGCTTCTTTATCCGAGGCGAAACCGTGATCGGTCAGCGCTTCCTCGCCCAGTTGCGCAACCACGGCAACAAAAACTCGGGCGGTGGCCAAGGCCTTATGTACTTCGGATTCCGAGCCTTCGCCCGCACGCAGTTGCGCCAATACCTTCATGGTTTTAGCGTCGGCGCTGCCATCGTCTTTGTCGAAGTTATGTAGTGGGTTCCCCTCACCGCTGAGGTCTCGCCCTTCCCAACTCTGCCCCGCAGAGTCGGCAGATGAACCGGCCTGAGCCAGCGCAGCGACAATATGTCCAGGCAGGTGGCGTTGAGGCGCTGATTCAGAATGCTCCGTACTCATAACTCCATGCTATCGGTGGATCTGCTTCTGTTGGAGGGAAGAGCGGAATCTTCTCTCATGAGCTTGAACACCACCAGAAAGTTGCTTCAGATCTTTTTTGTGTCGTTTCGTGGGAAAGGACCGTAAACCGGGAAGCTGATTCCCTTGCCCACTTCAGAAAACAAACGACGGCTTGAAAGCAATGGAGCTTTCAAGCCGTCGTATTCACAAGGGCAGTGCTGGACTTAGCTTCGTCCTGCTACGTCCAGGGCTTCTTGCAAGGTGAACTGTCCCGAGTAGAGGGCCTTGCCCATGATGGCGCCCTCAATGCCCTCCGGAACCAGCTCGCGAAGTACGCGTAGGTCTTCCAGCGAAGAAATTCCGCCGGAAGCTACAACAGGTTTGTTCGTCTTTGCAGCTATTTCTCGCAGTAGTTCAACGTTGGGTCCACGCAAGGTGCCGTCCTTCGTCACGTCGGTGACGACGTATCGGGCACAGCCTGCATCTTCCAATCGTGCAAGGACCTCCCACAGGTCTCCACCGTCTTTGGTCCAACCGTGGCCCGATAGCGTGGTGCCACGAACATCCATGCCGACTGCGATCTTGTCGCCGTGTCGGGCAATGGCCTGCTTGGTCCATTCTGGATTTTCCAGTGCTGCAGTCCCCAAGTTGACGCGGGTGGCACCGAATTCCAAGGCACGATCCAAGGAGGCGTCGTCGCGGATACCACCGGAGAGTTCGACCTTAATGTTCAGTTCCTTGGCGATACGCTGAACGATATCAACGTTGCTACCTCGGTCAAACGCAGCGTCCAAGTCAACTAGGTGCAACCATTGTGCACCGGCGTTCTGCCAAGAGAGTGCTGCTTCTAGTGGGTCGCCGTAGCCGGTCTCGGACCCAGCTTCGCCCTGAACCAGACGAACTGCCTGTCCACCGGCGATGTCTACTGCAGGCAGTAGTTCGAGAATTGGTTGCTCGCTCATGATGTCCTTAGTGAAGTAATAATTTTTAGAGGGTCAATACCCACGCGGCAACGATGCTCATGACGGCGAGCACCCATAGCGCGATGATCCAAGAAATATGGGCCTTCTGGCTTTTGAGCGAGATCGCTCCACCGGCCAGAAATGCACCAACGAATCCAAGCACGATAGTCCACATACTTACAGGGTGCCCAGCCAGTTACGCAGTAGTTGTGCACCGGCTTCGCCCGACTTTTCCGGGTGGAATTGCACAGCAGAGAGTGGACCGTTTTCTACGGCAGCGATAAACGGCGAGCCGTGAGTACTCCAGGTGACTTGTGGCGGAGTCATCGCTGGCTGGGTGACGTCGAATTCCCACTTCTGCACTGCGTAGGAGTGGACGAAGTAGAATCGCTCGTTCTCGACACCGGCAAAGAGTTTGCTTCCCTCGGGAGGCTGCACGGTATTCCACCCCATGTGCGGAATAACATCGGACTGGAGCCGCTCGACCTTCCCTGGCCACTCACCGATACCGGCGGTCTTCACACCGTGCTCAACGCCTTCTTCAAAGAAGACCTGGTGACCGACACAAATTCCGAGCACTGGTTGTCCACCAGCAATACGGCGTCCGATCCAGCGCAATGCTCCGATTTTGGTGAGTTGTTCCATCACAGAGGCGTAGGCACCTACGCCAGGCACAACCAGTCCGTCGGCATTCATGACTTTTTCAGGATCTGCCGTCAGTTCAACTGAAGCTCCTGCGGCTTCAAGTGCTCGGACAGCGGAACGGACATTCCCCGAACCGTAATCCAGAACAACTACATTCTTCTTTTCCACTTACAGTGCACCCTTCGTGGATGGAATCTTGTCGCCCATGCGTGCATCTAATTCGACAGCTTCACGTAGTGCACGTGCAAAGGATTTGAACTGAGCTTCGACGATATGGTGTGGATCGCGGCCCGAAAGGACTTCGATATGAGCACAAATCTGGGCGTGGAAGGTAATCGCTTCGAATACGTGACGGGTCATAGAACCGGTGAAGTGTCCACCAATGAGGTGGTATTCCTGACCAGCTGGCTCGCCTGAGTGGACCAGATATGGGCGTCCAGAGACATCAACGACAGAGCGTGAGAGTGCCTCATCCAAAGGGGCGTAGGCAGTGCCAAAGCGTCGAATGCCGGCCTTGTTGCCCAGTGCTACTCGCAGTACTTCACCAATGGTGATCGCAGTGTCTTCCACCGTATGGTGCACGTCGATATGGGTGTCACCAGTGGCTCTTACCGTTAGGTCAATCAGCGAGTGCTTGGATAAAGCGGTGAGCATGTGGTCGTAAAAAGGCACTGAGGTGCTGATCTCTGACACGCCCGTGCCATCGAGATCGAGCTCGACAAATACAGACGATTCGCTGGTGACGCGTTCCATACGGGCGCGACGTGCGCCAATCAATTCGGCAGACATGTCTTCCTTCACTTATTCTTGCTTATTTTTCAGCGCCGAGTAGCTCGGCAAGACGGTCCAAAAACGCGGTAGTTTCTGATTCTGTTCCGGCAGTCACGCGCAATGTACCTGGGATTCCATTGTCGCGGACAATAATGCCTGCTTCTAGCAGTCCTTCCCACACCGCATGCGGGTTATCGAGCCCGCCGAAAAAGACAAAGTTGGAATCCGAGACCGATGGCTGAAGGCCCAGCTCTTTCAAGTGGGAAACGATTCGGTCGCGTTGCGTTTTGATGTCTTCGACCTGTGCTAAGAGCAATTCGATGTTCTTCAGCGCTGCTACAGCGGTAGCTTGTGTCACCGCAGAGAGGTGGTAAGGCAATCTCACCAAGCGAATGGCATCGGTAACTTCGGGCGCAGCGGCAAGATAGCCAACTCGGGCACCTGCCAGGCCGAAAGCCTTCGACATCGTGCGCGAGACAATCAGTCGCTGACGCCCTTCAAGCAGAGTCAGTGCCGATTTGGTACTGGAGAGGGAAAATTCGGCATAGGCCTCATCAACGATCACCATGCCGTTGTGTTCACTCATGGCATCGTAAACGGCGGTGATCACGTCAAGGCCAAGTGCGGTGCCCGTAGGGTTGTTGGGGGAACACAGAAAAACAATGTCCGGCTGGTGTTCGCGAACCTGCTGAGCAGCAGATTCTGCAGACAGCGTGAAGTCGTCCGCGCGCACTCCTGGCACATACTTTGTGTCGGTTCCGCTAGCAAGTAGTGGGTACATGGAATAAGTTGGCCCGAAGCTCATGAGGCTTCGCCCTGGTCCTCCGAAGGCCTGCAGGATTTGCTGAAGGATTTCATTGGATCCGTTGGCGGCCCAAATATTCTCAGAAGTTAAACTGTGACCCAAGTAGTCGGCTAGTAGCTCGCGCAATTCAGTGAATTCGCGATCTGGATACCGGTTGAGGTTTGTTGCTGCTTTCGCGACTTCTTGCGCGATCGCTTCTACCACCGTAGGAGGAAGCGGATGGGTGTTCTCGTTGACGTTCAGCTGAATGGGCACATCGATTTGAGGTGCGCCGTATGGAGATAGCCCGCGGAGATTCTCACGCAAGGGCAGCTGACTCAAAAGTTCACTGCGGTCATTCACGTGTTAAGTCTACGTGTGGACCAGCTTGGCGGGTGAATCCGCTACGAGCCAAGGTAACAATCCTAGACTCGTTGGTGTTGCTATTCAGCTAGTACTGGAATGGACAGTGAATCGCCGACGCGGATTTCGCTTCCGCTGAGGGAGTTCAATTCAGAGATGTGGTTCACGGCAGAAGTGATGTCGTAGCCATGAGCATATTCTTTGGCCAGGCTCCACACGGTGTCCCCCGGGATGACTGTAACGTCAACCGTTTCGACTCCTGTCGGAAGGTCGGATGAGGCGTGCGCGTCAGAAGCGAACATGGAGACCAGGAATGCGGCAATCACGGTGAGTACAAAAACGGGGACACCTACCAAGATGGCCCAGCCGCGGCGGTTGATGCGGATCTTCATGGGTGTCTGGCTTTGATTTGAGTCAAGTGCGATGGTTGCCATGACTTTATCTCCTCAAGATTGGTGAGCGAAGCGAAGGTGTGTTCGACACTAGTGTTTCGAAACAGTGTTCGAATCTAGTACATCTGTTCTAACAGAGCTTCGTCCGACTTGTCCAGAAGTTTTCGAACAAATCTTTGAAAGAAGCTCCACTATCGACTAAGATTTCGAAGTAGACGAGCAATGAAAACATCACATCATCTGGCTCCGACAGTTTGGACTATCGAACTTTCGACAGAACGCTAGGGAAGGCAAAATCTCATGTCAGCTTCACAACGCACTCCCCGATCGAATGCACGCTCGCTGACGATTCGCCAAAAGAAGATTCTGGAAACCATCCAGCGTGCCATTGGCAAGAATGGTTATCCACCATCCATGCGTGAGATTGGCGACTCGGTGGGACTCAAGAGCCTCTCTAGCGTCACGCATCAGTTGAGCCAGCTAGAAAAGCTCGGATACATTCGTCGAGATCCACGCCGTCCGCGCGCGATGGAAATCTTGTTGCCTCTGCAACTGACAGATGATGCAGAAAACGCTACGCAGTCTGAGAGCGCTGATGCTAAGACCAGCGAAGATGCCATGGTGATTGAGCTCAGCACCTCGGCCGACACAACAATGGTTCCTTTGGTCGGACGAATCGCAGCAGGTGGGCCAATCTTGGCCGATCAGTCCGTTGAGGATGTTTTCTCGTTGCCCCGACAACTGGTCGGGCACGGAGAATTGTTCATGCTCAAGGTTTCTGGCGATTCAATGGTCGATGCCGCAATTTGCGATGGCGACTGGGTGGTAGTCCGACGTCAGCAGAACGCGGAAAATGGTGACATTGTCGCCGCCTTGCTTGACGAAGAAGCCACCGTCAAAACTTTCCGCCAACGAGACGGTCACACGTGGTTGTTACCCCAGAATTCGCGCTACGAGCCAATTCTGGGCGACGCAGCGACGATTATGGGCCGTGTCGTTTCGGTGATGCGCTCGCTCTAGCCACGTAATGCCAAGAAGGGTGTTGATGCATGTGCATCAACACCCTTCTTGGCATTTGGTCTTACTTGACACTCCACGTATCAGCCATGGCACGGAGTCAGTTCAAGCCATTGTGCATAGACCATAAAGTGGTCTGGAGTGCTGTTCGGTCTACTTCTTGGTGGGCTTCAAACGCTCTAGAACACCAGAAATAACTTTCTTGTCGACTGTTGGCCACATCGGTGGCAACGTTGCTTTCAAGAAGCTCCCATAACGTGCGGTTGCCATGCGTGAATCCAAAATGGCAACAACACCTCGGTCATTAACCGATCGAATCAATCTACCCGCACCCTGTGCCAGCCGAATGGCAGCATGCGTAGCCGAAACCTGCATAAAGCCATTGCCGCCGTGTTTAGCAACGTCCTCGGTACGTGCCTTCGATATCGGGTCATCAGGCCGCGGAAAAGGAATCTTATCGATGATGACCAGGCGGCAAGAATCGCCCGGGACATCAACTCCCTGCCACAGTGTCATCGTGCCGAACAGACAAGTGTCGCGTTCCGTTGCGAACTGCTCCACCAAGGATTTCATGCTGGCTTCACCCTGACACAAAATGTCCACGTCCAACCGTTCGCGCAAGATGCTGGCTGCTTCTTCCGCTGAGCGTTTTGAAGTAAACAGGGCCAAGGCCCCGCCGCCGGAGGCCTTGATAAGGTCTTCGATCTCGTCCAAGGTTTCTGCGGCTAGTTGTCGGCCCGGTTTTGGCAAATGCTTGGCCACATACAAAATGCCCTGCTTGGGGTAATCAAAGGGACTGCCCACATCAACACCCGTCCAAGAGGGTGCACCGGCTCCCATCAGGCCTAGAGAGCCTGCGACAGCATCAAATTGCGAACCAATGGCCAATGTTGCACTCGTTAGTACCACGGTGCGCCCATCGAAGAGGCCTTCACGAAGCTTGCCTGCAACCGACAGCGGCGCGACGTTCAAAGTCGCTGGTTGTGATTCTTCCGCCTCAACATAGCCTCGGCCTTCGACAAACTCCCTAGGACGCGTTGTGTAAAGCACTTCACGTCGTTCCTCGGATTCAAGCATGCGAATCGCGTCATCCATGACAGCCTGAAGCTGAGACCGTGCGGTCTGACGACCGCCATCAGCAGGTGCATTAGCCTCTGGTTTAGATAGCGCCAACGCGAGACGCGCCTGCTCAACAATGTCGTTGAGGGCAATGCCCATATCCTCGCGCAGGCCTTGCTCCAAGAGACCAGTTGGAATCCCGGTGAGGGACTTTTCCAAGCGATTGGCAGCCTTGACCATTTCGTCAACGTTCACGCCACAATGACGCTTCGCTCCGCCGGCAGCGGTCATCACCATGCGCGCCGATAGCGCGCCAGAGACCGAACTGGTGACGCGGTCTTGCAATTCGTGGGCCTCATCGATGATGGCCACATCAAAGTCAGGCAATACCGACAGACCTTCGAAGGCAGATACAGCGAGCAACGCGTGGTTGGTGATGACCACGTCAGATTCGGAGGCTCGTGCGCGTGCCATTTCCGAGAAGCATTCATCGGCCATCGGACATTTTTGGGAACCTAGACACTCCATCGCAGAAACGGAGACTTGTTTCCATGCTTTATCACTGACGCCAGGAACCAATTCGTCCCTGTCACCTGTGTCGGTGCGCTCGGCCCAGTCCCGAAGTTTCATCACTTCACTGGCAAGTGGTGAATAGGTTGTCCCCGCAGGTACCGCCGGTTCGTCCATCGAGAACAGGGTGCCTTCATCGTCAGGGTATCCCCCACCGAGTTTGTACTGGCAAAGATAGTTAGAACGGCCTTTGAGTAGGGCAACGTCCATCGGACGGGAGAGCTTGCCCTTGAGCGACTCAAGTAATCGTGGCACATCGCGACCAACAATTTGCGACTGCAGCGCGAGTGTTGCGGTAGAAACAATCACTGGTTTAGCGCTCGTTTGCGCGTGAGCTAGTGCCGGAATGAGATAGCCCATCGACTTTCCCGTACCAGTACCTGCTTGAACCAATAAGTGTTCCTCGTCTTCTAAAGCAGTCACCACGTGCTTGACCATTTCCTGCTGGCCAGTACGCATGGCGCCACCCATGGAAGTTACCGCGGCCTCGAGTAGCTCAAGGGCCTGCTCTTGCTTATCCATGAATGTTGAAAGTCTCCAACTCTGCAGCGAGGGAATCTCGTACCTTCACGATCATCCGCGTGCCATTTTCTAGGTGTTCGCTTTCCAAGATTTCGGACTCACTCTGGTGCAACTTAGCAATCAGATCCCCACGCTCGTAAGGAATAAGAACTTCAAGCTGGATACCGGGACGCGGGATTGAGGTGCTGATCTTTTCTAGGAGCTGGTCAATGCCCTCGCCGGTGTGAGCCGAAACAACCGAAGTGTTCGATTCACGGTTTCTGATTCGTTCAATAACAAACGGATCAGCAACATCAGCCTTATTTAGGACGATGATTTCCGGAATATTCAACGCATCAACTTCTCCAAGGACCGTACGAACAGCCTGGATCTGTCCTTCCGGGTCAGGGTGTGAAGCATCAACAACATGCAAGATCAGATCTGAATCCGCGATTTCTTCCAAAGTCGAACGGAAGGCCTCGACCAACTGTGTAGGCAGGTTCGATACGAACCCCACAGTATCGGCCAGTGTGTAAGTCAGTCCGTCTTCGGTCGCAGACTGGCGTACGGTCGGATCCAGGGTGGCGAACAGTGCGTTCTCAACCAGGACGCCGGCGTTAGTCAGGCGATTGAGCAACGAAGACTTTCCAGCGTTCGTGTACCCAGCGATTGCTACTGCCGGAACTTCATTGCGCTTTCGGTTCGCTCGTTTGGCTTCACGTGCAGGTTTCATCGCTTTGATCTCACGACGTAGTTTCGCCATGCGGTCACGAATACGACGACGGTCCATTTCGATCTTGGTTTCACCAGGACCACGGGAGCCGATACCGCCACCGGCCGCACCTACACGACCACCAGCCTGACGCGACATGGATTCACCCCAACCGCGAAGTCGTGGCAAAAGGTATTCCAGCTGAGCCAGTTCGACCTGTGCTTTACCTTCTCGGGACTTCGCGTGTTGTGCAAAGATGTCCAAGATCAAGCTGGTGCGGTCAATAACCTTGACCTTCACGATGTCTTCGAGCGCACGGCGCTGCGAAGGAGCCAGTTCGGCGTCAACCACCACGGTATCGGCGCCGGTAGATGCCACAATTCCGCGCAGTTCCTCAGCCTTGCCTGAGCCGAGGAACGTCGAAGGATCCGGCTTACTGCGTCGTTGGACGACCCCGTCCAAAACTTCGGAACCTGCGGTCTCAGCTAGAGCCGCAAGTTCACGTAAGGAATTTTCGGCGTCGTTGACGGTTCCCTCGCTCCAAATACCAGCCAAGACAACTCGCTCAAGGCGAAGCTGGCGATACTCGACTTCGGTAACGTCTTCGAGCTCAGTGGACAGGCCAGCTACACGGCGCAAGGCGCGACGCTCGGCGAGGTCGTCTTGGTCCCCGTCATATTGGCTTAAGCCTGACGAAAAGCGATTGAGCGCAGTGGCCTGTCCGGAGAAGATTGAGTTTTCTTCTTCGCCGAAGTGTTGGACTTGTGGGCTCTGGGCATCGTCGGCTTCGAGGATCCGGTCGATGGCGGCCTGGATCTGGGCATCATCCATTGATGCCGAATCGTGCTCGTGTGACTCGGAGTTAGTCATGGTCTCCTTAGAAGTACTTCGCATTCCAGAATAGTGCGGGTGACCCCCACTTCGCGACGTGGCGCGTGAGGATTCAGTCGGTTCATCAAACATTCGCGGTCCTTTTCAGAGCACTCGAAACATTAGTGAGGCAGGTGAATGCGCGGTTACCAAGGAGCAAAGGCGAATGGCAGGTGTGTGATACACAACGTGCGGAAAACAAAAAAATGACTTTGCTGCCTGCTGATTTCAATATCCGCGCGCTCGAAAAGCACGCGTGGATATATCTGATCGCGAGGTAACCACTGCGGTTACGTATTAGACGAAAACGAAAGTCATAGAGAAAACTCTATCAGTCATTGTTCCGGTTGCCTATATAGCTTTGCTCACGTTGATTGCGCTGGTCTTTGGCCTCGGGATACACAAGGATAAACTTTGGCTATGACCTCGGATCACTACTTCACGGCCACCCCTGCCTCCGCTGATGAGCGACGCACCATTGAAGTCGAACTCAACGGCAAGGTGCGCAAGGTTCAAACTGCCGCAGGCATCTTCTCGCCTGCTGGTTTAGATAAGGGCACCGCAGTGTTGTTGCAGTACGTTCCAGCGCCCCGCGGCCGCGTACTGGACATCGGTTGCGGCTGGGGACCTATCACGCTGACCGCTGCTGAACAGTCACCGGAATCTACCGTGTATGGCGTAGACGTGAACGAGCGTTCGATTGAACTAACACGACTAAACGCCCAACAGTTGTCATTGAGCAACGTGGTGGTCGGAACCCCTGAATCTGTGGATCCGACGCTTGAGTTTGATACGATCTGGTCCAACCCACCGATCCGCATCGGAAAAGAAGCACTACACGAACTGCTGATGCTCTGGCTACCGCGCTTGGCTGCCGGTGGAGATGCTTGGTTAGTCGTACAGAAGAATCTGGGAAGTGATTCTCTGCAGAAGTGGCTCATCGAGCAGCTTCCTGCCACCTGGTCAGTCACCCGTGAAGCCACGGCCAAGGCCTTCCGAGTATTAAAAGTTTCCCGTCCAGCTTAGGACAACCATTAAAACGTTGCAGTCATCTTGTTCATTGAACAAGATGACTGCAGTTTTTACGTCTTAGACTACTTGGCGCCAATTACTCCTCGGGCAACCAATTCGGCTGGCCCGGACAGAATCGTGTCCTCGCCACCTGCTTCGTTGGCACGGAATTCGACCCCGACAACACCGCCTGGCACCGTCACGGCCCACTGATTGATAAGCGCTGTGCCACGAGCCCAATATCGTACTGCGGCGGCCGCTGCACAGGCCCCGGTCCCGCACGAGAGCGTCTCCCCCACCCCGCGTTCGTGAACACGCATCTTTATCTGAGCGACGCCGTCTTCTTCAATCAGGGGCTCATTGGGAACAACAAACTCCACGTTCGTGCCATGTTCAGGCTTTGGAGCAACCTCTGGTTCTTCAAACAGATCAAGAGCATCGAGCATGCCCCCATCTGGAAGGGCCACGACCGTATGTGGGTTGCCCATAGTGATGCTCAAAGCCGGTAGCGCTTGGTCCCATCCACGAGGCTTAACCAGTGAATCAATGGAATCTGCTTCAGCTTTATCTTCAAAGATCAGTCCCCACGGCCCAAGATTCACCGCGTATCCGTCGGCGATCCTGGTGATCATCTTGATCCCAGCACGGCTGCCAATGTAGAAGCTTTGACCGACAAGAAGTTCTATCAAGCCTTCAGCAATCAGGAAGTGCGCGAAGGCACGCACGCCATTTCCGCACATCTCTGCAATTGACCCGTCGGAATTTCGATAATCCATAAACCAGTAAGCGTCAGGATTTTGATCTGCTAGTTGCTCGTATCCCGGCATCTTCGATGTAGGTACTGCGCGGATCATCCCGTCTCCGCCGATACCAAAACGTCGATGGCACAGCGCAGCAACTTGCTGGGCGCTGAGATCAATTTCTGCGTTCGGATCAGCGATTAAAACAAAGTCATTACCCGTGGCATGCCCCTTGGCGAAGGGCTGCCCCGCCAATTGACCTAGTTCAGTGCTGTACATCGATGCTCCTAGCGTATTGGTGAGTCTTATGACTTGCCGACAAGGGACAGGGCCTTGCCAATAAGATTCGGCTCGGTGGGGTTCAGCCAGTTGACCCGGGGGTCAGCATTGAACCAAGTGATCTGTCGTCGAGCAAATTTTCTGGTGGCGATTACCGTCTGCTCAATGGCTTCAGCCCGAGTAATCTTGCCGTCAAGATAATCGGTGTATTGCTGGTAGCCGATCGCGCGCGAAGAGGTCTTCCCCTCGCGTAATCCTTGCTCCAAGAGTCCAGCAACTTCTGCAGCCAATCCCATGGAGTCCATTTTCTGCACACGAGTTTCTAGTGCCTCGTGTAACGCTGAACGATCGTAGTTTAGTCCGATTTGAAGCGCCGGGGCCACGTACTCTCGCTGTGGCATATAGGAGCTAAACGGACGCTGCGAAATCTCGTAGACCTCCATTGCCCTGATAGCCCGTCGCAGATCTAGATTGCGTTCAGCCGACACCGGATCCACACTGGCCAATCGACGACGTAGATCGCCATCGCCATGTTCCTGGACTTCTGCTTCCAGTCGTTTTCTGACGTCTGGGTCCGTGGGCGGGAAATCGATCACGTCGAGGGCTGCTCTGACATAAAGCCCTGAGCCTCCCACCATCACTGGAACCTTACCGCGAGCACGAATCCGCGAGAACTGTTCGCGGGCCTGCTCTTGGAATGCGGCCACCGATGCTTCTTCGGTGATCGATAGGGTATCCAATAAATGATGTTCGATTCCGCCACGTTCAGATACCGGCAATTTTGCCGTCCCGATATCCATTCCGCGATAGAACTGCAAAGCATCAGAATTGACGATTTCACCGCCCAGTTCTTGGGCTAGGGCAATCGCTAAATCTGATTTGCCGGTACCGGTAGGTCCAACGATTGCGATCACCGGCAAATTAGTTTCGGTCATCGGGTTAGCTACGAACCTTGAGCGTTGGCATACCCAGACTTGTGCGTCCCGGCGTGCTCGAAGCTCCTGGGGTCGGTACACCACAGCTTTCTGCCTGGGAGCGATCCCATGCGTCACCTGCACGCGAACGACGCAACGAGTATTGTTCTAGCTCTGGATCAGAAATCAGGTGGAACGCTGCGACCTCGGTAATCGGCAGGGTCACCAGATCGCCGGGGCGTGGCACTTCAGCTGTCGGTGGCACCGAGAAGTGCACGAGGCGTTGGTCCTGGGCACGGCCAGCAAGTCGGTGAGTTTCCTCAGCTTTGCGACCTGATTGCTCGGTCACCATTACCTCAACGGTTCGGCCCAGCTGTTTAGCGTTTTCTTCCTTGGCAATACGATCTTGAAGCGCGGTCAAACGCTCGTAGCGTTCTTGAACGACTGCCTTGGGCAGCTGGTCGTCTAGGTTAGCTGCCGGTGTGCCCGGGCGCTTCGAGTATTGGAAGGTGAAGGCCGAGGAAAAACGCGAAGCTTCTACGACATCCAAAGTTGCTTGGAAATCCTCTTCGGTTTCTCCCGGGAACCCGACAATGATGTCGGTGGTAATCGCAGCGTGTGGAATGCGTTCGCGGACCTTATCGAGGATGCCAAGGAATTTCTTGGAACGGTAGGAGCGACGCATGTCTTTGAGGACCTTGTCGGATCCAGACTGTAGTGGCATGTGCAACTGTGGCATTACATTTGGTGTTTCAGCCATGGCTTCGATGACATCATCGGTGAACGCTGCCGGGTGCGGGCTGGTAAAACGAACGCGTTCGAGCCCTTCAATTTCGCCACATGCACGTAGGAGCTTGCCGAAGGCCAATCGATCTCCGAATTCGACGCCGTAAGAGTTAACATTTTGGCCAAGCAAGGTGACCTCAATGGCGCCGTCATCTACCAGCGCTTGGATTTCAGCCAGGATTTCACCGGGTCTACGGTCACGTTCCTTACCGCGTAGTGACGGAACGATGCAGAAAGTACAGGTGTTGTTGCAACCAACGGAGATCGAGACCCATCCGGCGTAGACGGACTCACGGCGGGTGGGCAATGTCGATGGGAAGACATCGAGGGATTCTAAGATCTCGAGTTCTGCCTGCTTGTTGTGCTCCGAACGGGCCAAAAGGGTAGGCAACGATCCAATGTTGTGGGTACCGAAGACGACATCGACCCATGGGGCCTTCTTCAAAATGGTGTCTCGGTCCTTTTGAGCCAAGCAACCGCCGACGGCAATCTGCATGTTAGGGCGTTCTGCCTTAATAGCTTTGAGAATGCCAAGGTTTCCGTAAAGCTTGTTGTCCGCGTTTTCGCGCACTGCACAAGTATTGAACACGACGACGTCGGCGACCTCGTCCTTGAGTTCTTCAGGCTTGCGGTTTAAACCAGCGTCTTCCAAAAGACCTGAAAGTCGTTCGGAATCATGGACATTCATTTGGCAACCGAAGGTACGCACCTCGTAGGTACGCGAGGTTTCTTCAGTGTCCGGGTTGCTCACGGTATGTTGCTCAGTCACCCTTCAAGATTACCGAAGTTTCGATACAGCTGAAATGTAGGTGAACCTAGGGAACATGTTCAGTACCGTGAGCTTCAGCTTGAAGAAACATCGGAGCAACGGCACAGAGGTTACCTGTAGGATCATGTTGTTTCGTCCACTGACGATTCTTAAGCCCACAAACAGGACGATAAGTCACTTGCCCGATAAGCAGCCATCAAAAAGTTCAAAGCCGCGTTCGTCCAAGATGTCACGCAGGATGAAGACTTTCCATTGGTGGATGGCATCGCTCACTGCACTGTTCGTCATTGTCATTCCGGTGATCATCGGCGTGATTCCGCCAATAGATTACAAGACCGATGATCTACTGTTCCAAGTCGAAGTAGGCGCGGTGTTGATGGGAATCCCTACGATCGTGATCTGGGTATGCGTTGGAGTAGATGCCTGGATTACCAGTTGGAGTAGCGGCGCACCTATTCGGTGCAACAAGCGTTAATTCTCAGCCCCAAATCGGTCATTCCATTCTTCGCGCGCAACTTTGAACGCCATTGACCCGTTATAGCCCTTGCGACCCAGCATTCCAACGAGTCTACGTAAGGCCCTGTCCCGGTCTACTCCCATGTATTCCGGGCGGAGTTTTACACGGACTAGCTCTCTGGCGCGTTGTTCTTCTGCTTCATCGTCGATCTGCTCTAAGGCTTCAGCAACGAGTTCATCGTCAACGCCTTTGGAACGTAGTTCATGTTTGATGGCGCCGCGAGCCAACCCCTTTGAACGGGCGCGAGCGACAGTCCAGGACTTAGCGAAGCGTTCGTCGTCCACGAGATTAATCTCGGCGTACCGCTCGATAACTTCCTCAGCAATATCCTCCGGACATTCCTTTTCAATCAGCTTGTCTTTGAGCTGCTTTGCCGTTTTGTCACTGGCAGTGAGCTGACGGAGTAAGATTCCACGTGCTTTCTCACGCCATTGATCGTCGGTGAGTTCTTCTGCTTCTCCCGACTCACGCGCGACTTTACGAGCTTCCCGTGCCTCACGCCGCTCCTTTTTCGTCGGTGCCGGCGGTGGTGGTGTGGCCTCAATGCGCGCCATGGCGGCACGTAATTCTTCAACACTTTGAGGTTGTTTACTTTTACGTGAAACCGGAATGATGATCGGTTGGCGTCCTCGTTCGGGACCGTCCGATTCTAAGGAACTGCTGACGTTTTCATCCGCATCGGCCCTTGTTTCCGCCGGATCTGGCTTAGCCCAGTCCGGCATGTCATCAAGGTCCCCTTGAAACTCTTGTGAAACGGACGTAGCGTCCGACCCGGATTTGTATCCGGGTCGGACGCTACGTCGTTTGAAGTTTGAAGACACTACTTGTCGCCCTCGACAACTCGCAGTTCTGTCTCGTCTTCTTCAACTTCGTCCTTTGGTAGGACGCCGAGCTTCTGCAAGATCTGGCGCTCAAGCTCGTCGGCCAGATCTGGGTTATCGCGAAGGAATCGACGGGCATTTTCTTTACCCTGACCCAGCTGATCACCATCGTAAGTGAACCAAGCACCGGACTTCTTGACCAAGTTGTGCTCAACACCCATATCGATCAAGGAACCTTCACGGGAGATTCCGTGGCCGTACAGGATGTCGAATTCAGCCTGCTTGAAAGGAGGAGCCATCTTGTTCTTGACGACCTTGCAACGGGTACGGTTACCGACCGGGTTGGTTCCCTCCTTCAAAGTCTCGATACGGCGGATATCGATACGAACCGAGGCGTAGAACTTCAGTGCCTTGCCACCGGTAGTGGTTTCAGGACTGCCGAAGAAGACGCCGATCTTCTCACGCAGCTGGTTGATGAAGATGGCCGTAGTCTTGGAAGCCGACAAACGGCCGGTAATCTTTCGCAGAGCCTGCGACATCAGACGAGCTTGCAGGCCGACGTGGCTGTCGCCCATTTCGCCTTCAATTTCGGCACGTGGTACCAGTGCAGCCACGGAGTCAATGACGATAATGTCCAACGCACCGGAGCCTACGAGCATGTCCATGATCTCCAGAGCCTGCTCACCAGTATCTGGCTGCGAGACGAGAAGAGCATCGGTATCTACGCCAAGCTTCTTCGCGTATTCAGGATCCAGAGCGTGCTCGGCGTCAATGAATGCTGCAACGCCGCCAGCCTTCTGTGCGCTGGCAACAGCATGCAGTGCGACAGTGGTCTTACCCGAGGATTCTGGACCATAAATTTCCACGACACGTCCGCGTGGCAGTCCGCCAATACCCAGAGCGACGTCCAATGCGACCGAACCAGTAGGAATGACTTCAATGGGTGCACGAGTTTCATCACCCAGGCGCATAACCGAGCCCTTGCCATAGGCCTTGTCAATTTGGCCGAGGACAGCCTCTAGTGCTTTTTCTCGATCATTATTTGCTGCCATGGTTCACCTTTTGCTCGTGCAAGTCGGTAATGACTTGCTCATGATTTATGTCCTGCTGTAGACAGTATGCTCGCCCACCGACACTTTGGACCCTGATAGCCCGCCAGTGTGGACATTCTCAGTGCTTAAGTTTTTTAGTGCAGTTTCCTGCGCCGTTTCTAGAATAATCATATCCGAACAGATGTTCGAAATCCAACACGCCGTTTCCTAAGTATCGAAAATACAGACTTCGAATTCGCCGCTCAGGAATCCTTGGGTTCAATATCCACGCCAAGCCAACGCTCAACGGGAACATCCTGGGCGCGGCACAGAGCCTCCCAGATTTGCTTGGGTTTAATGCCTTTTTTCAGGGCTTCGGAAGGTGTGAGACTATCAAGCTCGGTCAATGCCATTGAGTCAGCAAGAACATGAGAATACCTTGCCCCGAACTCGGCCTCCATATTGCGCCAAAAATCGCTGATTTTCACCTAACCATTCTCCCATGACATAGGCAAGGAGCCCACGCATTAAGCGTGGACTCCTTGAGCGGCTCCGGAAAACTCGATTACTGAGTAGCGGACACCAAAAGATTTTTTGAAATTAGACGGAAGCCAGTGGCTTGCCGGTGGCCTTGTCAGCGAATTCGTTAGCCATGTCCGTAGGCACGGTATCAGGGATGGCGATACCTTCAGCTAAAGCTACGCGTTCGGATACCTCACGAAGCATCAGGGACAGTGGAATTTCCAGCGCCACGCAGATCGAGGAAAGCAACTCTGAAGATGCTTCTTTCTGACCGCGTTCAACTTCGGAAAGATATCCGAGGGAAACTCGGGCGCTATGTGAAACCTCGCGAAGTGTGCGTCCCTGGCGCTGACGGACGTCACGCAGAACATCGCCGATTTCATGACGGAGTACTACCATTTTGTGCTCCTCCTTCTCGGGCTGGACCGTATGGGCTTCTCCCATATCGCGCCAACGGACAACACCATTGACAGTAACGGGTTGCTTGACCATAAATTTAGCCTTTGCTCCTAGGTCCATCTCGAAGATCTGTTTAATACGGGGGCCAACCTTGCGACCCTGTAATTCGTACAACGGTGGGTCATACGATTTTGTTCCCCGATCTTCAGCCTAATCTGAAAAATGCGATACATGCCACATAAAGATCGATTTTTGCGTAATGTCTCGGGAGAAATAGTCTTACGCGTCTTACTGTGAAGAAGCTTTATTCAGTATGACAGCCAACTGTTGAAGGGCTGCTTGCGTACTCTGCTCCCGAATCTGGGCGCGGTCGCCAACAAAGTGATGTTCCTTGGACCCCGACTCTTCGCCACGAGCCCAGCCGATGAAGACGGTGCCAACGCTCTTGCCATCATGAGCCTCTGGGCCGGCCACGCCCGTTGCTGAAACCGCCAGGTCCGCACCACAAGCCTGCAATGCTCCTAGGGCCATCTGCCTAGCGACCTCAGGGTCAACGGAACCATGGGTTTCAAGCAAATCAGCATCGACCTTGAGCAATTCTCGTTTAACGTCCGAGGAGTAGCTAACGACTCCCCCACGTAATACTGCCGAAGCCCCAGATACTTCTGCCAAACGAGCGGCAACCATTCCAGCAGTTAACGATTCTGCCGTGGCCAGCTGTACGCCTTGTGCAATGGCCTCGGCGATGACAGCCGGAGCTTGAGATTTCATCATGAGCGAGTGCCTACTTTTGCTTCTTGGAATTAGCAACCAATTGGCCTGCCTTGATGAGGTACTCGACGCCCGTCACGACGGTGACAGCAACGGTCAACAGCATCAGCCACCAAGCGACGGTATGTAACCATTCAATGGTGTGAGTGTAAGGAAGCAGGTAGAGCCCGATCACGACAGACTGCAGCACCGTCTTGATCTTTCCGCCCATATTGGCTGCGATGACACCATAGCGAATCACCACAACACGCAAGAGCGTGATGCCCCATTCGCGAACCAAAATCACGATCGTGACCCACCATGGCAATTCCGCCAAGATGGAGAAGCAGACCAGAGCCGAACCGGTCAGCAGCTTGTCAGCGATCGGGTCGGCGATCTTGCCGAAGTTCGTGATCAGCCCACGGCTTCGAGCCAGGTCTCCATCGAGCTTGTCGGTGTACATGGCCAAGACGAAAAGCACCAAGGCTACCCAACGCCACAGGCCCTGTTCGCTATTATCGGCCAGCAGGGCCCAAACGAAGAAGGGCACCATGAGGATGCGGATGCTGGTGAGCACGTTGGCGATGTTTAGCGTTGGAACCGGTGGCTGGGCGCCGTGGCCAGCTTGCTCGCTCATAGGATTTAGTTTCTTCCTGTCAGGTCCCAGGCGTCTTCGCCGGGTTCGTCGGAGCCGTCAAAGTAGTCTACGGCTTGCGGGCGATTATCCAGATCCTTAGCCACCAGGTCTTCAGCATATTCGGTGACCGGTTCAGCGTGATTCACATTAGCTTCTTGCACCAGCGCTGCTTCGGTGGCTGAAGGCGCAGTGGTCGCCGGATCATCCCCACGCATAGCTGCCAAAACCATTGGTAAGTCATCGGGCTGGATGAGTACATCGCGAGCCTTGGAGCCCTCGGAAGGGCCCACCACACCACGTGATTCCATCAAGTCCATCAAACGCCCGGCCTTGGCAAAGCCCACGCGCAGTTTACGCTGCAACATCGAGGTGGAACCAAACTGGCTGGTGACCACCAATTCGGTGGCCTGCAACAGCAGGTCCAGATCGTCTCCGATATCCTCGTCGATCTGCTTCTTCTTCTCGGCGGCCGGGATGACGTCTTCACGGTATTCCGGAGCCAACTGTGTCTTCACGTGTTCGACCACGCGTTGGATTTCAGATTCGGTCACCCATGCACCCTGCACACGCATCGGCTTAGAGGTACCCATTGGCAGGAACAGCGCGTCACCCTGACCCAACAGCTTCTCCGCACCGGGCTGATCCAAGACCACGCGGGAGTCGGTGACCGAGGAGGTCGCGAAGGCCATACGTGAAGGCACGTTGGCCTTGATCAAACCGGTGACAACATCCACCGAAGGACGCTGGGTCGCCAGCACTAGGTGAATACCTGCCGCACGCGCCAACTGGGTGATACGAACAATCGACTCTTCGACATCGCGTGGAGCCACCATCATCAAGTCGGCAAGCTCGTCGACAATCACCAACAGGTATGGGTACGGCTTGAGCACACGCTGGGAACCTTCCGGTGGGTGCACCTTGCCGGCCTTAACAGCCTTGTTGAAGTCATCGATGTGCTTAAAACCGAAGTTCGCCAAGTCGTCGTAGCGTGTGTCCATTTCACGCACTACCCACTGCAAGGCTTCGGCAGCCTTTTTAGGGTTGGTAATGATCGGAGTGATCAGATGCGGCACGCCCTCATAGGCGGTCAATTCCACACGCTTAGGGTCAACCATAACCATGCGTACTTCGTCCGGGGTCGCGCGCATCAAGATCGAGGTGATCATGGAGTTCACAAACGAAGACTTACCAGCACCGGTAGCACCGGCCACCAACAGGTGCGGCATCTTCGCCAAGTTGGCAACTACGAAGCCACCTTCAACGTCCTTGCCCACACCCATCACCATGGGGTGCTCGGTCTTACGCGCGTTATTGCTGCGCAACACGTCGCCCAGGGCAACAACTTCCTTATCGGTATTGGGAATCTCAATACCGATGGCGGACTTGCCAGGAATTGGCGAAAGGATACGCACGTCGGAAGACGCAACCGCATAGGAGATGTTCTTGGCCAGCGCGGTGACCTTTTCCACCTTGGTGCCCGGGGACAGCTCGATTTCGTAGCGGGTCACCGTTGGACCTCGAGAGAAACCGGTGACTTGGGCGTCAACCTTGAACTGCTGCAGGGTGTTGGTCAGCGCATCAACTACTACCTGGTTAGCTTCAGAGGCTTCCTTGGCTGGTGGACCAGCTGGCAGATAATGATCTTCGGGCAGGGTATAGGTGACATCGCCTGAAAGTTGTAGCTGCTCGCTACGGGCCGGAATCGGGGCCTGTGGGCTGGAAGATAAACCAGCTGCACGCGAGGAAACCTGGTCCATGGCAGAGGTTGCTGCTTCTGGTTCTGCCTTGAGGCCAATATTGGCCATGATCTCGGCCATTTCGCTTTCGGCCTTGGTAGGTCGTTTCACCCCGGGAGGTGGCCCGGCAGGTTTAGGGATCGCGGCAGACGGGATCGCTTGGGTGGCAGCCTCAGTGGCATCCTGTTCGTCAAAGTTCGGCCGGGCGATAGCCTGGGTGGCCGCTTCATCGGCGTCGAAGATCTTACCGGAGTTACGGTTAGACACCGGAAGTGCGGTAGTCGAGGCTTCCGAGGCATCTTCTTGATCGATCACGGCCTTGTCATAGGCGACGTCGCCGGAACGTTCGGTGCTTTCGTGACCGTCCACGTCATAGACTTCAGTCACCTGACGAGCGGCGGCGGCACGGCGTTCGAAGAAGCCAGGCTTCTTCTTTTTTGGCGCCGGTGCTACCGGTTCTTCCTCTGGGTAGAGGTAGGACTGATCGTGTTCTTCGCTATGCGGATCCAGCTCGGACTTAGCCGAGGAACGCGCTGGCTTAGGAGCCTGAGGATCCTGACCCAAAAGACGGTTGTAACCGGCACGGATCCGCTGAGGAATCTGCATCACCGGTGTTGCGGTGACAATCAGGATGGACATGAAGGCCAAGAAAATAAAGACCGCCATGGCGCCTGGAACCGAGATTAGCAGTCCCAATGGTGTTCCGAGGATGGAACCAGCCATGCCACCGGCGTTCCACAGAACCTCAAAGTCGTCGGTGACCGAAGGCGAACCTTGAGCCAATGAAGCGATCGAAGAGCCCGAAAGCGTCATGATCAGCAGGCCAATACCAATGCGGTTATTGGCGGTGACTGCTTCTGGGTAGCGGAAAAGTCGGAAGGCCCCGATAAAGAGGATGACTGGCAGGAGCACTGCCATGAAACCTAGGGTGCCGCCAACGACGGCATGGACGCCCTGTCCGAACCAACCTGATTCCCGCAAGCCCCACCATTCAATGATGGCAACAGTAATTGCGATCAGGGCAAGGAAGAGGCCTGTGCCGTCACGGCGCACTTCGTAGTCAGGGCTGACCGTTCCGCCGATGCGACGGAAGGCGCCACCAAAAATCCGAGCAATGCCCATCCATACGCTGCGCAGGACGCGCAATGGTAGAGCGAGTTCCGCATCCGGATTCTCGGGCGTTTTCTTGGAGGACGAAGAGCTGGACGCCTTGGGTTTACGCGTCGTTGGCTTCTTTGTCCCCTGAGACTGAGTACGTGGGGCCATACTTCAAGGGTATCGCCATCAGCTGTATGCACCCCGAATTTACACGTCTGCACGGGGTTTGGCAGGTGCTAGAGAATGATCACGTCGTGGGCTGGTGAGTTACTTTGAGTAACTGATCATCAGGGTATAGGTTCCAGAACTTTTTAGGCATGCATGGCTTTTGACCTTATAGCCCGAAGATTTAAAGGCTTGGACCGTGGCCGTCTCCATTTTTGCGCACGTTCCGGCGCTGGCCACATCCTGTGTGTAGGTTTTGTTGCTTGCTTGGGCTGCCGGAACGGCAAGCAGGCCCATTCCTACGGCCAAGATTCCGGCCGTGGCACACGCTGCAAGGTGGCGTTTGAATTTCACTTTTCCTCCTCGTCCACTGTGGGATCAGTACTTAAGTCTTTGGATCTGTTGAGCAAAGTCAGCCAGGCTTGAGCATGCATCGAGCAGGTCTCAGCCTAGCAACTAGCCCTTAATACCGTATCCCGACGTAACTGAATCGAAGGAATTGCGCCGATTAAGCCAGGCCACTACGGCGAATCCCGAGGCGAAGCTTAGGGCCAAAAATCCCAAGGCAGTAGCGATGAACGCAGCCGGGCTGGCTTCACCGAGTCCAGCGACGACAATCAGGAGCGCCGGAACAAGTGCTGCGAGCATTGAGCCGAATCCAGCCGCGGTTGCTTGGCTCTGAGCGGAAGGCTCCCAATCGTTGATGTTTTGGATCCAGAGGCCAAGGTAAGCATCGGTACCGCACAAAATTCCCATCAGCAGTCCTGCAATTGCCCCATAGGTTAAGGGCAATGCGAGATCGTACGGACCGGTGCCGTGGCCATCTTCAGCAAGCGGCCAAAACATCAACAGGGTTGCCAGCATTCCCAAGCACGTTCCCACGAATGCCGAAACCAGGAGCATCCGAGCGAGCGTTGAAGACAAGAACCTTGCTAGTTTCTGATTCATGGCTCAACTCTAGGAGGACTAGGGATCAATTCAAACGTTGACACCTCTGAGGTTTAAGAGAAGTCCAAGCCAAGCAAGGCGTTCTCGGTGACCTCAGGCAGGGCAGGATGGATCCAGTATTGTTCCGTGGCAACATCTCGGACATCAAGGCCGAAAGCCATCACCGTGATCATCTGCTGAATCAGCGTTGAGGCTTGAGGTCCCATGTAATGAGCACCCAGCAATTTGCCGGTGTTCTTATCGGCAATCAGCTTGGCAATACCGCTTTGGTCTTCCATCGCCCACCCATAGGCCACATCACCATACTTTTGCACCTTGACCGTGATGTCATGCCCAGCTTCCCGAGCTTCTTGCTCAGTCATACCGACGTAAGCAATTTGTGGGTGCGTGAAGACCGCTGCAGGAACATGCTCGTGCGGCATCTTCTTCATGTTTTCTGGGTTCAAGAGATTGTGGCGAACAGCGCGCATCTCCGCGTTAGCCACGTGCTTAAGCAAGTATGGGGAGGAAATATCGCCCAGCGCCCAAACGCTTTGTGCCGAAGTGGACCGCCCAAATTCATCAATGCTGACGCGCCCGTTAGTGGATTCAATGCCGCCCAGCTCTAAATCCAGTTCATCCCCATTGGGAGTGCGGCCAGTGGCAACCAGCATGACTTCTGCGCTGACGATACTTCCATTATCAAGCGTCACGCTCACTTCTTGCTCGTTCTGGCTCACTGCAGTGATATTTCGCCCGCGATGCACATCGTAGCGTTGGTCAGCCAGCTCATTAAAAGGCTCACGCAGGTCAGTATCTAGGTGTCGGAGGAGTTCTGAACGGGCAATGATGCTGACCTTGGTGCCTAGAGCTTCAAACACATGCGCAAATTCCATAGCGATGTAGCCGCCACCGATAATGACGATCGACTTCGGTTGTCGAGTCAGGCGCATGATGTCTTCGTTGGTGTGGAAATGGACACCAGACTCTGCGATGATCTCAGGAATAAACGGACGGGAGCCAGCAGCCAGTACGATTTGATCCGCGCTAATGGTCTTCGTCTGCGCACCTTGTCCGGTTTGCAAGGTGCGAGGTGCGACAAAACGGGCATGCTGATCATAAACGTCGATGTTCGGCGTCTGCTCACCGCGGCGGTATTCTTCCCCGCCTTTGGCAATGAGGTCAATACGCTGGTCAAAGACTCGATTGACGATACCGGGCCAATCCACTGCATTCACTTGAGCGTCAATGCCCAAGCGTGAAGACTCTCGGGTTTCCAACGCCAAATCTGCAGCGTAAACATACATTTTGGTGGGGATGCAACCTACGTTCAGGCAGGTGCCACCGAAAGCACCCTTTTCGATGATGGCAATTGATTTGTCATCAAATTCGGGGCCAGGGATAGAGTTACCCGAACCTGTGCCGAGAATAATCAGATCATAGTGCTGATCTACCGAAACGGAATTGGAAGTCATCTTTGGTTTGTCCCTTTCACAGTGACTGTTGGCCCCTATCGGAGGCTATCACTGAGGAAAAAATTCAACGTATCTTAAGTTGTTTTTGACGCAGTCCAACGGTTAGTAACTGATCATTCGACCAGGTACTAACCGTTGAAGTAATCCTTATATCACGTCAGAGGTAAGAGGCCTACAGACCTTGATCTGACAGCCACGTCTTGGCAATGTCAGCAGCCGATTTCTTATCAACCGTGCTCTGCACATTTAGATCCACGAGTGCCTCCGCCGACAATTTCTCACTCACTGGATTCAAGATCTCGCCCAATTTTTCAGACTGATCGGCGGAGACTACCGGCACCACATTGGATGCAAGGAACAGCGACTTCGGATCCTTAAGAACGACAAGATCTTCGGTCTTAATGCGTGGATCCGCGGTGAAAACGTTAGCCACGTTGACCGTTCCAGCAACAAGGTCTTCCACCGTGGTATCGCCCGTAGCCGAGAACTCAGTCTTCACACCATAGGTGCTCTCCAGACCTTTCGGGCCGTAAGGGCGTTCGGCAAGTTCTGGTGGGCCACCAAGGGTCAGCTGGTCTTTGACCTTGGACAGGTCCGCGATGCTCTTCAGATCGTTATCCTCGGCAAATTTTCGAGTCACCGTGTAGGAGTCTTGATCAGATGCCTCGGCCTGATCTAGAACAGCCAAAGAATCAGGCAATTCTTTTTCAAGTTCTTGATAGACATCGGTGGATGAGCGGGCCTCGGTGTCTTCCTTGAAGAACTGCAGCAGGTTACCGGTGTATTCCGGGAAAACGTTGATACTGCCGTTTTCCAGCTGGGGCATGTACGCGTCGCGCTGCCCGATGTTAAATTGGCGCTCAACTTCCAGTCCCGAGTTTTCTAGGGCCTGCGCATAAATCTCGGCAACGATCTCGTTGGAATAGTAGGCCTGAGAGCCAACCACGATTTTCTCGGATCCCGATTTTTCGGAATTGCTCTGCGTCGCTAAGGGATCAGAGCTTGAGCAACCAGCCAAAGCCAGAGTTCCTGCCGTCACCACTGCCGCTACTCGAAGTGCCTGTTTGATTCTCATGTCAGTTCCTTATCTTGTACTGGTAAGTGATCTGCATCGTGATTTTTAGTTGTAGTTTTTCTGTGGCCCAGCCCGCGAGGGACCGAAGCCTTCTGCGCGATAGCTAGCACCAAATCCAATAGCAGGGCTAGAACCGCAACCATCAACGCGCCGCCGAGCACCATGTCAAAGCGTCGAAGGTTCAATCCGGTGATAATCGGTAGTCCCAGTCCCCCAAGATTTACATAGGCGGCGATGGTCACCGTGGCAACAACCTGTAAGGTGGCCGCCCGGAGTCCTCCAACCAATAATGAAAGCCCTAAGGGGATCTCAACTTTCAACAAGACTTGCCATTCAGTCATTCCCATGGCTCGTGCTGCATCAATCGTTTTGCGATCAATAGCTTCAAAGCCGGTATAGGCCCCGGCAAGCAGTGATGGGATGGCCAGAACCACAAAGGCCACCAGTGCAGCGGCCGGTTTATGAGTAACGCCGAAGAGCAGCACTAGGAGAATCAGTAGCCCGAAGGACGGCACCGCACGAGCGATTCCCGCGGCAGCCACCGCAATTTCGCGCCCCTTCCCTGTGTGCCCAATTGCCCAGCCAGTCGGGATGGCAATAACTCCGGCGATCAGCACGGAGAGTACAGTGAAGAGCAAATGCTGTCCCAGCAACGCTTGAAGACCGTCTTTGCCTTCCCATTGCTCCGGAGCAAAAAGCCAGGAGATCGCTTCGCTGAGCAGGTTCACGGTGCCACCGCCTGGACGCTCTGCGCCAGATCTGCTGGCTTCTGCTTCCGGTCTTTACGGCTCCATGGCATAAGCCAACGCCCGAGCAAAACCAACAGCACGTCAATAAGCAAAGCGATGATTGCTACGGCCACCAAGCCCGAAAATACTTCGACGATGATGCGTCGCTGGAGACCGTTGGTGAAGAGGTATCCGAGGTTGGTGACGCCAACCAAGATTCCGACGGTGGCCAGCGCGATGGTACTCACTGCCGTCACTCGCAGCCCTGCCAAGATGACCGGCCCAGCCAGAGGAAGGTCAACAGCGAAAAAGCGACGCGTGTTTCCGTAGCCCATCGCGGTGGCCGCCGAACGTGCTGCAGGATCCACCGAGTTCAGTCCATCAACCACGCCTCGGACCATGATGGCCACCGCATAGATGCTCAGAGCAACGATCAAGTTGGCTTCGCTAATGGCGCTCATTCCGGTGATCACCGGAAGGATCATGAGTAAGGCCAACGACGGAATGGTGTACAACAGTCCAGTCAGGGTGACTATTGGGCCACCCACTAGCTTGTAGCGCCAGGCGACCCAGCCCAAGGGAATGGAGAGCACAAATCCGATGAGGATCGCTATCAAAGATTGCCGCAAGTGCTCAACGGATAACGAGGCAATCAACGCCAGATTATCTGAAATCCAGGTCATTGATTTAGCCCGCCTTCGACGAGTCGGCCCTGAGTACGTCCTTGGGCATCGACCAACACTGGTCCGTGAGCTGTTTGCTTGACTCGCAGGGCGCGGGAACCTCGCTGGGCGCCAATAAAGGATGCAACAAAGTCATTGGCGGGATTCTCGATGATCTCGCTCGGACTGCCTACCTGAAGCTTTTGAGCACCGGCGGCAAGGATGACGACCTGATCCCCCAACAAGAACGCTTCATCGATGTCGTGGGTGACAAAAACGATAGTCTTGTCCAGTTCCTTTTGAAGTCTCAGCAGCTCATTTTGCAGCTCTGCACGTACGATCGGATCCACCGCGCCAAATGGCTCATCCATGAGCAGGATATTCGGATCAGATGCCAAGCCCCGGGCCACACCTACACGTTGTTGCTGCCCACCAGATAACTGATGCGGATATCGATCTGCCATAGTGACTGATAGTCCGACGGTATCCATCAGTTCCAGCGCCCGCCGGCGTGAAGTCTTCCTGGACTCCCCCATCAGTCGTGGCACCGTGGCGATGTTATCGGCCACGCTAAAGTGTGGAAGCAGTCCCGAATTCTGCATGACGTAGCCAATACTGCGACGCAATTCGACAGCGTTCTTGGTCGAAATATCTTCGCCGTCAATGCGTACGGTACCTGCGCTGGGGTCAACCATGCGGTTAATCATTCGAAGCAGGGTCGTTTTGCCACAGCCAGATGATCCGACAAAAACGGTTGAGCTGTGCGCCGGAATCTGCAGATTGAAGTCGCTGACCGCTTTGGTGCCATCAGGATAGTGCTTGGAAATATTTTCGAATTCGATCACTGCTCGACTCCTCAAGATGGCTCTGAGGTTATTCTGCCTCATAAATGCGCTTCACGATACAAATCGGAAGGTCAACACGCCAATCACCACGCTACGCAGCGGAAGAATAACTCGCTGGTCAACGCTAGGATCAAGTTATTGTCATCAATTTTTAGAAGGACCAGCATGAAGCTTCACACCCTACTGGTGGCCCCGGCCTTATTACTCACGGCAGCATTCGCGGTAGCGACGCCAGCATCGGCCAGCGATAGTTTTCCGGCGCCCTCGGACGAGGTAAATTCAATCATCGTCCAAGAGGTCACCACGGGAAAGATCCTGAGCGAATGGGTTCCAGCACAATGGGACTCAATTGTTGAAATGGAAGCAGGAACAGGACGGATCCAACAGATCACTAAATGCGACCCATGGCAAGATGCCAGCACACCTGAAGCCTGCGTCGGCCAGAAGATGGGTCCGGCTCTCATCGCACCTGCCAAGCTCGCGACCCTATTGGGATTGCAATAGGTTTTAGCCCGCCGGATCAGGAGTTCAGACAAAAATATTGCCCCAAACCAGAAATTAGTTTGGGGCAATACTTGTACGGAGCCTATGCTTCGAGCACGACCGGAACGATCATTGGGCGACGACGCAGTTTGCGCGATACCCATGAACCGATCACACGACGGGTGATCTGCTGTAGCTGGTGTGTGGTGTGGTTCGGGTTATTCGAAACCGCCTCCACAATGGCAGCAGCAATCTTTGGCTTGATTTCATTGAAGACCGAGTCTTCTTCAGCCACACCGCGTGCGTGAATGTCTGGGCCGGAAATAATGGTGCCATTTTGTCGGTTGATCACGGTGATCACCGAAATGAAACCTTCTTCACCCAGGGTGACACGGTCCTTGAGGTCATCATCGGTAATGGTGCCAACCTTGGAACCATCAACGTAGACGTAACCACATTCAACCTGGCCAACCAGCTGAGCGACGCCATCCTTCATATCAATGACGGAACCGTCTTCGGCCAGCAAGACATTTTCTTCCGGCACGCCGGACTGCGCAGCCAAACGGCCGTTGGCAATCAGGTGGCGGGTTTCGCCGTGGACCGGAAGTACGTTCTTTGGACGCAAGATGTTGTAGCAGTACAGCAACTCACCGGCCGAGGCATGACCGGAAACGTGCACCTTGGCCATGCCCTTGTGAATGACCTCTGCGCCCAAGCGCATCAGTCCGTTGATCACGCGGAAGACAGAGTTCTCGTTACCTGGGATCAGGCTGGAGGCCAGGATGACGGTGTCACCCGGGTTGATCTGAACCTTGTGCTCACCATTAGCCATACGCGAAAGCGCTGCCATTGGCTCGCCCTGCGAACCGGTAGACATGAGCACAACCTTGTGGTCCGGCAGGGTGTCGATCTGCTTCAGGTCCACAAGGACACCCTGTGGGATATCGAGGTAGCCCAAGCGCTCGGCGATGCCCATGTTGCGTACCATCGAGCGGCCGATGAAGGCCACCTTGCGGCCGTGCATTGCTGCAGCATCGAGCACCTGCTGCACGCGGTGCACGTGCGAGGAGAACGAAGCAACGATGATACGGCGACGGGCGCGCGCAAACTTGGCCTCAAGGACCGGGCCGATTTCGCGTTCTGCCACGGTGAATCCGGGGACTTCAGCGTTGGTGGAGTCTGGCAGGAACAGGTCCACGCCTTCTTCACCCAGTCGTGCGAAGTGACGCAGGTCGGTGATGCGACCATCAAGTGGCAGCTGATCCATCTTGAAGTCACCGGTGTGCAGCACGGTACCGGCTTCGGTGCGCAGGAACACAGCCAGTGCGTCCGGGATCGAGTGGTTCACGGCCACGAATTCACATTCGAAGTTGCCGATCTGTGCGATCTCGCCTTCCACCACGATGTTGGTGTTGGCCTTGATCCGGTGTTCTGCCAGTTTTGCTTCAACGAAGGCCAGGGTCAGCTTCGACCCGTACAGTGGGATGTCTTCGCGCAGGCGCAACAGGTAAGGGACAGCACCGATGTGGTCCTCGTGGCCGTGGGTGAGCACTACGCCCACCACATCGTCCAAGCGGTCCTTGATGTACGAGAAGTCCGGCAGGATCAGATCCACGCCAGGCTGGTGTTCTTCGGGGAAGAGCACACCGCAGTCAACGATCAACAGTTTCCCGTTGAGTTCGAAGACGGTCATGTTGCGTCCGACCTCACCCAAGCCTCCGAGAGGAACAATGCGCATTGTTCCCTTCTTCAGCCGGGCCGGAGTCTGCATGCGTGCAGAATCGGCCTTGCCTACTGAACTCTCAGTCATATGTAGTTAGTCCCTTTCGTTACAGATCCCATCCACCTTCACGTAGGTCCGCGCGGATGGCATCGAGCTCTGCGTCCGACGGTGCCACAAGCGGCAGTCGGACGACGGTGTTCGGCAGGACACCCTGCCAGTGAAGTCCATATTTTGCGGCTACAGCGCCCTGAATGTGGCCCATGATGCCGCGCTGGATCGCGTCCAGCTCAAAGTGAGTGGTGCGTGCGGTGGGCAAATCACCTGCATGCATTGCATTAACAAGCGTACGGTACTTCCCGGCTGCAACGTGAGCAGTGACCGAAACCACGCCGACAGCACCAGCTGCCATGAGCGGCAAAGTCAGTCCGTCGTCACCCGAGTAGACGTGCAGATCGGTATTGGCAAGCACGGTGGTGGTGGACTGGTAATCGGCTTTAGCGTCCTTGAGTGCGATAACCTGTGGAATCTGGGCAAGTTCAATAATTGTTTCTGGTGCCAGCGAGATTCCGGTACGGCCTGGGATGTCGTAGAGCATGATGGGCAGCTCAACGGCTTCGGCAATGGCTTTGACGTGCGCGATGACGCCTGCTTGGCTTGGCTTGTTGTAGTACGGGGTGGTCAACAGCACACCGTCAACGCCCGCTTCCTTGGCTGCGAGCGAGAGCTTGATCGAGTGACGGGTGTCGTTGGTGGTTGAACCAGCCAGCACCGCGGCGCGATCGCCGACGGCTTCAACTACAGTGCGGAACATCTGAATGTTTTCGTCATCGCTCAGAGTTGAGGTCTCGCCGGTAGTACCGGTAACAACTAGACCGTCGCATCCGTCGTCGACGAGCTTCTGGGCCAGTTTAGCTGCGAGCGCATAGTCAACTTCCCCGTCTTCAGTAAAGGGGGTGACCATTGCAGTGAGCACGGTGCCGAATGGGTATGCCTGATTATCAATTGCACTTGTAGCCATGGCTTTAAATCTACACTCGCGCATGTTGCAATGGCATCCGCGCCCATAGACGTGATGCGATGTTTCCATGAACATTTTGGGTAAGCCACGTCGCATTATCGCGGTCGATGTAGCGCGCCTCGTGGCCATCCTCGGGATGTTCGCAGCGCATGTTTTTTCGCTCTATCAATACACGGGTCCAGAGGCCTACTCCCCAACGTTCACCGGGGCTGTAGCCTCGGGACGAGCCTCGGTGTTGTTCATGGTGCTTGCCGGATTGTCGCTATCTCTGCTGAGCGATTCGCTGGCTCGAAAAGGCTTTTCTCACCCTAAGATTTACTCAGTCCTTGCCCGGAGAGCATTAATTATTGCCGTGCTCGGAATGGGAATTGGGACGTTAAATGAACGTATTGCAGTCATTCTTGTCCACTATGGGCTACTTTTTCTGTTGCTTCCTCTGGCTCTCAGGCTCTCAAGAGCAACCATTTGGGTAGTCTCAGTGCTTTGGTTGCTCCTCGCACCGGTGATTTGGCGTCCGCTGGCTGCCGACACATTAGGGCAGACGCTGGGGCACAATCCAGGCCTTTTGGACCTACTGACCCCAGGACTTCTAATCCAAGACCTCACCGTCACCGGCTACTATCCACTTTTAGTGTGGTTTGGATACGGTTTGCTGGGCGTGGCATTGAGCAAATTCAATCTAACTAGCCGCAAGACTGCTTCGCTACTCACCATTGTTGGTGGGGCCATCGCCGCCGTGAGCTACATTGCCGGTCGTGTTCTAAGCCTAGGATTCACCGAACAGATTTCGGCGGCCTCCATGGTTCCTCTTTCGCAGGTTGCTACGCTCATTACCGCCGGCCGGTTGCCCGGGAAATCTCTGGACCCCTACTTGGCCAACACCGAATATCTGTGGTTGCCAACAGGGCACAGCAACGGGCTACTGGCCACAGTGCACGCGGCAGGCTGTGCGGTAGCGATCATTGGCCTGTTGCTCTTGATCGTTCCTCTGCTCGGCCGAGCAGGTCAGGTTCTTGCGGCCGCTGGGCGTGCCCCGCTCACTTTGTACGTGGGCCACCTGATTCTGCTCCCGTTCTTACAGCAGGTATTAGAACCAGCAACTATCTGGTGGATCCTGTGTGCGGCCACCGTTTGTTGCGCGCTATGGCTAAGCTTCACCAAGTCACCGGGCCCACTCGAATTTGGCGTCAGGGTACTGAGCGGAGCCGATTCCACACCAGCATCCAACAACCTGGCCAAAGGTGAATAGCCACCTAAACGGTTGATGCGAACAATCGAAGCTGGTTGCCCAACATCTATGGCAGCAATGGATCATTAAACGGGGAAGGCCGTGTCTGCTCACCCATCGGTGAGCAGACACGGCCTCATTGTTTAAACCTGGGACAGCGCAGTTTCAGGCTGCTGACTGAGGCAAAAACTAGTTGTTAACTTTTTCGTCCTGGAGCCAGTACCCAATCGCGGTACGCATGGACTTACGCGCCCGTGTTTTATCTCCGCAAGCTTCATAAGCCAAGGCCAGTCGGTACCACGACTTCCAAGACTCGGGGTTCTCCTCCACATCGCGCTGATGGTTAGGAAAGTCTTCGTCAGCAGCTGAACGCACAAAACGTCCAGAGGGCGTGCGTGGCAGATCCATCGGGAGCTCACCCGAAGCAGCTAGGGATTTGCCCATCTTTTCGGTTCGTAGTCCAAAGAGAACTTCACGAATCAAGATCCACGTGCAGAAGGCTGGAATCACCAAAATGGCTACGCCCATGATCTGAGCAATCAAGGTTCCGGTACTCAGGAAACGTACCGCTTGGGTGAAGGTCATGCCGATGTACAGGGCGAAGAGCAGAAGGATTCCTCCTACCCAGAGTTTGGTCTTCACTGGCCAAGCTCCAAGTACCCATCCAAACCATAAGTCAGGCCCGGACGCGTTGCTACGGTGCGCAGGCCCAATAGGACACCTGGCATGAATGATGCGCGGTCAAATGAATCATGGCGCAGGGTCAACTGTTCGCCAGGGCCTCCGAGCAAGACCTCCTGGTGAGCGACCAGACCACGAAGTCGCACGGAGTGAACATGAACTCCATCAACGACGGATCCGCGGGCACCATCTAACTGAGTTTCAGTTGCGTCCGGGCTGGCTGGTACGCCGGCCTCTTCACGCGATTTGGCGACAAGTTCTGCGGTACGCACGGCAGTACCACTGGGCGCATCGACCTTGTTTGGGTGGTGCAATTCGATAATTTCGACCGACTCAAAGTATTTTGCGGCGGTTGCTGCAAATGCACTAGTAAGTACCGACCCCAAAGCGAAATTCGGGGCGATCAAGACGCCAACTTCGCTGTGTTCGTTGAGTAACGACTCCAATTCAGCGCGGCGGTCATCGTCCCAACCCGTTGTTCCCACCACTGCGTGAAGACCGTTTTCTACGGCAAATCGGACGTTTGCTTCTGTGACAGCCGGAACAGAAAGGTCAACCACGTGGGTTGCTCCAGCTTCAAGAATCTGGGACAGCTCGTCGCCACGCCCCAGGCTTGCTACCAATTCCATGTCGGAAGCTTCAGAAACAGCTTTTACAGCTTCGGCTCCCATACGTCCGGCCGCACCGAGCACGGCCACCTTGATCTGTGCACTCATGAACTCAAGCCTATCGTTTTCTGGGGCTCTGCTTTGCCAACGATGACGTGCAATCGCGTCCGTTTGACGATGGTTTGTGCCGATAATGAAGCAATTTATTTGAATCGGTCATGGTGCTTCGGCCAGTCCAGCTTGTATTGCCCTACGACACGGGGAAAAATGTGTATCAGGAGTCTCCAAGTAGTTAGCAGGGCCATGGGTCAGAAATTTGGGCGTTTAAGTCTAGGCATCAGCGTCGTGCTGGCCATTAGTTTTGCGGTGACGTCGTGTGGTTCAGACAACGAGCCCCTTTCGCTTTCCGACCAAGAATTGGCTGATGTAGTCAAGGTGGTCCAAGACCAAGGGACAGTTCTTGACTCGGCTTCCTGCCAAGTAGAAGTCTTCCGTATCGAGGGATCCACTACCTACGGCTGGGCCACTTGTGCTCCCACCAACGAAGATGCTTCGGGTACGGCAACTCAAGTGGATGCGTTCCCGTTCCGCCTTGATGGCCAAGATCTCCGCCGTCCCGAAGAAGGCAAAAACTATCAGAAGGACATCGAAGAGCTCTTCCCCGAAGATCTTCGCTCTGCAATTAGCCAACACACGACCGGCTTAGCCAAATAGGACTAGCTGGCGTCCTGCACTGACATTTTCTCATTCTGAGATCCGACACTACCTATCGTTTGAGCGCACGTTTGGCGCAAGGAAAGGCCACCGTGCGCCACGAATATTTCGGGCATTTACCCGAGACTTTAAAAACTCGTCTATCTGTACGCGTGGCGGGCCAAGGGCCTGACGTGGTTCTCATCCATGGTTTAGGCGCATCAAGCCGTTATTTCACTCCGCTGGCCAATATTCTGGCGAAAAAGTATCGAGTGATCGTTCCCGAACTTCCCGGACACGGTAAGAACCTCGACGATGGTCGTCCGGTCACAGTTCCTCGGTTTGCTCATGAGGTTGCCCTGGCGCTACGTGAGCTCAAGGTGGACAACGCCATCGTATTGGGTCATTCGATGGGGGCCCAAGTATCCATTGAATTGGCCCGAACCTGGCCAGATTTGGTCAAACACCTCATGATCGCCGCCCCGGCAGTTAACGACCGTGAGGCAACATTGTTTCGACAGGCACGTCGTTTGATTCAAGATTTTCCCAACGAACTGAACTCGGTGAAATCTATTCTGCTTGTCGACTATCTTCGTTGTGGCATCCCTTGGTGGGCCAAGAGCTGTGAACAAATGTTGAACTACTCCACCATCGACTTACTCAAGACAGTTCGTTGCCCCATTGACGTGGTCTGCGGGACGCAAGACCCGCTGTCCCCTCCCGAATTTGGGCTTCGCCTCGTGGCTGGAATTGAGCATGCCAAGCTCACCGTCATGAATAAGGGCGCTCACGGATTCAACTTTTCACATGCCCCGGAACTTGCTGAATTGATTGACGCTGCGAGCTAGCTGTTGAAGCTTCTTAAACGAATGATCGTGGCCTGACTTTCCAGTCAGGCCACGATCATTCGTTTTGGGCTATAAACCCAGCGCGTCTTCGTTTTCGAACGGACCAACGACAGTGATCACTCGATCTCTACCCGCCAATTCTTGAGCAAGTTCTTGAACCTGCTTGGCCGTCACGGCGTTGACACGGTCAAGGGCCTCATCGATATCTTGGAATTCTCCGGTCACCATTTCAGCCCGCCCCAAACGGGACATGCGGCTTCCTGGGTCTTCAAGGGCCAGGACGGTGCCTCCGGCCAGTTGTCCCTTGGCCTGAACCAATTCTTGTTCCGTAATGCCTTCACTGGCCAGGCGGTCAAGCTCAGCACCGAGCAGGGTAATGACTTCGGCGGCCTTTGCTGGCGCGCATCCGGCATACATGCCGAAGTAACCAGCGTCCGTGTAGGCGGCGGAGAAGGAATAGGTGGAGTACACCAGTCCACGCTTCTCTCGAATCTCTTGGAACAAACGCGAGCTCATCCCACCGCCCAGCACTGCGTTAAGTACAGCGAGAATTTGACGGCGGTCATCATGTCCCGTAATTCCGGCGCAGCCCATGATGATATTCGCCTGTTCAACCGGGCGATTAATGACTTCAACGCCAGCCTTGGAAACAATCTGGGCTGGTTCTTCGCCACGTCGCGGTTCAGGCACAGCCAGAGGATCTAGCTCCCACCCGGCTTCGGACAGAGCGTTGAGGACCATCGAGCACAATTTGTCGTGTTCCAGAGAACCGGCAGCCGTGATGATCAGTTCGCTGGGCCGATAATGCGCACGGTAGTGTTCCATAACCGCTTCGCGGCTGATCTTATTGATTTCATCTGGGGTGCCACCGATAGGGCGCCCCAGTGGGTGATCTCCCAAGACGCGGGCAACAAAGCGTTCATGGGCGACGTCGGTCGCATCATCCGCATCCATCGCGAGCTCTTCGATGATGACGCCACGTTCTTGTTCCAACTCTTGTGGATCGATCGTCGCTGAAGTCACCATATCCGCGATAACGTCCAAGGCCATCGGAAGGTCGGTATCCAGAACACGAGCGTAATAGCAGGTCGACTCTTTAGCGGTTGCAGCGTTCGACTCGCCGCCGACCGCATCGAAGGACTGCGCAATTTCCAAGGCGGAACGGTTCTTGGTGCCCTTGAACAACAAGTGCTCAAGGAAGTGCGTGGAGCCGTAGTGTCCTGCCTCTTCGTCTCGGGAACCTTCAGGTATCCAGAATCCAACGGTCGTGGAACGTTGTCCTGGCATCGCCTCGGTGAGAACTCGTACACCACCTGGCAAGATACTGCGCCTGACCTCAGATCCACCTTCGCCACGGTGAACCAAGGTAGGGTCTGCCGGGTCGATCGGAGAGAACTGAGTCGTCTGCACCGAATGTAACGGCAACGGAATCATGGCCACGAATTACGTCCTTCGATCTTCAGTAATGAACCCTTCAGGGCTCGGAACAGTGCCCTCATTCTCCCACAACACCGACACCACTCAGCAATTCACCGGCCGCCCCAACAGGCACTGTAGTTTCAGGATCACAGCAACTTCCTTAGCTTCGCTTCAGCGCAGTTCTTGCCACCCACAGTTCAGCCAGATCCTTGCTTGACTTTAGGTTTCGGCCCGTCAACTGCTCGATCCGTCCAATACGATAGCCAAGGGTTTGCCGGTGAATACCAAGCCGAGCCGAGGTAGCGTTCCAGTTCCGGTCTTCATCTAGATATGCGCAGAGCGTATCGATCAGCGTTTGTTCCGAGGCGCCCGCTTGTCGAAGTGGCCCCAATACTCGTTCGACGATTTCCTTGGCTTCGCTCTCAGAACGAGGGGCGATGGAGAATCCCACATCTTCATAGCTAATGACTTCCGCACTGGAACCATCCCAAGACTCATACGCTAATTGTGCACGCAGTAATCCGTCTCGGACTCCTTCCAAGTTGGCGATGGTAGGAGAAACACCGATTCCGAAGTGGTGATATTCGGCCAGCTTCGCCAAAGCCTGGACGTCTTTGGTGCTTACTAACGAAACGTAATGCCCATTGTGTCCGTGGCTGGCATGTGCAATTCCCGCCAGACTCAGAGCAGTGAACAGTAACTCTTCATTCTGCATCGAGGTGACTGCCACGGTGAGGTCGTGGATTGGTTGTTGCAGCTGCGCTGCATCGCGCAGCAGTCGTTCCTGAACGATGCTGCTGTCCAAGGCATCGGTCAGAAGATGGCTACGTTGGTGTGCTAAACCTAGTGTCGTGTGGGTACGCCGGTTAGCTTCACCGGCAACTACTTGACTCAAGTGAGTCATGGTGAATGAGTCGAGCATTGAGCCAGGACTTTCTTCGACCAATAGCGCTGTGGGGCGTTGGGTGGGCAGGCTCCAGGCTGAAACTTCGCCTGCTCTCAACGAGCCCATGCGGTTGATCATGGCTTTCCCGTACGGCAATGCCCCATTAGCCAGCTGCTTGATTTCCTCGCTGTGCAGGCTTAATGTTCCTGGGAGAATTTCCACGCCAGTCAAAAGATCCACGGTGGTCATTGCTACTTTAAAGACGCCCTCAAGCTGTCGTTTGAAACCGAGCGGGTCATCAAAGTTTCCTAACACGGCACGATAGAGCTGATTTAGTGTCATCAGTTGCTGTGCCTGGTTGCTATCGTTAGCCGCCGCTACCATTCGCGCAATACTTGCGAATGGAATAGCACGCTTCATCAGTATCACCGGCAATGCCAGGCGGTCAGCAGCGAGCAATGCGTCGGGGTGAAGCTTGGGTGGCTTCTCGCTGTCTTCCATCACCATGCCGCTGAGCCCGGCCCGCTCCAAGCGACGAATAAAGTCGACATGTTCTGCGGGGTCTGCGGGCAGACAGTGTCCGATGGTCATGAGTAATTCGTTCTGCCCAAGCCACCGGTAGGGGTCCGGCAATTCGCAACTGTGGGCCCAGAGAATTTCCCGGTCCACTCCCCCGGCTCCGGCAATGATTCGACATCCGGCTGCTTCCATGTCGAGCAAGTCCGAAATTTTCATGTCTACAGCTCCCCTCTGGAACTCAGGCACCAGCTGAGGCGACGCATCGGATCAAGAATCATGGATTAAACCGTACTCTCGTGTGGGATGGATCTTGGAGAAAAATACTTGTGTACTTGTTCACCTCGACCAGTGCAGGTGCTGCAAAGCCCGCTGGATCAACTGATCCAGCGGGCTTTGATTTCTAGAGACCTGCGTAGAGATTCCGCTGAAGCTTACGGCGGAAGACCCACAACAAAATGCCGACAATTACGCCCGAGGCAATGATGCAGATGAAGTATGCATAATCGTTGATTACCGTATACAACTGTCCGAATAGCCCCGAGAACGCTGAACCCAGGGATAGGGTCAAGAAGTTCAGACCGACCATCTGGGAGCGGAAGCGCTCGGGTCCGATTCGAGTTGCCAGCGATAGGCTTACCGGGCCAACAAAGACTTCCGAGGCTCCGGCTGCCATCATGACCAGAACAATGAGCAGCAGTGGGATGAGCGCACCCTCATAGATTTTGAGGATGAACAGCATGATGATGTAAGCGCAGCCCATGTGGAACATACCCACAGCAAACTTGGATGGCGCGCCGGGTCCGTCGTTTCCAGACTTGCCCCAGAAGTAGGTCACAAAGGGAGTGATCAGTACGGCTGCAAACTGTGCCAGCATGGTGATCCACGCGACCGGTACGCTCCACCCAGCAATCACCAAGTCCACACGTTCTGAAATGAGAATCGCAATAGTAGTCGACTGCTGGAACAACAGACCAAAGAATAGACCGCCAGCTAAGAACAGTGGAAGGTAGGCACCAACACGGTGCTTCTCGTCAGACGTTACTTCCTTGCTGCTGAGCATCATGATGAAGTACCACGCGGCACTGGCCAAGATGAGCACCGTCGTAATCGCTGACAAGGAAGCAGCTGGAAGCAAGTTGGAAGACAGCGCAAAGATGATTGCCAAGAGGACAACAACCGCGATGATGCTCAAGCGAATTAGCTGAGCTTTTTCAATTGGGCGCTCAACAATTGAACCCTTAGCCGGGAGCTTTGGCATAGACGCAACGTACACGCCCAAAGAAATGAGCATACCTACGGCGGCCAAACCGAATCCAACGTGGAATCCCCACTCATTCTGAGCAAAGCCGGAAGCTAACGGACCAGTCACTGCGCCCATATTGATGGCTAGGTAGAAATAGGCGAACCCGACATCGCGACGTCCTTCATCTTGGCCTTCAACTGCCAGGCCGACGATGTTAGTGATATTCGTTTTGAGTGCGCCGGTGCCCAAAATGATAAGGCCCAATCCGACAGCCAAGCCCGACATGCCCGGAATGAACGCCAAAGCCACGTGTCCAATGGCGATGATCACGCCACCAATAAAGACCATCCACTTGGGGCTAATAACTCGTTCGCCCATCCAAGAACCCAGTAGCTGGGCAAGGTATACCGAGCCACCATAGGCGCCAACAATGCCGGAGGCGGAAGCAGCATCAATGCCTAGCCCACCTTCTGCTGCGGTGTACAGAAGGTAAAAAGTCAAGATGCCATTGAGGCCGTAAAAGGAGAAGCGCTCCCAGAATTCGGTAAAAGCGAGCGTTCCTACTCCGCGTGGAACGCGGGGCTTGGCCCCGTTATCAGCTGTTTCCAGGCGCGCTTGAACAGACTCCGATTTCAGCTGTTGCTGATCGAGTTCAGTGTTTGGCATGTTGGTCGGTCTCCGCTTTCCAAGAGGTGAAGATCAGCCTTGGCCCTCGGGCACTGCGGGAAGTCATATCGAGACAGTCACTGCTCTCAAGGTGACTTTCTGGCTTCCCGTGTTTCTCAAAGCTCATTTGTTACCGGACTCACTCTAGGGCTTTGAAGGTGCTCCAACCCTCATACGGATTAATAGTTTGGAAGATCAAAATTATCCGTTATTACAAGACCACGGTCACAGTTGTGCCAAGAATTACTGAAATCTCGGACTTTTTGCGCCGATCACTCCATGATGAAAAGTGAGTAAAGATGAGCAAAATTTGTGTCACTCATCATATTAAAATTTCGGATAGTCGGTCACAATCCACATTGCTGCCCCTGAAGTTCGACACGATCGCAACATCCGAAGTTCTTGTAGATCTTGAGATCTCTCGGTCAGTTACCCGTGCTAGTTACCCACCTAGTTGATCGCAGACCTTAAGACTCGTCGAGGTAGCCACGCTTACCGGCATCGATACATACCGGGGTCTTGTTTTCAGAATCCACTGAAGAGCAAGCCAAATAGACTGAGTTTGCTGCTTCTTCAAGGCTTAGCTCGTCATAGCCGACGGAACCAGGGTTATAGGAAACCGCGGTACTCCATTCGTCCAAATCCTTGCATGCCTGGAGCCCTTTGGATTCCGCTTCTTGAATTTTTGATTCCGAGGCGTCGTGATCCGACCAGGCCTCGTTTTGCTGCTGAATGGCCTGTTGGCAAGCATCACTGATGGTGGTTGTTCGCGCTGACTCCAGATCAGCACATCCGCTGGCTGAAAAAACAATGAAGGCAAGTACGGCGGCTGAAGGAAGAACTTTGCGCATATCAACCATGCTACCTAGAGCAGATATGGTTTTGCTGAGTCCGACATCGTAGCTTCGACTCGAGGAATTCAGGAACCAAAAATCCCGCACTTCAATGCTGAAGTGCGGGATCTTTTGAACTTGAAAGTTTGTTAAGCAATCTTGGATCGCTTAAAAGCATCAAGGCTAATGCCTTGCTCCAAGATGACCTTGGCCCATTCACGGGCAGAATGTAGCGAGTGGTCACGGTAATTACCGCAGCTCTTGGCTTCAGTACCCGGCACGTCCTCCCAGGTAATCCGCTCCGCAATATCTTCTAGTGAACTTTTCACTGCGGCCGCGACCTCGGCAGGCTCTGGTTCACCCCACAAAATCATGTGGAAGCCCGTACGGCAACCAAATGGGGAGAAGTCAATCAAGCCGTCAATGCGGGTGCGCAACAGACCGGCCATCGTATGTTCGATGGTATGCAAACCTGCCGTTGGAATTTCACCGTGGTTGGGCTGCACGAAACGAATGTCGTAGTTAGTGATGGCATCGCCCTTGGGACCACGCTCCACACCAATCTTGCGTACATATGGTGCCTTGACCTTGGTGTGGTCTAAGGCAAAGCTTTCAACTTCTGCAAGTTCGATATCACTCATAAATAAAGTGTATCGGTTGGGTCAATGGCGCCTGAACCATTGTTAATGCGCCGTAACCGGTAGACTTCTTAGGACGTTCGGGCACAGTAGACTTCCCGAACTGACTTCTTTAGAGGGGAAATTCATGTCGGAACAGAAGTCCTTACTCGTCTTCGCACATTCGGATGAAGCGGTAGCTTTTGCAGATGTTGACCACTTGATTTCAGGTGTAGGCAAGGTCAACGCATCTGTGGCTTTGGCCGGCGCTATTGCCGACGGAAATATCAAAAACGTGATCGTGTTGGGCACCGCAGGGGTCGTAGGACACGCGGGCGAAGACCGCCCAAGCCTGGATACCATCTATCAGGTCACGAAGCTCATTCAACACGACTTCCCATTGCCCTCGGCCACTGTGGAGACGACCGGCGACATCGTGCTCGAGACTCAGGCAACGATGGCCACTGGCGACGTTTTCGTCTCAGACGAGAAGCAGCGTAATCATGTCAAGGAGCTCGGGGCTTCCCTAGTGGACATGGAAGGCTACGCCTACGCCAGTATTTGCCAGCGTTTTAACGTTCCATTGCAGATCTTCAAGATCCCTTCCGACTACGCCGACGATTCCATTTCGATCGATGCATGGGACGACATTGCCAAGCAGAAGAGTGTCCAGCTGCGCGAGTTCTTTGACAAGCATCTGAGCTAACAACGGATCACCCATTGATCCTGTGCTGAAGCCACTGCCACAACGCCTGATCGTTCTTCGATCAGGCGTTTGGTTTCTGCAGAGTCAATGACAGGGACACGACAGGCTACTTCGGGCACGCAGCGGTTAACGCTCGCTTGGCGCCCAGGATAGCGAAAACCCCGGTCCACCACAGGTGGGCCGGGGTTTCGTTGCGGAGTCTAAAGACTACTCAGCAGCAGCTTCTTCTTCAGCTTCGTCGATCACTGGAGCCAGCGACAGCTTGCCACGGTCATCAATCTTGGTGATTTCAACCTGTAGCTTCTGGCCAACGCCGACGACGTCTTCAACGTCTTCAACGCGCTTGCCATCGTTGATCTTACGCAGCTCGGAAATGTGCAGCAGACCGTCCTTGCCAGGGGTCAGCGAAACGAACGCACCGAAGGTGGTCAGCTTCACGACGGTACCCAGGTAACGCTCGCCAACCTCAGGAACCTGAGGGTTAGCAATAGCGTTGATGGCCGAGCGGGCAGCTTCAGCAGCTTCGCCGCCCGTTGCGCCGATCAGCACGGTGCCGTCATCTTCGATCGAGATGTCAGCGCCGGTGTCTTCCTGGATCTGGTTGATCATCTTGCCCTTAGGGCCGATAACCTCGCCGATCTTATCCACTGGGATCTTCACCGAGATGATGCGTGGCGCGTTAACGTTCAGCTCATCTGGGGTGTCGATTGCCTGGTTCAGCACGTTCAGGATGTGCAGGCGGGCTTCACGAGCCTGGGTCAGCGCAGCAGCCAGAACCGAAGCTGGAATACCGTCCAGCTTGGTGTCCAGCTGGATAGCCGTGACAAACTCGGAAGTACCGGCAACCTTGAAGTCCATGTCGCCCATGGCATCTTCAGCACCGAGGATATCGGTCAGGGCAGCGTAGCGGGTTTCGCCGTCAACGGTGTCCGAAACCAGACCCATGGCGATACCGGCTACTGGTGCGCGCAGTGGCACACCAGCGTTCAGCAGCGACAGGGTCGAGGCGCAAACCGAGCCCATGGAGGTCGAGCCGTTGGAACCCAGTGCCTCGGAGACCTGACGGATCGCGTATGGGAATTCCTCGCGGCTTGGCAGCACTGGAACCAGTGCGCGCTCAGCCAGTGCGCCGTGGCCGATTTCGCGGCGCTTTGGCGAACCTACGCGGCCGGTCTCACCGGTCGAGTATGGAGGGAAGTTGTAGTTGTGCATGTAGCGCTTGGACTTCACTGGGGACAGCGAGTCAATCTGCTGTTCCATCTTCAGCATGTTCAAGGTGGTCACACCCATGATCTGGGTTTCGCCACGTTCGAAGATTGCCGAACCGTGAACGCGAGGCAGGACCTCAACCTCAGCGGAAAGCTGACGGATATCAGCCAGTCCACGTCCATCGATACGGATCTGCTCGGTCAGGATACGCTGGCGCACAATGTGCTTGGTGACAGCGCCGAAGGCCTTGGAGATTTCGCCCTCGCGACCTTCGAAGGTGTTACCTTCGCCAGCCAGCTGTGCAAGAACTTCGTCCTTGTAATCGCTAGCAGCGTTGTCACGTTCCTGCTTGTCAGCGATGGTGTAGATCTGAGCCAGGCGGGTCGAAGCAGCAGCTTCAACGGCAGCGAAAGCATCTTCTTCGTAATCGCGGAAGACTGGGAACTCGACGGTTTCCTTGGCAGCGCGAGCAGCCAGGTCAGCCTGAGCTTCACACAGAACCTTGATGAAAGGCTTGGCAGCCTCAAGGCCTTCTGCAACAACCTCTTCGGTTGGGGCAACCGCGCCGCGGTCCTTGATCAGTTCCCAAGCGTTGTCGGTTGCTTCAGCTTCCACCATCATGATGGCAACGTCGTCGCCAGCGATACGGCCGGCAACGACCATGTTGAACACAGCGTTCTTCAGTTCGGAGTGCTTAGGGAAAGCAACCCACTGTGCGCCGTTTCCGTCGTCAACCAGTGCAACGCGAACGCCGCCGATTGGGCCGGAGAATGGCAGACCGGAAAGCTGGGTGGACATCGAGGAAGCGTTGATTGCTACGACGTCGTACAGTTCGTCAGGCTCGATGGACAGAACGGTAACAACCACCTGAACCTCATTGCGCAGGCCCTTGACGAACGCTGGGCGCAGCGGGCGGTCCATCAGACGGCAAGCCAGGATGGCTTCGGTCGATGGGCGGCCTTCACGGCGGAAGAAGCTACCTGGGATGCGGCCAGCAGCGTACATGCGCTCTTCGACGTCCACGGTCAGTGGGAAGAAGTCGAAGCCTTCGCGTGGGTGCTTACCTGCGGTGGTTGCCGAGAGCAGTGCGGTCTCGTCATCGATGTAGACCATGGCCGAACCAGCAGCCTGCTTGGCAAGGCGTCCGGTTTCGAAGCGGATAGTACGGGTACCGTAGCGACCGTTGTCGATCTGCGCTTCGGCGAATTGGATTTCTGGACCCTCCATTAAGGGGGTGCTCCTTTCGATCGCTCCCAGCTAGGTGGATGAGCGAACCGCGTGGCCCTACCCAGATCTGGTCTTCGATCGAGACCCGCGCTGAGACCTTTAATAGTCCTAGCGAAAGTCACTACCGAGGACCGCGAAACTGGCGGTCGGGACCAACGGTCAGTCAGCCCTGAGAGTTATTTTCTTACGGGGACGGCACAGAACATGCAGACCCAGTAACTAGCCTACCGGGAATTGCCCAATGGTGCAGATCCCGACCTGCCACCTTTAGGTGAATTCCCGGGGTCTGCACCAGGCACGGGCAACGTCTTCCTACAGGCCGTTAGATCTTGACGTATCCGCAGGAGACAGGATTGCGATCACTTGACCACGTCACCACTCGACTCTTCAGACAGAAACGAATGGTGTCCCCGTTCCAAATACCAGAGTTTGTTCCCTTGACCAGGTTCAGGCAGCTCCATTTACGGTAGCCATTTGTTTGTAGATAAGAGGTGTCGTGGGAGCCGTAGAAAGTAGCGATCCCCTGATACTTCTTGCCGATGTTCTGCTTGATACAGAACTTATTGGTCCAGTGATTAAACTTGTAGGTGACTCCGGTTGCGCCATTGCGGGTTGAGCTGATGTGTTCTCCGGCCTGCGCGGCTGGCGCGATGACTGTGCCGCCAGCAATAAGCGCCATGGCCATCAGTGTGCTTGCTAGTTTCCTCTTGATGTTCAACAGAACCTCCTTTGATGAATGCGATTTTTTACCCCAAGGGCTCGAACAACCCTTTCAAGTACTCGGCTCGTCATTCAATATTTGTCCCTTCAAATTACGTTGCGGAAAATCCCAAAAATCGCCGTCCTCGCCCTTATAGATCGGCGACGCCGGCTGTCGATATTGCGCGAAGTTTTCAAAATCCTGCGTCTTGCCCACGGAATACCGTCGGTCAGCCAGCCCGGTTCAGGATCCAGGTGGAATCCTAAAATGACGTTTCAAAGAGGTACAGCCAGTACCGGTATGGACATACTCGTCCTCCACCTTGATTCTCCGGGTCTAATAGATATTGAAGGATTCCTACTTAATAGAACGGACGTTAATGAACGTTGACGAACCACGCGTGAAAGCGGCGCCTCGCACTGCAACAACACGCAAGGGCGGTAGCCCTACTATCCCCTTGGTTGTATACGTGCTTGCAGTAGGCACTTTCACGATGCTCACCACTGAGTTCATCGTGGCCGGAATTCTGACCCAACTGGCTGCCGAACTTGATATTAGTGTCGCGAAAGCTGGCCTTCTGATCACCGTTTTCGCTGCTGGCATGGTGATCGGTGCTCCACTGATGGCACTGTTGACGTTGCGCCTGCCTCAACGAATGACCTTGATCCTGGCTTTGGCCGTCTTTGCTGTCGGCCATGTGGTGGTTGCGCTGGGATCCGACTTCACCCTGTTGATGATTGCTCGTTTCATCACGGCGCTAGCCACCGGTGCCTTCTGGGCCATTGCCGGAGTTGTTGCGGCAAAGAGCGCGGGAGCCGGCATGGCATCACGTGCGCTGGGAATTATTAATGCAGGAGGCATGCTTGCCACAGTCTTAGGTGTGCCGTTAGGAGCTTTCGCCTCCCAATACTTTGGATGGCGCGGATCGTTCTGGGGTCTTGCAGTGCTCGCAGTGATCTCTGCCTTGCTCATTGCTCGCCACGTTCCGAACAATTTGTCGCAGCATTCCAATGTATCGATATGCGGTGAACTTGCTGGACTTCGTTCAGCCCGTTTATGGCTTACGCTGGCTGCCTGCGCCACCACCACCGGCGGCGTCTTAGCAACTTATTCCTATATTTCGCCCTTGCTAATCGACGGCACCGGATTCAGCGAGACCGCTATTCCATTGGTATTGATCGGTTTTGGCGTCGGTTCCTTGATTGGTTCTCTGGTTGGGGGAAGGCTCGGGGATGCACATCCACACTTGCTCACTATCATTGCCCCCGCAGCTTCAACCCTGGTTCTGCTGGCAATTTGTCTGCTCTCAGAGATGAAACTGCCGATGATCGTATTGATTACATTGCTTGGATTCTTTGGACTCGGGGCCAATCCGATCCTTGCCTCCCTTGCGATTAGTTATGGCAGGCATGCTCCAACATTGGCGTCGTCATTAACTGTCGCCGGTTTTAATGCAGGCACGGTGGTAGCTTCGTGGGCAGGCGGCAAGTCATTAGAATCCGCGTTAGGCACGACCGGACCAGTCGTGCTCGGTGCATGTGTTGCGGCGCTGACATTGATCCCGGTGATCACACTCTCAGTTCTTGCGAAGCGTTCCGCCCGCCAAGAACCAGCACTCAGCGTTTAATCCGCCTTCTATCCAAGCCCGTCTCAAATTCGGATAAAAAATCTCGTCCAGTTGGGATTATTTACGGATCGATTGAAGTTGTCCTTAGAGGGAACAAGTCACAACTTTCCTACTAAGCATCATTTCTCACACGAAGTGATAGCGACAATGCGCGAAAATCTGGATTCGCAAGTAACTGAATACCTCCGTGAGCCGATACCGGCTGACGGAATCACGTAAACAGATAAACAAAGGAAGAACACTCCTATGACTACTATGGCCAACGCATACGCAGCCCCGTCAGCAACCGAGCCTCTGGCTCCCATCCAGATCGAACGACGCGAAGTCGGTCCACACGATGTCCTGATTGACATCAAGTACGCTGGCATCTGCCACTCAGACATCCACACGGTCCGTGGCGATTGGGGACCACAGTCTTACCCGCTGGCTCCAGGCCATGAGATCGCCGGCATCGTGGCAGAAGTTGGCTCCGAGGTCACCAAGCACAAGGTCGGCGACCGCGTCGGCGTAGGCTGCATGGTAAATTCTTGCGGCAAGTGCGAATACTGCCTCGATGACCTAGAACAGTTCTGTGTTGAAGGCATGACCGGCACCTATGGCGCCATTGATCGCGACGGAACCGTCACCCAGGGTGGATACACCACCAATGTCGTCGTCACCGAGAAGTTCGTCCTGAGCATTCCTGACAGCATTGAACTTGATGTTGCTGCTCCCCTACTGTGCGCAGGCATTACCACCTACTCCCCACTGCATCACTGGAATGCCGGCCCAGGTAAGAAGGTTGCCGTTGTCGGTCTTGGCGGTCTAGGCCACATGGCGGTCAAGATTGCCAGTGCCATGGGTGCCGAGGTAACTGTGTTGTCGCAGTCGCTGAAGAAGAAGGAAGACGGTCTGAAGCTTGGTGCCAGCGACTACCGCGCCACCAGCGACGAGGCTACTTTCAAGGACCTGCACAAGACGTTCGACCTGATCATCAACACGGTCAGTGCATCGATCAACATCAGTGCATTCCTGCAACTACTTCGCGTTGACGGTACCTTGGTCAACGTTGGTGCACCAGCCGAGCCACTTCCGGTGAACGCTTTCGCTCTGATTGGTGGTCGTCGTTCATTCGCTGGCTCCAACATTGGCGGGATCAAGGAGACCCAGGACATGCTGGACTTCTGTGGCGAGCACGGAATCGGTGCAGAAATTGAAGTAATTTCCGCAGACAAGATCAATGAGGCTTACGAACGCGTTTTGAAGTCGGATGTTCGCTACCGCTTCGTCATCGACACCGCAACGATGGCCTAATTTCTTATTGCTTGAGGCGTGTGGCCCAACAGCTCAATGTTGTTGGGCCACACGCCTTTCTTACATTCTTGTACTAGCGGACCAATAAGGAGGTCAGGGACTTGAGCGAGAAGAGTTTCGTCGAATACGCATGGGATTTTCTTGAGCGTGGCAGTGTTCTAGTGGTGACCCTCAGCGGGCCGGCAAATCTACGCTTGATGGACCCAGAGAATTTTGCAGCCTATCAAGATGGCGAACAGCATAAATTCCATGGTGGTCTTGCCCGTCGAGCACCGTACCGAATCAAGGTTCCGCATTCAGGACCTTGGTACTTAGCCATCGACCTTGATGGACTAGGCGCGCGTGGAGTCCGCCATTCCGTGGACGTGCAGGAACCAGTGAAGTTTGAACCATAGGAAATAGCCCGCACCCTCAGTCTATAGCGAGCGACGGCGAACTAACTCTGCCCTACACAGCGATAACTGCACTGCGAGCCTGAGAACGCTGCCGATGTTCAAGGAAATTCTCCGTTAGGACGTTTCAATAGGACGTTACCGTCGTAGCTTTGCATCCAAGCCTTTGAGATCAACTCAGATCGAAACCAGAGCTAGCCATGAAACCAGGACCGCATTTCGCCAACGGTTAATGACATGGGTGCATCGGGAATTGAACTTTGAATCCCCACAGGTGAAGCCACTCTAAAAAACTACGCTTTAGCAATCAAATAAAGTTCAGCCTGACTAGGTAATCCGAGTAGTCAGCAAGATTGCATATCAAATCGGTTGTTGAACCTGTTATCAAATTGTGATCTACTGATCGAAGTTTCGCTGGTGAAATCTTGGTGGAACTAGTTCTGCCCGCACTGCACTGAAGCTGAAGGTTACTCCCAATGAACCGCATCTCTCGCAAGCACACACGCTCCACGCGCCTACCCCTCGCCGTAATCACCGCAGGTTCGCTAGCCATTAGCGGAATATCCGTCGGAGTCGCATCTTCCACTCCTGCAGAAGCAGCATCAAAAGTATCTATTTCTGTAGCAAATCCAGCCAGCGATGCCCCACCAATTTACAATCTTCATCCCGTGACCGCCGTGAACAACGGGGAGGAAAACTTCAAATACAATGACGCAGCAACTGATTTCAAGGCCGGAAAAATTGTTTTTGACACTCTTCCCGGACTCATCAAGGATGGGACTCCTATCTCAGGCAGTGCGAGTGTATTCCCAAACTCCGGAGAGGCCTACGACAACGTTTCTGTTGCCAACGATCAAGTGACGATCACCATTGATCCGAATCCCAATCCCACTGCCCCGAACGAAGAAGGTTATATTACCCGGCAGGTCAATTACGGATTCAACTTAGAAAATGCGGACCGCACATATCTCGGTGGCGCGATTAACAAACCTGCCGACGGGCTCCGCCTAGTGACAGGGTCTATAGAAAAGCTTTCCGGCACACCTCTGATTGAGACAGGATCAGCATCCTGGAAATTTGATGTACCAGCGGATTTCTTCTCCTTGACTGGAGCCACCGCCACAATTTCTTACTACTCGAAGGATCCCGCAGCTGAAGAGACCAGCGGATTTGTTGATTTAGACGTTGAAGATATCGCGCTTGTCAATAATCAAGTTGTTCTTAAAGACAGCCGACTTCCACAACTCACCGAAGGTGACGGCTACTTCGTGAGACTCAATGGAGCCAATGGCAAGGACTACGCAACGAGCTATGTGGGACTGTACGACAAGTCGCCGGAACCAACGGCAGAACCCACTGAAACCACGGAACCAACAGTAGAACCTACCGAAACCACGGAACCAACGGCAGAACCTACTGAAACTTCGGAACCAACCACCGAACCAACAGTAGAACCAACCGAAACCACCGAACCAACGGCAGAACCTACTGAAACTTCGGAACCAACCACCGAACCAACAGTAGAACCAACCGAAACCACCGAACCAACGGCTAAACCTACTGAAACTTCGGAACCAACCACCGAACCAACAGTAGAACCAACCGAAACCACCGAACCAACGGCTAAACCTACTGAAACTTCGGAACCAACCACCGAACCAACAGTAGAACCAACCGAAGTTCCTGAAGCTCAAGATCCGGAGTCAGGCGACCACGTCGCGCCGGGGGAAGAGAATCTTTCCTACGACAGTGAGTCTTCGTCTGTTGCCGAAGGAACTTACGTATTCAATACGAATACGCATGTCAACGACGGCGACGTTGCTGTCACGTACCGAACTTCTCCTGAGGCGAATCCACAAATCATTACCGGGTCAGTCAAAGACGGCAAGCTAACCATCACTGCTGATGATTCGTTCGCGAGTAGCCTCAAAGACCATAACCAGTTACTGGTTTCCGTTGAGGACTCAAACGGGCGTGTAATCTCTGCACTTATCGCTGGTTCAAGCGCTTTGTCGCTGGACTCGAAGATCGTAGATAGCCGACTCGGCGTCCTACTGGCTGAAACCGGCCAAAAGGAACTTACTTTCAAGATTCCAAATGAGTTCCCACAGATCACTGATGACAACTACGACTACGAGTTGCAGTACGTCACTTCGGATGGCAAACCTACGGCGCTCAACTCAGTCGACTTCACTGTCAACGATAGGTCTCTGGTCATAAACGATTCTCGGACGCCCGAGCTAACTGCCGGAACGTACTATCTGAAGGGAACGAAGAAGACGACTTCTGGTTCCGAAGATGATGCTACTGGTGCAAAGTCACGTGTAGCGGCTGAGGATTCAGCAACCGTTTCTACCTGGTTTGGGCTGTTTGCTTCTGCTCCAGAGCCTACGACTGAGCCAACCGAGAACCCAACAGTCGAGCCATCGGAAGATCCTTCCAATACGCCTTCTGACGATCCAACTTCGGAACCATCAGATGATGAGAGCACGCCTTCACAAAATGCCACCGTCACGCCGACTGCTTCTGATGACCAACGAAAAACTTCCGAGGATGAGCACGGCAGGGATGACAAGCTCGCAGAGACCGGAGCTAGCTCTGGCTTACTGCTTGCAGGTGGCCTGGCACTGGGCCTAATTGCAGTGGGGGCTATCGCCATTTCCGTACGTCGACGGGGCCGCCACGGTTAGTATTCGCTTCGCCGACTAAGAATGCTCGTGGGCAGACAACAGCGGCTTCCCCAACCACAGTTGGGGAAGCCGCTGTTGTCTAACCGCAGTTCGCTTGGGATATTGCCCCTAGCGATATAACGGTCGTTGATGAAGTATTCGAGCTACTTCTTTTTGTTCTTCAGCTCACGGTTGGCTGGGATGTCTGCCCATCCGCCAAGTCCGTTGTTGCCATAGCTGTAGTCGACAGTTGCCGAGTCGCCCTTGATGTTGAGCTTAACGGTTGGGCCCAAAGTACCACCGCGAACAAAGTTGTCCTTGGTGCCAATGGTGTCGATGAAGGACTGAACTAGACCGCCTGGCATGACGTAGTGTGAGTATGCCTGGAACTGACCCGGGTGCTGGTTGTAGTCAGGAGCGAATGGGCTACCTGCTGCGAAGTTCAAGTTCGTTGGGCTACCAAGTGCTAGACCCGAGCCACGGTTCAGTGGCTGGTAGTCACTGCGGATACCGTTACCAACGAAACCGTAAACGCCTTCTGGACCGTCAATGCCGGTAGCGAAAGTCGAGCGGTGGCTAATGGTGAACAGGTAGTACTTGCCATCCTGCATGTAGATCTGCGGGCGCTCAGTCTGGTCGGTAACGCAGTTGGCCGACAAGATTGGTGGCAGGAATTCCCACTCAGTCAGTGCCTTGTTCTTGGCACGAGCCAGGCCAACGTTACCGATCTGGTAGGTTGCACCGGACTTGTTTACTTGATCAACGGTTTCACCGTTGGTTTCGCCCTCGCGGTAACCAAGATCTTCAGCAGTGCACTTGGCATCGTCACGATCCATGGCCGAGTTGCCTTCAAAGACCATGTAGGTCTCGCCTGGGTGTGCAGGATCTACGAAGGTGAATGGGTCACGGAAGTTGTAGTAGGAGTTCTGCGCAGCATTCTGGTAGTTCTTACCGTCTGCCTGCAGCAGTTCCTTGACCTTGTTGAAGCCGGTCAGCTTCACGCCCTTTTTGTTCGAGTGGACGTGACCAACACTCAATGCGATGCGTGAGTCATAAGGCTTGACGTCCTGGCCGTCCTTGTCGCGGTAGAAAGCAACGTCGGTGAAGAAGAGCTTGATTTCACCGTTCTTGCTCACGCGTGCGGAGCCCGACCACTGGGTCTGGTGGGTGAAAGACTGATCTTCAAAGATCTTGCCAGTTACGCCTTCGTCGAAGACCTGGCCGCCGTAGGTCCAGCCGCCATCTTCGGGACGCTCGTCAGCAGGGATTCCTGCTGGGCGGTAGAAGTAGCCGATGCGTGCGTACTGGTGACGCTCATCGAAGCCCAACTTGCGGTCGGCAACCAACGAGAAGATGATTTCCTGACCGTTGACGCTGTACTGGTTAGCGTTTTCGTCGATCAGTGGCCAGGTATCCCAGACCCAAACTTTTTCGTTGGACATGTCAGGGAAGTCCTGAGAAACGGTCGGCATGGTGTATTCCGTAGGCATGGAATTTTCACGCGAACCGGCATCTGGATCAGACATGGCCTTGAGCTGCTTTGCATCAGCACGAGTCCAACGCGAGGTGAAATTGTCCGTTGGGCTGTAAGCCTTCTGAGTATGCTCGGTTGGCTGTGGGAAGCCAGGTACTGCGTCGGTGGCAGCTACAGCTGGCCCCGAGATCAAGGTAGCACCAAGTGCCCCGATGCTCAGTGCGGCAGTAAGAATGCCACGCTTCGTACGTTGTTTGTTCACGATTGTTTGCCTTTGTTCGATATGGAATCGGACAATCGCTCTGACCGTGATACACGTTCTCTCCACAGTCGAATCTAAGGATTCGCATAGCTTGTGTCAACGTATCCAAAACGTTTTGGAAGCAGGATCACATTTTTTAGGATTCATAACGAAATCTCCGTCACATTGTTTGCAAATCGTTTTGGATATTCGTTAGCGTGGTTAGCGGTCACTCGTAGTGATGCACGATCTCTCCCCCAAAATCTCTGCGACGACGCTTCTGCGCCGTCCAACTAGTCTGGCGTTTTAAACCCCAACTATTGGAAAGACCGATGACAGAACCACAGCCAAAGAAAACCAGAAAGCTTATAGCGATAGCAGTACTCTGCGCATTGGTGCTCGGAACTGTGGTGTCATGGCAAATTTTGCATTCCACGCCGCAAGCCTCTGTTCCTGAAGAGACTCAACCACCTCAGGATGGCTTAACGTTTCAACGTTCTGCGAGCTGGTCTGAGTACCGCCCGGCAACACATCTCACTCCCAATTCAAATTGGATGAACGATCCGCAGCGGCCCTTTTTCCTTGATGGCGTGTGGCATTTTTACTACCTTTACAACGCTGATTACCCGGAAGGTAACGGCACTGAGTGGTATCACGCAACGTCAACTGACTTCATTCATTGGAAGGATGAAGGCGTTGCTATCGAGAAGTACAAAAACGGTCTCGGTGACATCTGGACTGGCAGTGCCGTAGTCGACACCGAGAACACTGCCGGTTTTGGCAAAAATGCGGTCGTCTCTTTGGTAACCCAACAGGTTGATGGTGTGCAGCGTCAGTCCCTGTTCTACTCAACAGACGGCGGTTACTCTTTTACTTCCTACGAAGGCAACCCGGTCATGGACAACCCAGGTGTCGAAGCTTGGCGAGATCCGAAGATCGTATGGGACAAGGAACGCAATCAGTGGCTCATGCTCCTGGCCGAAGGAAGCAAAGTCGGGTTCTACACGTCTAGCGATCTAAAGTCTTGGAACTACCAATCAGGTTTTGAAACCACCGGTCTTGGAATTGTCGAATGCCCCGATCTGTTCCAGATGTCCGTAGACGGAGATCCTGAACGAACCACGTGGGTACTGGGAGTCAGTGCCAACGGAGCTGAGTCAGGACGCACCACCGGATACACCTATTGGACCGGTTCTTTCGACGGCAAGAACTTCTCTGCTGACCAGAATGATCCGCGTTGGCTCGATGCTGGTTCCGACTTCTATGCAGCAGTCACCTGGGATGACCCCCATGCGCAAGACCAATTGGCACATCGCTACGCCATGGGCTGGATGAATAACTGGGCCTACGCAGGCGAACTGCCAATGAGCGATTGGTCTGGTGGAACGATGTCCACGGTACGCCAGCTTTCGCTGCGCGACGTCGATGGACAGGCTCAATTGTTCTCGGAACCAATCCCTGCCCTCAACGAACTCGAAGGCCAACCAGAAACCTCGGACCCGCAGTCTGTGACCGCAGATCAAAGCGCTTCGCTAGGCAAGGCAACTTCCGATGCTTATCGACTACATATCGATCTGAGCCAAGATAAAAACGCTCCCAGCGAAGAAACTCTCGTTGAACTCAATGATGCCCACGGAGCTAAAGTCACCGTTGGCTACAACTTCAATGAGCAGAAACTGTTCCTAAACCGAGGTGAGGACAAGATCGCAGGCTCCATGCCCGATCTCTACCGCGAGATTCGTAGCGAGCAGCTTCCGGTGCACGATGGGCAGCTTACCTTAGACATTGTTGTGGATACGACATCTGTTGAGGTCTTCGCACAAGACGGAGAAGTGTCTTTGAGCTCCAATGCCTTCCTGACCCCAGGGGGGCACGAAGTGACCCTCAAGTCGCTGGGCGGAACCACCGATGTGCGAGAATCACAAACTACGCCACTGGCGGTAGCTGAAACTCAACGTCAGTAATTTCTTATGACCGTGGTGCTTTGACGGATTCACGTTGAACCAAATGGCATCGAAGCTTCTCGGCGATGCGAGCGCCGTTCTGCGCCGTTGCCTGAGTAAAAAGCTGTGACACCGCCCAATGCCCCATCTGATAATGAGGCAAGGCTATAGTGCTAAGTGTTGGAACCAATGCTTGGGTGATCAGTTGAAGATCATCAACGCCAATCACCGACAGGTCTTCTGGGATTCTCAGTCCAAGGTCATTGGCTGCCTGATAAACGCCCATGGCTATTTCATCGTTAAAACAGAAGATGGCAGTAGGCCGGTCTTCCCGATCCAGGATGAGTCGTCCTGCTTCACGGCCGCCGGCAGCGTCACCAGTTTTCGCACAAACCCACGCTTCATTCACGGCAATCCCGGCAGCCCGCATGGCCGAGCGATATCCTTCTTCGCGCCCAAGAGCGGAAGGGACGTTTTCGTTAACCGTTGCAAAACCAACCCGCTGGTGACCGAAACTGAGCAAATGACCCGTGGCGTCAAGACCAATCTGTTTTTCATCAGGGACTACTGATGAAAACTTCAAATCAGGGCTGGAAGCATTGGCCAACACCACCGGAATTTCACCAAGCTCTTTCGGTACGTTGACCGATTGATGCGACATTCGCGCGTAAACCAAACCGTCAACCCGATGGTCAAGCAAGGTACGAATGCCAAGTAACTCGCGTTGAGGGTCCCCGGTGGAGTCAAGGGCAAGAACCACGCTTTGATGTTCGGCAGCCGCATCCTGAGCACCGCTGATAATTAGTCCTGCATAAGGAGTGACGGCGATGGTGTCACTGAGCAGGCCAACGGTGAAAGTTCGAGAGCTCCTCAGTCCTCGTGCACGCAAATCCGGTGAGTACCCCAGCTCTTGAGCCACTTCTAAGACCCGTGCTCGGGTTGCCGGGTTAATAGCGCGTGCTCCGCTTAATGCATGCGAAACCGTGGTGGGAGATACCCCTGCAGCGGCGGCAACATCTCGAATGCCAACCCGGGCAGACTTGCCGAGCTTTTTGTCCATACCTTATTTTTTCACATTCTCACGTGACATGTTAATCCGTGAATAAACCGACGCGTCGAGGTTTGTTAAAGAGGTGTGAGGTAGCACCATATTATTTACTGCACCATTAGTGCCAGGGGTCACTGTAGCCCTAGGTGCTCCTTGCTGGGCATCGTCGATCTTGATGGGAGTGAAAAGTGGAGGCACTCGCCGCGCTCCCCGATGGTTGGGGTGCACGGAGAGCGCCTCGTTGTGTGTTGCTGCAGGTGGGGTGGTAGGGCCGGAAGCTGGTGGGCCTCCGGCCTTTGCTGTTGGGGTGTGGGGTTAGGAGCGGCAGTTGACGATGCGTGGGGTGACTAGCGGCGGGACGTCGACTTGGAGACAGCGTCCATCGGCGGTGGCGTTGGAGGCGGTGGTGGCGATGATGCCTACTGCGGCGGCAGATCCTGCTGCGAGCGCGGCTCCGACAATGGGGGCTCCGGGGCCGAACATTGCTGCGATGCCTGCGCTTCCGGTGAGGAGGCCGGCAATGACGACGCCTTCGTCGCGCATGTTTCTGGTTTCGGCGCGACTGTAGGTTAGTCGTCCGTAGAAGCCTTTCCATTCAGCTTCGGGGTCAAGGATTACTGGGTAGGTGGTGTCTTTGGTGGGGGTGATGGTTTGGGTGAGGGTGTTGCCTTTGAGTGTGAACTTGGTGGGGACTTTTTTGCCGTTGGCGTCGATTGCCCAGGGGGTTTTGATTTCGCCGAAGGTAGCTTCAGCTTCTACTTCGGGACGTGAGTTGCCTAGTTTGGGGTCGAGGATGAACTTTACGCTGCCGTCTTTTTCTAGTTGTGGGACGATTCCGTCGGGGTAGTTCAGGTCGAAGTTGTAGGATCGGTCGGAATTGGCGTCGGGGACGGCAACGATTGCGCGAGCTGACAGTGAGGATTGGGCATCAGAGTCTTGTGCGCTGGTGGAGGATTGCATGGGCTCGGTGACGATTGCTGCGCCTGCGCTGCGATTAAGCTGATCGCTTGGACTACTGAGGTCTGCGTTTTGTGGCAAGCCTACGGTGAGCCAGGTTCCATCAGGGTGCTTCAGTTCGATCTGACCTGCATCTTCACTTGGTAGTGAGATAGTTCCCCTTGCTGGCGTGGAGGTTGTTGAGGTGAGGACGCGGCTATTTCCTGGGGCAGAGGTGAGAAGGTCGTCAATTTTTATTGAATTGTCATCAGCGTTTGCTACGGTACCACTGAGGAATATCGTTGAGACTGTAAGAATTGCAGTGATCCTGTAATGGGATTTCATTATTATTCTCCTATATTTTGTATTGAAAGATTGAGAGAGCAATGGGAATTGAGTATTTGTTGGCGCTCCTTTTTGGGCTGGCGTTTGTTGCCGCGTGCGCTTCTTACGGGCGGTACCGTCATAACCGTAAAAACAAGGATCGGTAGACCTTGTCTTAGGCCTGATGGTAGGTTCTCACTCTGGTGGAAAGTCCCCTACGAATGGGGTGCCCGCTATGTGTGATGAGTCAGCCTGAATGCCTGCAAATTTGTATATATTTTCAAACATGACAGTTGACTTGCCTTTTTGTTAACTAACAAAATGACTAAATCACATAAGGTGAAGTCTACCCACTGGTAAGCAAGGGTGTAGATCATACTTTTGTAGGAGGGTGCATGCTGACTCTCGGTATGTCGATTCCCCTCCCTTCCTCACCTTGCATGCGAGTTCCACGCCCAAGGCCTCTGGGGAAAGTGGATATATGTTCCCGTGCGCCCATGTCTCGCTCGGGAACATTGGTGCTCGTGTAGGTGCTTGACTTTTAACATAAGGGCACCCCCGACAACATCACCGTGTTTTTCTGCTCCCCTGCAACAACACAAGACCTCTAGGGCAGGAGCGCGGCAACTGGTCATAAGAAACCGCGATGCGCCTACCTTCGATGGTGAAGTCATCCGAAAACTACCCAATAATGCTTGTGGTCAGTGATCCATACTTCTCGGCAATCAGTGCACCACCATTCCACGAGCGCTGTCTCACTGCTCTTACGTCCACAAATTCAGCAAAATTTTCGGATAACAAATACGGATCTTTCCATGAATCTCAAAGGTCATCTCTGTAGGATCGATTTAGTCTGCGTTATTTCCGTTTCTTGCCCTCGGCTGAAATTGGCTGTTCAAGTTCTTCTCACAGCGGGTCAAGGAATAATGTAAGAAGAGCAAACATACCGTCAGCACCATAGGTGTCTGCCGGTAAAGACGTTTCATCGCAGTATGCACCGCACAGATAGTCCAGCAGAAACGAAGGCAACACTTTGAACGGCAATGCCACCTTTAAACACCATAACGTTGCGCTTTTATCAGTGAACAGCGTCCTCGCACCAGAGGTGGTGAGCTCAGCAGAATTTGATGAGCGGCTGGCTCCAAGTTTGAAACGACTGCGCCTTTCCAAAAAGCTCCTCGAGCGTGTTTCTGGGGTCAAAGAACGCCGCTGGTGGTCCGATGGTGTCGAATTCGATGACGCAGCCATCCTCGCCGGCAAAAAAGCCCTCGACCAGGCCGGCGTTGACGCCAGCGAAATCGGTCTACTTATTAATACTTCGGTGACCCGACGCAACCTTGAACCGTCCGTCGCGTCTAAGGTCCACAACGGCCTGGGCCTGCCTTCCTCAGCAATGAACTTCGACGTGGCCAATGCCTGCCTTGGATTCGTCAACGGCATGAGCCTGGCCGCGAACATGATCGACTCCGGGCAGATCAAGTACGCACTGATCGTAGCCGGCGAGGATGCCAAAGCCACTCAAGAAACTACTTTTGAACGCTTGAACGCCGAGACTTCCACGCGTGATGACTACATGCGTGAATTTGCGACACTAACTCTGGGCTCTGGTGCAGCAGCTGCCGTGATCGGCCCAGCCGATGCTCACCCAAATGCCCACCGGATCCTTGGCGGTGTCTCCCGCGCCGGAACCCAGCATCATGAACTGTGTGTAGGTGGCCCGGATGGAATGTACACCGACACCAAGGGCCTGTTGGATAACGGGCTCGACCTCGTGGTCAATGCTTGGGACGAAGCGCACCATTCTGGTTGGAACTGGAAGAGCATGGACCGCTACGTCACCCATCAGGTCTCCAAGTCCTACACCAACGCCATCATTAAAGCCGTGGGTTTGATCAAGGATCGCGTGCCCATCACCTTCTCGAAGTGGGGCAATGTTGGCCCGGCCTCGCTACCCATGACGCTGTCCCAAGAAGCTGAAACGCTCAAGCCTGGTGACCGCGTGCTGTGCATGGGCGTAGGCTCTGGATTAAACACCGCAATGATGGAGATTGTCTGGTGACCGAGATTTTCCCCGGCGTCAAGGAAATCTACTCAAAATACCTGAGCGTTCCGTCGACCTCCGCGATTGATGCTCAAGGCGCTTCCTACCGCTGGCACGTGCTGGATAATCAGGAAGAACTAACACAGCGCGGCATCACCCCGGTGGGCACACTCGTTTGTGTCCACGGAAATCCTACGTGGTCCTATTTGTGGCGCAGTCTGTTCAACCACGTCTCAGATCACCAGTTGGCTTGGCGAATCGTCGCTGTTGACCAACTAGATATGGGCCTTTCAGAACGTACCGGAAAATTCCGTCGTTTGGCTGACCGTGTTAATGACCTCGGCGATGTCATTGACGCCTTGGATCTTGGCAATAACGTCACCACCGTCGGTCATGACTGGGGCGGGATCGTCTCTCTAGGGTGGGCCGTGGCACATCAGGAGAGACTGAATAATGTTGTCCTGACCAATACCGCAGTTCACCCTGCCGGCTTTGAACTACCTGCTGCCCTGAAATTAGCGACCCACCCCGCCGTCCATGGTTGGGGCACCAAGTCCACTCGTGCTTTCCTTCAGGTCACTCATTCGCTGGCCCAACCTGCCTTGGACCCACAGGTGCGTCAGGCGTTTATGGCCCCTTACACCAGTGCCGAACAGCGTGAAGGCGTAGCCAATTTTGTCGCCGACATCCCGTTCCTTCCCGAACATCCAAGCCGGCGCGCCTTGGATGAGATCTCTGAAGCAGTACGTTCCTTGAAGGTACCTGCACTGATGCTTTGGGGTCCCAAGGATCCGGTATTCTCCGATCGTTATTTGCGCGATCTGTTGGGCCGTCTGCCTCAGGCTCAGGTGCACCGTTTTGAAGGTGCCAGCCACCTGGTGGGCGAGGACCGCGATATCGCTACCCCAATTTTTGAATGGTTGGATAGCACGCCAGATTCTGCGCACTCCGCACGCGTCCAAAGCGAAGATGCCTACCTTCCTATGCTCGCCGAGTTGGACTCTCGACAGGATGATCCAAGCGCAGCGGTGGTTGATATCCATCCGCCGCGTTCCTTGTCATGGGCTGAGCTTGGACAGCGCGTTAATGCGCTAGCTTCCGGATTGCAGCAGATCGGCGTGAAGTCTGGGGACCGGGTAAACCTGCTGGTACCACCTGGCATCGAGCTGACCTCACTGATTTATGCCTGCTTGCGTTTGGGCGCAGTGATAGTTGTGGCAGATGCAGGATTAGGCACCAAGGGTCTGGGCCGGGCCATCAAGGGTGCTGGTCCCAGTTTCCTCGTGGGCATTAACCGTGCACTGACCGGTGCACGAGTCCTAGGCTGGCCCGGCACCAAGATTGCTGTTGAGGAACTTTCCTCCGCCAAGCGCAAGGTACTGGGCGTGGAACACACCCTGGACGAATTGCTGGAGGCCGGAAGTTCAACCGGGGCCACAGCAGGTAGTTTTACTGCCCCGGATCCCGATGCCGACGCGGCGGTGCTGTTCACTTCTGGTTCCACCGGACCGGCCAAGGGCGTTGTGTACACGCACCGACAGCTCTCCGCCATGCGCGATACCCTGCGTGAAACCTACCATTTGAAGGCTGGTTCCTCGCTGGTTGCTGGCTTCGCACCGTTCGCTTTGCTTGGCCCGGCGCTCGGCGCCACCTCGGTAACCCCAGATATGGATGTCACCGCTCCGCGTACGCTCACGGCCAGCGCCCTGGCTGATGCCGCCGTCGCGGTCAATGCAACTACGGTCTTTGCCTCCCCCGCAGCGCTAGCTAATGTGCTTGCGACCAAGGCCGAGCTGAACACGGCACAGCGTAAAACACTGTCCAATGTTGAACTGATGCTCTCAGCCGGCGCCCCGATCCCAGAACCGCTTTTGGACAAGGTGCAACAGCTTGTGCCCAATGCCAAGGTGCATACTCCCTACGGGATGACCGAAGCGCTGCCAGTCACCGACATTGACCTTGATGGTATCCGTGAAGCAGGACAGGGCAATGGCGTGTGCGTTGGTACCGCCGTTGCCGGTGCCACCATCGCTATCGCACCGATCGATGACCTGGGGGTTGCTGGCGATCAGCCAGAATACACTCCCAATGCCACCGGCGAAATTTTGGTCCGCGCTGCGCACGTTAAGGACCGTTATGACCGTCTGTGGATCACCGAACAGGCCAGCAGTTCTATCACCGGATGGCACCGTACCGGCGACGTCGGTCATTTCGATGCCGAGGGACGTCTGTGGGTTGAAGGCCGACTGGGCCACGTATTGTCCATGGCTCAGGGCGCCGTGACTCCGGTGGCAGCGGAACACGCCGTGCAGTCGGTCGCCGGTGCAGGGCGTGCTGCCCTGGTGGGTGTCGGCCCGGCAGGCACACAAGCTGCAGTAGTGGTCATGGAAACTGTTCCGGCTGCCCCCAAAGCAGGTCCAGCGTCGAGTGAGCTAACCAAGTTGGTCCGCTCGGCCGTCGCAGCCACTGGCATTGAGGTGGCAGCCGTGCTGGTGGTGAAGACCCTGCCCACCGATATTCGCCATAACTCGAAGATTGACCGTGCAGCTCTAGCGCAGTGGGCCAGTTCAACGCTTGCCGGTGGAAGGATCCGCACACCATGAGCACAATTCAAGACTCACTAACCGCGCGAAGGGTTCTTGTCACCGGCGCCAGCGGCCTGCTCGGCGGTGCAGTGGCTCAGCTCCTTCGCGACACGGGCCACCATGTACGCACTTTTCAGCGCCGTGCCTCGACCGGCGCCAGCGATGAAGTTCAAGGCTCACTGACAGATCAAGAGGCTGTAGCCCGAGCCGTTGAGTCCATGGACGCGGTCATCCACCTTGCCGCCAAAGTGTCCTTTACCGGTCACTGGCAAGAGTTTGTTGATACCAACATCACCGGTACCAATAATTTACTCACCGCTGCACGAAGCGCAGGCATTAGAGACTTCGTTTTTGTTTCTTCTCCGTCGGTGGCCCATTTCGGGGATGCGTTAGCCGGAGCTGAAGCAGGAACCGCTAACCCACAGTTGGCTCACGGTCACTATGCCCGTTCTAAAGCGGCAGCTGAACTTGACGCGTTGGCTGCGGATTCCGAGGACTTCCGAGTGACCGCTATCCGCCCGCATGTGGTGTGGGGGCCGGGTGACACCCAGCTCGTGGAGCGCGTAATCCAGCGTGCTAAGGCAGGACGACTTCCGTTGCTAGATCATGGTGCGGCCTTGATCGACACGACCTACATTGATAATGCTGCTTCGGCGATTGTTCGTGGATTAGAACGCATGGATCACGCCCATGGACGTGCCTTGGTCGTAACTAACGGCGAACCGAGGCCTGTGGGTGAGCTGATTGCAGGGATCTGCCAGGCCGGTGGCGCCCCAGCCCCGAAACTCAACGTGCCAGGTTGGCTGGCTCGTGGCGCGGGCTCCGTCATTGAAAAAGTCTGGCTCGCCGCAGGCTCCAAGGGACTCGTTCATGATGAACCACCCATGACCCGCTTCCTGGCCGAACAACTGTCCACCGCCCACTGGTTTGACCAGCGTGAGACCCACAAGGTGCTGGATTGGAAACCAGTGGTGAGCATCGACGAAGGCATCGCCAAGCTGCGCGCACACTATTCAACGAGCTAAGGCTTGTTCGGCTTAGAAACCAACTGAACACCGCGATGCCCCGGCTTACTGCCGGGATGTCGCGGTGTTTGTCATGAATCGGCACCAACAACGCCCTGCACGTGAAATAGCGATACCTTAAAATGATGAGCAACAAGATTTCTTACCAAGGCGAAGCAGGGTCCAACTCCAATATGGCCTGCACTCAACGATTCCCCGATATGCAGGCTGTACCTTGCGCCAGCTTCGAGGATGCCTTCGCCATGGTAGAAAACGGTGAAGCAGATTTGGCGATGATCCCCATCGAAAACTCCTTGGCCGGACGCGTCGCAGATATTCACGTGCTGTTGCCCGAATCGAATCTACAGATCGTTGGCGAACACTACCTACGGATCCGTTTTGATCTCTTGGGACTGCCAGGTAGTACCGTTGCGGAAGCCACCGAAGTACATAGCCATATTCATGCATTGGGTCAGTGCCGCAAGATCATTAGAGAACACCAGTTGACCCCGGTGATTGCAGGCGATACCGCCGGCTCGGCACGTGAAGTGCGGGACTGGAATGACCCGAAGAAACTTTCCCTCGCTCCCCCTCTGGCTGCAGAATTGTACGGACTCGAAGTGCTTGCCTCGGGTGTGGAAGATGATCCGACAAACACTACTCGCTTCGTGGTGCTTGCCCGTAAACAGGAATTGCCATCGCGTTCTGCGCTTCCCGAGTCTGCAGTGACCACGTTGGTTTTCAAAGTGCGCAACGTACCTAGTGCTTTGTACAAGGCACTGGGTGGCTTCGCGACCAATGGTGTGAACATTACGCGGCTTGAAAGCTACATGGTCGGTTCATCCTTCGCTGCGACGACCTTCATGATCGATGTCGAAGGTCATCCTGAAGACTTGCCGGTACGTCTTGCCTTAGAAGAGCTCGAATTCTTCACGTGGGAGATCAAGATCCTTGGCACCTACGCGGCCAGCGAGCATCGCCAAAGCGTGTCAGCAGCTTTTGTTTAGGAATTAAAAAACCGTGGGCTTCGTTATGTTCGCGTTACTTATTGTGGTTTCCCGCTGGATTCACGCGGAATCAATGTTGGCATGAACTTACGGATTTCGTGCTCACTCGTGGGCGCCAAGACAAAGTCAATTGCCCTACTGGCGATTTGCTCAAGTGGAATTCGAACAGACGTTAGCGGAGTTGGTAGCAATGCCGATTGAGGGATGTCGTTATATCCGACAAGCGATAGATTTTCTCCAATGATCAAGCCCTGTTCTTTTGCCGCGGCCATAACGCCCATTGCAAGATTGTCATTCGCGGCAAAAATCGCGGTAGGTTTTGAGCCATGCTTTTCACTTAGCAGCTCTCTGCCAGTGCTAAATCCGCTCTGAATTCCATACCCCACAGAAATCATCCGTCGCTTGGGGACATGCAGGCCTGCTTCGGCCAACGCTCGTTTGGCTCCTGCCAATCGTGCAATGCCCGTAGACGTGAACGACGGACCAGTAATCACCGCGATATCTGTGTGGCCCAGATCCACCAAATGTCGCACCGCGAGATACCCTCCGACTTCGTCGTCACCGAGTGAAGAAGGGCTCGTCCCGTCGGTACGCAATACCAATGCGTGGGCCACAGAAGATTCTCGCAAGTATTTAGGTAATTCATCTTCAATTCGAGATGTAGCCAAAATGAGCCCGTCGACGCTTCTGTCGAGCAAAGTCTCTGCTGCTTTCCGTTCATCATTCGGATCGTCGCCACTAGTAGCCACCATAGCGAAGTATCCACGGGAGGAAGCCGCACGTTCGATCTCTTCAAACATCAGCGCCATGACAGTATCGCTGAGCCTTGGCACAAGTACACCGAGGGTTCGGGTTTGCCCTCGGCGCAGATTCGAAGCAAAGGCATTGCGCCGATAACCGAGTTCTTCTGCAACTTTTCGAACACGATCCGCGGTTGCTGATTGCGACGGTTTCCCCCGGTCATCAAGAGCCCTGCTAGCTGTTGACAAGCTAACTCCACTAGCGACAGCTACGTCTTTCAGGGTGACTGGGGCGTTGGGGATCACCGGTTCCATATGCTTTCTCCTCTTCGCTTCTTTCCTAGTAGACACTCTATTTACGATCTTTCAAAAATCACCTGTTGACAGTGACGTGAATCATAGTTCAGAATGAAAACGTTCCCGCAATCGTTTTCATCCTAGCGGGTATTCCGAACTACATGGAGGTAGCTCTCATGAACATCGATCTTCGCGGTCTTGTCCCCGCTCCTGTCACCCCTTTCAATCGAGACGGAAGCGTGGATGTCGACAGCATCCACCGTTTGGGCTCATGGTTAGCAAGTGTCGAAGGAGTCAAAGGTCTTGTCGTGTTGGGTCATGCCGGCGAAGGAACCTTCCTCACCCAGGACGAACAAGCACTGGTTATTCGCGAATTCAAGAACGCCGTCAACGGAGAAATCCCGATCATTGCAGGCATCACGGGCGAGGGTAATACCGTTGCAGCGTTAGAAGCGCAGCGAGCTGTTGACGCCGGAGCATCAGCAGGCCTGGTCTATCCTTCGCATGGTTGGCTGCGATTCGGCTACCAGCAGGGTGCACCGCAGACTCGCTACAAGGAAATCTACGAGACCAGTGGTCTGCCCCTGATCTTGTTCCAGTACCCGGATGCCACCAAAGCAACTTACGATTTGGACACGCAGCTGGAAATCGCTGGACAGGAAGGCGTATTCGCTACCAAGAACGGTGTCCGCAACATGAAGCGCTGGGATACAGAAATCCCAGTACTCCGCAAGACTTATCCAGAGCTTCAGATCTTGACCTGCCACGATGAATACCTGCTTCACACCATGTTCGATGTTGACGGTGCGTTAGTTGGATACGGCGGCCTGGCACCGGAACCACTAATCGAATTAATCGCCGCGGGCAAAGCTAAGGACTACGCTGCGGCCCGGGCCATCCACGACCGAATTCTTCCTGTAACGAAGAATGTTTACCACCGTGGCTCGCACATGGAAGGTACTGTTGCCCTGAAGGAAGGGCTGGTAGCTCGTGGCATTCTCGAACACGCGACGGTCCGTCCGCCATTGCTTCCGCTTCAAGCGGGCGCCGATAAGGAAATTGCAGCTGCTTTGGCTTCCGCTGAGCTGGGCAAGGTTACTGTTTCCGCCTAAACAATAACTTTGGTGGGGCGGCACTGTTCAAGGCCGCCCCACCATTCGTATCTAGTTTTCAACCGATCAGTACCGTCCGTGAGTTAAAAGCAAAAAGGAGGACTCGTAATGAACGAGCCGCACAACGCCGTCATGGCTTCGTCTAATTACAGAAGTCAACGTAAGCCAGCACAGGACAACAAGCCCTCCGAACAAGGTAAACGGCGTACGTTCCTTGGCTATCTGGCGCTCATGGGACCCGCCTTTGTTGTCGGGGCGTGGCAGTTTGGTCCGGGCAACCTAACCACAGCGGTACAGGCTGGCAGTCGATACGGCTACACCTTGCTATGGGTTATTGCAGTTTCCACTATTCTGATGATTTTCTTCACCGACATGAGTGTTCGACTAGGTTTAGCCACTCCAAAGTCTTTGATTACCGAAATAAAGGAGCGTCTTGGCAAACCCGTAGGCGTCGCCGCCGGAATCGGTGTGTTTGGGATAACCCTGATGTTTTCCGTTGGAAATGCCGTTGGTTCAGGCCTCGGGCTATCAATGGTGTTTGGAGGATCCCCAGTTCTCTGGACAATCGTCTGTACCGCCGGTGTTGGACTGATCCTTGCCTTTCGAAACGTATACGGAATTATCGAAAAGATACTCTTACTGATCGTCGCATTGATGGCAGTTGCTTTTATCGCCAGTGCTGTAATTGCCAAGCCAGACTGGTATTTATCGATGACCGGCTTAGTTCCCACACTCCCTGCAGGTAGCGAAATTCTGGTGATAGCCCTCGTCGGTACGAATTTCTCGATCAACGCGGCGTTCTACAACTCCTACGGAATCAAAGAGAATTCGCGGACACGGAGCGATTATCGAGACATCACTTTAGTAGATACGATTCCCGGAATTATCGCCCCAGGAATTATGACCGCTCTAGTCATCATGGTTTCTGCTTCAGTGTTGGGCGCAACCGGCTCAGAAGCTTCAACTATCAATGGCCTCGCAGCCATTTTCGAACCACTAGCTGGGCCCTTCGGTACGATAATTTTTGCTCTGGGGCTCTCCGGTGCAGCCTTTTCTTCTATGATTGCGAATGCAACGGCTGGCGGCACAATGATGTCAGACGCACTGGGGCGTGGGTCCAAAGGCGGTTCACCAATGGCCCGAGTCATCACAGGTATCATCCTGGCCTTCGGATTATTAGTCACGCTTACTTTCCAGGAATCACCTGTCGGACTAATCGTCGTTGCGCAATCGCTCACGGTTCTCATCGCACCGCTTCTAGGCATTCTCCTCGTTATGATGGCCAACAATAAAGAAATAATGGGTGACTTGCGAAACCGATGGTGGCACAACGTGTTTGGAATCATCGGATTGGTCGCGATTCTCGCATCCTCGATTCGTCTCGTATCCGCTCTCATTTCATAGTGAGTACCCGCTCGTAAGAGTCCCAAGGGCCATCTCAATATCCATCATGGATGAGATGGTCCTTGCCCTATGTTCACCCCAATCCTTCCCAAGCCAATTGAAGGCAGAATCTACTTTCGTATTAGCCGGGCTTCTACGTCGTGGCTCGGATTCGGGTTTAGCCATTCCACGAATAACGTCGTTCAGGCCGGCCTACTCCCCCATAGCGAAGGTTCACCTGCGCCAAGTTCTCTTCAGCAAGATACTCCAAGTACCGGCGAGCGCTCACCCTCGAGGTTCCGAGTTTCTCAGCAGTTTCGGTTGCCGAGATCGGTTCCGGCGTTTGCCTAACGATGCTTTCGACCAAGCTCATCGTTTCAGCGCTGCACCCCTTAGGAAGTGGGCGTCGACTTTGACTGCCCATACCGAAGAGGAGATTCACATCTGCTTGCTCTAACTCCTTGTCCCGGAGAACATGCAATGGCTGATATGTCTTGGCATAGTGCTTCAATCTTTCGCGCAAGTCGTCCCAGGAAAATGGCTTCATCAAGTAATGAACGATTCCTCCGCGCAGGGCTTTGCGTACAGTATCCATTTCACGCGCTGCACTAATGACGATGACATCTAACTCAGGTTGAACTTCACGAAGCCGTTGCAGCAGTTCAAGCCCATTCATATCGGGGAGGTGGATATCGAGCAAGGCTAGATCCGGCGATAAGGCGGTAGCCGCTTTTACGGCGTCACTGGCACTATGTGCTACCCCTACCACAGTGAAACCTGGCTCTTTGTTGACGAATCCGGCATGCACCTTTGCAACCATGAAGTCATCATCGATCACCAGAACTTTGATCACGAGTCTTGTCCTACTTTCTCAGTGTGGCGGTAAATTGTGCGCCACGGTCATTAACCACGGTGATATCTCCCTGACGGCGCCGACAGACTAATCGGCTCAGCGCCAGGCCGAACCCCCGCCCTCCAGAGACCGTTGTGTCTTTGGTCGAGAATCCCTGAGTGAAAATTTCTTTCATCGCCTCATCGGCAATCCCAGCCCCATTGTCTGTGACTTTCACGGTGACGATCTCATCGATTTCTTGAATCGACAGCTCAATCTTCGGCTCTGGTACTTCGGCGAGAGCGTCCATGGCGTTATCTAGGAGGTTTCCAATAACCGTGGTCAGGTCGCGGGCGATCTGTTCATCTCCGCGTTCCAATCGAGAGTCGCTGGAAACCTCGAACTTGATACCTCGTTCTGTGGCGACACTAGCTTTAGCAATGAGCAAGGCAGCAATTGTTGGTTCCGCTATATGGGCCGTGACATCTTCGAAGACCTTACTGCGGCTAAAACTTACACCGTCGATGAACCCAATAACTTCGTCGTATTCCTGCAGTTGAATGAGACCAGAAATTGCATGAAGGTGATTCGCGAATTCGTGGGTTTGTGATCGCAACATATCGGCTGTTGCTTTGCTGTCGCCCAACTCCTGCTCCAATAGTGTCAGCTCGGTACGATCACGGAAGGTGGTCACTGACCCGTGGTCTTTGCGTGCTGTTTTGACCGGCATGCGGTTAAAGACCACAACTCGTTCACCAATCAGAAACTGCCTGTCGGGTTGTTGCTGTTGGGTGGTGAGCGCACGGGAGACTTGTGGGGCAACATCCAGCTCGGTCAGTGTCTGCCCAACGCAATCTAACGGTAGTTGAAGCAGTTCAATCGCAATATCGTTGGCCAGCATGACTCGACTATCGGGTGAGACCGAAATGATGCCCTCTTTGACACCGTGGAGCAACGCTTCGCGATGCTCGAACAGTTCGGCAATTTCGCGAGGTTCCATGCCTCTGGTTTGGTGCTTGACCCTTCGCGAAAGTAATACCGAACCAATCGCGCCGAGCGCCACGGCGATCACGAGGGTTATGAGTGCGCTGGGTGCGATCTCTTGAATCAACTCTCGTGTACTGGGATAACTTTGACCAGCACTGACGATGCCAACCATGGAACCTTCATCGTTCAGGACTGGAACCTGAGCAATGAGCACATGTTCCCCATTGCGAGTTATGTCCCCGGTCCACCCGCGTCCTTGGGCTACTTGTGATTCCGGGTGCAGAATCGAGGTTCCCACGTCGTCTGGGAAGGTGGAGGTAATGACCGTCCCGTAGCGATCTGCAAGAACTACGAACTGTAATCCAGAAGTGCTTCGGGTTGTCTCGGCCATGGCAGGTAAGGCAGAGCCCATTTCCGGCGCAGCGTTGGGAATGAGTACTCTCAGAAGCGGATTCGCTGCCAAGGACTCGGCTGCAGACAAACTGCGACGCCCTTCAACTTTTTCAAAGTTATTCGTGGATTGGGTCAGTGATACCGCAACTACGCCGGCGAGAACCACGGCGATAATTAACAATTGAAGGATCAGGTATTGGCCTGCCAAGGAGAGCCGTTGAGCAAAAACGGTACTTAACCTTGAAGGTTTGATTCCCACCTAACCGCTCCTTGTTGCCGATTCCTGAGTTCCCATCATTGGGGCACTGGGCAACTTTACCGAACTTTTGAATGATTCAAGTCATAGTTTTTGGTTACACAATGAACAGTATTTTCTTTGAGTACGTAAGCGTGACCCAGTTCACACGCATGCCTACTGTGGAATTACTCGCAACTCAGATGAAAGCAACGAGGCTGAAATCAATGAAAAACTTCAAATCCTTCCGCGCCCTGACGGCACTGGCCGCCACTGCTGCCCTAGCCATTGGGGTCACGGGCTGTGGCGTGACCTCGGAGTCCTCTAGCAGCGATGCTGCAGAGTCCAATGCTCCCCTCACCAATCTGCGCATCATGGTGCCCAACACTCCAGGTGGAGGTTACGACACCACTGCCCGCGTAGGTGCCAAGGTTATGGACGAAGCCGGATTGGCCACCAATCCTGAGGTCTTCAACTTGGCTGGCGCCGGTGGAACCGTGGGTCTGGCGCGCATGATCAATGAAAAGGGCAACGGCGATTTGGCTATGCTCATGGGGCTTGGCGTTGTCGGCGCAAGTTACACCAACGACACCGAGGCTAAGCTGACAGACACCACGCCGATTGCAAAGCTGATTGAGGAGCCAGGAGCCATCATGGTCTCCAAGGATTCTCCTTACAAGACCATCGATGACCTGGTCGCAGCATGGAAAAAAGACCCTGCCAAGATTTCTGTCGGCGGCGGTTCCTCACCGGGTGGTCCTGACCACCTTCTGCCGATGCAGCTAGCCCAAGCGGTGGGCATCGACCCGAAGGACGTCAACTTCGTTTCCTTCGATGGTGGTGGCGATCTGCTCCCAGCCATTTTGGGTGACAAGGTAGGATTCGCTGCGTCGGGCGCCGGCGAGTACATGCAACAGATCGAAAAGGGTTCTGTTCGCGTTCTGGCTACGAGCGGCGAAGAACGACTTGAAGGCGTTGATGCTCCTACTTTGAAGGAATCAGACATCGACTTGGTGTTCTCTAACTGGCGCGGCCTGGTTGCCCCTCCGGAGATCTCCGATGCGGACAAGACAAAGTGGGTCGACCTGATGACCAAGATGCACGATTCCGAGCAGTGGAAGGAAGCACTGGAAACCAACGGTTGGACCGACGCGTTCATGACCGGAGATGATTTCTCTGCTTTCCTCACCGAGCAGGATGAGCGCGTTGCCAGCGTCCTGAAGACTCTGGGTCTGGCGTGAGCGAAGTAAGTACCGCTAAGAAGAAACGCGTCGAACTGCTGTTCGCCGCGTTTCTTCTTCTCGTCGGAATCATTGTGTTTGTTGACGCGTCGCAGTTACATTCGACGTACTCCCAGGCAGATGCCATCGGGCCCAAGGCAGTGCCCTTTCTTGTCTCTGGAATTCTGGTCCTCTCAGCCATCGCTTTGGGTATTACCGTTGTGCGCGGAAATCTTGCTGAAGGCGAAGAAGGTGAAGACGTTGATCTCAGTCAGCCCTCGGATTGGAAGGTCGTTCTTCCGCTACTCGGTTTTTTCGTTCTGAACCTACTCCTGATCAATTGGGCCGGGTGGGTGATCTCAGGAACGATTCTGTTCTTCGGCACGGCAATCAGCTTGGGATCGCGCCGCTGGGTCTTGACCCTAGTGATCTCATTAGTCTTGGCTCTGGGATCCTTCTACGGGTTCTACCTAGGACTGGGTATTAAGCTGCCGGCCGGAATTCTTTCGGGGGTGCTCTAAATGGATACACTCAATCTCTTGATGGATGGATTCGCCTCGGCCCTGACTCCCATCAACCTGCTCTTTGCCTTTGCAGGTGTCGTTCTTGGTACTGCTGTGGGCGTGCTGCCTGGCATTGGACCGGCTATGGCAGTGGCACTGCTCTTGCCGGTGACCTTCGGCATGGAGACTTCCAGTGCACTGATCATGTTTGCCGGCATTTACTACGGCGGCATGTATGGCGGGTCAACTACCTCCATCCTGCTGAACACTCCCGGTGAATCCGCGACCGTGATTACGGCCATTGAGGGCCACAAGATGGCCAAGGCAGGACGGGCCTCGCAAGCTTTGGCTACGGCTGCCATCGGCTCCTTTGTCGCCGGCACCATTGGCACAGCCCTACTGGTAACGGTCACTCCCATCGTGGTGAAGTTTGCTGTCAGTCTCGGTGCACCAAGTTATTTCGCCATCATGGTCTTATCACTGGTCACCGTCACAGCGGTTCTCGGCTCGTCCAAGATTCGTGGTTTTGCTTCCCTAGGGCTGGGTCTTGCCATCGGTTTGATCGGCATGGATCCAGTCTCCGGTCAGAAACGCCTGACCTTCGGATTTGCTCCGTTAGTCGACGGCATCGATATTGTTGTGGTGGCAGTGGCAGTCTTTGCCATTGGTGAAGCACTGTGGATTGCGGCGCACCTGCGTCTGACCCCGACTCGCACCATTCCGGTGGGCACACCGTGGATGGGCAAAGAAGACTGGAAACGTTCGTGGAAGCCTTGGCTTCGTGGCACGGCTTTTGGCTTCCCCTTCGGTGCACTCCCTGCCGGTGGTGCTGAAGTGCCAACCTTCCTGTCCTACGTGACGGAGAAGAAGCTTTCGAAGCATCCTGAAGAATTTGGTCATGGTGCCATCGAGGGTGTCGCAGGTCCCGAAGCTGCCAATAACGCTTCTGCTGCTGGTACGCTCACCCCGATGCTGGCCCTTGGACTGCCGACCAATGCCACCGCTGCGGTCATGTTGGCCTTCTTGACCATGAAGGGTATTCAGCCCGGGCCGTTCCTCTTTGAGAACGAACCCGATCTGGTCTGGGCACTGATCGCCAGCTTGTTCATCGGCAATACGTTGTTGTTGCTCATCAATCTGCCACTAGCGCCACTCTGGGCTCGACTGCTGAAAATCCCGCGCCCATATCTTTATGCCGGAATCCTATTCTTCGCTACCCTGGGTGCCTTCTCGGTGAACATGCAGGTCGCAGACCTATGGATCTTGTTACTCATCGGATTGCTGGGCTTCGCACTGCGTCGCTTTGGTTTGCCGGTATTGCCGCTGATCTTGGGTGTGATCATCGGACCGATGGCTGAAGAACAGCTACGCAAGACCTTCCAGCTCTCCGCAGGTTCCGTTTCTGGAATCTGGAGTGAGCCGCTGGCAGTCGGAATCTATATCCTCATCGCGATACTGCTGATCTTGCCGATGCTCATCTCCTTCATTCGTCGCTCCCGCGGGATCCAGAGTGATCTGGTTGAGACGGTGCTCGGTGAAGAACACGAGCCAGCAAAACACAAGGCCGAATTAGCCGGTGAGAAAGAGCAGCGCGTTGGAAAGGACGAGTCATGACGATCGTTGTGGGATACATTCCTTCTGAGGAAGGTGAGGCAGCTCTGGCGACCGCGATCGATGAGGCTCAACGCCGTAATGCTCGGTTGGTTGTAGTCAACTCGTCCAAGGGTGATCAGCTAGTTGATGACAGGCTCATAGATGCGAAGCAGTATCACGAGCTTGAAGCTCGACTCACACAATCGGGAGTGGACTTTTGGATTGAACGAAAGTCCCAAGGGATTGATGCAGCGGACCAGATTTTGCAGGCTGCAGAAGCACAACGTGCACAGCTGATAGTCATCGGGCTGCGAAAACGGACCGCCATGGGCAAGTTCCTCATGGGAAGTGTTGCCCAACGGGTCCTGCTCCAAGCAGGATGTCCCGTGCTTTCGCTCAAGTCAAGCAACGACTGGTAAAGCACCGCTGTTTCTTCAGCGACAACGTAGAGCTGGCCCGCACCATTTGGTGCGGGCCAGCTCTACGTTGTCTACGTGTTACTTCTGGTAGGGGTTGGTTGGCGGAGTGTTACCGCCATCAGCTGGTCCGGTCTGCGGGCCACGCTGCGATGGGTACTGAGTGGTTGGGCTGGTGTAGCTCTGTGGCCCTGAAGGGTTTGAAGGGAACGGTCCGTTTCCAGCTTCAAATGGTGGGGTTCCACCTGCCAAACGCACCAATTCTGCAGTGTTTTCTGCAGTACGGATCGAAGCAATTAAGGATTCAAGCCCCGCACGGACTAATACCAGGTAAACCAGAACGAAGAGCGGGCCAATAATGATGAGTACCAGGAACCCGAGCATGGTGTCAGCGGCGAACGCGCTGACCACCATTCCGATATAACAAACAACCAGCATAACCATGATCAAGATGTAGACAATCTTGATGATGGATGGTGTCACAAACTTTCTGAAATCAAAATCGAATAGTGCTTTCATCCTGCAACCTACTTTCTGAAGAAGAAACGAATGACATAGCCGACACTATCGGACTGATCCTCCGAGCGAAAGAGGATCTAGATAATATTGCCTAATCGGTAGCCCGATTTAATCGAAAGTTAGGGTTTGTCTAGACTTGGCATGGTCCGTCTTTATCGTGGGAAGTAGAAGTGTTAACGATCCGGAGCCTACAGCGGTACGCATTCACTAGATCTCTCGGACAATGCTGATATACGCCCCAGCTCGCCGATATTTTCGTCCTCGACGCAATCAACCAGCTAACTTCGACCCTTACCAGCGCCAAAGTTTGTGTTCCGTTGAGGGCACCCAGGCACGTTAATCGGAGTCATCACTGCACGAGGCATTCAATGGGCAGGAATGCTCCCTTTGTTACTTGTGGCTTTGCCTTAACAATCCCTCATCCAAAACCGGGAGCCCTCGCAAAGAACCCTGAAAACGGTCTAGTTTCGGTTGATGATCAACGCATTTTGTATAAGGCTGAAAAGACAAATGCGAAAGGAGCACTCCGTGAAGAAAATCCTCATGGTCCTAACCAGCGTTTCAGAACTCGGTGCGGGAGGAGAACCCACCGGTTACAACGTCGCCGAAGCAGCTCATCCGTGGAAGGTCTTCCGAGATTCCGGGCACTTCGTCGACTTCGCCTCAATCAAGGGCGGACAGCCACCACGCGATACGGTCGATACCGACGACCCCATCCAAGTGCAATTCACGCAAGATGAAACAACCCGAGCTGGCCTCTACAACACCGCCAGAGTCGAAGTAGTTAATCCAGAACAGTACGATGCCCTCTATTTGGTGGGTGGCCACGGCACTATGTGGGACTTCCCTAACAACGAAGGCTTGCAAAAGCTCGTTGCGGAAATCTATAACAAGGGCGGCGTTGTTGGTGCCGTATGTCATGGGCCGGCAGGATTACTCGACGTGGAACTTCACCACGGCATCAAACTGCTCAGTGGCAAAAACGTCGCGGCATTTACCAATGATGAAGAAGTCGCCGTGGACAAAGACAAGATCATCCCTTTCTTCCTAGCGGACAAGCTGGTGGAACAGGGCGCCAACCATATCGCCGCAGACAATTTTGAGGAGAATGTGCAAGTCTCCGAACGATTGGTCACTGGTCAAAATCCAGCCTCGGCCGCTGGTGTCGCCAAGGAAATGGAAAAGCTGCTGGCCGAGGTGATCCATCAAGAAAAGGCTGAAGAACAGGCTGCTGAAGAAGTCGAAGCAGACTAAAGATCGGCTCAGCCAAAGTTGAAGCGATCAAAGAATTGGCTTGAATCCGTGCGCTGGCACGGGTTCAAGCCAATTCTTTTGTACTCCGCGTTAGTTCCTCCAGCCCGCACATGTGCACGGATCTCTATCGGACAACCCCGACCTGGTGATCTGTCGGTTCTTCCAGCCCGTAATGTCCCCGTAAGGTCCTCTGGTCATACTCAGTACGGAAGAGATTGCGTTGCTGTAGCAACGGAACAACGTGTTCAGTGAATGTTTCCAGACCCGACGGTAAAACCGGAGCCATAATATTGAACCCGTCGGCGGCACCGGCTTTGAACCAATATTCAATTCGGTCAGCTAATTGTTCGGGTGTTCCAGTAAATGTTTGGTGCCCACGCCCGGAGCCGAGTTCTCGAATAATTTGGCGGACCGTCAGATTTCTCCCGTACCCCAGTTTCAATATCAGATCACGCCGCGACGTTGACTTTTCCTTAGACGCCGCGCTCTCTAGCCCTTCGGGGAGCACCTCATCGAGTTCCAAGACTTCTGGATCCACATGTAACTGTTGGGCCAAGGTCTTCTTTGCATATTCAGGAAGAATCAGTTCGTCCAAAGTATCCGCAAGTTCTATCGCCTCGGATTCTGAAGACCCAAGGATAGGGACAATGCCGGGCAAGACCTTGACTGACTGTTCTGTTCGGCCGTAGGCGGTAGCCCGGTTTTTGATCTCTTGATAGAAATCCCGGGCTGATTCGAAGGACTGATGTGCGGTGAATATTGCTTCAGCCCATTGCGCAGCAAATTCTTTGCCCGCAGCTGAAGCGCCGGCCTGAATAATCACCGGGTGTCCCTGGTGTGAGCGTGGGACATTCAGTGCACCAGCAATCTGGAAGTGTTCGCCCACATGATCCGCTGGATGGACTCGACTCGGATCTGCCCACGTGCCGCTGTCCTTGTCAGCAATGATCGCGTCTGGATCCCACGAGTTCCACAATTTCTGTACCACGCTCAAGAATTCATGAGCTCGAAGATAACGTTGAGAACTATCAAGCTGCCCCAGCTGAGAAAAATTCTGTGCGGCGGCATCGCCAGCAGTAGTGACGACATTCCAGCCCGCTCGCCCATGACTGATGAGGTCCAGTGTTGCGAAGCGTCGTGCGAGGTTGTACGGATCGTTGTAGCTGGTAGAAGCCGTAGCGATCAGTCCAATATTTTTCGTCACCGGTGCAATGGCCGAAAGTAGAGTTATCGGGTCAAGGATTCCGGCTGGCCGTTGAGCCACGGATCCTTGAATGACCGGTGCATCAGCGAAGAAGATCGCGTCGAGTTTGGCCTTTTCCGCTAGTTGTGCCAAGCGAATATAGTGCTCAACTTCTGTCCCTGCGTGGGGATCACTCTCGGGCAGTCTCCACGACGATTCGTGGTGACCCGTAGTCATCAAGAAGGCGTTGAGTGTAAGTTTGCGCGTCATGTTAAAAATCCTTTGTAGGAGAAGATTAGGGTTAGGCGCGAGCCCAACGTGAGAAGTGCTGTTCCAACGCAACCAAGGCTGCGTTGACGACGAATCCGAGAACCGCGACCGTGAGGATGGCCGCGTACATTTTGGGGATCAAAAAACTTGCTTGAGAATTGGTGATCAGATATCCGAGACCGGCTTTTGCACCGATCATTTCAGCTGCTATCAGTACCAGCACGGCGGATGTTCCAGCCATTCGGATGCCAGTAAAAATAATGGGTACCGAGGCAGGTAAAACTACCTTTGAAAAGATCTCAAAGTTATTCAGTCCCAGGGTTTTTCCTGCACGAATCAGTAGTGGATCTACGCTGCGTGCTCCCAAAATAGTGTTGAGCAAAACTGGGAAAAATGCTGCATAGAGCACGATGGAGACCTTGGACAGTTCACCAATGCCGAGAAGCAAGGTGAACACCGGTAGTAAAGCCAAGGCGGCAGTGTTTCGGAAGACTTCCAAAAGAGGATTCAAGAAATCGCCGACTTTAGCGAACCAAGCCACCACTAGCCCTACTGGGACTCCGATGATCACAGCGAGAATGAAACCGATGGCTGAGCGTCCCAAACTTGCCACAATGTGAGTACCGAGGTCACCGCTGATAATCATCTTCCACAGTTGCTGCAGAACTTCATGTAATGGTGGCAAAAAGACTCTTGATGCCGGTTCTAGGACAAATTGTGGAACCAGTTCCCAGACCAGTAGAAAACCAATAATTGCTCCGGAACGGTACAGTGTTTTCCGCAGCGCTGCTCCGAAGCGTCGAGTTGGCCTAACGCGGCGAACCGTAGTGTTTTCTACTCGTACCTGCTGATCCGGTAATACTAGTGTGCTCATGCTGAAGCCCCTGAAGTAATCAGAGTTTTATCGATAGTCGCCTCTACACCCTGTCTGCCGTGGCGATGCAACAGAGTCCAGAGGTAATGCCGGTATTCGCCGAATTGACGTGTTGAACGAATGTCGTCTACGGCTTGGCGATCTTGAAGTTCGATATCCACGATCTCCGTGATTTTCCCTGGCTTTGCGGACATGACGGCAACTTTCTGCCCCAGATAGACTGCTTCTTCTATGCCGTGTGTAATGAAAACGATGGTGGTCTTCGTACGTTTCCAGATATCCAGTAGCAAATCTTGAAGCTGTTCGCGCGTTTGTGCATCAAGCGCGGCGAACGGCTCATCCATCAGGAGCACCTTTGGCTCATGGGCCAGTGCTCGGGCGATGGCCACTCGTTGCCGCATTCCGCCGGAGAGTTCATGTGGGTATTTATCTTCCACACCTTCTAATCCAACTAAGCGTAGGTATTCATGGGCTCGGGCTCGCCGATCGGCTTTGTTGAGCCCCTGCCCGTGCCGGGCTTGGCTTTCCAAGCCCACCAGAACATTCGCGGCTGCCGTAAGCCACGGGAATAGTGCGTATTGTTGGAAAACTACCGAGCGTTCCAAGCTGGGGCCGGAAATTGGCTCGCCATCTACCAGGACCTCGCCATGACTTGGTGTGCTCAGGCCAGCCAGGATGTCTAACAACGTGGATTTTCCGCATCCGCTCGGTCCCACCAGGGTGAAAAATTCTCCGTCCTCAATTCGAAGATCTAGTGACTCAATGGCGGTAACTGCAGTACTTTCGTTGGCACCGCTACGCAAGAATTTTTTAGTCAGATTCTTGATTTCGATCGTTGACATGATTGATGCTTATCCTTCGCTCGCGAGATCATTAAATTCATTGGTGTAGTAATCGCTGGGTGTTATCTCGCCGTCAATGATGCCGGTGTCCTTCAACCATTCGGACCATCGGCTGAAGTCCTCGTCTTTGATGGGCGCATTCTTGCCGACGCCATACCCGTTGAAATACTGCAGTGCTTCAACGTCCTCGCCACGACCCCTTGATTCAATGACGCAGGTCATTTTCTCGATGATTTCTTCGCGAGAATGCGATAGAACCCAGTTCGAAGCTTTCGCCGTACCAGTGGCCAGGGAATGTGCTGCTTCGGGATATTCAGCGATGAAGTCGTCACGTAAGACGTATTCACCCCCGTTGAAATTGTCAAAGACCTCGGTATCTCTAAATACTTCTGTCAGATCTCCTTGCTTCACTGCGTGGACTTGGGCAGCTCCTGAAAGTGCACCGACATCTACCTGATGAGTTCTGATCGCCTGCTCTGTATCGGTTGGTGGAAGAACTACCAGCTGGACCTGGTCAATTTCCTCCGGGCTTAGTCCTTCTGCCGTCAGATAAGTTCGGATCACTGCTTCAGAATGTGCGCCAAGGGTGTTGACCGCCACGGTTTTACCGATCAGGTCCCGAACATTTTTGATTCCGCTGTCTTTCCTGGAATAAAAACCAACAAAATAGTCATCGTTTGATCCGTAGTAGGAGACCACCGCCGTCACTGGGGATCCTGCTTCTTGTAGCTTGACCACTGCCCCGGCGAAAGCGCCGCCAATGTCGGTTTCGCCAGTCGCCGTATTTTGAATGGATAAGGGACCACTGGAATTGTTGCCGACCCACTCTAATTTGATGCCATCGAGGTAGCCGAGCGCTTCAGCCAGTTCGATCAGGGTCACGGTGTTGGCCGCGCCTTCGTAGCGAACGTTGATGGTGCCGTCAGGGTTCTTCAGATCGGTTCCATGTGCGGAGGCAGTGCAGGAAGCCAACAGCAGTGCCGGCGCCATGAGCAGGACCGCTGCGCCAAGTCGCCGTCGTCGTGTATGTACGTTCGTGGACATCTTCGGTTTCCATTTCCTTTGGTGGTGCGGGATGTTGCTAGCCATCCAAACACTTGGGGAAAGGGGTAGAAAAGGGGGTCTGCAACCTGATGAAACTGAAAGAAACCAGAAGTCAAAGTCTCTATAAGATGACTTGAAAAGTCGTGAATCACTACGTCTCGGGTAGCTAGAAGCAACGAAACGCCATGAAAATATCCCTAGGTTCAACTTCAGTTCAGAAGGCGCACGAGATAGCACTAAATGATCAGCGGTGCCGCGCTGGCAAGCTACCGATACTCGTCGCTAGATAAAAAGAGATACCCACCTGAATTCATTGCGCAGCCTGTCACCCGTCAGAGACCTCGACGTAGGCTGGTCGCCTGAGACTAGTGCTGATGGATGAATCGTTCAGGACCGAGAATCAAGCCCACAAGAATCTTCACGGCCTTGATTTTTAGATTTACCGTGCGGATTCTTGGCTGACTCGATGCCTATGGATCCGATACTCCCTGACGGTCAGCCACACGATGAATAGGTCAAAGAGAGTCAGCAACAACATTCCGAGGCTGAAGACGGTAATCAATTGGTAGCTCTGGTATCCGATGAAGATGAGTAGGAATGCGATCATCCAGGGGTAAGCCCACAGCTTGTCTTTGAGTACCGCCCACACCAGCACGACCTTCACCAAACCATGAAGCAGCAGGTAGGCGGCTGCGAACCAGGAAGAGGAAACGGTTAACGTTCCGCTGGCTTTGAGCAGAGCATTGGCAATGAAGTCTCCGGGGTCTTCGCTCAGTTCATGCTGAGTCAAGATTCTCACCAAGCTGTCCAATTGCTCGGGTCTAACTACGATAAAGAGCACTCCGCCGAGGATTTCAAGTAGCCCATCAAGTCCTTTGAGGACGAGGGATACGCGAAAGAGACGTTCGAGGGCCAAAGTTCTGCGACCTTGTTTTCCACTCATGACCTCTCCCCTCGACAGCCGATATCACCATCTGCTTCTTCGGATTCTTCCACAACTTTGCCCCGGTGATGGCCGAGGGTAAAACAGCAGGTTCCCTTAAACTGTAACAGCTGTTACTTTTAAAATTGTGACTAATCAGATCAACTGGCTCCTCATCCTCGTTCAGGTACCTTCGGAACCTTCGCGCCACCGGGTGGCGGTGTGGCGCCAACTTCGTAAGATCGGTGCTGTCCCCGTTATTTCTGGTGCCTGGGCTCTGGCCGAAGCGCCCCAATTTGCCGAGGGACTGGAAAAGGCCAAGGACTTGTGCCGTTCGGCCGGTGGCACTTTTGCCGTGCTCAAGGTCAAGGGCGAAGACGAACAATCTCAGATAGTGCTTGAACAGGCTTTTAGCGACGCACGCGCCGATGAATGGAAGGAATTCCTAGCCGACTGCGCAAAATTCGATGCCGAAATCGCCAAGGAAAGCTCCACAAAGAAGTTCACCTTCGCTGAACTGGAGGAAGAAGAACAGAGCTTGGACCGGTTGCGTCGCTGGTATCGCGATCTGAAGAAGCGTGACGTGCTTGGTCTTCAGTTAGCCGAAGACGCCGAATCAGCACTGAATGAGTGCATCACCAATCTCGATGCCTACGCCCAGCTGGTGTATGCAGCACACAATGGGGGCGCATAATGGCTCAACGAACTTCATCAGGCTCCGTGGCCCCGCTCTACGCAGCCGGGTTCACCACCGCATTCGGCGCCCACAGTATTGCCGCGGGTCTCGGCGCGGAGCAGTCTGCGCTGGGCGGAAGCCTACTTACCCTCGGCCTCCTACTCGCCGTCTATGACGTAGCCGAAGTAATCCTCAAACCAATCTTCGGAACCCTCAGCGACCGGATCGGCGCCAAACCCGTGATTATCGGTGGCCTGCTCGGCTTCTGCCTGTTTTCCGCCATCGGCATTTTCATGGCCACTCCCCTGGGATTGGGTCTCGTCCGATTAGGCCAAGGTGCGGCCGCCTCAGCATTTTCCCCAGCCTCGTCCGCGGCGGTAGCCCGGCTGGCCGGCTCCAAGAACACCGGTAAATTCTTCGGACGCTATGGATCGTGGAAAACTTTGGGATATGTTCTGGGCCCGCTACTGGGTGCAGCTCTGATTTGGGCTGGCGGATTTGCGGCCCTCTTTGCCACCATGAGCATTGTTTCAGCTGCCGCTGCTTTGTGGGTGGCGCGTGCAATGCCTCGCTTGCCGATCATGCCTAAGCAGCGTTATACGCTCAAGGACTTGGCGGCTCAAAGTACCCATCCATCTTTCTTGGTACCAACCCTTGCACTGGCCTGCGCCACCGGCGCGCTGGGCACCGCCATTGGGTTCATCCCCTTGGTTGCCACCGATATGCAACTGGACAGTTCGCAGGCCATGATCCTGGTTTCGGTCCTCGCCCTAGCTTCCGCGCTGATCCAGCCAAGGGTGGGAAAGCTGCGCGACCAAGGCAAAATATCAACTCGTCGGGGTATGAGCGTTGGCTTGCTGGCCTCCGCCTGTGGCCTGTTCGTGGTGGCACTATCCCCAGGTTTGCTGGTGCTGATCCTCGGCGCAATACTCATTGGTGTTGGCATCGGTATCACCACACCGCTGGGGTTTTCACACTTGGCCTCAACTACCCCGCAAGAGCGCATGGGTCGAACCATGGGATCAGCGGAGCTTGGCCGCGAAGCCGGTGATGCAGGCGGCCCGCTGCTCGTCGGTGCGGTGGCAACAGCCTTCGGTGTTGGCATGGGTTTGAGTGTCTTGGCTGTAGTTTTGGTTGTTGCGGCACTGATCAGTCTCATCTGGCTCAAGGCCCTGTCCTCGCAGCCCGTTGAGAACGTCTAAGCCCTGAACAGCACAAAACCCCGGTTCCTATGAAGGGAACCGGGGTTTTAGCTGAACTGCGAGAGACTACTTACGCAGACCCAGGCGCTCGATCAGCGAACGGTAACGCTCGATGTCGGTGTTCTTCAAGTAGCCGAGCATACGACGACGACGACCAACCAGAGCCATCAGGCCACGGCGGGTGTGGTGATCGTGCTTGTGCATCTTCAGGTGCTCGGTCAGGTCCGAAATACGGCGGGACATGACGGCAATCTGAACCTCAGGCGAACCGGTGTCACCCTCGTGGGTAGCGTAAGCCTTGATGATTTCGTTCTTGATAGTGGCATCCAATGCCATAACAAACTCCTAGAGTTGGACCGCGTTCATAAGTCAGTGCAAACGCCGAAGCGTCTGCGGTAGATGCTCGCAACCGCGGACTGCAGCGAGAACCATCGTCAATCATATCACCGACGGGTACGTCGGCGGGACCTCCAGGCATGGGTGAGATAGGGCACCTGCACCTTTTCTGCCGGTGCGTGTCCAAGGTGCTCGGTCCAGTACCATTCCAGATTGGCTTCAACTTTCGCCTGTGTCATGGCCGTTGCTTTACGGTAATAGCTGCGCGATTTTGTTAGCTCAATGATTTCTTCAAAATCTAGAGGCATCGCCCAGTGCCAGATCCCGTGCTCCGGTTTGCTGAATTCTGGACCCAAAGGTGGCTGCAGCTCGGGACGGTGCACATCACCAGCATGCATGATGCGGGCCAGGCGGTGTACCCAGGCGATGGAGACATCCAGTTGGTTCCATAAGAGGGTGAGCCAGCCCTGATCATGCAGTAGGCGCGCAGCCTCTGCACTGGCCTTGGGATGATCAACCCAATGCCAGGCTTGAGCGTAGGTCACCAGATCAAAACTATTTTCGGCCAGGCCGGTAGCTTCGCCGGCCGCACAGACAGTTCGCACTTCTGGCAAACGCTTCGCGAGTACCGACAGCATGTCTTGCGAAGGGTCCACCGCCGTGACTTCCTGACACCGGGCCGCAAGTTGCTCAGTAAAAATTCCCGACCCACACCCAATATCAACGGCAGTGCCCGGATGATGTTGCACGGTAAAGTCCAGGGCAGCATCGGGATAGGACGGGCGAATCTTGTCATAGCTTTCGGCTCCCGACTGGAATGCGGAAGCCAACTCATCACGCCGTTGTGCGCTCACCACGAAGGCACGCTGCGGTAGGGAAGGAATTTCTGCCATAACTCAATGACGTTCGGAGGCTAAAACAGTGCGAGCCTGTTCTACGTCTTCTCTCATTTGTTCAATCAGCGCTTCGATGCCGCGGTAGGCAACCATAGGACGCAGGTGAGCGATAAACTCCACGACGATCTGCTGACCATACAGGTCAAAATCTTCCACGCCTTCTTCAGGGCGATCAATGACGTGGGCCTCGACCACGCGTGACACCCCATCAAAGGTTGGGTTAGAACCCACAGAGATGGCTGCCGGCCACCGAACTTCAGCCTCGTCGATCACCCAACCGGCATACACGCCATCGGCAGGGATGATGCCCGTGGCTTCAGGATCCAAATTCGCCGTAGGGAATCCCAATTCACGTCCACGAGCATGCCCATGGACCACTTCACCGCGCATCCGGTGCGGACGACCGAGAATCTGGGCGGCGGCCTCGACATTGCCGGCAGCAAGTTCCTCACGAACCCAGGTGGATGACAGACGGCGCTTATCTCCCACGTCCTCCACACCAATCACATCAAAGTTGTATTTTTGGCCCAGCTCCTGCATGTAGCTGAAGTCGCCAGAATTGTTCCGACCGAAACGTACGTCGTGGCCTACGACGACCGCTACCGCGTGCAATTTCTCCACGATAATGGAGCGAACAAATTCCTCGGCGCTTTGATCAGCAAAGTCCAAGGTGTAGTGAATCATCAAGGTGGCGTCGAGACCAACACCAGCTAGGGTGTCGATTCGGTCGGCAAGTCCCATGATCAGTTCTGGGGCGTCATCCGGACGGTGCACCAAAGCCGGGTGCGGGTCAAAGGTGATGACCACGGATTGAGCAGAGCGCGCTTTAGCTTGTGTAACGGCGGCATCTAGCACTTCACAATGCCCTAAATGAACACCGTCAAAGTTGCCAATGGTCACGACAGTGGGAGCCATTTCCGCGGGGACGGCATCCAAGCCCTTCCAATAGTGCACTTTGCTCCTTCAAAAATTCTGCTGTGGCAAGTAGAAAACCCACCGAGGCAATTCTTACACGTCTTTAAGCGTGACGCTCACTGCGGTTACGGTAAAGCCACCACAAACCGATCAATGGCAGCACCAATGGAATGTATCCGTAGCCTTCGCCAAAACCACTCCATACCGAAGGGTGGGCAAAGATCTCGGGATGTGTCAGGGACAAGATGCCCACAACAATCACACCGACCAGCTCAATACTGACTGCCCACAACGACATCATCCAGGCCTTCGGCTTAGCCGAGGACAGTGAGAACGTCGCCAAAATATAGATCAAACCGGAGATCAAGGAGAGCGTGTAGGCCACTGGGGCTTCATCAAATTTGCTCAAGATCTGGTACACACCGCGCACCGTGGCGGCCAGGGCCAAGATGCCGTACACCGCGATGATCACTCGACCAAGGCCGGTAGACCGGCTCGGCTTGGGTCCTTTGTCCTTCGAGCGTGCTTGAGCCGCCTGAAGGATCCGTGAGTTCTGTGGATTTTCGCCCATGGCTTTAAACTCCTAGTGCCAGATCTGTTCCATGCGGAACAGCATGATAAAGGTGACCAACGCTGAAGCGGCCAGTACTGCATTGGACCAACGACTCTTTTCGCTGATCGCCCAGAAGAACGCTATCGGCGGCATGATCAATGCCGTAATAAGGTATCCCCAGAATTCCCAAGGGTCCCCCTGTACCGAGTTCCCGGAAGCCTGCCGGATCGCTGCAGCAATACCGTAGGCAACTAGAAAGGCTTCGGTGGCTGCGGCACCAATCAGCGCCCAGTCATCTGGGTGCTTGCGAATGATGGTCGCGATGACGGCCACCAGCAAGGCCACAGCACAAATCACTGTGCCGGCAATAAAAAATCCGTTCAAGGCAAACAACGCTGCGTCCTTTCGGGATTACTTCGCGGTGAAGACAAGGGCGGTGCGAGCTTTATCGCCCTTGTCTTCCAGCAAAGCAACCAGCACACCGTTAGGTGCGAATGCTGCCACGGTCTGCCCCGGTTCGATGTCCATGCTCAAATGCGATGCGGGAATTGTGCGACCGAAGGAAAGTTCAATGGCCTCATCAACGCTGACAGTTCGATTAGGGAACAGCGCTGCAGCGGCCTTCTCGATGGGCAACATGGTGAATTCTTCAGCCAGTTGCTCCAGCGTGCGGGTGAGATCAATCTTGTAGGGGCCGACCTCGGTGCGACGCAAGGCGGTCAGGTGACCGCCGACGTCCAGAGCTTCGCCGAGGTCGCGAGCTAAAGCACGGATATAGGTTCCTGAGGAGCAAGAAACGGTGACGTCCACGTCGAGAATCTTGCCACCGTTTTCGCGGCGAATTTCGTGAATCTCGAAGCGTGAAATGGTGACCGGGCGGGACTTGAGTTCTACCTGTTCGCCGGCACGGACTCGCGCATAGGAGCGTTTGCCGTCAACCTTGATCGCCGAGACCTGGCTGGGCACCTGTTCGATGTCTCCGCGGAGTTTGGCGACTTCACGCTCGATGTCTTCGTCCATGACGGCAGCGGCAATGCGCTCCGAAATGATTTCACCTTCGGCATCATCGGTGACGGTGTTCTGTCCTAGACGGATGGTCGCTGTGTAGGTCTTGTCGTGACCAACGATATAGGTGAGCAAGCGGGTGGCCTTATTAACCCCAACCACCAAAACACCGGTTGCCATAGGGTCAAGGGTTCCAGCGTGGCCCACTTTACGGGTGCCTGCCAGTCGGCGAATGCGCCCCACCACATCATGGGAGGTCATTCCCTGATCTTTGTCGACTAGTACCAGGCCCGAGGCCTGCTCTTGCGTGTTCTGCCCGGCTTTACTCACGCCTTCCAGTATATGGGCTGCGCAGAAAATTAGCCTGCCGCAGGTTCCAAGCGTGGCAGATCCCACGTACAGGCCAAGCCCCGTCCCGGCACTGATCCCGGTTCCGTGATCGTGGCCTGCGACTGCCCCGGCAGCGTGGCAGCCGTAGGCCCGCCAAGATGCCGCTTCGCGGCAGGCCTGGGAAAAATTCTGCTGGGTGTCCAATCCGTCGAGCTTTCGGCACCGAATGCTCCATGACAGCTTGCCTAACACGGGCAGGGCAGACACCGCTGGCACTAGCCACGGCGAAGCAAGGAGAAAATCATGAAGCGCACATACAGCAAAGCCGCTGGAGTCTTCGGGCTCATCGCAGTCGCCGCCATGGGACTGAGCGCCTGCTCGACAGGTTCGGAAACCATGGAATCGCCCACCGCTTCTGCTTCGGAAAGCAGCTCTCCGATGGCCAGCGAGTCGGCCATGGATCCAGCCGGAAATCTCGTTGGCCCAGGCTGCGCAGCCTACGCCGAAGCAGTCCCGACCGGTGATGGCTCGGTAGAAGGCATGGCGCAGGATCCAGTAGCCGTCGCCGCCTCGAATAACCCGCTGCTGACCACGCTGACCTCGGCAGTCTCCGGTGAGCTGAACCCGGACGTGGACCTGGTCGATACGCTCAACGGCGGCGAATTCACCGTCTTCGCACCGGTGGATGACGCCTTCGCCGAGATTCCGAAGGATGACTTGGCAGCAGTGGCCAAGGACGCCGACACCCTGACCAGCGTGCTGACCTACCATGTGGTTTCCGGCCAGATCGCACCGGCTGATCTTCCCGGAACCCACAAAACGGTCCAGGGCGAGGATCTTGAAGTCACCGGCAGCGGTGATGATCTGGAAGTCAACGGGGCCTCGGTCATCTGCGGCGGCGTGCAAACCGCCAACGCCACCGTGTACCTGGTGGACACCGTCCTGATGCCGCCGGCCAAGAAGTAGCACCCCCGGAAACAGCAGGTCCGCCGGAATCGAGGTGGTGCGTGGAATACCTTCCATGCACCACCTTCGCCGGTGATGCGAGAACGTGGTTCCCGCAGCCCAGCTATTCCCCGAACGCCACGCCACCGCAGTGCGCCGCTGAGGCACAAATGCATGAGACTCTAGGATTCATGAGTTCCAATAGACTCGACGCCATGGAAGACGATTCCGTGCAAACGCCAGACGACTTGTTGCGACAGGTCGCGCTGGGGGCCGAATCTGCCTTCGAATCGCTCTATGATGCCATGGCATCGCGGGTCTTCGGCCTCGTGCTGCGGGTGCTTCGCGACCAGGCGCAGAGCGAAGAGGTCACCCAGGAAGTATTCGTCGAAGCGTGGCAGCAGGCCAAGCGCTTCGATCCGTCCCGCGGAACCGCTGCATCCTGGCTGCTGACCATAGCCCACCGCCGAGCAGTGGACCGGGTGCGCTCCAGCCAAGCGAGCCAAGCCCGGGATCTGCGCATTGGAATCAAGGAATTCCAGGACAGCTACGAAGACGTGGAAGAGAACGCCATCTTGCACGACGAGACCGTACGCGTTGCCCGGGCACTGCAACAGCTCAGCGCACCGCAACGCGAAGCCATACAGCTGGCCTACTTCGGCGGATACACCCACCTGGAAGTCGCTGAGCTGCTGAAAGTACCGGTGGGAACCGCTAAAACGCGAATACGCGATGGCATGGGCAAGCTTCGAGAACTGATGGGAGTGGCGTAATGGAAAAGCATGAGAACGAGCGGACCGACAGCTTCGCCCTGGAAGCTCTGGGAGACGAGGACCGCGGCAAGCTCGCGCACCAGGACTCAGATGCCGCCCAGGCCCGCCACGAGCTGGATGCTTTGCAGGAAACTGCTGGACTGCTCGGCTTGGCAGCGCAGCCGGTTGCTCCCCCAGCACGGCTCAAGAACGATGTCATGGCAGCTATCCGCGCCACCGAGCAGCTGCCGCCCGTCCAAGACCAGGAGCCTGCCTCGGGCAGCTCCCCCGCCAGTGGCTCCACGGCTGGTGCGGAACGTGAATCCGATGCCCCGGCTACGCCCCCGGCGCCGCAGCCCGGGGCACCGCGCGGCAACCAGCGCTTCTTCGCCTTGGCCGCCGGCGTCCTGCTACTGGCAGCGGCGGCGTTGGGCGGCTTGGCCATCCAGCAGAATTCCGAGCAGCGCGAGCTGGAAAGCAAAATGGCAGCCATGGCCGAACATCAGGAAGAGCTCGCCCGGATCCTGGGGGCTCCCGATGCCAAGTCCAAGACGCAGACCTTGGATGACGGGGCAACGATCACGCTGTCCTATTCCGCGGCCGAAGGACTGATGGCGGTTTCCACCTCGGGCATGCCGGAGCTGTCCAGCGAGAAAGGGTACGAGCTGTGGCTGATTTCCGCCGACGGCGCAGTCCCGGCAGGAATGCTCACGGGCAGCGATGCCAACGGCATGATCATGCTTTCCGATCCGATGCAGGGGATCACTCATTTCGGGATCACCGTCGAGCCGGCCACCGGCTCCCCCGCCCCGACGACGGATCCCATCATGCTGCAGTCGCTATGAGATCGCAGAAAATCTTGTAGCCGGTTCCAATCTGCTGTGCGTCCCGTTCCGAAAACACTGTGAGTGGTTGTTCCCCCGCATTAGGGAGGGGAACATGGAACGAAACGCATGAGGTGAGTGGCAGTGGGCTTCAAGAACAAGCGCGGCAGCAGGGTTTACGTTTTCCACGCGGTAGCCGGAATATGTTCGGCAGCGCTCATGTTTGCCGTCGCCCAGTTGGCCTCGGCATTTTTCAATAGTGCTTCCTCGCCGTTTTTCGCACTGGGGTCTGCCATCATCGACTTGACGCCTCCATGGCTCAAGGACTTCGCCATCGCCACCTTCGGGACCAATGACAAGCTGGCGCTGTTCATTTCCATCGGCGTGGCGGCAGCGGTGCTCTCTGCCCTGATCGGCCTGCTGGCCAAGCGGAGTTTCGCGTTGGCCTGCACCGCCATCATTGCTTTGGCGCTGGTGCTTGCCAGCGCTGTGGCCGCCCGCGCGTCCACCAGCCTGCTGGATGTTGTCCCTACGGTGCTGGGTGCAGTCGCCGGAATCGGAGCTCTTCATTGGCTGGCCCGGCTGGCTACAGCCACCGTCGCCGAACCCGGCCAGGGCACGGCAGCTGCCGGCCCAAGCCGAAGAATATTCTTGCGCGGCGCGGTCCTGTCCTTCGCGGCCGCGGCACTGGCCACCGCGGTGTCGACCTCCGTCTCCGCTACACGCAATATGGCTGTCGCCGCCCGCAACGCCCTGCGCCTGCCAGCGGCCCGGACGAAGGCCAAGGCCCTGCCCGAAGGAGTGCAAATAGAGGAGGCGAATATGCCCCGCTTCGTTACTCCCAACCAGGATTTCTACCGCATCGACACCGCGCTGTCGGTGCCGCAGATCGACCCGAACCAGTGGTCCTTGCGCGTGCACGGCATGGTGGAGAATGAATTCACCATCGGCTTCGACGAGCTGCTGGGCGAGGAACTCGTGGAAACGTATTTGACCCTGACCTGCGTATCGAATCCTGTCGGAGGAGATCTGGTAGGCAACGCGAAGTGGCTGGGCTACCCGCTGCGCAAGGTGCTGGAGCGCGCGGTTCCCCAGGCCGGCGCCGATATGGTGCTTTCGACGTCTCATGACGGTTTCAGCGCTTCCACACCGCTACAAGCGCTGACCGATGACCGGATGGCCTTGCTGGCTATCGGCATGAACGGCGAGCCACTGCCCTTCGACCACGGATTCCCCGTGCGGATGGTGGTTCCCGGCCTCTACGGCTATGTCTCGGCCACCAAATGGGTGATTGATTTGGAGGTGACGCGTTTCGAGGACAAGGCCGCCTATTGGACTACCCGCGGCTGGTCTGAACGCGGTCCCATCAAGATGTCGTCCAGGATCGATACGCCTCGGCCTTTCGCCGAGGTCCCTGCAGGGGAAGTTGTCTTGGGCGGAACTGCTTGGGCGCAGACCCGGGGCATTTCACGCGTGCAGGTGCAGATCGATGACGGCCCCTGGGAGGATGCGCAGCTGGCCGCCGAAGCGTCGCTGGATACATGGCGGCAGTGGCGCTTCGTCTGGAAGGACGCGGCACCGGGCATGCATGCGGCGTCGGTGCGAGCCTATGATGCGCAGGGCAAGATGCAGACCCGCGAGAAAGCCAACCCTGTGCCCAATGGCGCCAGTGGTTGGCAGCGCCTGCAATTCACCGTGCAATAGGCACCGCCAGCTGCCTACTGGCTGCGCAACGCCCTAATCACTTTTTCAACCCGGCGAGCTCTGGTGTCCTCGCCCCGTGCAGCGATGATGGGTTCAGCGTGTCCGCGTTGTTTGCTGTAGGAGAGCTTGTTCCATGCCTCAAGCAACTCTGGTTCAGCCGAGAGCAGCACCGCTAGTGGCTCGGGGATCTCCACGGTTCGTGGTTCCTCATCCAGTTCAACCTTGACGGCGACTTCATCTCCGGCATCTTTTTTGGTCTCTGCCCGAGTCTGCGCATTAAATCCAATAAGAAACTGTCCACCCATAGATGCGATGCTGCTGTGGAAGGTGTAATCGCCATCAACCTGAACTGTTACTGGGACCCGTTTTCCACGCTCAAACCCGTACACGATGTCATCGGGCACAACTATGGCGACGTTTTTACCCGTGGTAGGAATCAGTGTGGTGGTGAATTCTGGCATTTTCTTGCACCTTCGTTCTTCAGCGTCCTTGGGGTTCACGCTAGCGCAAAAACTAGTCCGCGACTAGGGCGTTGTACCACGTGGAATGAAGTGAGACTCAGCTGGATTTTTTCGCTTCACGCCGTGTCAGCAAGGTTTGAACGACACCAACGCCGCTTCCTTCGAACAGCTCCCACTGCGGGCTTCTTCCGGCCCTGAGCATCGCCAGTTCGTCGATGGGGCCGATAAGGGGATCGCCTTTTCCTGATTCGAAGTCTGTGTCACTGGCAATCATCTTCACCGCTCGATTCACCTTATAACTGCCGAGCATCATGCCGGTGCCTTCCAGCCGGTGGGCTACTTCCACGGCTGCCTCTTGTGGCATCTTGTGCTTAATCCCTAGCGGCCGGGCGAGATCTTGGAAGTGTACGAGCGTGTCAGTCAGCGTCTCTTTGACATTCACTAGTGCCGGGCCACGCCTGCAAGTGGCAAATTGCTCGTATTGTTGAAGAATAGCCTTGGCGCCTGCCCTGCCACGTTGTTGCCCATCTCGCAGGGTCATGCCGTTATATCCGTGAATGATCATGGAGGGCATGAGTTTGAGCATTGCTCTGGCATCAAGTTGTGGGGCACTGATCAGGTGGGCGGCAACATCTTGGACGCTCCATCCTTGGCATAGTGATGGTGTGCTCCACTGTTGTGGGCTGAGCTCACGAAGTATGTTGCACAGTTTTAGACGTTCTTCGACGATGACATCCCACATTTTTTCGGTCAACATCTTCCCCACCCCAAGTAGTAAGAGTCTCTGACTAAATGGTGAGATATTCTGACTAACATGTCAATAGATCAGTCCGATGAAATGTCCATTGGGACTCTGCTATTTATCGCCCAGCGCGCTTTTGAAGAAGACATCGTCGCGGCCCTGCACGCTTCAGGCTTTGAATTCACGCTGGCGCAGGGGCGACTGGCCGCGCGCATCGCCGAGAACGGCAGTCGGCTCACCGACCTAGCAAGTGCTGCGGGGATCACCAAACAAAGTGCTGCGTATCTGGTCAATCAGTTGGAAACCGCAGGTCTGATATCCCGCCACGATGATCCGCACGATGCCAGAGCACAACTGGTGTTGCTCACCGAACACGGGATCCACGCGCAGCAGGCGGCAAGGAAAATCGAAGCAGACATCGAAGCTAGGTGGCAGAAATTCTTGGGCGAGCACGAATTTTCTGCCCTCAAAAAACAATTAGTCACCCTTCGTGAGCAGGTCGACCGCCATGATCCGACCCACTAGATCCGCGAAGAAAAAGAAACTCCCCGGAGGCCACCAACAGGTGATCTCCGGGGAATCAGGGGTCATCACCCCACGAGTCAAAGAAGCTTAGGCTTCTTCATCCTCTTCGTCCTTCTTATATGGATCCTGGTCTCCAGCGAATTCCTTGCCTTCGCGCAGAGCTGCAACCTCGGCATCCTTCTCGCGGGCCTTGGCCAACAATTCCTCCAGGTGCGAAGCACCCTCAGGGATTTCGTCGGCAACAAAAGCCAGCGTTGGAGTCAGACGAATGGTCAGGTTACGACCCAGTTCCTTGCGCAGTGCGCCACCGCGCTTTTCAAGTAGCTCGGCAACTTCCTGCTTCATCTGGTCATCGCCAAAGACGGTGTAGTACACGGTAGCGTGCTGCAGGTCGCTGGTGACGCGAGCATCGGTCACGGTGACATTATCGATGCGCTCGTCCTTGATGACATTACGCAGCGACTGGGCCATGAGGACCTGCACGCGCTTGGCTAGGCGTGCGGCGCGGGCTGAATCAGCCATGGTTTTCTCCTAATGGTTCAAAACTCGTGGGCGCTTGACCAAAGCTTATCGGTCAAACGCCCACGAATCAGTGAGTCACACTGCTAACTGCTGGGAAGCAATTAGTCGCGTGGCTTTTCGCGCATCTCGAAGGTCTCGATGATGTCGCCTTCCTTGATGTCGTTGAACGACCCCAGGCCGATACCACATTCGAAGCCCTCGCGGACCTCGGTGACATCGTCCTTTTCGCGGCGCAGCGAGTCAATGGACAGGTTGTCCCCGACCACGTTGCCATCGCGAACCAGGCGTGCCTTGGTGTTGCGCTTGATGGTGCCCGAGCGGATGATCGAACCGGCAATGTTGCCGAACTTCGAGGAACGGAAGACCATGCGGATCTCGGCGGTACCGAGGGCCACTTCTTCGTATTCCGGCTTGAGCATGCCCTTGAGCGCTGCTTCGATGTCGTCGATCGCGGAGTAAATGACCGAGTAGAAGCGCATATCCACGCCTTCTTTATCAGCCAGTTCAGACACGCGCTCGGCTGGGCGAACGTTGAAGCCAATGATGATGGCGTTGTCCACGGTAGCCAGGTTGACGTCGTTCTGGGTGATAGCACCCACGCCGCGGTGGATCACGCGCAGCTGAACATCGTCGCCAACCTCGATCTTCATCAGCGAGTCTTCCAGTGCTTCAACAGCACCCGAAGCGTCACCCTTCAGGATCAGGTTCAAGGTATCGATCTTGCCGTCTGCAACAGCCTTATCGAAGTCTTCCAGCGTGATGCGCTTACGACGCTTAGCCAGCATCGCGTTACGCTCTGCGGTTTCGCGCTTGTCAGCGATCTGACGGGCGGTGCGCTCGTCTTCGGTGATCAAGAATCCGTCACCGGCGCGAGGCACCGAGGACATACCCAAGACCTGAACCGGACGCGATGGCAGTGCCACGTCGAGGTTTTCGCCGTTTTCGTTGAACATTGCACGCACACGGCCGTGGGCGGTGCCCACAACCATGGTGTCGCCAACGCACAGGGTACCGGACTGAACCAGAACGGTAACCACGGAACCGCGACCCTTATCCAGGTTCGCTTCAATGGCTACACCACGAGCGGACTTGTCTGGGTTAGCCTTCAGTTCCAGCACGTCGGAGGTCAACAGAACAGCGTCGAGCAACTCGTCGATACCCTGCTTCTGCAGTGCGGATACCTTCACGAACATGGTGTCGCCACCGTATTCTTCAGGAACCAGGCCGTATTCGGTGAGCTGACCCATGACCTTGTCAGGGTTAGCGCCTTCCTTATCCACCTTGTTCACTGCGACGATGATCGGCACGCCAGCTGCCTGTGCGTGGTTCAATGCTTCCACGGTCTGCGGCATGACGCCGTCATCCGCTGCAACAACCAGCACGGCAACGTCGGTAACCTCGGCACCACGAGCACGCATGGCGGTGAACGCCTCGTGACCCGGGGTATCGATGAAGGTCATGGCACGATCGCGACCTTCGTGTGGGTGAACGATCTGGTAAGCACCGATGTGCTGGGTGATGCCACCGTGCTCGCCCTCAATCACGTTGGACTGACGGATCGCATCAAGCAGTCGAGTCTTACCGTGGTCAACGTGACCCATGATGGTGATCACTGGTGCACGTTCTTCGAGAACGTCTTCGCCTTCAGCCTCAAGCTCAGCATCCAGGTCAAGACCGAAGCCTTCGAGCAGCTCCTTGTCCTCATCCTCTGGGGAAACAACCAGAACCTTGTAGCCCAGCTCTTCGCCGAGTACTTCGAAGGTTGCCTCATCCAGTGACTGGGTGGCCGTAGCCATTTCGCCAAGGTGGAACAGTACGGTGACCAGTGCAGCTGGGTTTGCGCCAATCTTGTCGGCGAAGTCGGTGATCGAAGCACCACGACGCAGACGGATCTCGGTGTCGCCGGTACCGCGAGGTACGTTCACACCACCCAAGCTTGGAACACTCATCTGCTCCAATTCCTGGCGCTTTGCGCGCTTGGACTTGCGCTGCTTGCCGCGACCGGCGCCTCCCTTACCGAAAGCACCGCCAACGCCACCGCGACCGCGTGGTGCACCTGGGCGGAAGCCGCCACCGGTACCGCCACCGTTGCCGCCGCCTGGGCGACCGCGTCCGCCGCCACCGGCACCTGGACGTCCGCCACCTGCTGGGGCTGGACGATCGGTGCGGTTAGGCATCATGCGAGGAGTTGCAGTGGTTCCTGCACCGGCACCTGCGCCCGGGCGTGGACCGCCGGCGCCTGCACCAGCTGGGCGTGGACCACCCTGGCCGGCTGGGCGTGGGCCGCCCTGACCTGCTGGGCGTGGGCTACGCTGGCCGTCACGTGCTGGACGTGGACCGCCCTGACCGTCGCGTGGTGGACGCGGGCCACCCTGGCCTTGACCACCTGGGCGTGGACCGCGCTGGCCGTCACGTGGTGGACGTGGGCCACCCTGACCGCCTTCGCCGCGCATTCCCTGTTGGGAAGAGAACGGGTTGTTGCCCGGACGTGGGCCGCCTGGGCGTGGAGCGCCCGGACGTGGTGCACGGTTGCCGTCACGGTTCTGGCCGCCACGACGTTCGCCGGAGTCAGAAGAGCGCATGCCCTGCTGCGAGGAGAACGGGTTGTTGCCTGGACGTGGAGCACCTGGCTTTGGTGCTGGCTTGCTGCCTGGCTTTGGTGCTGCCCCTGGCAGTGGTGCACCCGGGGTTGCCTTTGGTGCTGGTGCTGCTGGAGTAGCTGGCGCGGCTGGCGCTGGGGTTGCGGCTGCTGGCTTTGGAGCAGGCTTGGCGCCTGGCTTTGGAGCAGCTTTGGCACCCGGGGTGGCAGCTGGCTTGGCAGCTGGCTTTGGTGCACCCGGGGTCGCTGGCTTAGCTGCAGCCGGCTTGGCGGCAGCAGCGTTGTTGGAACCTGGGAACGCATCGCGCAGCTTGCGCGCTACTGGAGGTTCAACGGTCGAGGATGCCGAGCGAACGAATTCGCCCATATCCTGCAATTTAGTTAGTGCTTCTTTTGAAGTGATTCCGAGCTCTTTAGCGAGCTCGTGAACGCGGGGTTTAGCCACATCTCTCCTGTATTGATGTGATTTGCTCAAACCCCAGCTTCAAAGAAAAAATCTTTAATCAGGAGGTCTGGCAAATCAGCTGTGTAATTCGTGAAATTCTTCCGTCGCACGGTGGATCACGCAGAACTGATTGGTCATCGTTGTGCGCTCAACATTGCCGACTCATCGGGTTGCCATCAGATTTCTGACCCGCTTTCATCATGTTTGCCAGATTGCTGGCTTGCTGCCAGCTGATCTTCGTATGCGGTAAATGCCTGTGCTACCTGCGAATCGTCCACTGCAGACCTGAAGGTCCGCGCGAACGCCTTACGCTGCACAGCTTGCCGCACACACTTTTGTGTTGCGTGGGTCCAGGTTCCACGCCCGAAGGCAGAACCTTCTAGATCCAGGCTCACCACTTTTAGCGGTGCACCATCGGTAAGGACCCATCGAAGTAACTCGTTTTTACTGGTGACAGTTCGACAGCCAATGCACGTTCGTTGCTGATGCAGCTTCATGCGAGCGCCGTCGCCACCTTCCCTAGTAAATACGAGCCAACTACTAGTCTAGCGCGTTTGGAAGCCATAGCGCGCATGAGTTGTGACTCACACAGCGTTAGGCGACCGCGTCACTAGCTAGTAGTTGGTGCACCACAGGCTTAGAGCTGTGGTTCCTTGCCGCCAGAAGCAGCCAAGATATCGATGCGCCAGCCGGTGAGCTTTGCTGCTAGACGGGCGTTCTGTCCTTCCTTGCCAATGGCCAGGGACAGCTGAGAATCGGGAACTACCACCCGAGCACGTCGTTCTTCTTCGTCCAAGATCTCGACCGAGACCACCTTGGATGGGGAGAGTGCGGCGGCAATGAACTTCGCTGGATCTTCGTTGTAGTCAACGATGTCGATCTTTTCGTCGTTCAGCTCGTTCATCACGGCGCGGACGCGAGTACCCATTTCACCGATGCATGCGCCCTTGGCATTAACGCCTGGCTTGGTGGCGCGTACAGCGATCTTGGTACGGTGACCGGCTTCGCGGGCCAACGCCTCAACAACTACGGTGCCGTCAGCAATTTCTGGTACTTCCATTCCGAACAGCAGGCGCACCATGCCCGGGTGCGAACGCGACAGGGTCACTGCTGGGCCCTTGTTGCCGCGCTCGGCCGAAACCACGTAGGCACGCAGACGGTTACCGTGAATGTATTTTTCGCCTGGGGACTGCTCAACTGGAGGCAAAAGTGCTTCCAGATCGCCGACCTTCACCTGGACCATATGTGCGGAGTAGCCCTGCTGGATGACACCGGAAATCAGGGTGCCAACACGAGCGGAGTACTCGCCAACAACCTGAGCATCCTCGGCTTCACGCAGACGCTGCATGATGACCTGACGAGCGGTCGAAGCGGCAATACGGCCGAAACCGTGTGGGGTGTCATCAAATTCGCCCAACAGCACGCCGGCATTGTCGCGGTCTTCAACCAAGATGGCCACGTGGCCGGTGCTGCGCTCAATGTGCGCGCGGGCGCCAGGCATGGCACCTTCGGTCTTGTTGTAGGCCAGCAGCAGGGCCGACTCGATGGTTGGGATCAGCACATCCATGGGGATGTCGCGGTCTTTTTCCAGAATACGCAGAGCGTTGAGATCGATATCCACGCTTAGCCCTCCAAATCTTCAGAATCAACGGTGTCTAATAGTGCGTCATCGAAGTTCAGTTCTGGATCGACAACAGCTTTACGGATATTTTCAAAAGCATGCAGTTCCGGTTCAAGAACCTTGGTCTTCATGCCTTTTTTGGCTGGCTCGCGGTGTTCGGCGACCAGGACGTCAGCGTCGTTGACTTCAAGCAGGCGTCCGCGCAGCTTGGTTCCGTCGCTGAGGGAGATTTTGACCATGCGGTTGAGCGCTCGCACCCAGTGGCGCTGAGCGGTCAGTGGTCGAGAAAGACCCGGTGAGCTGACCTCAAGTTCGTATGGATCAGCAGAGGCAAAAGCAACATCTTTATCCAGGGCGTTAGAGATCGTGGTGGTAACTTCACCAAGCTCATCAAGATTCACCGAATCGTGGCCGTCGGCTTTGTCGACAATGACCTGAACGATGATCTGCTTGCCGGACGGGCGTAAAGTCACTTCTTCTAAGAGAAGCCCGTGGGATTCTACTTCCTTGGAAAGCAATGCAGTCAGTCGCTGTGCTTCCTGTTCGGTATCGGCCGGCATTCCGGTCATGGATATCCTCCCACGCTATTCGATGTTGTCCTTTAAGCCTATAGTGCCTTTGGCTCGTTGAGAACTGCCAAACCGTCTCAGGTGAAAGAACTCACGCACTTTTTCTCGCTGAGGTGGCGCGCAACACGGCTATTGCCCGAAAACACCGGTAAATCATGGCATGATCGAATCGCTATGACTGAAAAATCTCCCCACTCCACCAACCGCAAAACGGCTCCCACACGCCGAGCACCAGGTTGGATTGCTCCTACACTGGCCGGGGTTCTTGCGGTGGCAGTGACGTGGGGAATCGGAAGTACCGTGTTTCATAACGTGCTGGTCGCTCACGGGCTTCCAGAAGAGGTCAAAGACGCTTCCGCAGACGAACGGGCCTTACTGGTTCACGGGGCCGAGCTGGCTGACTTGGCAGCGCGAGCCAACAAACTGGCCGGGCTGGCCCAGGGTGAGGAATCCGAAGCACTGGCGAACCTGGGCACCTCTTTGTCCCAAGGCGCCGCATTGTTGGGAGAACTGCAATTCGCTCAAGAGTCCGCACCGGCCGAACCTTCGGCCTACAACCCTGAGATCGTAAAATCTTTGTTGCAAGATGTCGCGACTTTTTCCGCTTCCACGCCTGCGCTAGAAAAACCGTCGCTGGAAAGCAACGAGTTGCTCTCGCAAATCGCGTTCCAAACAAACCTTGATGCCAATACTGCATTGGATGCCCTCAAGGAAAAATCATCGCCTGCACTTGCTCTGCCACTGAGTGCTTCAGCGGGCAATGAAAACACAGATCCTGTGAGCTGTTTACCGTCGACTGAACTGCTCGATCCGGCTTCGAAAGTCACCGATCCAAACGAACTTGAGGCTGTAACTGTAGCCCGTGCACTAGATCGTGGCTATGCCCTTGATTTCGTCCTCCAGCTCCAGGCTGCCCGCGGTGCGTCATCGCAGGCCGAAGGCATTGAAGCGCAACGTACGCAATTGGGAAAGCAGTTACAAACCCTCCGCGCAGTGGTTGATCCGCAGTGCGGGGATTTGCGACAACCCGCCTATGCTCTGCCCGATAAGGGTCTGGAAAATCTGAAGACAGTGGTCACTGATGCCTATTCAGACTTTGACGAGGCATTAGTTCTTGCCGCGGGGAACGCTCAAGGCGAGGCGAGGACGAAAGTTGCCGCCCTGGCATTTGACGTACTCAGCGACGATTCTGTTGCTAATCCAAATCATCGCGTATTGGAAACCGGAACCAGTGTGAACCAGTGATAAGCCGCGGAAGAAATTCACTCTCGAATATTCACCGCACCCGTATCACGAACTAATCACAACAGAATTTTTTGTTGCAATGATCAACAATTCCCTCACCTGAATTCTGCATCCACTTATCCATTTGCAGGATAACCAATTACACACATTTCAAGGCCCAGCATGAACCACGCCTGAGTTTAATTGTTCAGGTCAAACCGAGGTTTCTCGGACTCCTACTTGCGGATCAACTCAAGGGCAGCCTCATCCAGCCCATATTTATGCCAGTAGACTAAACGTTGCAATTACATTAGCGCCTATCTCCCTCTCGCTATTCACTGCCATAACGGCTATGGTGAGGGGAAGAGTCAACGATTAGTGATTAGATCTCAGAATTATCCGGCGCATTATCCGGAGAGAATCAGTCCGAATCATAGCGCTCACAGGGGATCCAGACACTCGTTACAACTTCGTACACAGGAGGATGGATAATGCCAGGTCGATTTGTCCGATCTAAAATAGCGGAACTAGTCAGCGAGATCATTAATTCCAGACAAGGCCGTGCCCAACTCAGCGCCCATGGGTGGACCCAAGGAATGCCCATCGTCATCGCCCAGCCAGATGAACGGCTCAGTGACGTCATGTCTCTGGTCGCTGCACATCAGCCTCCGGTACTTGTCACGACCATTGACCCAGTGCATGGTCACCTGTGGTTCATGCACGTTTCCATTGGTTGCACGGCCTTGCAAGTGGTTGAACCTTTGCCGCAGGAAACCAGTATCGGGGAACTGTACCGCTTGGCATCACGGACGAGTTTTCTCACCTTCCGTATTGACCAGATGTCCTCTAGCTCCGTAGTGCACGCTATTGCCCCACAACAGGTGAAGCACCACGCGGGCTACACAACAGTGGAGGCCTCCAGCGCAAAAACCTTTTAGGGTTGAAACTGCGAAAATTTACCGATCGGCCAAAATCATGTCTGCGCCGAGCTTGATGATGAGCGCGCTGACGACAACAACAAATACGATTCGGATGAAAGCGTTGCCCTTAGAGATGGCCATGCGCGCTCCAAGGTAGCCACCGATCATGTTCATAACGCCCATGGCCAGCCCTAGTCCGATGAGCACGTGGCCAGTAGGAACAAAAAGTAATAGTGCACCAAGGTTCGTGCACAGATTAACGATCTTAGCCTTCGCCGATGACTGCAAGAAGTTGTAACCAAGCACGGTGACCATGGCGATGATCAAGAATGATCCAGTGCCCGGGCCGACCATGCCGTCGTAGCCACCAATGATTAAACCGATCATGATGGCCCTGAGGTAATGCTGGTGGCCGGTGTAGCGCAGGCGGGAGAGCTCCCCTGCCTTGGGTTTAAAGATCGTAAAAAGCAATACTGCAATCAACGCTGCAATGATGATCGGCTTGATCGCTTCGGACGGTAACACAGTTGCTAGTGCTGCGCCGCTAAAGGCCCCGACTAGCGCCGTCAGCGCCATAGGTATGGCCGTCTTCAAGTCTGGGCTAGTTCGCCGATAATACGTGATGGCACTGGTAGTGGTGCCAAAAATTGACCCCAACTTATTGGTAGCCAGCGCTTGCACCGGCGTGATGCCAGGGAAAAGAAGTAGCGCGGGCAACTGAATCAGTCCTCCGCCGCCAACAACAGCATCGATCCATCCTGCGCCCAACGCTGCTAGCAACAGCAGGACCAAGGGCCAGATTGATACGGGTTCACCGTTGACGGACAGGAATTCCAGAATTTCTTGCACCGCGCTACTCCCCTATTTAGTTATTCTTGTTGCCCTTAGGCAGTCAGTTCAGCAACAACATCTTCGACCTTCACGTCACGACGTTCGCCAGTTGCCCGGTCCTTGACCTCAACTACGCCATCAGCCAAGCCACGGCCAACAACAACGATGGTTGGAATGCCAATCAGCTCAGCATCGGAGAACTTCACGCCAGCAGAGAGCTTTGGACGGTCATCCAGGATGACTTCCTGACCAGCTGCTTCAAGTTCTGAAGCCAGCTTCAGTGCGGCTTCAAGCATTTCTTCGCCCTTGCCGGTGACCACAATGTGTACGTCCGCAGGAGCGATCTGCTTAGGCCAAGCCAGACCGTTTTCGTCATGGTAGGCCTCTGCCAAAGCGGCCACGGCTCGGGTAACACCGATACCGTAGGAGCCCATGGTGACAACCTGCAGTTTGCCATTCTGGTCTAGGACCTTCAGATCCAGCGCCTCAGCGTATTTACGGCCGAGCTGGAAGATGTGACCCATTTCGATGCCGCGCTCGGTGCGCAATGGACCGGAGCCATCCGGTGCTGGATCACCTTCGAGAACGTTGACCGCTTCAATCGTGCCGTCAAAGGTGAAGTCGCGACCGGCGACCAGACCAAAGACGTGCTTGCCCTGTTCGTTTGCGCCGGTAATCCAAGTGCTTCCGGAAACGATCCGTGGATCAACCAGGTAGGTAATACCACCCTCGGTGTCCTTGCCCAGTAGCTGCTGGTCTAGGCCAAGAGCCGGGCCGAGGTATCCGGTCACAATCTCAGGGTGGCTCTTCAGGTCTTCCGCGGTAGCCTGCTCCACGGCAACTTCACCATTGATGCCCAGCGCAACACCGATGGTGGCTTCGAGACGCTTCTCATCTACCTGTCGGTCGCCTGGAACACCCAGGATCACCAGGTGGCGGTTGCCTTCTGGATCAATGATCGCCAGCACCACGTTTTTCAGGGTGTCCTTGGCTTCCCAAGCACGGTCCTGACGTGGACGCAGTTCGTTAGCGGCCGCAACCAGGGAATCGATGGTTGGGGTGTTCGGGGTTTCGACAACCTCGAAAGCCGGAGCATCGGTGTAATCGATGTCGTCCGGAACCACGGTGGTGACAGCTTCAACGTTGGCAGCGTACCCGCCTGGCGAACGAACGAAGGTGTCCTCACCAATGGCGGTAGGGTGCAAGAACTCTTCGGACTTCGAGCCACCCATGGCACCTGCCTGTGCGAATACCGGAACAACTTCCAGTCCCAGGCGCTCAAAGATCTTCAGGTAGGCACCGCGGTGAGCCATGTAGGCTTCGTCCAGGCCGGCGTCATCAATGTTGAAGGAGTAGGAATCCTTCATGATGAATTCGCGGCCACGTAGCAGGCCAGCGCGCGGGCGTGCTTCGTCACGGTACTTGTTCTGGATCTGGTAAAGGTAAACCGGTAGATCCTTGTACGAGTTGTACAAGTCCTTGACCAGAAGAGTGAACATTTCCTCGTGGGTCGGTGCCAAGAGGTAGTCGGCCTCTTTACGGTCCTTCAGACGGAACAGGCCTTCACCGTACTCAGTCCAACGGCCTGTCTGCTCATATGGTTCACGTGGCAGCAGCGCCGGGAAGTGCACTTCCTGACCACCGATGGCGTTCATTTCCTCACGCACAATAGCTTCAACGCGCGCAAGGACCTTCAAACCCAGCGGCAACCAAGTGTAAATACCTGGGGCTGCACGGCGGATGTAACCGGCGCGTACCAACAGCTTGTGGCTGGCGACTTCGGCGTCAACCGGATCTTCACGCAAGGTGCGCAAGAAGGTAGTGGAAAGCTTCAAAACCACTCGGGGGCGTCCTATTCCGTCCGTCGGACTCCGAAAGTGTTTTTCGGTGCCGACTAGCTATGCAAAATCAAAAGGGTTTTTGGCCGAAAAGTCGACCAATTCCAATGCTACCGCTTCGGGCCACTTCCCAATAAATTCAAGGGCTATGAGCTAGCCCGTGTTGCAAAATAGAGCAAATAAAATTCGGTCGGGAAGATCAGCATAATTGATCTTCCCGACCCGATGCGGATTGAAAGCTACACTACCGTGATTTTAGGACTGATGATAGGTCTCGGCGAGCGCGTACACCGGTGTCTCCAATCCTTCGTAACGAGCCTTGAGCTGCAGGCCCAGATACTTTGAGTAGTGCCGTGACTGGTGCAGGTTTCCACCATGGAACCAGAGGTTCTTCACCTTGGTCGGCTTCCACATGTTGCGCAGTTCGCCCTGCCATGGTCCTGGGTCTTTCGTAGTTTCAGAGCCAAGGCCCCAGCATTTACCCACAGCGTCAGCAACTTCTTGGGAGATGAGTTTGGCGGCCCAGCCATTCATCGATCCGTAGCCGGTAGCGTATACCACCGCATCGGCGGGAAGTTCAGTACCATCGGCCAAGACGACCGAATTCTTTGTCAGATGAGAAACTTCGCCTTTGGCCAGCGCGATAGAGCCATCGGCAACCAGTTCACTGGCGCCAATATTGATGTAGTAGCCAGAGCCGCGGCGTAGATACTTCAGGAACAGGCCGGAATCATCATCACCGAAGTCCAGGTCAAATCCCGCATCTTCTAAGGACTTGTAGAAGTCTGCATCAAGTTCTCGAATCTTGGCGAAGGCTGGTTTATGGAATTCGGGCAACACTTTGTATGGGATTGAAGCGAAAATCAGATCTGCCTTGTTATGGTCGATGCCTGCGGCCAAGGCTTCTTCTGAGTACAGCCCACCGAGCACGTGTTTCATTAGCGATTCTGACTTCACGATATGAGTGCTTGAACGCTGAATCATCGTTGGGTTGGCGCCATTTTGCACTAGGTCCGCGCAGATATCGTGGGCAGAGTTATTGGCGCCAATCACCACTACCTTTTTCCCGGCATAGTGTTCTCCGCCAGGGTGAGTCGACGAGTGGTTTTGTTCCCCCTCAAAAATGTCGGCACCTGGATACTTCGGAATGTTCGGAATACCTGACATTCCAGTGGCCAGCACTAATTGGGTCGGACGCAAAGTCAACGGCACGCCATCACGAACTACTTCAACAACCCACCCCTCACCGTCTGGGTCTTGGCGTGCGCTGGTGGCTTCGGTCAAGGACCAATAGTCCAGCTCCATGAGTTTGGTGTAGCTTTCCAGCCAGTCGCCCATTTTGTCTTTTGGTGTGAAAACTGGCCAGTGATCAGGGAAGTCGATATATGGCATGTGGTCGTACCAGACCGGGTCATGCAACGCTAGGGAGTGATAGCGTGAGCGCCATTGGTCTCCGGGACGGGGATGCTTGTCAATCACGAGCCCTGGCACGCCCATGCGCTTGAGCCGCGCAGCGAGTCCGATGCCACCCTGGCCTCCACCGATGATCAGGGTATACGGCTGTTCGGTGATGCCTAGGGACTGCTGCTGGGCCACGCGACGGTCCAACCAATTTTCTTTGCTCATTGATGAGCCGTGTTCAGCGCCCAGTTCACGCAGCCTTCCCGCCGGTTCAGGGAATTCACGCAGTGACTGTGCAGTGCTGAGTATTGTCCAGCACAGTCCGTCACGGAGGCGAAAGAGCCCCAGACCTTGAATCGCGTCGTTCTCGAAAGTGTACCAAGCCTCGATGACTCCGTCGACTTCATTGGCGCTGGTGACGTTGATGTTGCGTGGCCATGCTCCACGGTCCACACCAAGGAGCATGTTGCCAATGTCTTCCCGCCCCTCACTGGTGTGCAGGTTCCATGTCAGCGCGGTGAGGTCACGCCAGAAAGATTCTTCCCCAAACAGTTGCATGGCGCTTGGGATATCCCCTTCGCTCAGCGCCTGTTCTAGGGCCTGGCTCCATTGCTGGGCTTGAGTCAGTGCTTCATTGCTTGACATACTCATCACTTCATTTCATCGGAAGTCCTGAAAATGCGGTTCTGATGGCCGCCGTGAAACAAGAATATGACTTGGATCACAAAATGAAACCGTTGCAAAAGGTTGCATCGGTGAACGCTAGATCGCGGCCTAATTGCCCCGGAATACTGGGACGACGAGTCGATATGGTCGCGATGCAATCATTCCAGGTAACTTGGAACGCAGGCGTGAAAGTTCAGCGCGAATTGTCACCTGTGGAGTCATTGCTGGCCAAAGTGATCTCAGTTCATCGGTCGTTAGTCCCGCTGGATGCTCAACCAGTAACTCAAGAATCTGCCAATGCTTTTCGCTCAATGCGATCTGCGTGGTTTCGCCAGCCGAGTGCACCATGATCTGACGCAAGGAACCGGAGGTTACCTCCAATTTCAGGTGCTCATGAGTTCTCGTGAGTATCCAACCACCAGGGACTTGCCGAACATTAAAGGAACCGAAGCCACTAATCCATGAGCGACCTTCTTCTAGGCCCACAGGAAGGCTGATTCGCTCGCTCACGCTGAACCCTCGACTGGCAGCCACCGATCCTTGTGAATCCACTAAGATGAACTCTTCTTCTGGCAGTTGGTTCGTCAGTTCCAAGCGTTGCATCCTCAACGCATGATTAGCGCGTAGGTGTGTTTCGGCTTCACGGGCCACTGATGAGACCAGCGCAAGAGAATGAGGGTGGGCTGTTCTAAAGGAGCCGGCCAAAGTGATTGCCCCGATCAAGGAAGCTGTCGCCGGATTAATGACTGGAGCGGAGGTACATACCCACGAATGTTGTTCTTCACGAGCGTGTTCGGGGCCGAAGATTTGCACCGGGACTTTCTCAGCCATCGCCGCGCCAATTCCGTTAGTTCCAACGTCACTTTCTCGCCAGCGCGCGCCAGTCACGAAACCTATGCCATCGCTTCGACGTCGAACAGTTGAAGGTCCCAGAACCCACAAAACGTATCCTTGCGCATCAGATATGACTAACTGGTTCCCTGCTTGCGTTGCCAAGGACAACAGCCGATCCTTAAACAAATCAACGAGGTTGCTCAGTTCCTGATTCGACTCACGCAACTCTCGTATGGAGGACGCGTCAAGTGGGACGATATCTTTTTCCAAAGCACCTGCACGAGACCAAGACCGAGCTACAACAGGGCGGACCACGGTGGGAATACGAGTTCCTTGCGCCCAACTTTGATGTAGCGCTTTGAGACTACGCGCCTTGGCCGAGGGATCTTCCCCCGCGGTCAAAGCGGCCTGAATCAATGCCTCGGGGCCACGGTACTCCACAGTCATTTACTGAGGATGCCATGCTTCGTGTCGAGTTGGGAACCCTTCATCAAACTTTTAAATATTGATGGCTCTCCACCGGTCCGCAATTCGGGTCGGTGAAGAGCCAGCAACGCTGCCGGAATTTACTTGGCGGCAGACTTGACCTCAGCAACAGCCTTGTTCAGTTCTTCAATGAGCTGATCAATGACTTCGCCTTCAGCTTTTTCTTCAGTTCCACCGGTGTAGGCAACCACCACAGCGTTAGAACCTACCAGTCCCTGGACCTGGTACGACCCACCAGGAACATCAGTTCCGTTCACGGTCATGCTGGTCTGGGTAGCGACGGTCGAATCAGCGTCGGAGTTCGCGTCCAAGATCTTGGCTGATGCCGAGATTTCCTGCCCTGACATCGACATCGAGAATTTGTCGCAGCCCTGTAGGTCCTTCTTTTCGATCGCAGTTTTGGCCTTCTCAAGCTTTGCCGAATCTTCGTATCCGACAACCGAGTAGGTTGTCGTTTCTAGGCTGTCACCCGGCACGACTGCTACTGCCATGTTGGTACCGTCGAGGTCCTCAGTCCCCTGCTGCGTGACTAGCTCGGCGCACTTTTCAGGCTTGATTTCCATCTGCTCAAGCACCTTCTTCGATTCAGGCAGCGATGCCTTGATCGTGTCACCGTCGAGAACCTGCGCCTTGGAGTCATCGCCGACCAGCGACTTCACTACCGAAGCGGCCTGCTCCGCCGTGAGAGCCGGGGTTCCCGCGGACTGTTCTTGTGCAGCACCCGAATTCTCGGAAGCGCCAGTGGTTTCATTTCCGGAACTGCCACAACCGCTCAGGGCCAGTGCGGCTGCGATGGGCAGTACCCAAAAAGCTTGCTTCTTCATGATGTAATCCTCAGATCGGTGATGAAAGACTAATCTAGTATTACACAACACGTTCGAAATAAAAGCTCATACAAGAACTATTGCGCCGATTTGATTTCATCAAACGCTTTATCCGTAAGCTCCACAGCCTGAGCTGCCAATTCGGCAGGTTCCAGTGAGCCGGTCTGCAAGGTGACTAATACGAAGTTGTTTCCATCCAGGGCTTGCACCGCCACAGAGCTTAAGTTTTGTCCGCCGCCCGCGTCCATGATGGTGGACATAGTCAATGCCTTTTCGGCTTTGACGTCCAGTGGCAAGATCTGACGCTGCGCTTTAATGTCCGTATCACCTTGCTCTATGGTGACCGTCTCGCACCCTTCAAGGTCATCAAGTCCCAAGGCATCCTGAACTTTCTTTCGAGTGCCTTCATCAGTCAATGAGAAAATTTGCACGACTTTACCCATTTGGTCAGAACTACTCGTCGAGGTGGCAGCGACCGAGCCAGTCAGGTCAGAAACCGTGTACTTTTCGTTCAGTTCCGCACACTTCTCGGGCTTGATCCCTTGGGGCAACTGCGCATCTTTCGCAGCGGAAAGTTGAGGCTGCATCTGCTCATTGTTGATGACTTGCACTGAGGGTTCTCCCTCGAGCAAATTCGCAGCAATGCTTTCCACTTGTTCCGCCGAAAGAGTTTTTCCAGTGATTTGCTCGGCGGTGCCACTTTGGTTCTGTGACACGTTCTCAGACTCGGAAGAAGTTGGAACTGGATCGGTCGTTTGTGCAGAGCAGCCAGCTAGCGCCAGCGATGCCATCAACGGCAACGCCCAAAGAAGTGGACGCTTGGTCATGAAGGTTTCCTTAATTGTCGCTGAAGCAGATAGCCGAGAATCAGACCGCAAATCTAACCGTGCAACTTGTTGAATAGCTCATCGATCTTCGCTGTGGCCTCTTTGACTTGTTCCTGCGTTTGTCCGTTTGATGTGGTTCCTTGAACACTTACCAACACGTTTGAACTGGCGGATCGTGTCACAAGTTGTTGTTGTGTCGTTTTCCCATCACTACTAGTGACAACATAGCTTTCGTTCTTGTCAGCTACCGAGTCCATTGGCTGTTTGGCAAGGTGGTAAGCCCGTGATTCGTTGCCCGTAGTCACTGAATAACGGGAGCATTGGTCGTTGGCCGAAGCCTTGGCATCCCATTGTTTGTCTAAAAGTTGCGAGTCTTTGTATATAGCGACGGTGATGTAATTGTTCTGAGATTCAATGGCACCCATAGTGGAGTTTTGTAGCTGGTCCGCCACCGGTTCAGCAAAGGTAACTCCACATTTGCTCGGGTTGACCTTCGCATTTTCAAGCCATTCTTGAGCTTTCGGGATGGTGGAGCGCAGCTTCTTATCGCTGATGACCTTGGCGTTCGCATCCTCTTGTGAAAAATCTTCAAGAATTTTTTGCAGCTGGTCTGCTGAGATGTTCACCTGCGACGCTGACGTTGGTTCAGGTGCAGGTTCGTCAGCGCTGCAGCCTGCCAAACTCGCTGCGCCGAGGCAAAATACGGCAGCTAGATACAACCTGGAAGCATTGCCTTGAGCCACAAAATTTCCTATCCCGTTTGGCTTTACTCTCTTGAGTCTAAGAGATCAACGGAGCCAGCGATAAGATTACGACCTACGAGTTGCGGATAACTTGTCATGATCAGGTCGTTTAGTACCGACAGTTTCACTCGTACTTACGCTGAACGAAAAGGTTACCCAAACTTCCAATAGCCAGTGAACTGAATATTTTCTTTGTTCACTGCGTAGTCTTGAACCAGTGCTCTGCGTAGCCCAGAGACCCAATGGGCTTCGCCTGCAATCCAAATGAACGACGATTCAGGCTCAGACGAACCACCCAGCCCGCTGGCCTCAATCAGTCGATCCGCTGGCGTCTGAATGTCGAGGAAAGTAAGTCCCCTCCGAGGGGAGCTTTTCAAAGTTCCCTTTGCGAATTGAGCATCAACAAGGACAGTGTGTCCTGGAGTCTCACGGGCTTCACTATGAAATCTGCTTACCGCGGGCAGCGCACTTGGATCCGCAAACAAATATGTGGCTGATGCTTCTGCAAACCCTTTGCACATTCGCGGCGGTATACACCAAAGCCTTTGGTTTGGTCTCGCATTTTGTGCCCATCGTGTGGCCACCCCGTGTTGGTGTACCAAAAAATCGACAGTCACCAAATGATTTTTCGTATCCAGGCATTGAACAGAATACTCACGCGTCGCGTAGTCATGCACTCCGTCCGACTCAGTTGGTTTTGCTCCGGTGCTAAGAACTAAGGGAAAACATAAGACCAATACGTCATCGAATCCATGGGATTCGATCTCCTCAGATCCATAGTCAAATTCGATTCGAACAAACTGGTCATGGATTCTGCGCACCGAATGCACCCGAAGCTGTTGCCATCGTTTCTCGTGACGGTGCTGATCGCGCAACTTGGTCCGTCGTCGCTCTTGGATTTCAGACACTGACCCTCCCCTGCTTGAACAACATCCAGAGGAAGAAGCCACCACCAAAAACGATCGTCACCACGCCAACGGGCAGTACAACGGGCAGCAGGTATTGGGCTGCGAGATCACTGAGCATCAGTAAGATTCCTCCGCTCAGTGCACACACCAGTAGGTTTCGTGAGCCGGTCATCGATTGGCTGATATGCGGTGCTACCAAGGCAATAAAGCCAATAGGACCCGCACAGAGCACAGCTAGGGCTGCCAAAATGGCGGCAACGGCGAAGAGCAGTGCACGGACTTTCCCCACCGATACCCCAAGCGCTGAGGCAAGGTCATCGCCCATCTGAAGCATTCGAAGTTCTCTGTCGAAACCACAATGAACCACGATGAGAAGTACTACGCCGGCGCTCAGCCATGGAACTTCTTCCCAGCCTCGACCTTGCAAGGACCCGACCAACCACGTCTGTGCAATTTGTGCTGACGGGACAAAGACTTGAGTCAGCAGGTAGTTGATCAGTGCCGTCGACAAGGCCGCTAACCCAACACCCAACAGGATCAGTTTTGTTCCGCTCAAGCGAAAAACACGCACTGCCACCAGCAATGCTACCGAGACACAAGCAGCTCCGATGAGCGCGCCACCTGATGCATCAGCCAGCGATCCACCAAAAATGAGGATCACCAAGCAACCGCCTAGGGACGCACCATTGGTGATACCAATGATGTCAGGGCTTGCTAAGGGATTGCGTAGTAGTTGTTGCAAAAGGCTGCCACTGGCAGCCAGCATCATTCCTGCCAGTAATGCGACCAAGGCCCGCGGAATACGGCGTTGCATGATGAAAAATTCTGTTAGTGGTGCCGGCGGATTACCCAGCAAAGTGTTGCCGAAATCAGCCAGACTCACGCGATATTCCCCAAAGAACGCTGATCCAGCCACCAGAACCAACGAAACTGCACCAAGTAATGGCAGCCATTTGGCACTTTTGTCCACGCGACTATTTTTCATGAAAGCTTCTTCGTACTAGGGCGCAAGATCAGCACGATAAGCATGACCGAGCCGATGATTGCGGTCATGATCCCCACTTGAACTTCGGCACCATTGCCCACTAGACGGCCGGCAATATCGCATAGCAGTAGTAGCACAGGCGCGAGTAACGCAGAAAAACGTATGACCTGTTTCGTGTTGTTCCCATATACAAGTCTGACTAAGTGTGGGACCGCGAATCCGACAAACGCGACCGGTCCTGCCAGCGCTGTTGCAGGTCCGCACAGCAGTGCAACCACGATCAATGCACTAGCTCGGCTCCATGATGCTGATGCTCCTAGCGCGTTTGAGCTTTCATCGCCAAGGTCGAGAATGTTCAGTCGCTGCCCAATAAGCCATGCGAGCAAGGTTCCAAACAAAATTATTGGCCCCACCCACAGCGCTGCTTCAATTGGTCTGGCGGTCAAAGAACCTACCTGCCAAAAACGGAACTGATCTAGCAAATGTTCATCTGAGAGGATCAGCATCTGTGTGATTCCTGCAAGAACAGCGGAGAACGCGACACCACAGAGGGTGATGCGCACCGCAGAATCTCGGAAGCTAGGCATGGAAGCGCAAGCAAACAAGAACAAAGCCGCTATGGCTGCACCGCCCAATGAAAAAGCGATGCTTGCCAACATTCCTGCCGAGCCAAGCACAAGTATGCCAATGGCTACACCGAGCGCCGCACCTGCATTGATGCCTAAAATTCCTGGGTCAGCAATCGGGTTCCGGATCACGCTTTGCATGATTGCCCCGCTGGCTCCTAATGCCAGGCCAACGAGTACTCCGTTGATGCTGCGTGCCAAGCGAAGCCCGAAAACTATCTGTTGATCCCCCGTACTTGCTGTGCCGTTGATGACTTGCAACAGATCTGAAATCGATAGGGATTTAGACCCCAAACAAAGGCTCAGCAGGAAAACTACGGCCAAGGCGAGCACGGTGCACAGATAGCCTGCCGTCAACGAAAGCGTCTTAGGTTTCGCGGTGTTGGCCTTGCCTGCTTGGCTTACGTTCAATTGTGACGCTACTGCATCGTGATTCACTCGATGTGCATTTCTTGTATTAGGGTTGTCTTACTCACTCTCAAATAATAAGGGAACCTCCTTGATTACTAAAAGAATCCGCAATGTCGCGGCATTGACAGCTCTTTCGCTCGCCAGCATTGTTGCGCTCAGTGGTTGCGCTAGTTCCGCAACGACTGCGACCCCAACTTCTTCAGCCAACGACTCCGCCCCATACACGGTGGAACACGCCATGGGAACGACGAAGATCGATGGTAAACCCGAACGAATCGTGGTCATCGACTCCCCACATCTTGATGCACTGGCCGCCTTGGATATCGTCCCCGTTGGCGCCACAGAATCAGGAGCCTCGCAGGGCTTCCCTGAATACTTGGATCTGCCAGAAGGCGAGACTACTAGCGTTGGATTGACCATGGAACCTTCCATGGACGAGATCGCCAATCTGAAGCCCGACTTGATCATTGGCGCGAAAGTACGTCATGAAGCGATCTACGATGAACTCTCCAACATTGCCCCTACCGTGTTCTCTGAGGATTCAGGAACTAACTGGCAAGAGCAAGCTCGCATTACTGCTGCTGCCGTGGGTGAGAGCGAAAAAATGGAAGGCTTGATCAGCGCACTGGATGAGCGCGCTGCCAAAGTCGGAGAAGAAGTCGATGCAAAGAACACTAGTGTCTCCATCGTGCGCTTCCGCCCCGATAACTTCAGGCTTTACGGTCCGGACTCTTTCTCAGGTTCAATTTTGAAGAGCGTCGGTTTTGATTTGGGTTCCGAAGGCTGGAATGAGTATTCCATGAAGGAATTGAGTCCTGAACAATACGAACAGATCGATGGGGACCTTGTATTCTTCACCAATCCAGGCGGGGATCCAAAGGCAACAACGATGGAAAAAGTCACCGGACTCTGGACTTCCCTTGATTCCGTGAAGAACTCCAAAGTGCACGAAGTGGCCGATGAAACTTGGATGGTTGGCATTGGCGTAGTTGGTGCTAACAAGATCTTGGACGACGTAGAAACGATACTGTCGAACTAAAAGAGTGAAAAATACACGTGTGGGGGCGGGACCAAGTCATTTGGTCCCGCCCCACACTTGTATTCTGACTTCTTTTACTTAGAACATGATCTTTAGAACAGGATCGTCGCGAAAGTTCCGACCTGTTCAAAACCAATGCGCTCATAGGTCTTCACCGCGGCGACGTTAAAATCGTTTACGTACAAGCTGACAACCGGAGCGAATTGCAGGGCATAATCAACCGTGCTGCTCATGTATCCGGAGGCCAGTCCGAGGCCCCGGTACTTTGGGTTGACCCATACACCCTGAATCTGAACAACTTCTTCAGTCACAGTACCCAGATCAGCTTTGAAGATGACCTCGCCATTTTCATCGCAGTCGATCACAGTGTGTGCGTCACGGATCAATTGACGAACTCGACTACGGTAAAAACTTCCGCCATTTTCCAAAGGAGAGTATCCAAGCTCTTCTTCAAACATGGCCGCACTAGCTGGAAGTACCAAGTCGAATTCGTGAATTCGCGCCGGACGAAGTCTGTTGCGCGCAATGCCCGTTGGCTGGTGTGAAATCGTTAGCAGTGGCTGATTCCCACGCACGTCAAAAATCGCTTGTGGTCCCTCGCGCAGCACTTCATGCATGGCTAGGACCGACTGCGCTGGCCCAAAAACCGAGGCAAATCGTTGCCGAGATTCTAGGGCATGCTGCGCAAAATTCTTCGCTTCTTCCTCGGACATGAGGGTAGGCGCCACATTCGCGCCCACCCAGCATGCCGATTCGAGGCCAGCTTCACCGTCGATCCCCGCAATATGGGCAAACCCATCTGGCGCGGCCGATCGGTGCAGATTCACCTGAGAACGGGTGAAAATATTGGCGACAGGGTCACGGTCGAGCAACTCGATCAGAGCCGTCGTATCGCGACGACTCAAAGTCCGTGGCACCCCTTTGTCGCTTCGTCGGCTATCTTTAGCTGACGGAGACCACGGGAGAACCCGAGGCAGGATTCTCGTCATCGGTCAGTCCCATTTCCTCAGCCAAACGGTTAGCTTCTTCGATCAGCGTTTCAACAATCTGATCTTCTGGCACCGTCTTGATCACTTCGCCCTTGACGAAGATCTGTCCCTTGCCGTTACCCGAGGCCACGCCGAGATCAGCGTCGCGGGCCTCGCCTGGGCCATTAACAACACAGCCCATGACAGCCACACGCAGTGGAGCCTTCATTCCTTCAAGACCCTCGGTGACCTGTTCTGCCAAGGTGTAAACATCCACCTGTGCGCGACCACACGAAGGGCAAGAAACAATGTCCAGCTTACGCGGACGCAAGTTCAGCGATTCAAGAATCTGGTTGCCGACCTTGACCTCTTCAACTGGAGGTGCCGAAAGCGAGACACGAATGGTGTCGCCAATACCCTGCGAAAGTAGGGCACCAAAGGCGGTGGCAGACTTGATGGTTCCCTGGAAAGCTGGACCGGCTTCGGTGACACCCAGGTGCAATGGCCAGTCGCCACGTTCTGCCAGCAGTTCGTAGGCACGAACCATGACTACTGGGTCATTGTGCTTGACGGAAATCTTGAAGTCGTGGAAGCCGTGTTCTTCGAACAACGATGCTTCCCAGACAGCCGATTCAACCAAAGCCTCTGGCGTTGCCTTACCGTACTTCTTCAGCAAACGGCGGTCCAAGGATCCGGCATTCACACCGATGCGAATGGAGGTTCCGTGGTCCTTGGCGGCCTGGGCAATTTCCTTGACCTGGTCATCAAACTGACGGATGTTGCCCGGGTTCACACGAACCGCGCCACAACCGGCTTCGATGGCAGCAAAGACATACTTCGGCTGGAAATGAATATCTGCAATCACTGGGATCTGCGATTTCATCGCAATGATCTTCAGTGCATCCGCGTCCTTGTCGGTAGGGCAGGCGACGCGCACGATGTCACAACCAGCAGCGGTCAACTCAGCAATTTGCTGTAGCGTCGCGTTGATGTCGTGAGTTTTGGTGGTGGTCATCGACTGGACCGAAATCGGCGAATCAGAACCGACCCCGACAGACCCAACTTGGAATTGGCGGGTCTTACGACGTGGTGTGAGTACCGGCGGTGGACCTGCCGGCATACCTAGGCTGACCGAAGTCAATGGACGCCTCCGAGTAAATTGTGGGTAAATCTCTTAGTCCAAGTATGTCACCGTATCGCGGTGAGCGGGTACTCATGCGAGAAAGGCCACGGGGTCGCCGTGGCCTTTCTCGCAATTTCAAAGCTGTTGGGCTGATAACAGCTTAGTTAGCTTCAGCAATTTCCTTGATGCTGTTGAGCACCGAGGTAACCTGCTCAACAACCTCAGCGTCATCCTTTGGGTGCAATTCAGCGAAGCGAACAACGGAGTTAGGGATTGCGAGCTTGACGTTTTCCAGAACGTTAGCGCCAGCGATGTTCAGTGCCTTACGGGCTTCATCCTGAGCCCAAACGCCACCGTACTGTCCAAACGCGGTGCCAACGACCACGGTTGGCATGCCCGAGACAACGCCTGCGCCAAATGGGCGGGACAGCCAGTCAATGGCATTCTTCAGAACCGCTGGCATGGTGCCGTTGTATTCAGGGGTCACCAGCATCAGAGCGTCGGCATCTGCAGCTGCGTCGCGAAGTGCCTGAGCAGCCCCTGGAACACCGCCCTCAACGTCAGTGTCTTCGTTGTAGAAAGGAATGTTTTCCAGGCCGCTGAAAACAGCTACCTCCACACCTTCGGGTGCATTGTGCGAACTAGCTTCTGCCAGCTGCTGGTTTGTTGAACCATTACGCAGCGATCCAACGAGGGTGAGGACCTTGGTAGCCATGGGCAAACTCCTAAATTAGAAAATAAAAACAAGCTGACGCTTCATCTACTTTCAACTATCGACGATCATCGCCAATTCCCGGAAGATTTATGACTTGAATCACTTAACCTGAGTACATTTAATCTCGGGTAGGTTTTCTTCGAAGCTCTTTGGTCATGGACCTGTTGGATTTGGCGTTGAGCCGTCTTCGCTGTGATCCCTTTGTCGGCTTGGTGGCTTTTCGCCGCGGCGCATCGGGAGCCAACGCCTGATTGATCAGCCGCACCATCTTCTCCATGGCGAGTTGGCGATTCCTCCACTGGGATCGCTCTTCCGATGATCTCACCACCAGTGCACCTGAGATGAGGCGGGAACCTAACTTCTCTAACAACCGTTGTCGTTGCCAAGCAGATAGTGAGCGGGATGCGCTAACTGGCCACGAGAGTTCAGCCTTCGAGTCCGAGGTATTCACATGTTGACCACCGGGACCAGCGGATCGACTGAAGTTCCAAGTGAGCTCAGCTGAAGGGATGATCAGGCTCTCATTGACATGCAAATCCATAATTTCGCCTCCAACTCCTATGGTTTCAGGGTGTGCATCCACCGAACTGTTAAATTACTAAGCTCCCGCATTCTATGAAAGAAATGCGGGAGCTTATCTCGCTGTTGCTCTAGGCTGCGAATTCCTGCAGCAGTCCGATGACTGGGTTCCATTCGGAGATGGTGGTCTGGGCAATCGCACCAGCCTTTTTGAATGGGTCATTGGCCAGTACTTCGTTCAGTGCTGCCTCGGACTCAGCGGCCAGGATTAGTAACGCGCCGTCGGTGGCAGGGGTCGGTCCTGATGCCAAAACTCGCACTGGGCCCTCGTTTACAAAACCGATGAGGTACTCGCGGTGCGCCGGACGGTGTTCATTACGCAGTTCTACAGAGTCATCAGCGTAAACGTATTCAACAGCAAAAACAGTCATAGCTACAGCATATTTCTCTTGGCTCAGAACAACTGTATTGGCTTAAAAATGTCTGCGTATATTAAGAGACCACCCATTACCAACATGGCCACCACAACAACATAGGTCAGTGGCAACAATTTGACGGTGTCCACCGGCTTGATGTTTTTCAGGTTAAAGATTCGGGCGAACATTCGCTTGATGCCGTCATAAAGCGCGCCGACCACATGCCCACCGTCTAGTGGCAATAGCGGGATCAGGTTGAAGGCGAATAACGCGAGGTTCAGTCCACCAACCAAAGACAGCAAGGTTGCAAACTTATCGCTGACTGAAATTGAGTCTTCGGCGCTGATTTCACCAGCAATTCGCCCGACCCCGACAATAGACACTGGACCGTTTGGATCACGCTGACCGTCACCAAACGCTGCCTGGGCAACGTCCACCATGCGCTGCGGCAGATGCAAGATAACGTTTCCAATCGTGAGCAGCTGGTTTCCGATCACTCCCGGCACTGCGCTCAGTGGCTGGGTCAGATCCTCTTGCAAGGAGCTCATCCCCACAAAGCCAACCTTGGTCATGATGTAGTTGCCTTGGTCATCGGTAAGCACATAACCGTTGTCGTCGGTGGCCGGCCGATCGGTGAGATACGGGGTCAATGTGGTCGTGTGGTTTTGGCCGTCCCGCTGGTAATCGAGGGTGATCGATTGCCCTGGATTCACCCGAATAACATCGGTAAGTTTGTTCCACTCACCCTGTTCCACGGCGGCGCCATTAACTGCAGTAATGGTGTCACCGGGACGGAGCCCCGCTTCATAGGCTGGAGCGGGAACGTCTTTGTCGGTGCACTCTGTTTGATTAGCGTTCTCTGCGCTGGCGATGCACTGATACACCTCGGAGATCGTTGTTGTCGGCGTTGCTTGCCCAAAACTGGTCAGAACAATAGCAATGACAACAAAACCGATCACCAAGTTCATGAACGGGCCACCGAGCATGATGATCACGCGTTTGTAGACCGGCAGCTGGTAGAACAAGCGACCTTCGTCGCTCGGCAAAACATTTTCGTTTGCTTGAGACCGAGCATCATCAACCATCTGCCCAAACACTTTTTGGAACAGGCTAGGTTTCTTTGCTGGCTTGTCGTCTTCAGTTTCTGGTCGTGGCGGATACATGCCAACCATCGAGATGTAGCCGCCCAGAGGAAGCGCCTTGATTCCGTACTGAGTTTCTCCTCGTTTAAACGAAACAAGGGTTTTGCCGAAGCCGATCATGTATTGCGGCACGCGCAGCTTAAAAAGCTTCGCTGGTACGAGGTGACCTATTTCGTGCAGTGCAATAGATAGACCAACAGCAACAACCATAAAGAGGATGCCGGCAATGAAAAGGATGACGCTCATGCTTTGGCTCCCAGAATCTTCGCAGCGTGCGCTCTGGCCCAACGGTCCGTTTCCAGAACGGTTTCTACACTAAGTTCGGCGTTCACTGGCGTGTAGTCATCGAGTACGTGTTCGATGGTCTCGACGATGTCAGTGAATCGAATTTTTCCTTCGTGGAAAGCATCCACAGCGACTTCATTTGAGGCGTTGTAGACAGCCATGTGTGTCCCGGAAGAAGCTGCTGCTTGCTTCGCTAACTTCACTGCGAAGAACACTTCTTCATCCAATGGTTCAAAGGTCCAGCTGGCTGACTTTGAGAAATCACAGGCGTTGGCGGCACCTGCAACACGATGCGGCCAGTTGATTCCCAAGGCAATGGGCAATCGCATATCCGGCGGCGAGGCCTGAGCGATTACCGAACCATCAATGAACTCGACCATGGAGTGAATGATCGATTGGCGGTGCACCACAGGTTCGATTCTTTCCAATGGCACATCAAAAAGCAGATGAGCTTCGATGACTTCCAAAGCCTTGTTGACCATGGTTGCCGAGTTCGTCGTCACCATGCGCCCCATATCCCACGTGGGGTGCGCCAACGCCTGTGCTGGTGTCACTTCGCGCAACTGGTCATAGGTGTATCCAAAGAATGGGCCTCCCGAAGCAGTCACCAGCAACTTGGAAACTTCTTCTGGCGCGCCTGAACGCAAAGCCTGTGCCAAAGCAGAATGTTCAGAATCAACCGGGGAAATCTGTCCTGGTGCGGCAATCTGCTTGACTACCTGTCCACCGATAATCAGGGATTCTTTATTCGCCAGGGCCAACAGGTGCCCAGCTTCTAGAGCTGCAATGGTAGGAGCAAGCCCGATGGCGCCGGTAATGCCGTTAAGCACAACGTCCGCTTCGCCAAAGGCAGCAACCGCAGTTGCCGCGTGCTCCCCAGCGACGAGTTCAGGTTCGTATCCACTAACCGAAGCCTGGCTCGCAGCATCTTTGATCGCTGAAGCGAGTTCGTCGACAGAGTCTCCGGCGAATCCAACCAAAGCTGGGCGGTATTCAACAGCCTGCTGAGCAAGCAATTCCACGTTGTAGCCGCCTGAAAGAGCAGCCACCGAGAATTTGTCCGATGCCTTTGAAATGACGTCCAAGCCTTGGGTACCGATGGATCCGGTAGAACCAATCAGGGATACCCGGCGTGGGTGACCAGTTGGCGTAAAAGTTTTTTGGGAGCTCACCCATCCATTATGGTTCTTCTAACTGTGAGCACCCAAAGTGCGCCACGCCCTGTGCAAGCCGTGGCGCACCACCAAATCAATGACTACAGCCCAAGGCTGCGCGCAATCAACATCTGTTGCACCTGGGTAGTTCCTTCACCGATTTCCAGGATCTTCGAGTCGCGGTAGTGGCGGGCCACCAGCGATTCATTCATGAATCCGTAGCCACCAAAGATTTGCGTCGCGTCTCGGGCATTGTCCATGGCTGCCTCACTGGCAATCAGCTTCGCGTGGGCGGCTTCAATTTTGAAGTCTTTACCAGCCAGCATTTTTGCCGCAGCTGCGTAGTAGGCCAAGCGTGCTGTGTGCGCGCGTGAGGCCATGCGAGCGATCATAAATGAGACACCCTGATTCTTGCCGATGGCAGTGCCAAAGGTTGTACGAGTCTTGGCGTACTTAACCGCCTCGTCAAGGCAGCCTTGCGCGGCACCCGTGGCCAACGCAGCAATGGCGATGCGCCCTTCATCAAGGATTTCAAGGAAGTAAGCATAACCGCGCCCGCGCTCCCCCAAGAGGTTTTCTTCCGGCACCTGAACCGCGTTAAAGCTCAGCGGGTGAGTGTCGCTGGCTCGCCAACCCACCTTGTCGTAGGCTTTCTCGGCGGTAAACCCAGGAGTACCGGTAGGCACAATAATGGCCGAAATTTCTTTCTTCCCCGTTGCCTCGTCCGTGCCCGTCACCGCGGTGGCAGTGACATGTGAAGTGATGTCCGTTCCTGAGTTGGTGATGAATTCTTTCGCGCCGTCTATTATCCAATTCCCGTTTTCAAGCTTCGCCTTGGTCAACGCTGCTGAAGCATCGGAACCGGCTCCTGGCTCGGTTAACCCAAATCCGGCCAAACGTTCACCAGTTGCCAACGGTTCCAGCCACCGTTGCTTTTGGGCTTCGTTGCCGAAACGGTAAATGGGCATGGCACCGAGCGACACGCCAGCTTCGAGGGTGATGGCCACCGATTGATCAACCTTGCCCAATTCCTCCAGCGCCAAGGCTAGGTGGAAGTAGTCGCCCCCTGAACCGCCGTATTCCTCCGAAATTGGCAGACCAAACAGTCCCATCTGGCCCATTTGCTTGACGATGTCATATGGAAAAGAATGGTTGGCGTCATTGGCCGCGCTCTGCGGTGCTACAACTTCTTGGGCGAATTCTCGGACCATGTTGACCAGGTCTTGGTACTGTTCGTCGAGATCGAGGTTAATCATCAGTTTCTCTCTTCGTTGAGGGATGAACCGATATCGAGATACTGGATCGGCAGTATGTCGATATAGGTCTTTTTCTGCGATCGGCGTGTGAGCGTCTTGGAAGCAACGGTCACGACGCGTATGGTTAATTATTATTAACTGATTACCGCCTACTGATGGGTAAACAGCTTTATTTTTGACAGTAGTGGCACCGGTCACACTTGTCCAGAGTTCAGACTGGCCGTTGTAAGGAGATGATGGTGATGGCGAGCAGGTATCAGACCCTCAACGAACCAACTGACCGCGAACGCGCCAAAGCGGAACGGCGTGAGGCACTATTACGGGAAGCCACCAGGCTCTTCGCCCAGCACGGCTATGCCGGTGTGTCTTTGGAAGATCTCGGGGCTGCCTGCGGCATTTCTGGGCCCGCTGTCTACCGACACTTTGCGGGAAAACAAGCTGTACTCATCGCTTTGCTGGTCGACATGTCCAAGGATATTTACGCCGGCGGTCAAGAGGCTTGCCAAGAAGGCGGCTCGCCGCTGGAAGTCCTCTCGCGATTAGTTGACTTTCATACTGATTTTTCGCTCTCGCGCCCTGACATCCTGCAGGTGCAGGACCGGGATCTCAAGTCTTTGCCTAAGGCTGAACTAGCGTTGGTGCGAAAGCTTCAGAACTCATATATCGGCTTATGGACCCATGAATTAGAAAAATTGCACCCTTCAGGTAGCAAGCAGTCACATCGTTTCCGGGCCCACGCAGTCTTCGGTTTGCTTAACTCCACCGCCCATTCTGCGCACTCGCCTAGAACGAAAAAATCAGGCTTAAAACCACTATTGTCGAATATGGCTCTCGCAGCTCTAACTTCCCCGGTAGTGTAGTTCTCAAGCCAATGTTCCGCAGCGTTCCGAAAACGGCATGCTGACCCACCCGATTGAAAGGCCTTTATCGTGCAGCTACGTGAAGTCCGCCCTTCCGACTTGGACGCATTCTTTGCTCACCAGCAAGAACCCGAGGCGAACCTCATGGCCGCTTATCAGGCGCGTAACCCAGCCGATCGCGCGGTATTCGACCACCACTGGAACTCGATCCTGAATGATCCAAATGTTCTGGTTCGCACCATCGAACACGAGGGCGACGTGGTTGGTTCCATTCTGGTATTCGACGGTGAGACCCCAGAGATTAATTTCTGGACCTCCACCAAGTATTGGGGCAAGGGAATCACTACCAGCGCCGTGGATGCCTTCTTGGCCGAATACACTAAGCGTCCACTGACCGCACACGTCGTTCAAGACAACCTCGGTTCTATCAAGGTTTTGGAACGCCGTGGTTTCAAGACTGTAGGTACCGAGCAGATTTTCTCGAATGCTCGGGCACAGGTTGTCACCGAAAACGTCATGCAGCTGGACTAGGTTCCACGCTACAAACAGTCAAAGACCACAAGTGCTGGCCCCGGGCCGGCGCTCGTGGTCTTTCTGCCTTTACTGACGGGGGCCGTAATACCCCTTGCCCCGGTCAATATCTTTACGCGCTTTTCGCAGTGCTTTTGAAGTCTGGGGATCTAGGTTCTCTAACTCATCGGCTTTTCGATCCAGCCCCCTGAAGGCACCAATGACCAGCGGGAAAGCGCACAGCACGATAATTGCTGCGATGATAAATATCGATGCAAAGCCCATAGAGTCTCCCGAACTGCCTATAGAAGGTCCAAAAACGAATCTACTGGGGAAACAGACAAGGAGCCAGAAATAATTCCGGCTCCTTGTCTCTATACACGTAACTATTTGTTCTTATTCAGCAATCGCCACGCCTCGCGCCTAGTCGCCTGTTCATATGGATCCGGGACTGGGGCAGCTGCCAGCAATCGCTTGGTGTAGTCATGGGTTGGTGCGTGCAGGACGGTCTGAACCATTCCTTGTTCCACAGCCTTACCTGAGCGCATAACGACCACTGCGTCTGCCAGCATGTCCACCACGGCCAAGTCATGGCTAACAAACAAGCAGGCGAAATTGAAGTCACGCTGCAGGTCCTGAATCATTTCAAGCACGACCGCCTGGACCGAAACATCCAACGCACTGGTCGGCTCATCGGCGATCAGCAGCTCCGGATTCAACGTCAGGGCACGGGCGATACACACGCGCTGGCGCTGTCCGCCGGAGAGCTCATGCGGGTAGCGGTTGATGACGTTGCGCGGTAGCTTGACTGCATCCAACAATTCCTCGGCCCGCTTAATTCTCGAGGCCTTGGAACCCACTTTGTGTACCACCATGGGCTCGGTAATGCATTCACCAATCGGGAATCGCGGGTTGAGCGAAGCTGCCGGATCCTGGAAGATCACGCCGATTTGTTTGCGTACCGCGCGGGCTTCCTTGGGCGAGAGCTTAGGAAGGTTGTGTCCCTTGACCGACAAGCTTCCCTCGGCCACTGGCAAGAGCCCAATAACTGCCTTCGCGATAGTGGACTTGCCAGAACCGGACTCCCCCACGATGCCTAATACTTCACCCTTGGCCACATCGAAGCTGACGCCCTCCACCGCACGGAAGACCTTGCCTCGCATGTTGTATTCCAACACCAAGTCTTTGGCTTCGAGTACCAGCTCGCGGCCGGCAGGGGCAGTCCGTTCGCTATGTGGCGCATTTTCAGTGATCAACGCCGGAGCAGACAAACGTGGAACAGCGGCCAGCAAGCGTTGGGTGTATGCGTGCTGCGGGTGAAGCAACACCTGGTCCACCGAGCCGGTTTCAACCAAATTGCCTTGGAACATCACAGCAACTTGATCAGCCATATCCGCCACTACACCCATATTGTGGGTGATTAGCAAAATACCAGTGTTCAAGCGGTCTTTGAGCTCACGCAGCAGATCCAAGATCTCAGCCTGCACGGTGACATCCAATGCCGTGGTTGGTTCATCAGCGATGATCACCTTCGGGTCACAGGAAATCGCCATGGCAATGACGATGCGTTGACGCTGTCCTCCGGAGAACTGGTGAGGGTATTGCTTGATACGTTTGTCAGGCTCCGGAATGCCCACCATCGTGAGCAGCTCAATGGCACGGTCTGTCGCGGCCTTGCCATAAGCGATACCGTGTAGTTCCAAGGCCTCGGTCAACTGGCGTTCGATGGTGAGCACCGGGTTCAACGCGGTCATCGGTTCCTGGAAAACCATGGCGATGTCGGTGGCACGCATCTTGCGCATCTTGCCCTGTTCAAGGCCCACAACGTTGACGTTGCCAATCTTTGCTTCACCCGAGATGTTCGCGTTCTCCGGAAGCAAGCCCATGGCCGCGGTGGAGGTCACGGACTTACCAGATCCCGATTCGCCCACCAGTGCGACCACCTCACCGGGGCGTACCGCAAGGGATAATCCTTTGACTGCGTGAACCAGCGGGCCGGAGGTTTCGAAGGTGACCTTCAGGTCATTGAAGCTCAGCGCGTATTCACCGGAGGTATTTTCTGGTGCGAGATGGCTCATGGCTTCTCCTTACGGGTTGGCATGGCAAAGAGTCCGGCGCGAGGGCGGCGACGCTTGCCACTCTGGCGTGGGTCGAAGGCATCGCGCAGACCATCGCCGAGGAAGTTAATAGACAGTGCGAAGACCACGATGATCATGCCCGGCCACCAGAACAACCATGGTCGGGTCAGGAAGGCATTCTGGTACTGACTAATCAACAGGCCCAGCGAAGATTCTGGGGCCTGCACGCCGAAGCCCAGGAAGGATAGCGAGGATTCAAGCAGGATTGCACCGGCGATCGCGAAGGTTGCGTTCACGACGATCACGCCGACCGTGTTGGGCAGCAGGTGTTTGAAGATCACGCGGGACGTGCGTGACCCCATGGCCTGGGCTGCCGATACGTACTCGCGTTCGCGCAAGCTCAGAATCTCGCCACGCACCAGACGGGCCAGGCCTGTCCAGGTGACCAGGCCAAGAACTAGGGCCAGGGCAAAGATCGAGCTGGAACTGCGCCCGGCGATCTGTCCAAGTACTGCTGCCAGGACCAACAGTGGGATGACAATGAATAGGTCGGTGATGCGCATCAGAACTTCATCGACCCAGCCACGGAAGTATCCTGCAACTGCACCGATCACTGCGCCAAGGAAGGTCGCAACCAAACCGACGACCACACCGATCACGATGGACTTCTGTGCACCATTCATCACCAGTGCGAAGTAGTCCTTACCAACCGAGTCCTGACCGAAGGGATGCTCGCCGATGGCAAAGCCAGATCCGCCAAGCCAGGTGGGTAGCAGTGAGAGCGTTGGCTTGCCACCATCAATCACGGTGCCTGCATCCAGATAACTCTGCTTCCACCAGCCGGGCAGCGGGCCGAAACCGACGGAGGTAAAGGCGATGACCGTGATCAGCACCAGCAAGACCGAGGAAATCATGGCCGGCTTGTGCTTGAGAAAACGTTCAAAAACGATACGCGACTGGCTCTTCGACTGTTCTGTGGAAGCGGCAAGTTTCGCGTCTTCAACTTCAGCGATGGACGTCAGGTCCTGTGGAGTCTTTCCATTTATGTTACTCATCGAATGTCCTAAATTCCCTAGACCCGGATCCGTGGATCAAGCAGCGCGTAGACGATATCTGCCAGCAGATTGAAAAGAATTGCCGCGGTACCGGTGACCAAGAAGAAGGCCATCACCGGGGCTGGGTCTACTGCGTGCAGACCGGTGCTGAACATATCGCCCATGCCTTTCCAGCCGAAGACCGTTTCGGTGACCACGGCGCCGCCAATCAGACCGGCAAAGTCAAAGGCCGCAATGGTGGCGATGGGGATCAACGCGTTGCGGAAAGCGTGACGGAAGATCACCGTACGCTCGCTCAAACCCTTGGAGCGTGCAGTGCGAATGTAGTCTTGCTGCTGCACTTCGAGCATGGAGGAACGCGTGTAGCGCGAGTAGCTTGCCAAAGAAATGATGGCCAAAACGATCGTTGGCAATAACAGCTGGGTTGCGTTATCCAAGAAGTTGTCCCAGAAACCGCCACCGAGGTTTGCGGTGGAGGATCCGATGGTACCGATCGGACGGCCCTTGAGATCCAGGAAGCCAGGCCAGGCACGGAAGATATGATCCAGCACGGTCAGTCCTGCGCCGATGAAGCCGACGAGCGCGGCAACGCCGGACGCAAGCTTGGATAGGCGTCCACCCATGTACTTGCCGATGAGTCCCGGGATGGCCACGGAGAGGATTGCCCCGATGACCAGGATCCAGGCATTGGCATCCTTCAATAGCCAGAAGGTTGCGTAGTACATCACGAGTACCAGCACCACGGTGATCAGTGCCGGGTACAGTACTTTCTTCTCTTTAAGACCAACGCTCATGGCCGTGGCCGACAAGGCCAACAACAGGGTCAGCACGACAATGATTGCCGGACCCATTTGCGGGTAACGGTAGAAGTTTAGCCAGAGGCTGTACTGCAGTAACAGCGGGACAAAGATCGCGGTGATCAGGAAGGTAAGACCGCGGCGCTTGAGTGAACCGCCAAGCAACATCTGCAAAAGGAAACCGACGATGACACCGATCAGGATGCTGGTGCCGATAGATATTTGCGGATTTTCAAGCCAATCGTTGTACCCGATGGCCATGTATTCCTTGAGCAGCACTGCTGCCCAGAACACAGGGAGGGAGAAGAACAGGAAGGTCAGGAAGGTGACGAGGTAGTCTAGGCCGGAGTACTGGCGTACTGCGGTCAGCACCCCGATGGCGATACCCAGTACAGCGGCGATCACGGTGGCCAGGAGTACTAGGCGCAATGTCGAGGACGCGGCGTTAGCGAGTAGCCCACTGACCTCAACTCCATTGATGTTCTGGCCTAGATCACAGGATCCTACGAAGCATTTACCCACTCCACCAAGCCAGGTTAGGTATCTCAGGTACCAAGGCTGCTCTAGGTTCATGTAGTCGATGCGTTGCTGCATCAGGTATTCGCGATTTTCAGCGTTACTTTCGCGAAGGTCTCCTAGCGGATCGCCAGAGTTGATAACCAAGATATAGAGCAGCAGCGAAGCGGCAAATAGCACGCCGACGGCCGATCCTAATCTCTTGAGAATGAACTTCAACACGGTTTTAATGTCCTCTTTCTTCTCACCTCACGGTGTGCACGTCACCTGATACTGGTGGCGGACACACCGCGGGGCCCGATGATGATCGGGCCCCGCGGGCGCTCGCAGTTGGTGTTAGCGATTTGTTTGCCCTGAAGGCTTATTCAGCACGCTGCCACTGTTCGGCATTCCATACGATGCCGCTCTGGGTAGCGGTGTGACGGACATTCTGGATATCGGATCCCGAAGCGCTCAAGCCCGGGTGTGCGAACAGTGGGATACCATACAGGTCGTCCCACAGCAGCTTCTCGATGACCTTGGTCTGTTCGGCGTGAACCGCAGGATCAAGCGAGGTTGCCAACTTGGTCCAGGCCTCGTCGACGGCTTCGTTCGAGTACTTGCCGTAGTTCTGTGGCTTGCCCGTGGAGTAGATGTTCTGACCCGAAGTGATCTGGCCCGAACCTGCCCATGCGAACAGTGCTACTTCGTAGTCGCCACGTTCCTGAGTGCCGCCCGGTGCGAAGAACTTAGCGTCGCCGGCATCCTTGACCTTGAAGCCTGCCTTGTCGCATGAGGACTTGATGGCTGCAACTTCATTGGTGCGTCGCTCGTTTGGTGCTGAGTAACCGATGCGAATCTCGGTACCGACAGCATCCTGATCTTCCAGGATCTTCTTGGCGCCATCGATATCGACCTGATCGTAGCGACCGTCATAGGATGCATCGACGACTTCTTGGTAGTTATCTTGGAACGGGAAGACTTCGCGAGAGTTCATCACGGTAGCCTCAGGGTTCAACGGCTTGACCAAGTTGTCAACGATTTCTTGGCGAGGAACACACATGGCGAAGGCCTTACGCAGTTCAAGATTGTTCATCTCGTTGCCCTCGGCAAAGTTGAAGTCCAGGTGCTCCCAGGTCAAGGTGTCACCCTGCTGGATGCTGACGGCCTTACCCAAGCCTTCAAGCTGAGCGAGGGTATCAACGGTTGGCTGTGGAGCAATGACGTCGACGTCCTTGTTCTGCAGCGCCTGAACCATGCCGGTGTCAGCCAAGAAGCGGAAGTTCAAGTTCTTGGTGGCAGGAGCGGTGCCGTAGTAGTTTTCATTGGCGGTCAAGGTCACCGACTCGCCGGCCTTCCAGGACTCCAGCTTGTATGGACCGGAAACTGGCACATCGGCTTCATCAGGCAAGGTGCCTGGCTTGGTCATCCAGCCTTCGTTCCAGAACTTGGCGGCCTTCTCCAGTTTCTTAGAATCGCCATCGCGGATTGCCTGAACTAGTTCGTCAGTGCTCAAGCCGCCCTTCTTAGCGACAACGTGTGCTGGGTGCAGCATCCAGGTCTGAAGCTGCCAGTCTGGATCTGGATCCTTGAAGGTGACGGTGAATTCCTTACCGTCAGCAGCTCCTTCTGGGCCCTTGGGCACCGTGTCACCCAAGTCGGTGGACACTGAGTTGAACAGTGGCTTGTCCTTGTCACCGGAGTTCAAGTTCAAGTTCTGGGTAGCCCAGGCGAGGACTGAGTCAGCCACGGTGATCGGAGTTCCATCGGACCACTTGGCGTTCTCATTGATGGTGTATTTGATGGTCAGCGGATCGTCGCTGACCTTTTCGTAGGAGCCCAGATCCTTGTTCGGATAGATCGTACCGTCGGTGCCCATGTAGTAGAAGCCCGCGAACATGCGGTCTGTGATGGCCGAGTTGTACGTCGAATACGTCTGTGGGGTGAAGCCGTTGTAGCTGATGAACTCTGGAGCACCAACAGTCACCTTGATGGTGTCGTCCTTGGTGGTGACATCACCTAGATCAGCCAGGCCGGAGTTGGTAACCTCGGCGCCGCCATTCGACTCGGTGCTCTTGCTTGCTTCCGAAGAAGAATCGCTACCGCCTGGGGCACATGCAGAAAGTGCCAACGCCATGGCTGCGCCTACGACAACCGCTTTCGAAACGCGCTGAAACCGCATTTCGCCTCCTTGAATTCGTGATGATACGAGCTGTGAATCGTTGTGACTCACTGTGGAACAAGTCACATGACCGATCCATTGAGGAATACACTAACCTGAATTTTCTGGCTTGGATAGAGAAAGATTCGTTTCATATCTCCATGCTCGACGCACTCTTGCGAGCCATTTGCAACGAGCTTGTTACCGACCAGTTAGTGCGATGCACGCCACATCCGCGAGATTTCAAGGGTTTCTTTCAGATTGGGAAAATTCAATCAGAACACCCAAGTTACAAGTATGTTTCATGAATAGTTTTATAACAGTTTTGCAACGTTTGCTTCAGTTTGAAAAAATCTGAAATATTCGTTGAATATGACGGTTCGTGAATCCCTGCTTAACAGCAGAGGACCGCCAAAACCTTTCGGTTTTGACGGTCCTCTGTAGGCGTAGAACGAGTCTGCTTAGATCAAAGAAGCACCCGGAATCGCACCCAACAGGTTGCGGGTGTATTCGCTCTTCGGAGCATCGAAGATTTCGTCAGCAGTCCCCTGCTCAACGATCTTTCCATGCTCCATCACGCACACGTTGTCCGCGATCTGGCGGACCACAGCAAGGTCGTGGGTGATGAACAGGTAAGTCAATCCCATCTCCCGCTGAAGCTCGTCCAAGAGCTCAAGAACCTGAGCCTGAACCAAAACGTCCAACGCAGAAACTGCCTCATCACAGACGATCATTTCAGGCTGCAAGGCCAATGCACGCGCGATAGCAATACGCTGCCGCTGACCGCCGGAGAGCTCGTTCGGGAATCGGTGCATGGTCGAGGCCGGCATCGACACCTGTTCGAGCAATTCCTTGACCTTCTTCTGACGCGAGGCGGCATTGCCGATCCCGTGAATGCGCAAAGGTTCCTCGATGGTTCGGTAAATCGAAAACATCGGGTCGAGTGAGCCATAAGGATCCTGGAAAATCGGCTGAACGCGGCGTCGGTACTTGAACAGATTCTTCTCGCTCAAATTACCGATTTGTTCGCCGTCAAAGACGATCTCGCCTTCGGTCTTGTCCAAAAGGTTCAGCACCATCTGCGCAATCGTGGACTTACCAGAACCGGATTCGCCCACCACTGCAGTGGTGGTGCCCTTCGGAATCTCGAAGGAAACGTTGTCCACGGCAGTGAACTTTTCCTTCTTGCCGAAGCCCTTGCGGATGTCGTAAATCTTGGTCAGGTTTTTAACCTTGAGCAGTGGCTCAGCCTTACCTGGAACGATTTCATCAACGATAGCCTCATGCTTGTCACCACGCTGTGCCGACAAGGACGGAGCAGAGCTGATCAGTCGCTTCGTGTAAGGGTGCTGAGGGTTGCGCAAGATGTCCAGCGCAGGACCGTATTCAACAACACGACCCTTGTACATCACGACAACCTTTTCGGCACGTTCTGCTGCCAAACCTAGGTCGTGGGTGATCAACAAGACTGCGGTGCCCAGCTCGCTGGTCATCGTATCAAGGTGATCCAGGATCTGCTGCTGAACCGTCACGTCCAGGGCGCTGGTGGGCTCATCAGCGATGAGCAGACGCGGACGACAAGCCAAACCGATAGCAATCAGTGCACGCTGTCGCATACCGCCCGAGAATTCGTGAGGGTATTGACCAGCACGAACTTCCGGATTGGGCAGGCCCGCATCAGCAAGAATCTGAGCAACGCGTTCTTTGGGGTTATCCCCCGCCAGACCGTTTGCCTTCAGAGTTTCCTTAACCTGGAAGCCTATTTTCCACACTGGGTTCAAGTTGGACATGGGGTCCTGCGGAACCATACCAATGTGGTTACCGCGGAGCTCAACGAATCGTTTTTCGCTGGCATGCGCGATGTCTTCACCATCAAAAAGGATCTGTCCCGAAGAAACAGAACCATTACCAGCCAGCAGGCCAATGGCCGCCAATGCTGAAGTCGATTTACCGGACCCGGATTCACCCACGATCGCCACGGTCTCCCCGGGCATTACGGTGAAGTTTGCATCACGAACCGCATGTACTGGGCCATCAGGAGTGGAGAAGGTAATCGCCAAGTCCTTGATTTCCAGCAATGGCTTCGGAGTTGCAGTTTCAGTCATCGTCTAGGCTCCCTTCCGGGCCTTTGGATCCAGTGCGTCACGCACCGCATCGCCGAGCATGATGAAGCTCAAAACCGTCACCGAAAGGAACAGTGCAGGCCACATCAACATCATTGGGTTGCTACGAAGCTGCTGCTGGGCCAATGAAATATCATTTCCCCAACTCATGACGTCCGGTGGCAATCCAACGCCAAGGAAGGACAGCGTTGCTTCGGCCACGATGTACACGCCGAGGTTCACGGTCGCCACAACAATGATCGGTGCTAGCGAGTTTGGAATAACGTGCTTCACCAGTGAACGGAATCGGGACAGGCCCAAGGCTCGCGATGCCTTCACGTAGTCGGCATCTCGCGCTTCGATGACCGCACCACGCGTAATACGTGCAAGCTGAGGCCAACCGAAGATCGCCAGGGTGACAATGACTGTCCAGACACTTCGATTATCTCGGAATGCAGGAAGCTGCATCACGATGATGGCACCGAGGATCAGTGGCAGTGCGAAGAAGATATCGCCCAAACGTGCCAAGATGGCGTCGATCCAGCCGCCGTAGAATCCAGCCAGTGCACCCAATGCACCGCCGACGACAACAACAATCAAGGTCGTGAAAATACCAACCAAGAGCGATGCTCGCGTGCCGTAGATAACGCGCGCGTAGATATCGCAGCCCTGAAGATTGAAGCCCATAATGTGGCCGGCTCGGCCGGGCTCATTTGAGTTTTCCAGAGCGCAATAGGTTGGGTCCTGGGAGCTGAACAGCTGTGGGAACGCTGCAACCACGATGACCGCAAGAATCAGGATTGCGGAAATGATAAACAGTGGCTGCTTGCGCAGGGAACGCCAAGCCTCGGCCCACATGGACAGTGGCTTACCTGTTTCCTTCACGGAGTCGACAGCCTGAAGCGGGGTCTCATCCAAAGGAGCAACAAAGTGCTCAATCTTGTACTTGGAGACTTTGCCTGCGCGAACCTTACTAATTGGCAGGCCGTCTTCCGGATTAAAATTCTGGTTCTCAGGCATAACGAATCCTTGGGTCAAGCAGTGCGTACAGCATATCCACGATCAGGTTGGCGACAACGAAAATGATCACCAAAACACCGACGATAGCGACCACGGTCGGAGTCTCACCCTTTTGAATTGCCGAATACAGCAAGTGTCCAACACCTGGCACGTTGAAAATACCTTCGGTGACAATCGCGCCACCCATGAGCGAACCTAGGTCAGCGCCGAGGAAGGTCACAACCGGGATCAGGGAGTTACGAAGAATGTGTACAGAAACGACGCGGTTTCGGCTCAAGCCCTTGGCGGTGGCGGTACGCACAAAGTCAGCGGACTTGTTTTCAATCACCGAGGTACGGGTCAAACGGACCACATATGCCAGTGAGACCAGACCAAGCACGAGGGCCGGCAAGAAGAGTTCGCCCCAGGTTGCCGCGCCGGAAACAGTGGGTTTGACCCATTCAAGTTTCACACCAATTACGAACTGAAGTACGAAGCCAAGTACGAAGGTTGGCACAGCGATCACGATGAGGGATGCAACGAGAATGGTCGAATCGAACCACTTGCCCTTACGCATACCAGCGATGACACCAAAGATGACACCAAAAACGCCTTCAATAAGCAGAGCAAGAATCGCAAGGCGTGCGGTGACTGGGAAGGCGCGGCCTAAGAGGGCACTAACTTCCTGCCCGGAGAACGAGGTTCCCAAGTCGAAGGTCACCAGATTCTTCAGGTACAACCCGTATTGGACCCAGAAAGGCTTGTCCAAATTGTACTGAGCCTCTAGCGCCGCCCGCGTCGCGTCTGACATTGGCTTGCCGCCGGAAAGAGCATCAATCGGGTTACCGGGAGTTGCAAAAACCAAGAAGTACACCAGCAGTGTTGCACCGATAAAGACCGGGATCAGCTGGGCAATTCTTTTCAGCATGAAACTTAGCATGCGTGCATCTCACCTCGAGATGCAGGAGGGCACTTGGCCATAATTTCCCTCTTTCCGTCGATAAATATTTCGACGTTTATTTTTGGGAGGCAGATCAGACACGCCAAAGGGAGACCCCCATTTATTCGGGTCTCCCTTGACGCGTCCTTCAGCAATTTCCGGCCTATCTAGCCAGAACGCTGAAATTACTTACTTACCAGTGATTTCGTTGTAGATTGGAACACCGTTCCAACCAAACTCAACGTTGGATACGTTTTCGCTCCAACCACCCTGGACAGCCTGGTACCACAGTGGGATTGCTGGAAGATCCTTGAACAAGATCTCCTGTGCCTGGTTGAAGATCTTGGCACCCTCAGCGGCGTCGGTCGCAGCCAGGCCCTTGGCCAGTGCGTCGTCAAATTCCTTGCTGGAGTACTTGCCATCATTGGAACCTGCACCGGTACCGAATAGTGGGCCCAGGAAGTTGTACAGCGATGGGTAGTCAGCCTGCCAACCGGTACGGAAGCCACCGGTCATGGTGTAGGAGGTGACCTTAGCGCGAAGTTCCTTGAAGGAGCTGAACGACTTGGCAGTCGCGTTGATACCAAGGTTGTTCTTCAGCTGGTTAACAACTGCCTCGACGTATTCCTTGTTACCGGCACCATCAACGTTGTAGCCGATGGAGAATTCATCGCCGGAATCCCACTTGCTAATCTTGTCTGCTTCGGCCCAAAGCTTCTTAGCTTCGTCAGCATCAAAGGCGAGGACCTCGCTGCCAGGCAGGCTGTCGTCGTAGCCTTCGATCACTGGAGCGGTGAAGTCCTTAGCGATAACCTTGCCGCCCTGGTACACCTTGTCGATGATCAGCTGACGGTCGATAGCACGCGAGATCGCTGCACGGCGGAGGTTACCCTCTTCATCCTGCTTGAAGTGATCCAGGTAGCCAGGGATGGTGATGGTTGCGTTACCAGCGTATGGCGAGTTGACCGAACGGTCACCCAGGTCAGACTGGTAGGAAGCGAGCTGGCTTGGTGGGATCTGATCCAGTACGTCCAGGTTTCCGGAGACCAAATCCTGGTAGGCCGAATCGGTGGACTGGTAGACCTTGAAGTCGATGCCACCGTTAGCGGCCTTACGTGGACCGTCGTAGTTCTCGTTGACGTCCATCTTCAGGTTGACGTCGTGGTTCCACTCGGTCAGCTTGTATGGGCCGTTGCCAACAGGCTTTTCGCCGAAGGCCTTAGGATCCTCGAAGGCTGCTTCTGGCAATGGCATGAAAGCGGTGTAGCCAAGACGCAGTGGGAAGTCAGATTCTGGCTGGGAGAGCTCGACGGTGAAGGTGGTGTCATCGACAACCTTCAGACCTTCCATCTTGTCTTCCGTGGACTTTTCAGCGTTTACCTTGTCGAAGCCCTTGATGGATTCGAAGAAGTAGGAGTTCAGCTGAGCGTTCTTGGCTGCGGCACCGAAGTTCCAGGCATCCACGAACGAAGCAGCAGTAACAGGGGAACCATCGGAGAAAGTCTCACCGGACTTGATCTTGATGGTGTAGTTCTGGGAATCCGTGGTCTCAATGGACTCTGCGAGTTCATTGACCGGAGCACCCTTTGCGTCATAGCTGACCAAGCCCGTGAAGAGCAGGTCCATAACGCGACCGCCACCAACTTCGTTGGTGTTAGCCGGCAGTAGGCCATTTTGTGGTTCGGTGGTGTTTGCGGTGACGACGTACGAGCCGTCTCCTTCGCCGCCTGCGGAATCAGTTGAACCGCCGCCACAAGCCGACAGGGTCAGTGCCAAGGCTGCTGATAGAACGACAGCCTTAGATGCGTGCGAGTATCGCATCCTATTTCTCCTCAACATAAGGTTGCTGCTTCTGCGTTTCGCAGAGCCGTGCAGGCAAGCGTGAGCTGTAGCACGTAGTGAATGAGATTACATCAAAAATTGCGAAACAACCAATGAATATTCATGAAAGCAATGCTTGAAATCCCTTTTGTCACTCGGGCAAAAATATTATTCCCGAGTCAACTTTCGTTTGTTCTCAAATAAAAATATTCATCAATCCTGGGTCCTCCAAAACCGAGCCGACACCTGAGAGGAACTCACTTGCTTCTTTGCCGTCAACCACTCTGTGATCAAACGACAAAGCCAAAGTCATGGTATGGCGAAGCGCTACTTCATCTCGATACTCCCAAGGCCTGCGTTTCACTTGGCCTAGTGCCAAGATTCCCGCTTGCCCCGGAGGAAGAATTGGTGTCCCAGCATCTACGCCGAACACTCCAACGTTTGTAATTGAAAAAGTACCACCGGATAACTGCGCTGGCGAGAGGCTGCCAGCACGGCCTTGAGAAATAATCTCGCCCAAGGCAGCCGCCAACTCAGGTAGTGGCAAGTCTTGAGCGTTCTTCACCACAGGAACCAGCAACCCGCGGTCACTGGCCACCGCCATGCCCAAGTTCACCGAGCCGTACTCAATGATTTCGTCAGCCGCCTCATCCCACGACGAGTTCAACGCACGGTAGGTACGCAACAATCGGGTCACGACCAAGGCGGCCAATGTTGTGATGTTCAATTTGGCATCACTCATCAAAGGATGAGAACGCATCCGCTCGATAAGCGCCATTGATTCACTGACGTCGACGGTCAAGAATTCGGTGGCATGCGGAGCGGTAAACGCCGACTGCACCATCGCTTTGGCCGTTGCGCGGCGAACTGCCGTGATCTTTATATGCCGGTCTTCGGTTCCCACCGGCCGTTGCGACCCACTCTTGTCGACAGTATTTGCGCCCTCATTAGATCCATGTCTGGCATCAATCGCTTCTTGCACATCACGGCGCAGCACCAGGCCATCTTCACCGCTCCCGGCGAGCGCGGAGATGTCCACACCGTGGTCCCGGGCCAGCTTACGTACTGGCGGTGTACAACGAGTGACCGCAGATCGCTGTTCCTTGTGGTGCTCCACCGTGACAGGTTGTGCAGGTCGCACAGGCCGAGACTTACGTGCAGGTCGAGCCCCAGTAGACGCCGGCGCACCATAGCCCACCAGGGTTGGCGTCCGCTGCGCTTCTGAAGAGACGGATTCGGTGTCTTGCACCGATTCCTCGCCGCCGAAGGTGACTAGGGGGCCACCGACTTGGACAACTTCCCCCTGCTGTGCGTGAATCTCTTGCACTACCCCAGCAAAGGGGGAAGGCAATTCGACAACCGCCTTCGCGGTTTCCACCTCGGCAATCACCTGGTTCAGCGCCACATGCTCGCCAACCTTGATTTTCCAGTTCAGGACCTCAGATTCGGTGAGTCCTTCGCCAAGATCTGGAAGCTTAAAAGTTTGATCCGTCATCACTGGGCAGCTCCCTTGCTCGCCTCATGGTGTCGCATCACGGTATCCACTGCATGCATCACTCGATCCAGGTCGGGTAAGTGGTGGTTTTCTAACCTCGAGGGTGGATAGGGAACATCAAACCCGGTCACTCGCAAGGGAGCATGCTGTAAATAGTCGAAGCATCGCTCGGTAATTTCAGCACAGATTTCTGCACCTAAACCGCTGGTGCGGCTGGCTTCATGAACTACGACGAGTTTCCCGGTACGTTGTACCGATTGTGCGATGGTGTCCATATCCAGTGGGTCCAGGCTGCGCAGATCAATAATCTCCAGACTGGTGCCTTCATCTTCGGCAGCCATCCCCGCATCGATCAGCGTGTAGGTGGTTGGCCCATAACCGACGACCGTGACATCGCTTCCAGAACGAATAATCTTTGCCTTCGGTGATGCCTCCGGTTGGACTTCGCCCAGTTGTGCATCGCTCTTCTCGTGGTAGCGGCGCTTTGGTTCAAAGAAGATCACCGGATCATCGCAGGTGATTGCCTGACGAAGCATCGTATAAGCGTCTTCAACGCTAGATGGGGCAAAAACCCGCAGCCCTGCGGTATGTGCAAAGTACGCCTCGGGTGATTCAGAGTGGTGCTCCGGAGAACCGATGCCACCGCCATAGGGAATGCGGACGGTGACCGGCATCTTCACTCGGCCACGGGAGCGGTAGTGCAGTTTGGCCAGTTGTGAGACGAGCTGGTCAAAAGCGGGGTAGGTGAACCCATCAAACTGGATCTCGACCACCGGCCGATAACCTCGGTAGGCCAAGCCGATCGCGGTGCCAACAATTCCTGATTCGGCTAACGGGGTGTCAACAACACGGTGTTCGCCGAATTCTGCTTTCAGCCCATCGGTAACGCGGAAGACTCCACCGAGCGTGCCGATGTCTTCGCCGAGCAGAATCACTTTCTCGTCTTCGTCGAGCGCATCGTGCAATGACTTATTGAGTGCTTTGAGCATGGTGGTGGCCACGACTATTCACCACCCTCAAAGTCCGCCAAGTAATTCAGGTAGTTTCGCTCGGCCCGTTGGGTGGGTTCATGCGGTTCGGCATAGACATTAGAGAAGAGTTCCTCCACCTTGGGGTCTTCCATGCTGGTGATCGCAGCGCGTAGTTTCGCCGCCATCTCATCTGCAGCATTCTGGGCGCGCTGTTCATAGGACTGAACATCGGCACCCATTTCATGCAGGTACTTCACCAATCGATCAATGGGGTCTTTGGCCTTCCACTCTTCGAGTTGTTCGGCCTTACGGTAGCGGCTGGGGTCATCGGCTGTGGTGTGCGAACCCATGCGGTAGGTCACCGCTTCGATGAAAGTGGGACCCAGGCCATGTCGGGCGTGAGCCAAAGCAGCCTTGGTTGCTGCGTACACGGCAAGAATGTCATTACCGTCCACACGCCAAGTCTTAAGCCCAAAACCGTGAGCACGGTCAGCAATGTGGGTGCGGCTTTGCAGGGTGACCGGTTCCGAGATGGCCCACTGGTTGTTCTGACAGAAGAAGAGCACCGGGGCCTGATAGCTGGCCGCAAAGACCATGGCTTCACTTACGTCGCCCTGGCTGGTGGCACCATCGCCAAAGTATGCCACGGAGACTTGCTTTCCACCATCAAATTTAATGCCCATGCCATAACCGGCAGCATGCAAAGCCTGTGAACCAATAACAATCTGCTGGCAGGCAATGTTCACTTCATTCGGGTCCCAGCCGCTGGCTTGGGCTCCGCGCCAAACGCTGAGTAGATCTTCGGCTTGCACTCCCCTAGCCCAGGCCACTCCGTGTTCTCGATAGGAGGGGAAAATGAAATCGTCATCTTCGGTGGCTCGGACCGAACCAATTTGTGCTGCTTCCTGTCCAAGCAGAGGTGCCCAAAGACCTAGCTGTCCTTGACGTTGCAGGGCGGTGGCTTCATTATCCATCCGTCGAAGCACGACCATATCGCGCAGAAAATCTGCGAGGTCCGCCTCTTTGAGGTCCTTGAGATGGTGGTCAAGTTCTTCATCGGGGATTCGTTTCCCGTCGACGTTCAGCAGCTGATGCGTTGGTAAGCTTCCAGCGGCTACGTCCATGTGTTGTGTGGACACGATCGGCATCCTAACTCTCACGTAGTCGGTGGCGAGATTCTTCATCGAACCCCGCTTAATGTGATGCTACTCACGTAAGGCAGGACGCACAATGGCGATTCAGAAATTAACGCAAAACGCACTGTTTATCACTCAGATCCAGTGCTAACGTGCTCATTATGCACCCCTTGGACATGACAGATCGACGTATCCTGCTAGCGCTGGCCACAGCCAAAAAACGCACCGGCGCGGCTATTGCCACGGCATTGAACCTGGGGCGCAACACGGTGCAGTCACGGATGACTCGGCTTGAGAATGAAGTCTTAGAATCTCCCGACCGCCGGATTCCACCGGCGGCCCTTGGCTACGGATTACTCTCCTTTATCGAGCTTCACGTTGATCAGCGCTATCTCGAAGAGATAGCAACCAAGTTGGCCACCATCCCCGAAGTCTTAGAAGCCCACGGCTTGACCGGTACCGCCGACATCCTAGTGCGCGTGGCAGCCAAAGATGCCGAACAACTCTTTAGGGTGCACGGTCAACTGCTGCACATCGATGGGGTCAACCGCGCCGATTCGGCGCTGTCCATGGCCCAACTTGTTCCCTACCGCACCACGGCTTTACTACGCCATTCCATCAAGTCTTCCTCCCGCTAAAATCGACAAGCATGACTGTGGGGACCAGCCGCCTCGGTTGGTCCCCACAGTCATGCTTTTCTTTTTTACTTGCTCGTTTACCTACCCGAACTTAGTGGTTCACTGCCTTCTCGGCACCCACGCCAGTCAGTGAACGAACTTCCATTTCCGCCTGCTTGGTGACATCCTCGGTGCCCTTATCGGTCACCGACCCCAACCAGCCTAGGAAGAAGGCCAACGGAATCGAGATGATGCCAGGGTTAGCCAGCGGGAAGACTGACAGGTCGATACTTGGAATCATCGACGTCTCGGAACCGGAGAACACCGGCGAGAGGATGATCAAGATCAACGCCGAACCCAGGCCACCGTACATGGACCACAGTGCACCGCGGGTCTTGAATCCCTTCCAGAACAGCGAGTACAAGATGGTTGGCAGGTTGGCCGAAGCAGCCACCGCGAAGGCCAAGGCCACCAGGAAGGCCACGTTCTGACCCTGTGCACCAATGCCACCGGCGATAGCGAAGATACCGATGACCAAAACGGTGCGTCGAGCTACCTTCATTTCCTTCTCGGGGGTGGACTTGCCCTTGGCGATCACCGAGGCGTACACATCGTGAGCGAAGGAGGCAGCCGCGGTAATGGTCAGACCCGCGACCACCGCGAGGATGGTGGCGAAGGCTACGGCCGAGATCAGACCCAGCAGTACGGTGCCGCCCAATTCATAGGCCAACAGTGGAGCAGCCGAGTTCACGCCACCTGGAGCAGCCTTGATCCGATCCGGACCGATCAGCGCACCGGCACCGAAGCCCAGCACCAGGGTGAACAGGTAGAAAGCACCGATCAACCAGATCGCCCAGACCACCGACTTGCGAGCTTCCTTCGCTGTGGGCACCGTGTAGAAGCGCATCAGCACGTGCGGCAGACCAGCGGTACCAAGCACCAAGGCCAGCGCCAAGGAAATGAAGTCCAGCTTAGAAGCTTCAGACTTGCCGTACTGCAGACCCGGGTTCAACAGCTCAGGATTACCAGCCACCTCAGCGGCCTTACCCAGCAGCTCGGAGAAGTTGAAGCCGAACATCGCTAGGGTCCATACGGTCATGATCAATGCACCGGCGATCAACAGGCAGGCCTTGATGATCTGCACCCAGGTGGTGCCCTTCATGCCGCCAACCAGCACGTAGAGGATCATCAGCGCGCCGACGATCACGATCACCAGCGACTGGCCGAGCTTCTCGTCAATGCCGAGCAGCAAGGAGACCAGTGCACCAGCGCCAGCCATCTGTGCCAGTAGGTAGAACACGCACACCGCGAGGGTGGAGATGGCCGCGGCAATGCGTACCGGACGCTGCTTGAGACGGAAGGAGAGCACATCAGCCATGGTGAACTTACCGGTATTACGCAGCAGCTCGGCGACCAACAGCAGTGCTACCAGCCAGGCGACCAAGAAGCCGATGGAGTACAGGAAGCCGTCATAACCGTTGATAGCAATCGCACCAACAATGCCGAGGAACGAGGCCGCCGAAAGGTAGTCGCCGGCAATCGCTGTACCGTTTTGTGTTCCGGTAAAGGAGCGTCCACCAGCATAGTAGTCGGCGGCAGTCTTGTTGTTTTTCGAAGCACGCAGCACGATCACCAGGGTGATCCCCACGAAGGCAATAAAGATGCCGATGTTCACCAGTGGGTTGCCAACCTGTGTTGACTCGGCCGCGCCCTGGGCAAGAATTGAGAGCTGATCCATTTACTTCACTCCCTGATTTTCCAGGCGCTCGCGAATACGAGTTGCCTTGGGATCCAGCTTTTTATTCGAGAAGCTGACGTAGGCGGCGGTAATCGCGAAGGTTGAGACGAACTGCAACAGCCCAAGGAGGATACCCAAGTTGACGTTGCCAAAGACCTTGATTGACATGAAGTCATGGAAGTAGTCAGCCAGCAAGACGTAGGCGAAATACCAGACGAGGAAAAAGATAGCCATCGGGAAAACGAAACTGCGGTGAGTTTTGCGCAGTTCCTGAAATTCCTCGGATTGGCTCTCCGCAACAAAGTCGACGTCACCGGTGACGTCGTGTTCCGGGTTGGCACTCATTCGGGCCCTCCTTGAGCGAGTTAGTGATGTGACGAAAAGCACATCGTATGTGTGACTCAATTCACTATTGGCGAAGATTGTGTTGGCGACTAGGGGTATTTGGCCAGTAGTGGCTCAACGGGTCAGAATCTGCGCTCAACGGCATCAAAGCCGACGCTGAACGGTCGAAGAAAATCGGGGCCCTAAGATGGAACCATGTCTCCTGCGTTGCAAATCACCCTGATCGTGGTCATCGTGGTGCTTGGCATCAGCATCATCGGATACTTCGGTTTCAGGATTTCCCGTTCCACCAAGGAGATGGGTACCGACGCCGAGGAAGCCACCTACAAAACCCTGCACCACATGTCCGTTGCGGTCCCCCACTTAGAGCGCGGACTGACCGAAGAAGGCGCAGCCAAGAGCGCCAAGGCACTGCGCCGGCTCTTGAACTCTCAGGTACTGCTGATCAGTGACACCACACGCATCCTCGCCACGGATTCTGGGATCGAATTCACCGCGCAATTAGAGGAAGACTCGGCCAAAGCCTTCGCCAGTGCGCTGGCCACGAATAAAACTCAGGTGATGCATTCATCCTCCATGGATATCGTCGCTGCACCCATCACCGTGGGAGACCAAAGCGTGGGGACCGTGGTGGCACTCTCCGAGCGTGCCGGTGCCAGCTTTGTGCGGGCCGTCTCCGAGGTCGCGGTCTTTGTCTCCGCGCAGGTCTCCACGGCACAACTCGACGAGTCCAAAGCCATGCTGCTCGAAGCCCAAATGCGGGCCCTGCGCGCACAGATCTCCCCGCACTTCATCTATAACTCGCTGAACGCCATTGCCTCCTTCATCAATACGGATCCAGCACGCGCCCGTGAATTGGTGATCGAATTTGCCGACTTTACCCGCTACTCTTTTCGGCGACGCGGCGAGTTCACCACCCTGGCCGAAGAACTTGAAGCGATCGACCGTTACCTCTTATTGGAAAAGGCCCGCTTCGGGGACCGCATCAAGGTCTCATTGCAGATCGCTCCCGAAGTCTTACCTACCCAGATTCCTTTTTTGGCCTTACAACCACTGGTCGAAAATGCGGTACGCCACGGACTAGAAGCCCGCCCGGATGGCGGAGTCATCTCGATCACCGCCACCGAAGATGGCCTGCACGCGGTCATTAGCGTAGAAGATGACGGGATGGGCATGGACCCGGAACAACTAGCTGGTGTACTGGCCGGGACAACCACCACCATGCACGTCGGATTGCGTAACGTTGATTTACGCCTACGCCAGTTGTACGGAAATTCCAATGGGCTAGTCATCGAGACCGCCCCAGGGGCCGGAACACTGATCACCCTGCGCGTTCCTAAATTCCGTGCGCCTGACACCAGTGGCTCAGATGTTTAGAAAAACTCATAGAACGGTAGAATTTTTCCATGATTAACGTGGTGGTGGCCGACGATGAACTCCCTGCAGTAGAAGAGATCTCTTTTCTGCTGAGCCAAGATTCACGCATCGGCAAGATTCACCGGGCAACCTCCGGCGCCGCAGCCCTCAAGGCCCTAGAAGAGCACGAAGTTGATGCGCTCTTCCTTGATATCCATATGCCGGCGCTGTCCGGTCTTGATATTGCCCGGGTCATTTCTCGCTTTACCCATCCCCCGCTGATCGTTTTTGTCACCGCCGATGAAGATCAGGCCCTGCAGGCTTTTGAGCTGGCCGCGATCGACTACGTGCTAAAGCCCATTCGCCCGCAACGTCTGGCTGAATCTGTACGCCGCATCTGCGAATTGGTGGAAGAGACCCCGGTCAAGCCCGAAATGATCACCGTTGATCAAGGTGGCATCACCAAACTGATTCCCTTGGGTGATATCGCCTATGTGCAGGCCCAGGGCGATTATGCCCGGTTGCATACCAAGGATTCGAGCTACCTGATCCGCGTTCCGCTCAACGATCTGGAACAGCAGTGGGGCGATTCTGGCTTTGTGCGCATCCACCGTTCCTACCTGGTGTGCATGGACAAGATCGAAACGGTGCGTTTGCAAACCGGTAAGGCTGCCGTGATTGTGCACGGGGCGGAGTTGCCCATTTCTCGTCGCGCGCTACCGTATTTGCGCGAACGTTTGGCTGCCAATCGCGTTCGCCCACTCTAGGATTTTGGGAACCGCATGCAAGCCCCTGATTCTCCCCGGGATGACTCGCCACAGGTACCTGCCGGACGTTTTGCCCAACAGCGTCCGCAACGTGTTCGGGTCCAAGCGCCGCAGGACGCATCACTTTCGGTCACCTATCAACCCCCGGAACACACGGCTGAAGAATTCTACGTCCGACAGCTCATCCGCTCCCAACTGCGCTTGGCCTGTGCGGTGGCTGCCGGCCTGCTGATCCTGTTGGTGGGTATCTGCGCATTATTGGTCTTCTGGCCGGTACTTTCCACGATCCGGTTGGTGAGCATTCCGCTTCCCTGGTGGGTTTTAGGCATTGGCATGTACCCGCTCATTATTGTTGCCGGCATGCTTTTTAACCGGGCGGCCGCACGGAATGAACGACGGTATCGGAGCATCAGTCGTGACTAGTTTGCTCTCCGTCCTCGCCCTAATCGTGGTCTGTGTGACCACCATGCTGATCGCCTTTTTCGGGCTAAGAATTTCCCGTACCACCTCAGATTTTTATGTGGCTTCACGCACCGTGCGCCCGTGGTGGAATGCCTCGGCCATCGGCGGCGAATACCTATCGGCCGCATCCTTCCTCGGGGTGGCAGGGCTCATTGTGCTCTCCGGACAGTCTGGGCTGTGGTTCCCCATCGGATATACCGCGGGATACTTGATGCTACTGCTCTTTGTGGCCGCCCCGATGCGCCGCTCGCAGGCCTACACGATTCCTGATTTTGCGCAGATTCGCTTCGATACTTCGCCCGCTTTGCGAAAGCTGACCACTTATTTAGTGGTGGTGATCTGCTGGTTGTACATCGTGCCGCAAATGCACGGAGCGGCCCTGACGCTATCGATTGCTACCGGTCTTCCCAGTTGGGTTGGCCCAGTCGTGGTGGCCGCGGTGGTGTGCGTGACCGTGTTTTCTGGTGGCATGCGCTCGGTGACCTTTGTGCAAGCTTTTCAGTACTGGTTCAAGCTCGCGGCCTTGGTCATCCCCACGATTTTCCTGCTGATCCGCGCAATTCCCGAACAGGCCAGTAGCGAACGAGCTGCGCTACTGTACACGCAGCTCGAATCGGTGAATACGATGAATATCTACGAGACGGTGTCAATTATTCTGGCGCTACTCTTTGGCACCTTGGGGCTACCGCATGTGCTGGTGCGTTTTTATACAAACCCCACCGGCCAGGCTGCACGGTCCACTACGGTGATCGTGTTGTGCTTGCTTTCCGCCTTCTATCTCTTGCCCACCACGCTGGGCGTTCTAGGGATCTTGTACACTCCGGAACTTGGCGCCATCAATGAAACCGACGCGACCATTCTGCTGTTGCCAGCCAGGTTATTTGATGGTTTTCTCGCCGATGTCCTCACCGCCATTGTGGTCGGGGGTGCCTTTGCCGCATTCTTGTCTACGACCTCGGGCCTGGCGGTATCCTTGGCCGGTGCCATCTCGCAGGAGTTCTTCGCTGGAACGGTGCGCGGTTTTAGAATCTCTACCGTACTAGCCATTGCCCTGCCAGTACTCATTGCCGTACTCACCAGCTCCCTGGCCTTGGCTGGGGCCATTGGCAACGTGTTCGCTTTCACCGCATCGACCATCTGCCCACTATTGCTGTTGGGCATTTGGTGGCGTTCTTTGACTGCCAAGGGTGCCATTGCTGGATTGCTGGTGGGTTCCATTACCTGTGGTGCGTCGTTGATTGCCGGTATTTTCCTACCTGCTACCGACCAGTGGTGGATCCATTTACTGCGCCAGCCAGCGGCCTGGAGTGTGCCGTTGGCCTTCGTAGTGATGATTGTGGTTTCACACGGTACACGGCGTACGGTCCCGGGCAATGTAGACCGGGTTATGGCGTTGCTACATGTACCCGATCGCGATGCGAAGTTCCCCGCTTAATCCGCTGGGCCAACACCCCAATAAGTACTCCGGAAAGCACCATGGCCATGCCGGCAAGACTTTGGAACCCGAAGGTTTCGTTGGCCAATAAGGTTCCGAGGATCACGCCGGTCACTGGGTTCAGTAGCCCCAGTAGTCCAACCGTTGCCGAGGGCAGATGGCGCAGTCCGCTAAACCAGGCCAAAAATGCTGTGGCCGTGGCAATCAGACTCAGGTACCCAAAGCCCAGCACCGCACGAGTATCCAGAGCCGGCGGCGGTCCTTGGATCAGCCACGCAAAAGGTAACAGCAGCAGCCCACCGGCAAGTAACTGCCATGCGGTGGTATCCAAGATTCGCTGCCCGTCGGACCACTTTTTGGCGAGCACAAATCCAAGACTTGAGATGCTCATGGCGGTGAGGGATAACAAGATGCCGAGCATGTTGATCTGACTTTGGCCGTCAAAGACCATGATGGCCACACCAACAAAGCCCAAGGCTGCTCCAAGAAGTGGCCAGCGTGTCGGACGCTCTCCTAGTAGTGGCCATGCCACGAGCATGAGGACTCCAGCTGAAACTGCCATGGTCGTTGCAGCAATACTGGAGGGCAGGATCTGGGCTACCGCATACACCAGTGCGAAGAACGCGCCGATATTTAGGGTGCCGAGCACCAGGGATTTCCACCACCAACTACCGGTGGGCAGTCTGCGAGCGAACAACAGCAGGATCAATCCTGCCGGTAGTGCACGAAAGACAGCACCCCACAATGCGGCATCGCTGGGTAAATATTCTTTGGTGACGTAGTAGGTTGAGCCCCAGGCGATCGGCGCGATGGCGGTGACCGCCAGCCTGCCGAGGTGAAGGTTATGAGATCCGCCGATCCCTGAATTAGTTTCCATGGAAACTATATTAGCTTCCTTGGAAACTATAATAAAGACATGGAGCATCTAGATCACGTCGCCCGCATCCAACGACAATGGGCCAAGGAACGCCCGGACCTGGATCCACGCCCGCAGGGAATCATCGGCAGACTGCACCGTCTGGCGATCTTCCTGCGCGAAGAGGTCTGCGCCGTGTACGCGGAACATGGGCTCACCGAGGCCGAGTTTGACGTTCTCGCCACCCTTCGACGAACCGGAGAACCCTATTCCCTCGCTCCTAGCGAGCTCGCGGATCAAACCATGGTGACTTCTGGAGCTACCACCAAGCGTTTAGACCGACTCGTGGCGGCCGGATACGTCACCCGTCACAGCGATGAAGGCGATCAGCGTCGACGTCATATCTCGTTGACTGCCCAGGGCAAAGAAAAGATTGACGAGGTAATGACGGCGCACCTTCATAACGAGGCCCGACTGATCGCCCAACTGGGGAAGAAAGAACAGGCTGATTTAGAGGACGCGCTGAAAAGCTGGCTGACTCATTACGAACCCGCCGATCTCTGAGCACCACCGGTACTTGGGGATACGACAAAGCCGCCAAGGCGGGAAGGAATGATTCCTACTCGTCTTGACGGCTAAGGTTCAGCGTTATCGCTGAAAATTAGTCGATGGATGCCATCAGTTCGACCACACGGTCAAGGAAGGCATCAACCTGGGACTCTTCATATCCTTCGGTGCCCTGTGCAGAGCGGAATTCGACACGACGTACCGCATCCACGGCCATCGGCACATCATTTTCGAAGTAATCAATGAGCTGATCGCAGAGGCGATCCACGTCTTCAATGTTGTAGCTCGACGCATTGGACCGTGAGGGGCGGCGGAAGCGCTCCCCCTTGGAACGGTGCAAACGGCCACGCAGAATGGCTGCCAGGCGTCCGACCTGTTGCAACCAGACTTCCTCACCCTGATGGGCAATGAGATCATCGCGTTCCCGCTTGGCAAAAACATCTTCCAGTCGGTCCAGCGCACCATCGACTTCACGAGCCTGGTAACCGCCCTTTTGTGGGGCGAAGGTGGTTCGGCGGATCAGGTGGCTGGTGACCACGCTGTCGTCATTTCCCCCACCGTTAAAGGTGGCCCGGGCACGGCTGAGGAACGCATCAACCTGCTTTGCGTTGTAGCCGAATTCCGAATCCGGTACGCGGGAAAACGGAGCATCTTGCTGCTGCGACACGACAGTTCCTTTTTCTTTAGTCAGAGGTCAGTGGAATACCGTCCGAAGACGGCACCCACCCCATTCTATTTGGTTGAGCCACACTTAGCTCAATGGCCACACCAAGGCAGCTTCATCAACGGATCAGAAGACCGCAACGCTCCACGCCAGTAGGTGCGAAATCAGGTATCCCAGCGGGATCACAAAGAGCACCGAGTCCAGTCGGTCCATGATTCCGCCGTGGCCTGGCAAAAGATTACTCATGTCTTTAATACCCAGTTCGCGCTTCACCATCGACTCCGCGAAGTCTCCAGTGGTGGCAGCAATGGTGGTAAAGAAGGCCAGGATCACTCCGGTCCACCATGGCATATCGAGCCAGAAATACATGGCACAGGCACCAATGGCCATCGACCCGATCATCGACCCGCTAAAGCCCTCCCAGGACTTCTTGGGCGAAATTTTCGGCGCCATAGGATGCTTGCCGATCAAAACACCCACGATGTAGCCGAAGGTATCGTTGGCCACCGCCAACAACAAGATGGTAGCGATCAGCCACTGACCGTTATCCCCTTCAAGCATCAACAACGCGAAAGAGAGCAACAATGGCACCCAGGTGATGATAAAGACACTACTCATCACCGAGGCAACGGCACCCTTGAGCCCTTCCATGAGCCGGAAAAGCAAGGCGATGAGAATACAGGCGACAAAGCTGAACCCCAGCGCTTCAACTCCCCCAAGCACTGCACTGACCGGAAGCAATATCGAGGCCAGATACAACGGGATCTGGGGCACCGCAGTTTTTGCGTGGGTCGTGGCTCGCGCTACTTCCCAGCAACCAATGCCGCTCAGCACGATCACCGCGAAAACCAACAGCGGTTCGTAGAGGAACAGCCCCGCGAGCACGATGCCAAGTAGCACCACGCCCACACCAATGGCCGCGGGAAGGTTGCGTCCTGCCCGCGACTTTTTCGGCTCTGGGTTGCCGATCAGCAGTTCCGGCGGAATCGCTGCTTCCTGCGCATCGGGTTCCCCGGTCTCGGCCAGGTCCTCAGAATCGCTGTGCGGCGGTTCGGGCTGGACTGACACCGGTTGCTCCGATGCCGGTTGAGCCACCTTGTTCGGTTGCTCTTTATCGGCCTCAAAAACTATTTTTGCGCGCTGTTTAGCGTGAGCGGTCTTGGCCTTGTCCTGCGCCGATGGTGCGAGGTCAACAACAAGCTCCGCTTCGGAAGCCTGCGGCGCAGCAGCCTGTGCGGGCTCGCTACGTTTTTTGCCACCACGCTTCTCGGCTTTTTCCTGCGCTTCACGCAGGGCGCGGGCCTCACGGCGAGTCATCGGCTGGGCGTTACCGGATGCCACTGAGGGCACCGCCGAAGCGTTGCCCCCAGTGTTCTCTGTCGAGCCCGGCATTAGACTTCCAGCAGCTCGGCTTCTTTGTTCTTCAGAATCTCATCGACCGAATCGACGTGCTTCTTAGTCAATGCGTCCAGGTCCTTTTCTGCACGGGTACCCTCATCTTCACCAATTTCGCCATCCTTGACCAGCTTGTCAATGGTGTCCTTGGCCTTGCGACGGTGGTTACGCAGTGCAACACGAGCGTCTTCTCCCTTGGCCTTAGCCAGCTTGACGTATTCTTTACGACGCTCTTCGGTCAGTACTGGCAATACCACGCGGATCATCTTGCCATCCGATGAAGGGTTGGCACCAACTTCTGGGTCGCCCAGAGCCTTTTCGATATCGCGCATTGCGGTGACGTCGAATGGGGTGATGGTGATGGTGCGTGCCTCAGGTACAGCGAATGATGCCAGCTGCTGCAGTGGGGTTGGCGAACCGTAGTAGTCAACCATGACCTTCGAGTACATGCCTGGGTGCGCGCGACCGGTACGAATCGTCGCGAAGTCCTCCTTGGCAGCGTCAATGGTGCGTTCCATCTTTTCGGCGGTCTCCGCCAGCGTTTCCTCAATCACCGGTACTCCTCAAGTTCTTCATCTGTGTTTCCGCAACGGGAAATAAATCTACTTCAATCCTAGGCTACGATCACCAATTAAACGGTGACGGTGGTACCGATCCGCTCACCGCGGATAGCTGCAGCCACGTTTCCTTCGCCTTCCATACCAAAGACGAGCATATCCAGCTTGTTATCCTGGCACATGGTCATGGCGGTCTGGTCCATCACGCGAATGTTCTTCAGCAGTGCTTCGCTGTAGGTCAGGGTGTCCAGCTTCTGTGCGGTTGGATCCTTCTTCGGGTCAGCAGTGTATACGCCGTCAACGCCAGATTTAGCCATCAATACCTCGTCAGCATCCACTTCCAGCGCACGCTGAGCGGCGACGGTGTCGGTGGAGAAATATGGCAGACCTGCGCCCGCACCAAAGATGACGACGCGATCCTTTTCCATGTGGCGGATGGCGCGACGTGGAATGTAGTTCTCGGCGACCTGTGCCATGGCGATGGCGGACTGCACGCGAGTTTCCACACCGCACTGTTCTAGGAAGTCCTGCAGGGCCAGGCAGTTCATCACGGTGCCGAGCATGCCCATGTAGTCTGCACGGGAGCGGTCCATGCCTGCAGCCGAAAGTTCAGCGCCGCGGAAGAAGTTACCGCCACCAACGACGATGGCCACTTCTACTTCACCCACGGTTTCGGCGATTTGCCGAGCCACGCCACGAACGGTGTCTGGGTCAACGCCGACCTTGCCACCGCCGAACACCTCACCGGAAAGCTTTAGCAGGACGCGACGACGTTTGGTTGCTGGGGTGGTTGGCATAAGTTGTCTTACTCCTGGAGGTCGGAATCAAGCTGTGGGTAGTACTTCCCAGTTCCCAAGTTATCTTGTGATCCGGGCTCAAGAAAAGGGAGGCGAGTCACCGAGTTATTTCTCGGTGCTCACCTCCCTTTGATCTTGTGCACTCAGATTTCTCTGAATGCGAGTCGCTTAATGCGTGTTATGTAGTGCCTGAAGCTGAAAGCTTAGGCGCCAACACGGAAGCGTGCGAAAGCAACTGGCTTGGTGCCAGCTTCTTCGAAGACCTTGCCTACGGTCTTCTTTGCATCCTTAGCGAAAGCCTGATCAACCAGGACGATCTCCTTGAAGAAGCCGGTCAGACGGCCTTCAACGATCTTGGTCAATGCAGCTTCAGGCTTGCCCTCTGCGCGAGCGGTTTCGTCAGCGATACGGCGCTCATCGGCAACCTTATCTTCTGGAACCTCTTCGCGGGACAGGTAGGTAGGAGCCATTGCAGCGGTGTGCACAGCAACGTCGTGGGCAACGGTTGCAGCAGCTTCGCTGTCAGCATCCACAGCCATCAGAACGCCAACCTGAGCTGGCAGGTCCTTGCTGGTCTTGTGCAGGTACGAAGCAACCTTGGCACCTTCGATGCGGGCTACGCGACGAACAACAATCTTCTCACCGAGGATTGCGCCTTCTTCGATGACGGTGTCACCGATGGTCTTGCCGTCCAGCTCGAAAGCCAACAGTGCTTCGGCGTCAGCGGCACCGGATGCAACAGCGGCATTCAGAACCTTGTCAGCCAGTGCGATGAACTTATCGTTCTTTGCTACGAAGTCGGTCTCGCAGTTGATTTCAACCATAACGCCAACGTTGCCGTCGACCTTAGCTGCAACCAGACCTTCAGCGGTCGAGCGGCCTTCGCGCTTGGTAGCGCCCTTCAGACCCTTGACGCGAATGATCTCGATGGCCTTCTCGGCGTCGCCGTTAGCCTCGTCCAGAGCCTTCTTAACGTCCATCATGCCGGCGCCAGTGCGCTCGCGCAGTGCCTTGATATCAGCAGCGGTGTAGTTTGCCACGTGCAATCCCATTCAGCTAGGAGTTTCAAGTTTGATTTGCTTGTGGGACGGGTCGGTTCTCCGGCCCGTCCCACAAGACTTGGTAGAACTTGCCTCAATCAACACGCTAGTGTCTCAAGGCAAACTCTTAGAGTCACGCAGGTGACTACTTAGCTTCGTCAGCCTTGGTTGCAGCTTCCTCAGCAGGAGCTTCAGCCTTAGCCTTCTCACCCTCGAGCAGTTCCCGCTCCCACTCAGCCATTGGCTCAGCGGCACCCTCAGACTTGCCTGCAGCCTTGTTGTTCTTGGCGATGAGGCCTTCGGCCACAGCGTCAGCAACAACGCGGGTCAGCAGGTTGACGGAGCGGATAGCGTCGTCGTTGCCTGGGATTGGGTAGGTAACTTCGTCTGGGTCGCAGTTGGTGTCCAAGATGGCGACAACGGGGATGCCCAGCTTCTGAGCTTCGTCGATTGCCAGGTGTTCCTTCTTGGTGTCAACGATCCAGATCGCCGAAGGGGTGCGGGTCAGGTTGCGGATACCACCGAGGTTGTTCTGCAGCTTGGTCAGCTCGCGCTTGAGCAGCAGCAGTTCCTTCTTGGTGTGACCGGAGCCAGCAACGTCCTCGAAGTTGATCTCTTCCAGTTCCTTCATGCGCTGAACACGCTTGGAAACGGTCTGGAAGTTGGTCAGCATACCGCCGAGCCAGCGCTGGTTCACGTATGGCTGGCCAACGCGGTTAGCCTGCTCAGCAATTGCTTCCTGAGCCTGCTTCTTGGTACCAACGAACAGTACGGTGCCGCCGTGAGCAACAGTCTGCTTCACGAACTCGTAAGCGCGGTCGATGAACGACAGCGACTGCTGCAGGTCGATGATGTAGATGCCGTTGCGCTCGGTGAAGATGAAACGCTTCATCTTTGGGTTCCAGCGACGGGTCTGGTGGCCGAAGTGGACGCCGCTGTCAAGCAGCTCTCGCATGGTTACGACTGGCATGTCGCAACTCCTTTCAGCAGTGGCGGACCGGGCACACAAGCGCCCGCGGTAACTGCTCTTAGTTGTTCGGGTTGATGCAAATAGCCATTGTGGATATCTGCCCTAGTATGAGCCCCGAAGATGCTTGGCATCTCGCCGTCGGTCCACCGATTCTCTCGGACCACTGGAACCTCAGGCCACAGACATATTTGCCTGTGGAACCTCATACGCGAAGTCAGCTCCCTACCCGTTGCACCCGGTTTTGGACACAACTATGACAGGAAACTGCTGTTTCAAGTGTACTACACGCATCGCTTCTGAAGGCACTCAGTACCGTGATCTAGAGCCCATCGACTTACCCACAATTCGTACCGCTGGTTAAGCCTCACGCCTTGCATCTGTAGACGCTAAAAGAATGAAAACCAAAGTTGTTCTTTTGCGCATCACCAGACTCCTGCTGATCACCATCAGTGTTGCACTGACAACGGTTAGCACCGCCCCACCGAGCCAACCACAGCCACCGGTGCCGGCAGCGTTATCGACAAGTAACGGTTGGCGGTGGCCATTGGCCGGTGAACCTAAAATCGTCGAGCCCTTTGATAAGCCAGCGGAAAACTGGCTTCCTGGGCATCGAGGAGTCGACCTAGGTGCCAGTGAAGGAGACAAAGTCTTTGCTCCGCAGCGAGGGAAAGTCACGTTCGTTTCGAGAGTAGTGGACCGCCCTGTGCTGGTGATTGATCACGGCAATGGTTTCAAAACTAGCCTCGAACCTGTCATCGCCGAGGCGAAAGTCGGCGACTGGGTTCAGCCCGGAGCGCACGTGGGAAATGTGGGAACCGGAGCACACTGCTCTGCCCGATGTATCCATTGGGGCGTGCGACTAAATGGCGAATACATTGATCCGGTTCTGCTCATTCGTGATCTGCGACCGTCCATCTTGTTGCCGCTAAACCAATAAATAACACTGCCCCTACTGCTTTGTTCCTATGTTTCGATAGAATGAAAGTCATCAAGTCAGGCACAGAGAGACGGGCGGTCCATGAAAAAAGCACTGATCATTACCGCGTGCATCACTGCGTTAGTTCTTGGCATGATCTACGGTTTGTGGCAAGACGGAACGAAACCGGGTTTCGGCATCATACCCTTCATCTTGTTCGGCATGGCGTTAGTTGCAGGCTTCATTCGCAGACTTGTCGTGGCACGGCGTGCTGGAAACCTTCGCGAAGGTTTCCAGCCACTACGGGATGCCAGCACTGCTTTTGAGAATATGGCTGCAGGCCGCGACGCCGAGTTTCGCCCCGGGGTCATTCAGCACCATCCTCAGCATCCGGATAAAGATCCCCTGGCCTGACAAAAATCGCCCGGTAACTCGTTGACATGAGTTACCGGGCGATTTTCAATTGTAGGGAGTGACGGACTTGAACCGACGACCAAGGGATTATGAGTCCCCTGCTCTAACCAACTGAGCTAACTCCCCACATGTGTTCACGACTTGATGTCTGCAACCACACTCGAAATATTCTAGGGCATCACTAGCCAAAATACCGATTTGGCTCGCTGTTGGCCGTCACACGTATCAATGTGTTGAAACCACTTCGCCACGGTAGAGAGCTTCAAAGGAGTCCATCGTTTTCTTTTGCGCGTGGTTCAGGACCTTATGGTGGCCAGCTTCGCCAAACTTCTGCCGCTGTTCAGGATCCATAGACAAGATCTGATCCAGTTTCCGCGCGAGGTCTTCTCGGTCCCCCGGCTTAAACATGTACCCGTTAACACCTTCATCCACTAGGTGTGGCAGGGCCATGGCGTTCGCAAGCACAACAGGCTTCGACGCAGAAAGCGCTTCAAGGGTCACCAATGACTGCAGCTCAGCGGTACCTGGCTGGCAGAACACGTCACAACGCAAGTAGGCCAGGCGCAGTTCTTCGTCGCTGACATGTCCCAGGAAACGAACCCGGTCACGGATCTGAAGATCATCAGCAATCTTTTCAAGGTGGCTTCGCTGCTCGCCGCCACCAACAATTTCAATAATCGCGTCGGGCACTTGGCGCATCAACGGCAGCGCTTCGATCAGTTCGTTAATGTTCTTCTCGACTGCAAGTCGTCCGACAAAGAGGATTGTTGGGTAATCATTTTTGATGATTTGTTCCCCAGGTGCCAGTTCATAGTTGCCAGCTTCAATACCGTTGGACAGTGGCAATACATTCGCAAGCTTGGCTCGCTCGCGCATGGCTTTTGCTGCTAATGGGGTTGGGGTAGTCACAGCGTTAGCCCGGCCGAAAATCTTGCCCATATCTTTCCAAGAATTATGAGCAACGATTCGTTTGAACCATCGTGGGAAAGGCAGGAACGGATCAAGGTTTTCGGGCATGAAGTGATTCGTAGCCACGGAGCGAACCTTGTTTTTCTTGGCCCAGTCGATGGTCCGTTGACCGATCATGTAGTGACTTTGCGCGTGGACTACATCCGGCTTGATTTCGGAGAGCAGCTTGTCGATCTGCTTGTTAACTTCCCAGGGGAAGACAATCCGGAAATATTCATGGGTCGGCACAGAATGCGATTCCAGTCGGTGAACGATGGCTTCATCACGGATTTCGGTGAAGGTCTTGCCCTTATTGCCTCGTGCAGCCAGTACATGCACCCGGTGTCCTCGCGCGTGCATCTCGGTGGCGAGCCGGTAGCAAAACATCGCCGCGCCATTTACGTCAGGCGGGTAGGTGTCAGCTGCAATGACAATGGTCAGTGGTTTTTCCTTGGCCACGGGCATCCTTAGTCGTTCACACGAATTTTGATTTGAATAAAAGTCTGGATCTTTAGTCTATTTCGACTCTGGCCGTAGTTTTTCGGCCTCTGCCTGGTTACGGCGCTCGATAACGTCCGGGTGATGCCTAGACAACGCGGCGACACCTACGATGGCTAACGCAGCAGCCACGAGCATCAGCACCGTGACAACTAACGGAACATCCGGGCGCAGCTCACCGAGAATACTGGCTCCGATGATGATACCGATGATCGGATCAATGACGGTCAGACCGGCAATCACTAGCTCTGGAGGGCCTTTTGAGTAGGCCTTTTGCACAAAATACGACCCAAGCAGCCCCGCGATGACCACGGCCACGCCTGCGATCCACGGCAATTGCAGGAAGCTACTATTCCCAATACCAAGAACAGCGATAGCGATAGTCCGCACCAGGACTGCAACGAAACCAAAAAGTACGCCTGCACCAACGATAAAGAAGATGGCTCCAAGCTTTCGATGGAAGAGGATCGTGGCCAATCCCACGATTGCTACCACCCCAGCAAGGATTAGTTCGATCAGGTGTGATTGCTCTTCGGTGACGGCATGACTGCTGTTAGTTGCAGTCACCGCCAGCAAGACGAACCCTACCGAACCGACCATGCAACTAATGATCGCCATCACGGTTGGGCGATTCATCGTGATATCGGTTTCTTTGGCATTGACCATGGCTGTGATCACCAAGGCGATGGCACCGATGGGCTGAACCACCGTCAATGGCGCACTGGCCAAGGCGAAGACGTTCAGTGCCATGCCCAAGATCATCAATAGCAGGCCACCCATCCACCCTTTATTGGTGGCGAGTTTGCCCGCGTTCTTGAGCGTAAGCTCCAACCCATCAACGGAATTGCGCACCGCAATAGATTGGAAGTGGGCGCCAAAGGCAAGACAAAAGGCACTGCATAGTGCCGCTGCAATAGCGATCCAAACCATGTCAGTGCCTTTCTAACCTAAATTTTTCATACAAGACGGGGTTACTCAGTTCTCGTGGGCGCTACCACTTCGCCCCGTCAGTCAAAAAACTTAGGAGCGCTTGAATAGAGCGCGAATTACTGCGCCCAGTGCCAGCGTTGAACCAGCCATCACCAGATATGGACGTGCCTGGTCTATACGTTGTCCACTGGCTCTGTCAGCCTCCGATTGATCTTCGGAAGACGAAGACGAAGGTCGGACAAATCCACGAACCTTAGCAGCTGCCCCAGAAACTTTATCTCCGGCGTTCTGCGTAAATGAACGTACCTTATCGATCTTGGCAAGTGGTGCCTGAACACTCTCGCCTAGGTTGTCACGCAAGGCCTGAATCTGACGGCGACGACGACGGGTCCGGAGGATCAGCTCATCAGCACTTGGTGCCGGCGGCTTTGGTTCCTTCTTCTTGTCGTGCTCTTCGTCTGTTTCAGTCTTCTTCTTCAACGGTTCGTCGAGCGTGCTGACATCGAACTGGCTACCTTCCTTGAGCACGCCCAAGTCATGGCGGATACCTCTAATTGCTGCTTCTGGCTTCAGCGGTAGAGCCTTCTTGACCTTGGCGTATCCGACCAAGCCCAAGATCACGGCTACGAGCAGGAAGAAGCCTGCAACGATCAACGCTGCGGCCCATCCCGATAGCCAGATAGCCAGAACATTTACCAAGGTCACTACGACGGCAATCACAAAAAGCAGAACCACCAGGAGTGCGGCACCCGCAAACGCCGCAGCCATACCAAGGCTAATTCCCTTGCCTTTAAGCACGGTTGTCGCGAGCTTGATTTCATCCGAGAGCTGTTGGGGAACAAGCTCCTTGAGTCCATCAACCTGTGCCTTAGCACTCTTGACGCTCGACTTTAAACTTTCGTCAGCTTGCGTCGATTCAGCTTCAGTCACGGTTTCTCCATATTCTCGATCGCGCAGCAACCGGTGTATCTCACGCTAGCACCCCGGTTACCCCAAACGACTCAGTCTTCAGACGTAAAACCCATAGCTCAAACTCATGCTGTGGGTGTAACTGTTAACGATTCGAAAGTCTATCGTCTAATCACCTGAGGTTATAGGAGATCCAGCCGATGCCTACGAACCACTTCAAATTACTTAGCCACACTAGCCGTTTTCAAGTACCGCGGAACCGAAGTGTTGCACGGGATCTGCTCCCAACTTCACCGGCTTCTCTAGCGATGGATTTAGGCACGGCCACCGACCAGCTAGATCTGAATAACGTAATCTGAAGTTCATGCGGGATTCGTTCGAAAAGAGGCTGAACAAGCGCCGATCGCTGACAACAAGCTCGGGTCAGCTCGATTGGTCACGTTGCTACTTCTTGATTCAGTCGCTGGCCGGTGCCATGTGGTGGATCGGCGTTTTCACTATTCCAGGTATCCGCAACGCCACGCTCGGGACACTGCCGGCCCAGCTCATTGCGTGGTTCGACATCCCGCTGTTTATCTTGGGATCCTTACTCCTGGCTCTCGGGTGGCGTCAAGGCGCCTGGGTAGTACTTCCCTGGATCACTTTGGTCACCGCTGCGATGTTCATCTATTCACTAATCACCGCAACCGCTGGGTTGGGCACACTGATCATGATCGCTTCGTGGGTTTGCTCCCTACTCGCTGCTATCCAGATGTTCATAGGACGAATTCCCAGTGAGCATTTAATTCGTGGTCCATTTGCTTTTCGCACGGCCCCGCAGCGTAATGTCAAAGGACACTTTTGGCGTACGGCTAGCCAACTTCTGTGCTTTTGGGCTTTGTTCCTCTTCGTTATCCCGGCCATAATCCTCGTCATCGAGCGCCGATTGAACGTGATGCTTCAATTCCCTGTCGAGTTGCGCCTCTTCGGTGTCCTTGCACTCATTTCGGCTAGCTCGTTAGGTATTTGGTCAGCTGTCACCATGTCAACGCGAGGACAAGGCACTCCCCTACCTTCTTCCATGCCCCGCAGATTGGTCATTTCCGGCCCGTACCGCTTCGTCAGGAATCCGATGGCAGTTGCCGGAATCACGCAGGGAGTGGCAGTAGGGCTGATATCGAGTTCATGGCTCGTGGTAGTTTATGCCCTCGCCGGATCACTGCTCTGGAATTGGTTAATTCGCCCCCAGGAAGAGGCGAACCTGGAGGAGAACTTCGCCGAAGAATTTAGGAACTACAAGAACAACGTTTCGTGCTGGGTTCCCACTATCCACATCCGCCGAAACTGAGATTTACCTGTCCCAGAATCACTTCGCAGGAACTTGCGTTATACCGTTACATCAGAAACCCAGAGAAATAATTGCTCTGGTCTTCCTTGGTACGGTGCTGTGCTGGTTCAAGGAAAAATGAGTCGGCACTCAGCCGTGGTCTCAAAATGAAAAAACCTCGATCCACATAATGTGAACCGAGGTTTCAGTAAGCTCCTCCAACTGGACTTGAACCAGTAACCCTTCGATTAACAGTCGAATGCTCTGCCAATTGAGCTATGGAGGAATGCAACGAGTAATACTTTAGCACTGGCCAAGTCAGGTTTTCAAATCGGGAGGCCGTGGGTCCAGCGAACCTGATTTATCCCTAATTTCCCGCGATTTGTCGTTGTTCACCTCGCATATTCGACGAGTAAATAAGGTTCTTACTTTTTGTGATCTGACGCATATTTCGCTAGCTCCAGCAATTGCTGCGCTGAGCGTTCCCACGAGTAGTGCTCAGCACGCTGTACCGCGCGTTGAGAATATTCCGCCCAAGTATCCGGCCTATCCAAGGTACGAACTTGTTGCGCGAATCCGGCGGCATCATCGGCATCGGCATACAGGGCCGCTTCTTCGGCTACTTCTTTGAAGATTGGCATGTCCGTGACAACCACCGGAGTGCCCATGCTCATCGCTTCCACCAGCGGAAGCCCGTACCCCTCTTCTCTCGAAAGGGTAACCAACGCAGTGCATTCGCTGAGCAACTGTTCATACTCTTGATCGCTCACACCGTTGTGGAACACGACGGTTGCTCCGTGCGGAATCAGTCGCTCGAGCTCCTGACGACGTGGCTCTTTGATACCGCTGAGCAGGTGCAGCTCATAATCCGACAAATGCTCCATGGCGCAAATCAATGTCTCAACGTTTTTGTACTCCATGAAGGACCCCATATACAGCAGCGTCTTCTTGGGCGTAACTTTTGGATCACGCCGAGCAAAATCACCGGTCGGCGCATTAGAAACTATGCCGATGTGTTTGTTGGTCAAACGATGTTTGCGCATGAGACCGGCCGTTGTATGTGAAACTGTGGCCACAGCATCGGCACGATTCAGTAGCAACCTCTGAGGCCAGTAGACCTGATGGAAGAGAAACCATCCGAATCGAATAGGGGCCGGCAAGAACTTTGGTGCATGCGGATGCGCGTAGTAGATCAGATCGTGCAGCGTCAAGATGACCGGGAATTTCCTGCCCAAAGTTCCAATGGTTTGCATGGGAGAAAACACGACGTCGGAGTTGAGCTTATTGATCTGCAAAGCCACGAAGGGCTCAAGAACACTCGTTGGCGACGAAATCTTCAGATAGGGAACATCTGGCAACATGGCAAGCTGGCGAGTGTCATTAATCAGCATGACTACATTGGCCACTTTGCTGGTGGCAGCTATCAGGCCAGCGGTATATCGGCTAATTCCATCATGGTGGGTAATGCGGGTGTATCGTGCATCGATAACTAGTTTCACGTGCGCAGTTGCCTTAGGTTTCTCGGTTCCAATACGTTCCAGCCTAGCGCTTCGATGGTTCTTGCAGGATCACAAAACTGAGTACCGCGAGCATGCTGGCCGCCACCCATGCGACCAAGGCCGCTGGCGTTCCCATCACAGTGCCAAGCGCGCCACCGAATAGGCTGCCGACGGGAACCGCCCCGAAGGTGATGAGGCGACGAGCGCTGAGCACTCTTCCCAGTATGTTTTCCGGGGTGATCTCAACCAACCATGAAGAAGCGGAAATGTTAAAAATCAAGGTAATGCTTCCCCAGCCCAATGCCTGGGTACCCAACAAGACAATGCTCCACATCTCGTTGGTAAAAGCGGCGCCTAGCATCATCAGAGCCAGCAATATTTGAGTCGTTCCAGTCCATAGGAACAGCCTCGGTGATGAAAACTTGTCAACTATTTTGGTTGCCAGCAATGCCCCTACAAGTCCGCCGATCCCCGCAATTGAGGCATAAAGCCCAAACCCAAATTCGCCAAAGCCGAGATCATTAATGACAAGGATGGCTTCCACGGAAGATCCAATTGCTAGGCCCAGATTAGATAGCGCTACCGCTACGGTAGTGGCGGCAAGTTGCCGGTTAGTAAACAGATATTTTAGGCCAGCCAGCATCGAATCAGAGATGACGCTGTTAGCCCGATCTTCAGCAGCAATTTGCTCTTCGCGGTAGGTACGAACTCTCCAGGCCATCATGAAAGCCAAGACGCAAAGTGCTACGGCAACACTAAGCAACACAGGTGCGCCAAAGAGCGTAAAGCCTGTACCGGCGAGCGCCGGAATAATCACCGTCATGCTTTGATCTGCTGCTCCGAGCCGCGCGATGAGCTTGCTGATACGTGCAGTCCTCGATTCGGAGTCATCACCAATCAGCAGAGGCACCGCGGAGGTTTGTGCAGTTTCGGAAAAGACGTTGCAAATCCCTAGGAGTGTGCACAGCAACATTCCCATGGCGATGGTCAGCATTCCGCTACTAGCCAGGATGGTCAGGCACCCTAGAACGACTAGTTTTCCGCCCAGACCAATGCGCAACAACCGTAGGGCCGTGTATTTATCAACGAGATGACCGGCCGGAATGCTGGCAAAGACAAAGGCTAGGGAGCCAAGGGTGTTCAACAGGCCCATCTCAAATGCGTTTGCGCTCAAAGTGCCGACAAACAGCAAGTCGATCGTGATGTCCGTCAGCGTCCGACCGGCAGCATCAGTGGCGTTCGAACCTACTAGATGTCGCTGGCTTCGTTCATGCCGATCAGGCTCGCCCATCGGGCCCCGTTTCTCCCGAGGTCTAAAGAATTGAGCATATTGGATCATCATGAATTTGCAATCGAACGATTTGTGTTATTTCACAACTCACTAAATCTGAGGAAAATACTCCACTTCACACCTCGCCCTACTGAATAGATGAACCTTCAAACATCTAGTCAGACGGTAAGTTACCACAGGTTACTTCGAGGTGGGCGGAAAATGTCGAGAAAATCTCATCCTCTCAATATTTGAGTTACTCGGCTTGCATTAACTAATTGTCCTGTGTTGTTAATAGATTCTTGTTAGGTGAGCCTGACCAAATATCTATTGACACTATCTGAGGAGCATGCTCTTGGGTGCCTCACTACCTACCCTGCAAATCCCTGATGTCCCACTTCCGCTTTACGACGACGCACTGCTTTGCGCAGACACCGCCGAGGCTTTCGAAGAAGCTTCACATCGTGCGGTATCGCTCGTTGGAGAAAAGTTCGCAACCGTCAGCGCCCCCACTACTGGACCGACCCCGCAACAGATGGCGGACCGGATTAATCACGTAAATCTGCGTTCACCGTTGGGCACCATGGATCAGTCATTCAATGAACTCAACGATCTTTACGTCAAAGACGCCGTCTACTTCCACGACACGAAGTACGCCGCACATTTGAACTGCCCCGTGGCAATTCCAGCCGTCGTTGCTGAAAATTTTGTCACCACCATCAACACTTCAATGGACACCTTCGATCAAAGCGCCGGTGCCACTTTGATCGAACGCAAGCTGATTAGCTTCACTGCCGAACTCATTGGTTTTGACCCACAGAACGCTGACGGAATCTTCACTTCCGGCGGAACCCAATCAAACCTCCAAGCCATGCTCATCGCACGCAACACCGCGACGGCCAAACTTGAAGGTTCCCTGCCCGAGCGACTGGCTAAGCTCCGAATCTACTGCTCCGAAGACGCGCACTTCTCGATTCGTAATGCTGCAATGCTTCTGGGCTTGGGCTACGAAGCAGCCGTTGCAATACCGACCGACGCCCAGCACCGAATGGACGCACAGGCCTTGCGCAACCGCTTGTCCCAAGACGTCAATGAGGGCCTAGTCCCCATGGCAATTTCAGCCACGTCTGGCACCACCGACTTCGGCGCCATCGACCCATTGGTCCAGCTACGTGAAATCGCCAGCGAGGTCGGAGCCTGGTTCCACGTTGATGCGGCCTACGGCTGTGGATTGCTTGTCTCGAACCGCCACCGTCACCGTCTTGATGGAATTGAGCAGGCTGATTCAGTCACCGTGGACTACCACAAGTCCTTCTTCCAGCCCATCGGTTCCAGCGCGCTGATCGTCCGTGCATCATCGAGCTTCGAGTCCATTGCGCACTATGCCGAGTATCTGAACCCTGCTGCAGAAGCGGCAGAAACACCAAATCAAGTCTCCAAGTCGCTTCAGACCACACGACGCTTTGATGCACTGAAATTGTGGGTCACTCTTCGCACGCTCGGTGCCTCACGTTTAGGTGAGATGTTTGATCAGGTGATCGCCTTGGCCGAAGATGCGCAGCAGGAAGTAGCCATGCGCGCCCAACTGCATCTGGTAGCAGACGTTCAGCTAAGCACTTTGGTCTTCTCATTTGAGGATCCCGAGCATCCCCTGGAACTCGCCGAGCATAATGCTTTGGCTAATCAGATCCGTCAGCGCCTGTATTCCAGTGGCGAAGCGATGATCGCAGCCACCACGGTGGCCGGCAAGCGCCTGCTGAAACTCACCCTGCTGAACCCCAACACCACACTGGCCGACATTAGCGAAATTCTTGATGCCATTTGCCGCATCGGAACCGAGATCTTGGCCGAACGCACTACCGGAGATAAATAATGAATCAATCTAGCGAACACTTCGACGTTATCGCCATTGGAGCCGGACCTTTCAACCTAGGTTTTGCCGCCCTCACCGACGGTATTGCTGATTTGAAGGTCGCAGTACTCGACGCTGCTGAAAAGTTTGTCTGGCACCCGGGAATGATGCTTCCCGGAACGCATCTTCAGGTGCCATTCATGGCGGACCTGGTCACCATGGCTGACCCCACCAACAAGTATTCATTCCTGAACTATCTCAAGGGGCAGGACCGAATCTACCCGTTCTACATCCGTGAAGATTTCTATGCACTGCGCCAGGAATATTCCAACTACTTGGCCTGGGCAGCCCAGAGCATTCCCAGCGTACGTTTTGGGCACCGAGTGCTAGAGTCCACCTACCGCGACGGCCTCTATCATCTGTCGGTTGTCACCGAAGCAGGTTTAAACCACTTCACCGCACAAAAGCTGGTGCTAGGCACCGGCACCCAGCCATATCTGCCACCAGTCATTAGCGACAGTGCTTTAAGCAGCGGCAAGGTGGTCCATTCCAGCGACTACCTGTTCCAGCGTGATGCGCTGCTGGCACCGAATGACAATGCTCGGGCAAAGGTCACCTGCGTTTTGGGCAGTGGTCAAAGCGCAGCAGAAATCTTCCTTGATTTACTGCGCAGCCTTCGGCCCGAAGACCACCTGATTTGGGCTACTCGCTCCGAACGCTACTTCCCGCTGGAGTACACCAAACTCACCTTGGAAATGACCTCGCCCGAGTACATCGACCACTTCCATGCCCTGCCCATGGACAAGCGCGATGTGCTCTCCGCCGAGCAAAAGGGTCTATACAAGGGAATCAACGCCGATCTGATCAATGAGATCCATGAGGAACTCTACGAACGCAGCATCGAGAAGGCAACCAACGTTCACCTGCGTACCGGTTGCGCCGCCACCGCCATCACCGCTGAAGGGCAGAACATCTCAGTGCGTCTACGTCACGAACGCACCGAACAGGATCTTGACTTCGAAGTCGATCACCTCGTGATGGCTACCGGCTATCGAGCAGGTGTTCCAGACTTCCTCAGCGGAATCACCGAACGCGTCGACTACCTCGCCGACGGTCGTTTTAATGTGGACCGCGAATACTCGATCGGCCTCAAGCAAGACATCTTCGTGCAAAACGCCGAATTACACACGCACGGGTTCACCGCCCCAGATCTTGGTATGGGTGCGTACCGCAATTCGGTGATCATCAACCGACTTGTAGGTCGCGAAATCTACCACGTCGAAAAACGCATCGCTTTCCAAGAATTCGGAGCAGCAGCATTGACCGGACTGCCCACCGCCGCCACTGCCACCGCGCAAGCCTAAGGACTTACTTGATGACCACCTTTACTTTTCGATCCGTTCAGCTGCCACAAGATACCGCCTTGTTGCACTCCTGGATCGCCACCGAACACGCCACATTTTGGGGTATGCCCCAGGCCACCGAGGCAGAAATTGCCACCGAGTACGCTTCGCTGCTGGCCACCGAGGATTACGAGGTGCTGCTGGGAATCGATGATTCGGCACAACCCCGATTCCTCGTCGAACTGTACAACCCGGCAACCTCACCGTTAGCGCAGGCGTACAACTACGTACGCGGCGACCGGGGCTTGCATTTCCTTGCCCCCGCCAGCGAAAACCCACAACCTGGATTCACCCAGGAGGCGATGACTGCTGCGGTCAACCATGCGTTTGCCGCACCTGGTGTCGAGCGGATCATCGTTGAACCCGATGTGCGCAATAAGGCCATTCATGCGCTGAACGCCCGCGTCGGATTCCGTCCAGTACGCCCAATTAAACTTCTTGAGCACGATGGCACGATCAAACGGGCTTTGCTCTCCATCTGCACCCGTAATGATTTTGAAAAGGCAACTGGTCACAATCTTGGTTCATCGTTCCTGTCCCCCGAAAACTGGGAAAGGGCTAACCGTCACGTGCTGGCCAAGGCATTGGGCGAGTTTTCCCACGAACGATTGCTGGAACCGGCTGATCACGGTGACGGCACCTACTCGGTTCAGAAGGACGGACACCGTTATCTCTTCGCTGCACGTCAGTTCCAGCTCAATCACTGGTTGGTTCAACCCCAGAGCCTAGAACACCACGAATTCATCGATGGCACCTGGCAACCAGCAGAAATAGACGTCATTGACTTCGTGACTCGTTTCTACCGCGAGCTCACCCTCTCAGACGCTCAGCTACCGACCTACTTGGAAGAGCTCTCTTCCACCCTGTCCAGCCATTGCTACAAGCAGGTTCATAGCACGCACGATTCGGCCGCCTTAGCCCAGTTCCCGGGCACAGCGGCGCAGTCCTTCCAACTCGTCGAGTCCTCAATGACCGAGGGACACCCCTGCTTTATCGCGAACAACGGTCGCATGGGTGTGGGACGCAGCGACTACCTGCGCTACGCTCCAGAAACCGGGGCTGCACTGAACCTCGGCTGGGCAGCAGCGCACAAATCCCGTGCCCAGTTCGACGCCATTGACACCTTGGATTACGAATCCTTGCTCGCCACCGAGCTCAACATCGGTGAACGTGAACAGCTTGATGAGGCGCTGAATCGAGCACTATTCGGGACCGGCTACCGGGCCGAAGACTATATCTTCATCCCGGTCCATCCATGGCAGTGGGAAAATCGCCTGTCCATCACCTTCGCCAACGACATTGCCCGCAAGCAGCTCATCTGGCTTGGCACCAGCCAGGATGAGTACCAGGCGCAGCAGTCGATTCGCACGTTCTTTAACCTTTCAAACCCATCCCGTCACTACGTCAAGACTGCGATGTCCATCCTCAATATGGGGTTCATGCGTGGTTTGAGCGCAGAGTATATGAAGGTCACTCCCGCCATTAACCAGTGGCTCGGTGAGCTATTTGAGAACGATCCAGTGCTCTCACAGCAACCCGTGGCACTCCTGCGCGAAATTGCGGCCGTGGGTTACCGTAATCCGCAGTTCGAGGCAGCCACCGAGAAGAGCGCCGCCCAGCGCAAAATGTTGGCAGCGCTTTGGCGCGAGTCGCCCATTAATCTTCTTGAAGAGGGCCAAACTCTGGCCACCATGGCCAGCCTCCTGCACGTGGATGCCAACGGCAAGTCCTTTGCCGCAGCGCTGATCCGCCGCAGTGGTTTGGATCCAGAACAATGGCTCACCGAGTACTTCGATGCTTATCTGGTTCCCTTGGTTCACTGTCTCGCAGCTTATGATCTGGTCTTCATGCCACACGGTGAGAACGTCATCATGATTTTGGAGAATGGGGCGGTGAAGAAGGTCCTACTCAAGGATCTGGGCGAAGAAATTGCAGTCCTTTCGGATCGTGTCGCGTTACCTGAAGAAATCCGTCGAGTGCGTACCGGCGGCGATCCAGTGCTCTCGGTCTTCACCGACGTCTTTGACTCCTTCTTCAGATTCCTTGCGCCGCTACTTGATGTGGAAGGAATTCTGCCAGAGTCGGACTTCTGGAAGGTCGTGGTGGAACGATTGCTGGATTACCGGGCCGCGCACCCTGAGTTCGCTCAGCGCTTTGACGATTTAGGTCTCTTTGAACAGTCCTTCCCACTCTCCTGCCTGAACCGCTTGCAACTTCGCAATAACCAGCAGATGTTGGATCTGACCGACCAGTCCGGTGGTCTGCTCTACGCCGGTGACTTGCAGAATCCATTGGCATTCGCCGTGCTTGCCGCGAACTAAAACTCAATAATTTTGCATCGCGTCGCACAGTAATCGTGCGGCGCGATGTATTTTGCTCACCTACCGATGCGCACGGTGAGGCCACGAGCTGAAAGCGCCGACAAAAGACCTTGTCTTGAACAATGTTCAAGACAAGGTCTTTTTCGTGTACATTGGAGCCCATAGTTGAACACCGTTCAATACGACCTTGATTTACATTGCCATTCACGGCACGAGCTGAAGGAACGCATGAGCATCACAAACCAGCGCCTGGAATTTTCCACATTCGCCGAGTTATCCGACAGCATTCTCAAGGGCCATCGACTCACCGCAGACGAAGCACTCGCGCTACTGGAAACCAGCGATGCTGACACCCTCAAACTGGTCAGCGCTGCCGGAACACTGCGCCGTCAATTCTTCGGCAATACTGTCAAGGTCAATTACCTCGTCAATCTCAAGTCCGGCCTCTGTCCAGAAGATTGCACCTATTGTTCACAACGCTTGGGCTCCAAGGCAGAAATTCTCAAATACACGTGGCTCAAACCAGAAGAGGCTGTGCACCAAGCTGGACTGGGCATCGCCGGGGGCGCAACACGAGTCTGCATGGTGGCTTCCGGAAAAGGCCCCACCGATCGCGACGTCGATCGGGTGGCAACAATGATTGAAACCCTCAAGGACCAGCACCCCGACGTGGAGGTTTGCGCCTGCCTTGGCATCCTCAAAGACGGCCAAGCGCAACGTCTCAAGGAAGCTGGCGCCGACGCCTATAACCACAACCTCAATACCGCCGAGTCGCTGTACCCAGAAATCTGCAGCACCCACAGCTTTGATGAGCGAGTCTCAACGGTCCAGCAGGCTAAGAGCAGTGGCCTTTCGCCTTGCTCCGGGCTGATTGTGGGGATGGGAGAAACGCCAGAACAATTGGTGGAGGCTATCTTCGCCTTACGTGATCTCGGGGCAGATTCCATTCCGGTCAACTTCCTCATGCCCTTTGATGGCACACCACTTCAGGGCACCTGGAACCTCACTCCCCTAGCGTGCCTGCGCATCTTGGCCGTAGTTCGCATGGCCTGCCCTGAGACGGAACTTCGCATGGCCGGGGGCCGGGAAATGCATCTGCGATCCCTACAATCGACCGCACTCGAAGTAGCCAATTCTCTCTTCCTCGGCGATTACCTCACCAGCGAGGGCCAAGATGCCAAGGCCGATCTGGCAATGATCGCCGATGCCGGCTTTGTGGTGCTCGGTGCAGAAAATCGAGACACCACTGCGGCCCCGGATCAAGGAGAAACTGCTCCAGACACCGGATGTTCCGGCTCGTGTTGCTCCACCGCAAACACGGCCTGCTCGAGCCAGTCAGAAGAGCCGGCGCTACGCCGCCGAGGTGCAGGAACCCAAGAGACACCCAACGCCTAAAAATCTTAGGAACGGGGCAGGGTCAGAATTTCTGCGCCAGTCTCGGTAATAGCAATGGTATGTTCCGTGTGCGCAGTGCGGCATCCGGTGGCGCTTCGTAGTGTCCACCCGTCCTTGTCCATAATGAGCTTATTGGTGTCCGTCATGATCCACGGTTCCAGCGCCAGCAAGAGCCCCGGACGCAACTTATATCCGCGTCCGGGACGACCGTCATTGGATACATGTGGATCTTGGTGCATGGTTGACCCGATGCCGTGCCCGCCGAATTCCAGGTTGACCTTATAGCCAGCAGCTTTGATCACCGCACCCATCGCGTAGGACAGATCTCCGATTTTGGCGTTCGGACCAGCCGCCGCGATACCAGCTTCCAGGGCTTTCTGGGTCGTTTCGATCAGTTTCTGATCTTCGTTAGAACCTTCGGCTCCCACAACGAAACTGATAGCAGCATCGGCAGCAAACCCGCGCAACTTAATTGCTAGGTCCAAACTCAGCAGATCACCCTGCGCCAGGGCATAGTCACGAGGCAGTCCGTGAAGTACCGCATCGTTCACGCCGGTGCAGATATAGTGCCCAAAGGGTCCGTTGCCAAAGGATGGGGCGTAGTCGACGTAGCAGGATTCAGCTCCTGCCTCTAGAATCATTTCCTTGGTCCAGGCATCAATTTCCAGTAGATTCGTACCTACCGTGACGCGTTCTTTGAGCGTCGCCAGGATGGTTCCAACCAGTGCTCCGGTTTCACGGGCACGGTCAACTTCAGCTGGTGTGAGAATTTCAATCATGCCAATAACTATACCGGTCATATAGTACCGGTACTATAATTTTCTTATGGTCAGATTACCCCTCACTGCCAGAGAAATTGAGCAAGGAAAAGTCCTTGGTTCCATCCTGCGTCGCGCTCGTGCTGAACGCACCATCCTCGATGTAGCTCTGGAATCCGGAATTTCCCCTGAAACCCTGCGAAAAATCGAAACTGGACGAGTTGCAACACCGGCATTCTCCACGATCGCCGCCGTGGCCATGGTGCTCGATCTGTCGCTCGACCGCATCTGGTCCACAGTCAACGTTGAGACTCCGCTCGAAGATTCCACGCCCGTCCTCGCGCAACTTGCGCGTAGCTGAAACTGGAATAACTCCCCTTAGTTACTTGTTGGCTCAAGTATGAAGAACATCGGATTCTTGTCCTTCGGTCATTGGACCGACCATCCTCAATCCGGCACTCGCAGTGCTTCGGATGCGCTCCTGCAAGCAATCGACCTGTCGGTAGCTGCCGAAGAGCTCGGGGCAGATGGTGCCTACTTCCGGGTTCACCACTTCGCCCAGCAGTACGCTTCCCCATTCCCACTCTTGGCTGCCATCGGAGCGCGGACCAGCCGCGTTGAAATCGGCACCGGCGTCATTGATATGCGCTACGAGAATCCCTTGTACATGGCTGAAGACGCTGGCTCAGCGGACCTGATTTCTAATCGCCGACTACAGCTAGGCATCAGCCGCGGTTCACCCGAGCAGGTCATCGATGGATGGCGTCATTTCGGTTTCGAACCGCGTGATGGCGAATCCGATGCCGATATGGGCCGGCGGCATACCGAACGTTTACTTGAAGTACTCAGTGGCGAAGGATTCGCCCAGCCGAGCCCCAATCCAATGTTCCCTAACCCGCCTGGACTCTTGCGCGTCGAACCCCATTCGGAAACGTTGCGCGATCGTATCTGGTGGGGATCAGGTTCCAACGCCACAGCGATCTGGGCAGCCAAGCTAGGTATGAACTTGCAAAGCTCCACCCTCAAAGACGACGAATCGGGTAAACCATTCCATGTTCAGCAGGCCGAGCAGATTCAGCTCTACCGCGACGCCTGGAAAGAGGCAGGCCATCAACGCGAGCCACGTGTTTCGGTGAGCCGAAGCATCTTTGCCCTGACCGATGAACGCGACTGGCAGTACTTTGGCCGAGACCGCTATAGCTCGGATCAAGTCGGTAACATCGATGCGAAAACCCGTGCCATTTTCGGCAAATCCTACGCCGGCGAACCCGACGAGTTGGCCAAGAAGTTGGCCGAAGATGAGGCGATCGCCGCCGCTGATACCTTGTTATTGACCGTCCCTAACCAGCTGGGTGTTGACTACAACGCCCACGTCATCGAGTCAGTGCTTAAGTACGTGGCTCCCCAGCTAGGTTGGCGCTAAGTGAAGTAATACTTCTCGCCTACTGCCAAGTCATTAAGCCTCAAGATCGCAGGTCATTAGGCTAGGGCAGTAGCAGTTGTCATTACGAGAGAAGAATACGGAGAATCACATGGGTAGCCCACTACAGATTGCTTTTATCAAGGCCAGCTGGCATGCAGACATCGTCGATCAGGCGCTGGCTGGGTTTACTGCGGATATGGACACCTCAGGTACCCCGTACACCATCGATACGATCAGCGTTCCAGGCGCCTACGAGATGCCTCTGCAGGCACAGCGCCTTGCGAAAAGCGGTAAATTCGACGCGATCGTAGCTGCAGCACTGGTAGTGGACGGCGGCATCTACCGTCACGATTTTGTGGCTCAGGCAGTGGTCGACGGACTCATGCGCGTTCAACTGGATACCGATGTACCAACATTCTCGGTCAGCCTGACTCCGCATCATTTCCACTCAAACGATGAACACCAGAAGTTCTACTTCGAGCATTTCTTGAAGAAGGGTGCCGAAGCTGCGCGTGCTGTACGTGCCGTCGCGGCAATCGAGCTCTAGACTTCATGCGACCAAAATTCAGGCGTGCTGTTCTCGCCCCTTGTCGGGGCGAAATACAGCACGCCTGAGTTTTCTCGAGGTAACTAGCGTTCTTTATTTGGTTGCCCAGAGCTTCGAGTCATCACTAAATGACAGACTCTCACTCATCCTGATCTTGGCGTCACTCACGGCTTCCGCCGGAACGTCGAAGACCACTTGGTAACTGGCTTTACCACCCTTGGTCAGGGTTGGCGCATCCGTAACTGGCTTGGCCGTGACGACCATAGCCGTGCTGGTGTCATAGATACTCGCATCAGAACCAACAAGTTCTGGGCTCAGGTCCAACCAGGCATCACCTTCTTCATCGCCGTTGTAGACCACAGAAACATCAACCAGTACGTATTGTCCCTTCGCCTTTTCATTGAACTCGTTGACCTTGGCGATGGCTTTACCTGCATCCAAGTCGACGGAGCTCACGTTGACCGAGTATTCGCCGACTGTCGCTGCCGTACCTAGCGCCAGAACTTGGGTTTCATCAGCCGCCTGTTCTACGACTTCTGCAGGGGCCGCAACTTCTCCGTCTGCGGCATCCTGGACGCCTTCGGCGATCTCATCAATTGCCTTAACGTAGAACGCTTGCGTGAGGAAAACCAAAACAATTGCGACGACTGCAATAACGCTTGATGAAATCCCCAGTCCCTTACTGCCATTGCGCTTTAACGCGATGACCAGGGACACGATGCCCAACACGAGTGCGATTACGCCCAAGACTGCGGCAAGGTTGTTCACGATTGGGACCCAGCACAACACCAGCGCAACGATCGCGATAACCAGGGCAGCAACACCCAGTCCCTTGCCGGCGGTAGATTTAGGTACCGAAGTCGGAACCGGCGTTCCAGGATCCATCGGGGTATGAATGCTCATGAGGTTTCCCTTCGAGTGATGGCAGAAGACTAAATTCTGCGGTGAAGTTGACCTAAACGGACGACATTCCTAGGTTCAACCAGAGCCTTTATTGACTCTTCAACGATCATGGCAATGGGTACCGACAGTTTGGGTTATTGCTACATCAATTTCGGTTGATCACGACGCAGGTTCCGCATCATTTTGTGGCAAATGAGCTCGTCGCATTCCACACAAATCACTAGATATCGGCGCCGGCTGGGCAAGTCTCTTTCGCGAACCAGGGGTCTTCACTACAGAATGCTGATATGGCCTCCACTACACAACGCTTTCAAGGACTCGACACCTTACGCTACGTGCGCCTGATGCTGCTCGTGGTCCCCCTCCTCTTAGTGGTGGCCATCGTCATTTACGGAATCGTCAATCACCGCATCGAGGATTCCCTCAGTTCCTACTATTTAGGACCCGCCCGCGACCTGTTCGTCGCCATGCTGGTGACCACCGGGGCGTTGCTCGTGGTGTATAGCGGTGAAGCATTAGAAGACTACGCACTAAACTTGGCCGGGTTCTATGCCATGTTTGTTGCGCTGGTTCCGACAAAACTCGGCGAAACGTTATCCACTCTCCCACCGGATGACCAAAGCAAATTGATCCTCTCAGTACGCGTAGCCATCATTGCAGTCCTCGTAGTAAGCGCCGCATTTGTTTGGCTGGGTTTCAAAACCAGCCGCACTCCACATACTGCACTGATGCACAGCAAGTTGACCAAAATACTGGGATTGATCAGCACCGGTCTTCTCGTTGCATTTATCGTACTTCTGCTCTGGAGAGCGTTCGAAGGGAAAACTTTCGCTTGGGTCCATGCCAGTGCCGCATTCTTGCTGATCTTCTCCATGGGAATTGCCATCGCCAGCCATTTAGGTCATGTTCCGATGTGCCATGAGGACACCAGTGGCGGTAAGCCAAACCGGTACCGGATCATCCTTGGACTCATGGCCTTAGGGTTAATCGCCTGGCCGATTTTGCTTATCGCTGGCGTCGAAGAGGCTCTATTCATCGTCGAGTGGTTCCAGATCTCGCTCTTTGCCTACTTCTGGTACCTAGAATCTCGCAGACTTTGGGATCCCACTACGGGTCCCAATAGCCTCATCTCCCGGTAAATATTGAAGCTGCTCTTTCGTTCCCGTTCGGCGCAACGAACACCCTCGTAGTCCGGGCTAAGAAGTTGCTTGCTGAGTTTCGGAAGCCTGGGAGGGATAAATAGTCTGCGCTGGAGCCTTAGAAGTTGCGAGTGCCCACGGGTAATACACCAGGCCAGTGATCAAAATGCCAACGATCCACGAAATGTCAGCACCTCCGAGCCAATGGGTAATTGGCCCGGTATAGAGGGTTTGCGCGAGGAACGGGATTTGCGACAGCACGCCCAAGGCGTATGAGACCAATGCTGGGACATTCCACTTTCCATACCGTCCTGACGGATCATAAAGGGCTGGGATGTCTAACCTGTGGCGAGAGACTTTGTAGTAGTCGATCAGGTTGATGACCGACCACGGGGTGAAGACCATGAGCAGCATCAGTACAAAATTTTTGAAGAGATTCAGAAAGTCACTGCTTGCGAACAATGCTAAGAAGACGCTTGCTGCGATCACTAGCAGAATGAAAAAGATTCGCGTCAGTTTAGCGACGCTCTCACGCCCGGAAATTGCAGTACTAATGGTGACTGAACACATGAACGAACCATAGGCATTGAGGCAGTTGACCGTCAGTTTTCCGGTGACGATCATCAGGTAAATGGCCAGCGCGAGCAATCCACCCCCAGCAAGATCTCCCATATATCCAACCTGGTTGCTCAGAAAATCTCCACCCAGTCCTGCCGCTGAAAGTCCACCTGCGAGGGCTCCAATGGTCATAGCCCACTGTGCGCCACCGACAGAACCTGCGAAGGTGAACCAGAAAGTTTTGCGTTCACTGGTCTGCTGTGGGAGGTAGCGAGAGTAGTCGGCCACATAGGGACCGAAAGTCATCTGCCAGCCGGCACCAAGAGCGACGGAAGTCAGGAACGTTGGCCACGCGAAAGATTTGAGGAACAGGATCTGCGAGACGTCATACTTTGCGACGATCACAATACTCAAGAAGAGGAACCCGGCCAGCCCCAGCACCGTCGCCACGCGTCCGAGCGCATGGATAAATCGATAGCCCAGAATCGCTAAAACGGCGGTGATAGCCCCGAAAATTATGATGCCAACGGCGGGGATATCAACGCCAAGAATCAGATTGATCGCTTGCCCCGAGAGCACCGTTCCGGTCGTAGCGAAACCGATGTACATGAGGATCACCAGTACAAGCGGGATGATCGCTCCGTAAACACCGAATTGGGCCCTACTGGAAATCATCTGTGGCAGACCGAGCTTTGGTCCCTGAGCTGAATGCAGCGCCATGACTATGCCACCGAGAATGTTTCCAACAAACAATCCAAAGATTGCCCAGAAGACATCCGCTCCGAAAACTACCGCCAGGGCCCCATCAACGATCGCCGTGATCTGTGCGTTCGCACCGAACCACAGGGTGAACTGGCCAATGGGTTTACCATGACGTTCCGCAAATGGAACCATGTCAATGGATCGTGTTTCTACAGTGGCGCTAGGTGCAGCCATGACAACTCCTCGGTAAAAATAACTAGTTCGATGTCACTTCATAGAGTGATGTGGAACAACTTCCCAGAGCCGACACCTGTCCGGAATATCAGACTTACGCGTATTTGTGTTGAGATTTTCGCCAATTCGAGCACTGCAGGCCAAAGCCTTTCTACGATGACGGCGAATGCAAGATCCTCACAAAATAATGGAGGACGTAGCGGTTGCTGCCCTTCAGGCGACGCCCAGGCGCACCGAATATTCACCTGCGTCCGGTTGGACAGGCAAAAGTAGGAAAGAAAAGTCGGACAGGCAAAACCCGGACACGTCGAAGTGCTGGCAACAGACCATCGGGCTCAGCGGTGAAGGTCTGAATTTTCGACCCACGGACCCAAGAAACTGATTAAAATGAAAATCGCCCTGATCTGAAACCTCAGATCAGGGCGATAGTAAGCTCCTCCAACTGGACTTGAACCAGTAACCCTTCGATTAACAGTCGAATGCTCTGCCAATTGAGCTATGGAGGATTGCAACGAGATATAACTTTACCGAAGATTCTCGCTAATGCAAAATCGGCGCCCTAGGTGCCGCGCAAGATCCGTCGACGCATCTCTAATTCCATCAATTCCCTGTTGATTTGGGCGTATTCCTCACCTTCGGGCTCCATTTCGGCCCGTTGCAAACGCCCGATCAGCTCAGCTTTTCGGTGTGTGATTTGAAGCTCAATCAAACCATTGATGATGTCAGCACAATAACGATTCAGGCTGTGCTCATCCGAGGCCGGGATGCTGGTGACCGCCAACTCCGAAACGAAACTACGCAGCTGCTCGGGAACCTCATCACGGATCACTTCAACCCAGGAGGTGGCCGACGCTCCAGCACTGGACGCGGCAACAATTCCATCGTGCACCGCCGAATGAGCCGGGGCCATAAACCGAGCCTCATAAAAGGCTTGCCACTGCTCATCCTGTAGACGCTGAGGCTGCTGGATCACCACTTCGAGGGCCTGGCGCTCCAAACGCATCACCGGGTCACGATGATCCGGGCGCTCAAAGGTTGGTGCAGCCACCTGCTGCTGCGCGCCCTGCGCCGGAACGGGCACCTGTTGTTCCGCATTTTTAGGTAGCCGGGCACGCTTAATGGACGCCCCCACCGAACGGTTGACATCCTCATTATTCATTCCGAGCCAGCCAGCTAATTCACGCGCGTAGGCCGGCCTAATGGCAGAGTCCTTGATCTGGGCGACGATGGGTGCGGTTTGGCGCAAGGCCTGCACACGTCCCTCGACCGTGTTCAGGTTGAACTTTTTCAGCTCGGCACGAATCGCAAATTCGAACAAAGGGCGCTTCAGTTCAATCAGCTCTCGCACCGCCTCATCGCCACGATGTAAGCGCAGATCGCAGGGGTCGGCGCCGGTCGGTTCAACGCAGACATAGGTCTGTGCGATGAAACGCTGGTCTTCCTCAAAGGCGCGCAGTGCGGCCTTCTGACCGGCAGCATCACCATCGAAGGTGAAGATCACTTCTCCACCGGTGCCATCGTCTTGCAACAGCCGGCGGGCAATCTTGATGTGGTCGGTACCAAAGGCGGTACCGCAGGTGGCCACCGCGGTAGTGATACCGGCCAGGTGGCAGGCCATCACATCCGTGTAGCCTTCCACCACCACAATTTGCCGGCTCTTGGAGATGTGCTTTTTCGCTAGGTCCAGGCCGTAGAGCACCTGGGACTTCTTGTACAGGGAAGTCTCCGGAGTGTTCAGGTACTTCGGTCCCTGGTCATCCTCATAGAGTTTGCGCGCACCAAAGCCGATGGTGGCCCCGGACAGATCACGGATGGGCCACATCACTCGGCCGCGGAAACGATCGTAAATCCCGCGATTACCCTCGGAGAACATCCCGGTGAGCTTCAGCTCGTCATCGCTAAACCCCTTGGAGCGTAGGTGCTTGAGTAGCGAGTCCCAGCCCTTGGGCGCGTACCCCACCGAGAATTCGGTGGCTACCTGGGCATCAAAACCACGCCCGGCAAGGAATTCTCGTCCAGCAGCGCCTTCCTCGGTGGCCAGCTGTGCGCGGAAGAACTCCTCAGCGATTTTATGTGCGTCCACCAGGCGCTGACGCTTGCCGTAATCCTCGCGTCGCGGCCCCGGTCCCCCATCCTCATAGTGCAACTCATAGTTGATCCGGGCGGCGAGCAGTTCCACGGTCTCGGTGAACGACGAGTGGTCCATTTTCTGGATGAAGGCGATCACGTCGCCCGATTCGCCGCAGCCGAAGCAGTGGAAGGTGCCTAGCTGCGGGCGGATGTGGAAGGAAGGGCTGCGTTCGTCGTGGAAAGGGCACAGGCCTTTATACGAGCCGATGCCCGCGGATTTGAGCGTGACATAGGATTCGACGACCTCGCGCAGGTCGGTGCGGTTGCGCACCTCGTCGATATCTTCACGCTTGATCAGCCCTGCCATGATTCCTTTCTAGAACAGTTGTGCTTCAGGGGCTACGCCCTTGACCAGATATGAATGCCACTCGGTGGCCGACACGTCGGTGAGCGAGGCGACCTGGTCGATCACCACGCGCAGCTGGGCGGCCTCATCGGCCGCGTCTTCCCAGTCCGCCGCGAAGATCGGCTCCAGATTATCCTTGCCGGTCTCCACCAGCAGCTCCACCAGCTCGCTGAGCAAGGTGCGCTGGTCCAGGTACAGCGGCTGGCGCACCTCGGAGGTCATCACATAGCTGGCAGCAATACCCTTCATGACCGCAATTTCGTGTTCGGTGTCTTCCGGCACGATCAAACTCGCGTTGTAGCGGGTCAGGTGGCCTTCACCGTAGCGGGCGCGGGTGGCATCCATCGCGGCCGCAGCAAAACGACCGATGAACTGGCTGGTCATATCCTTCAGGCCCGCCATGGAACGCCGCGACCCATCAAAGTGCGAAACCCACTCATCGCTGTCTTCCAACCGGCGTAGGGCCGCTTCAATCTGTGCCTCATCGGTGGTGGGCAGGTACCAGTCCTTGGTGACCTGCAGGGCGCGTTCGCGTTGCAAATCCTGCTTGAGCCAACGCAGCTGCAGTTGGCCACCGACGATCGCATCCTCTACGTCGTGCACCGAGTAGGAAATGTCATCGGCCAGATCCATGACCTGGCCCTCCATGCAGACCACCGAGGCCTGTGCCTCGGGGACATTGCGCAACCAGTTGAAGATCTGCGCGTCATCTTCATACACGCCGAACTTCTTGGTCTTTTTGCCGTTGATTTCGGGAGCGTCGGCCTTCAACCACGGATACTTGCAGGCTGCATCCAATGAGGCGCGGGAAAGATTCAGTCCCGCCGAATGCCCGTTGTGCCTAAAAGTTTTAGTCTCCAACCGGGTGAGCAGGCGCAATGTTTGGGCGTTGCCTTCAAAACCACCAATATCCGCTGCGAGCTTGTCCAAGGCCTTCTCGCCGTTGTGCCCGAAGGGTGGGTGGCCTAAATCATGCGCCAAACACGCGGTATCAACAACGTCCGGATCACAGCCCAGCGCAGCGCCTAATTCGCGGCCGACTTGGGCCACTTCGAGTGAATGGGTGAGCCGATTGCGGACAAAGTCGTTCTGGTTGGGCGCCACCACCTGAGTTTTGGCGCTCAGTCGGCGCAGGGCCGAGGAATGCAACACCCGAGCACGATCGCGCTCAAAAGCGGTGCGGTAAGACTTCTTAGCTGGCTCGGGCACCCACCGTTGCGCATCGGCTTCGGTGTATCCGGGGATCTGAGTCATGATACCTAGTCTAGTGACATATTGGGGCGCTCTGCGGTTATCCACTACGGGCGATTAACCGCCGGAAATATCCAGTTCCGCCGCTTTAATCATTTCGCGGTGCGCATCGGACATCACCCGGTTATCCAACCAGCCATCTGGCACGTGGGTTTTTTTCGGGTGACCGGCCCGGCCACGGGTGCCTTCAGCGGCCTCCCCAGGGTAGGGCAGATCCAAATCTAGTTGGTCTAGCAGTTCGCGCAGCACTGCCAAGGATGGCACCTGGGCTAATTGCGAGCGGATTTCGCCGCCGACCGGGTAGCCCTTGAAGTACCAGGCGATGTGCTTGCGGATATCGCGCATGCCCTTGCCCTCGTCCTCGAAGAACTCAGTGAGCAGCTGGCCGTGGCGGTACACGGTGTCAGCCACCTTGCGCACGCCCGGGCGGAAGCGGTCTGCCCGGCCTTCAAACGCGGCCTGCAGGTCGCCGAAAATCCAGGGGCGGCCCTGGCAGCCGCGTCCCACCATCACGCCGGCGGCGCCGGTCTGCTCGACCATGTTGATCGCATCCTCGGCGCTGAAGATATCGCCATTGCCCAGAACCGGCAGGTCGTCCATGGCCTCGCGCAGGGTGGTGATGGCGTCCCAGTCCGAATGCCCGGCGTAGTACTGGCCGGCGGTGCGTGCGTGCAGGGTCACGGCGGCGGCCCCGTGATCGCGGGCGATCTTGGCGGACTCCAGATAGGTCAGGTGGTCCTTGTCGATGCCGGTGCGGATCTTTACGGTCAGCGGGATATCGCCCTTGGCGGCCTCGGAGGTCGCGGCTTCGATGATCGAGGTGAACAGGTCGGTCTTCCATGGCAGGGCCGAACCGCCGCCCTTGCGGGTCACCTTGGGGACCGGGCAGCCGAAGTTCAAATCCACGTGATCGGCCAGGTTCTCGTCAACGACCATGCGCACCGCGGCGCGCACGGTGCCCGGGTCCACGCCGTAGATCTGGATGGAGCGGATCTCTTCGTCCGGGTCGTGCGAGATGATGCGCAAGGATTCCGGGTTGCGTTCCACCAGGGCGCGTGCCGTGACCATTTCGGTGACGAACAGCCCGCCGCCGTACTCGCGGCACAGCCGGCGGAAGGCGCGGTTGGTCACCCCGGCCATGGGTGCAAGAACCACCGGGGTATCGATGGTGAGCTTGCCCAGCTGCAGGGGTGGCAGCTTCAAGGTCGGGGTGTAATTTGGCGCATCAGTCAGGGTCGTCACCTATCCATTATTGCCGATGGCAGCAAATTCCGCGCTGAGATCTTGATCAAACCGCAATCTCGCACCACTGGTTTATCCATCAGCAATATCAGAAAATTATGCTATGACCAGTATTTCCGTGCCGGCCAAGGGTGCTTTGATCACCTTGGTGGCGGTGAGTGTGGGCTTGATAATACTCGCGGCGATCGTAGTTTCACTGCGCCCGGCCCCACCGCTGCGTGACGCGGACACCCCGGTGGGCGTCGTCCAGCGTTATGTCTTGGCCTATCAATCCGCGGATTTGGCCACGGCGCAGGGGCTTGTCGAGAACGGAAAAGACAAGCAGGACTGCAATTACTACGAGCCTCAGAAGGCCAGTGCTCAGGTGAATTTGCTGCGCGAAGTGACCACGAATCGCAGCGCCACCATCACCGTATCCATCACCTACGCCACCGACGGCGCGCTGCTTATCGATCCCTTCGAGGCGCAGGAGAACTTCGAATTGGCGATAATCGACGGCGCCTGGCTGATCACCACCGCCCCGTGGCAAATGAGCCTGTGCACCAAAGAGGAATTGGGGCTCACACCATGAGCACACGCACCGCCAGCGCCCTGCGCGCCCTGATTATGCACGGTTTGCTCATGCTCCTGCTGCTACTTTTGGGCACCGGGCTGTCATTACTGATCAGCATGGGTTTGAGTGCTCCAGCGGTGAATGATGACCGCCAGCTGCTGTTGGCCACCGCGCTGGCATTCACTATCATCCCCGGACCGTTAGTGGGGGCGCTGTGGTTATGGATCCGCAAGAAGCTTTTGAACGCCGAGCCCACCGAGGCGGCGATCTGGTCCCTGCAGGGCTCGACGCTCTATCTGATTGCCCTGGTGATCTCTTCCACCGCTGTGTTGCAACTGCTCGGTAACCTGATCGGCGGTGGCGCATCACAGAGCTGGCAAGATCAGGTTGGTCTGGTCCTTGGCTGGGGTGCGATCGGGCTCTGGCAGTTCAAGATGCTCACCACGCCAAAGTATGCGCCAAGCGAACTCCCCCACCTGGCTGTGACCCTCGGCAACGCCTACGCCCTGGTGCTGGCAGGATATTCGCTGGTGGTCGCACTACGCACCGCACTTGAGCTGGTCTTTGTTCCACAGGCCATTTTGGTCGGTCAAGGACCGCTTCCTCGCCTGCTGGGCGCGATCGTGTGGGCTCTGGGCGCGGCCGTGTTGTGGCTCTGGCATTGGAAAATGCTACAAGTCCAGAAACTGCGCGATACCTTCAGCTCTATGGTGGTGATGTTGCTCGGTGTCTGTTTGGCGGCGCTGAGCACGCTCTTGGCGGCCGCAGCGACCTTGAACATTCTCATCCCGTTGCCCTGGGATTTCACCGCCATGGGTGAACGTTTCGCGAGTTTCGGCCCGCTGGCCATCTCCGCGCTACTGACGGGCGCGATTTTCTGGATGTATCACCACGGGCAACTTGCCGGCCGGTCACCACTAGTTACCGGCGTATCCCAGCAGATTATCAGCGGTATCTCGCTGGCGTTGCTGGCCAGTGGCCTGGGCATGGTCGTCAACGCACTGCTGGCTTCCATCAGCTCCCCGCTGAATACCGACACCGCACCGGCGGTATTACGCACCGGCATTGCGTTGGTCTTGGTGGGCACCGTGTTCTGGGTGACGTACTTCCAGCCTGGTTCCCAGCCCGAACCTGAATCTCGTCGCCTGTATTTGGTGCTGTTCTTCGGCGTCAGTGCCGTTGTTGCCTTGGTGGCACTGCTAATTGTCGGCTACCGGGTCTTCGAAATGCTGGTGGGCGCAACCAGCCCTGCGTTGAATATGCTGGACTATATCCGCGGCCCACTGGGCTGGTTGCTGGCGACCGTGGGCGTTTCGGCCTATCACTTCGCACTGTGGAAATCGGACCGGGAGAAGCTCACTCCGCTAGAACCTGAAGCGCGCCGAAGGCTGATCCTCGTAGCACCGCAGGGCAGTGAGCAGTTGTTATCCGCCCTACAGCTCACCGAAGGTTTGGAAGTACGGTGGATCGTCTCAAGCCATCCACCGTTGCCCGAAGAATGGGGTGACGAACTGACCAATCGCCTCTTAGAAGCGCTGGCCACCCATTCCGGATCGCTCTTAGCCGTGGCCGACGAAAAAGGCCAGTTCAACTTCACACCGCTGGCATGATGACAAAGCAACGCGCAACGAGACCGAGTTTTGTCAGCCGGGTACTTGCTTCGCTCGTGGACTACTTGGTGATCCTCGGGTGGATGTTGGTGCTCGCGGTGATCACCACGTTGCTGTGGCTAGTGACCGGTGAGTTCTACAACTGGCTCCAGCTAGGCGTGGCCGGGGCACAACTTTTGGGTTTCCTCGTACTGGTATTACCCGTGGGGATCTACCTGTTCCTCAGTGAAGCTTCCCCAGCTGCCGCCACGCTCGGCAAACGCCGAATGCGCCTACACGTTGTTAACCGGCGCACCGGCGGCCGAGCATCTACGGCGCAGATTTTGCTACGCACCGTGATCAAGTTGCTGCCCTGGGAGATCGCCCACTTTAGTGTCTGGAACTTCGTGGCCATTGCGTCCACCGGCAGCACCGAATTCCCGTCTTGGCTTTATGCGGTGGCTATTTTTGCTGACCTCTTACCGGTGCTCTACCTGCTGCTGGTTGCCTTTGAAGCTGAGGGTCGCGCACCGCACGATCTGATCGCCGGCACCACGGTGGTTAGACTCCAACCAGCTCCATAAGCACCCCGCCCAGCGCCCCAATCACCACCACGCTCCACGGCGGAAGCTTCCAAGACACCATCAACACAAAGCACAGCAGACCCAATGCGAACTGCCCCGGCCCGGTCACCGCACTGGTGAACACCGGCGAGTACAACGCGGCCGCCAGAATTCCCACCACCGCGGCATTCGCTCCACGCATCAAGGCCTGCACCCGGCGATGACCCGCCACGAGATTCCAGAAGGGCAAGACCCCTACCAGCAGCAAGAAGCCGGGAAGGAAGATCGCACACAGCGCGATCGAGGCACCCAACACCCCACCGGGTCCCACCGTGCTGATCGCCCCCAAATAAGCAGCGATGGTAAACAACGGTCCCGGCACAGCCTGCGCCACTCCATAGCCGGCCAAGAAATCCTGGTTCGGCACCCAACCGGTGTCCACTACGGCCCCTTGCAACAGGGGTAGCACCACATGCCCGCCACCAAAAACCAGGGCACCGGAGCGGTAGAACGCGTCGAAGAGCGCTAGGGAGTCCCACCCTGCCACCGATACCACTATCGGGGTACCCACCAGCAATAAGAACAGGGCGAGCAAAGACAAAATTCCGGTACGTCGACTCACCGCAAATCGCAGTGGCACCACAGGCTTCGTTGCCGGCGCCGCTGGCGGGACCCGGCACAAGAAGTAGCCGGCGATCAGGCCCAGCACGATCGCCAGCACCTGTCCCAGACTCCCACCCAACAGCAGTGCGGCCAGCGCTGCCACCACCGCGATTGACGCCCGGGTAGCATCCGGTGTCAGACTTTTGGCCATGCCCAGTACCGCCTGCGCGATGATCGCCACCGCGACAATCTTCAGCCCAGAGAGCATCCCGTGCCCGATCGTTCCGGAGAACAGTGTGGCGCCGTAAGCAAAGAGTGTCAGTAGCGCCGCCGATGGCAATGTAAAGGCGAGAAAGGCGGCCAGTGCGCCACGCAGTCCGGCACGATACAGGCCCAAGGCAAACCCAACTTGGCTAGAGGCCGGGCCAGGAAGAAATTGGCACAGGGCCACCAACTGGGCATACTGCTCGTCGCTCACCCATCGGCGGCGTTCGCTCAACTCGGTGCGGAAGTAGCCCAAATGCGCGATGGGGCCACCAAAAGAAGTTAACCCCAGCTTCAAGAAGACGCGAAAAACTTCCCCCGCCGAGCCATGCGTGGCCTGTTGCTTACTGCTCATGGATTCACCCTAGTCGTGCAAGAATAACTGCAGGTAAACAACAACGGGACCTGCCCATGGCAGGTCCCGTTGTGAGACTTACTGGTTAGCGAGCTGCGTCGCTGGCCAGAATATGCGTTGTCGAAATGACCGTGGCTTGTTCAACACCAGCCAAGGCATCAATCAGCGAAGCCAGGATGAACATCGAGGAGTCCACTTCCAACTTCACTGGGTACTGATAGATCAGCATCGCGACCATATCGCGAACAGCCTCGGCTACTTCTTCTTCGGAGAAGGCGGGATTGTGGCCCACCAAAACATCCGAGGGAGCATCCTCACGGGCAGGGACATAACTGACCGCAAAGGCCAGCGGAACCCCACCCTCACGCTTGGGCTTATCCCGAAGCACCAGGGCAGCCTGGGCCCCAGTGTGTTCGTCAAGCAACATACGCTGAGCCGAGCCCACCGTCATATTGGCCGGATCCCACTGCTCATGGACCTTGTTATAAAAGTTCATGACCAGCTGGGTCAGCTCAACACTGCCGGTGGACAGTTCCTCAATGACCCGATCGTTGGTATCAAAGACCGGTTCGGCCAGCGCACCAGGTTCCAAGATGACATCGCGCGAAACCTGAATTTCGCCCAAACCCAATGCCTTGCAGAACCCTGCGGCGGCGGTCGCCGGATCGCCCGGAGTCACCGTGTAACGAGCCTTGAGTTCTTGAACCTGGTCGGCAGGGATCTGCTGGCGCAACTGCGCAACCAGTGCGGTACCGACACCGGATCGGCGTTGCTCGGCAGCTACCTCGACATACAACCACAGGCGCTGCGGATGCAACGACGAGGCAAAAACTACGCCTGCACCGATCGCTACACCATCAACGCTGGCCACCAGGGTACGGGAGAACGGCGCGTCACTGTTCTCCCGCAACATGGTGCGGTCCTGATGGGCCTGCGGCGAACGCGGGTCACCAAAAACCTGAAGCAGTTCAAGGTCATCCCCTGAGCGCCAGGGGCGGAATTCCAGTTCGTTCATCGGGCTCTAGGCTCCGTTCAGACGCTCGGAAAGGTAGGCGGTGACCTGGTCTAGCGATACGCGTTCCTGTGCCATGGTGTCACGCTCGCGAATGGTCACGGCCTGATCATCCAAGGTATCAAAGTCCACGGTGATGCAGAACGGGGTACCGATCTCATCCTGGCGACGGTAACGACGGCCGATAGCACCGGCATCATCAAAGTCAATGTTCCAACGCTTGCGCAGCTCGTTGGCCAGTTCCTTGGCCTTTGGCGAAAGGTTCTCGTTGCGGCTCAGTGGCAGCACCGCAGCCTTGACCGGAGCCAGACGTGGATCCAGCTTCAGCACGGTGCGCTTATCCACGCCACCCTTGGTGTTTGGAGCTTCGTCCTCGGTGTAAGCATCAACCAGGAAGGCCATCATGGAACGGGTCAGACCGAAGGAAGGCTCGATCACATAAGGGGTGTAGCGCTCGCCGGTGGCCTGGTTGAAGTAGGTCAGTTCGGCGCCCGAAGCCTTGGCGTGCGAAGACAGGTCGTAGTCGGTGCGGTTAGCAACGCCCATGAGCTCGCCCCACTCCGAACCCTGGAAGCCGAAGCGGTACTCGAAGTCGATGGTGCCAGCCGAGTAGTGTGCACGCTCGTCTTCTGGCACGTCGAACTGGCGCAGGTTCTCTTCCTTGATGCCCAGATCCAGGAACCATGCCCAGCAGTCCTTAACCCACTGGTCGAAGTACTTCGGTGCATCTTCCGGAGCGGTGAAGAACTCGATTTCCATCTGTTCGAACTCGCGGGTACGGAAGATGAAGTTGCCCGGGGTAATTTCGTTACGGAAGGCCTTACCGACCTGGCCGATACCAAATGGCGGCTTCTTACGGCTTGCGGTGAGCACATTGGCGAAGTTCACGAAGATGCCCTGTGCGGTTTCTGGACGCATGAAGGCCAGGCCTGCTTCGGAATCCACTGGACCTAGGAAGGTCTTCATCAGACCGGAGAACATCTGAGGCTCGGTGAACTGACCCTTGGTGCCACAATCTGGGCAAGCGATTTCGCTCATGCCGTCCTTGGCAGGACGACCCTTCTTGGCTTCGAAGGCCTCGATCAGGTGATCCTGACGGTGACGCTTGTGGCACTGGATGCACTCGACCAGTGGATCGGTGAAGGTTGCAACGTGTCCGGATGCTTCCCAGACGGCCTTTGGCAAGATGATCGACGAGTCCAAGCCAACCATGTCTTCGCGGCCGCGAACGAAGTTCTGCCACCACTCGCGCTTGATGTTTTCCTTCAGCTCGGTGCCTAGGGGTCCGTAATCCCATGCGGAACGGGAACCACCGTAAATTTCACCAGCCTGGAAAACGAAGCCTCGACGCTTTGCGAGGGAAATTACCTGATCTAGCTTGGACTGTGGCGCCATATCAACTCCAATGGAAATTACGAGGCCGCTGGTTGCGGTCCGTAGAAAAATACATACTATTCAAGGGTATCGTTTCCACGCTCGTGACACTAAGCGGATGCGGGTAACGCGAAAGTGAACTTCCCCGCTCTTGGCGAGATCGGGGTATTATCTGCGCCGGAATAGGGAAGAATAGACGTTATGAGTGCCAACGAAGCTTTCGACTTAGAAATCCGCGACGAATCCATCCGCTTGGGCCAGCTGCTTAAGCTAGCTTCCCTCGCCGAAGACGGCATCCACGCTAAGGAACTCATTTCCGAAGGTATCGTGACCGTTAATGGTGAAGTGGACACCCGCCGTGGAGCACAAATCCGCCCGGGCGACGTTGTCTGTGTCAACGGCGAGTGTGTCAAGGTCACTTCGCAGCAGTAGCTATTCCCGGCCCAGAACTACCTTCTTGAGGAAAGCGTCGACGTCTTCCAGTTCTTCCATGCTGACCGAGTGCCCAATTTGTGGATAGGTTTCGCTGGTCAGTTCAGTATATTGCGACACCCATTTGAGCGTGTACTCGATCTTGTCGCGGGTAATGACTGGATCGGCCAGGTCTCTTCCCCAGAACAAAGGAATCGGGTTTTGCAGAACTTTTTCGTCGTCAAAAATTTCCAGATCTCGCGGCTCAACGGCAAATCCCGATAGACCTACAACTGCGGCGATAGCGTCACGTTGGTAGCGGGCCAGTGAAGTTGCCATGGCCATGCCTTGAGAGAATCCTAATAACGTGATTGAAGAGTGCTGCTTACTCAGCGGTTCGAGCAGTTCCCACAAGGTCTCTACACTCTGCCCCACTGATTCAATCGAATAATCGATTTCTTGAGTCAGCGGAAACCAACTGAATCCTGGTCCTGCCTGTAACGGCGCCCGCACGGATAGATAGGTGAATTCCTCCGGGAGGTACCGTGAGAGTCCCATCAGGTCTTGTTCATTTGATCCATAACCATGGAGAAACACCAGAAGTGGTGTTCCAAGACGGGAATCGTCATTGCGGGAAATAATGGCCACCGGCGCGGTCTCGGATGAAGTCATGTGCTCAAGATTAGCGAATCCTGCAGTCGATGTTCAGCTGAGGACACGGCGCTTCACTGCCAATGAAAGAATTTTTCTGTCATCCGTCGGGCCCATAGATACTTCCAAGAACTGCGCACACGGAGCATCCCCACTCTGAGTGACTGAAAATTCTTTTCATTCTCAAGCTGTGCTGACTGAAAAAAATTTCAGTCATTCAGAGGCATAGGGAGCATCTGCAGCTCTGAAAGAGAATTGAAGCCATAAAAGGCTAAGGCAACCAGCGTCGTCGCTGTCACCGTTGGTGGTTATTGGTGGTTTGAAGTTCCTTTAGTGAAAGAATTTTTCTGTCACTCAATCATTCACGGATGAGCCGGGGTCATCAGTCGGGATCAATTGATGGTTCCGGCTCAACCGGATACCCAAGGACCCTTCTCGTGTCCTCGTTCATCAGAACTTCAAGACGTGAGCTCGTATCCGGCCGCTGTGGGCAATGATCGTTCATGTGGTCTAAGTTCTCCACAACATCAACGCTCTCTGGTGTGACAATGACGTGTAATCCATTGGGTGTGAGCCATGATCTAGTGCCATCTGGCCGTGCATGGATTTTCCATCCCAAAGCATGCTTGAACATCTGGTGTTGTTTGCACAGCAGGTGCATATTCTCACGGTCAGTAGCGCCACCATGGCCCCAATCGTCAATGTGATCCATCTCTGATCGGTCAGCACTTCGGCGACATCCTGGGAAACAGCAATGCACATCCCTGTGTCGCAGCAAATCCTTCAGGCCCTGGCTAGGCCTGTAATTCTTGCGTTCAACATCAATAACTGCACCGGTCCAAGGGTCGGTGAGTACCCGCTGAAAAGACGGTGCATCCTTGGCCAGCTGTAAAGCTAGTCCTGCAGGGATGGGGCCAACACCTTCCAAGTCGGCAAGTGCCCTGCTAGGATCCGCCAACATCTCTAGGGCAGGTATGGTGATCGACAAGCGAGGCTTAAGTGGTGTTCCGCTACTGCCAGGCCAGCCGTTGATCAATGCATCCGCATATAGATCTGCCGTCATCTGGTCACTGGTTCTCTCGTCGTCTGGGTCGTTATTCTGTCCCACACCCCAACGAATCGTGCTCTGAATAGATTTAATGACGTCTGCGCGGTGGAACAACTTGATTGTCCCCATGCCGCTGTCTTCGTCAAACCAAAATGACACTTTGCGTGCGGCTTCCGACTTCTTCTGCCGTTGTTCGGCAGACTCTGGGTTCATCCGATCATGGAGGCGCCGCGCCCGCTGATAAACCGTCGCGTCACTGGCAGTTCTCGCGAGGGGCAACAAGACGTGCTCCATAACCTTTATTTGTTCCTCAGTAAGATCTTGCGAGTATTTCACAATGTAGTGAGCTGATTTGGCGGTAATCTCCCCGGCAGCCAACGCCAGAAGGGTGTCTTTGCAGACGTACCGCAAGCCTTTCGCATTGAACATTCGCTTACTCACCATCTCCGGAGTTTCCCTCAGGGCAATGGCTGCTTCAGCAACAAAGTTTGAGTTGATTGTCCGATCGTCGCTAGGGTCAACACGATAAAATTCGGCACTGCGCTCAGATTCGCGAACCTCCTCTGGCGCCTTTTCTCTCAGCTCGGCAAGCGTGTCAGTAAACCCTTCGCCGATCTGCTCGACGGTGTCTGCCAGCAAAGTGGACGTCACCGCTTCAAGGCCACTGTGCATGCGCTGGATTTTCTTGAGTCGATCCAGCGCATCGGCGGTACTAGTAACCGGTCCGGCATCAAAGAGTTCGGCAGCCCACTTCATCAGTGATTCATTAAAAATCTGATGCTCAACTTGGCTCGCAAAAAAGGAATCTGGGTGAGATTCCTTGCGCTCGCCCGGTGGGCGCAACGGTAGACGATGTTCGTCGTCATAATCTTCGGAATATTCTGGATTGCTCATGTCTAATTTTCGCATCAGACACCGACATTTTGTACTAATAGTTACCAGCTTGTGGATACAGATTCGTATTTATATACGATCACAATTCACAGTGCTTTAGGCACTCCAGGAAGAGATGAATTCCAAGCCGTCTCAACCATTTTTTGCAGTTCCTCTAGCCCAAGCCCATCAGCGCGTGCCCTTTGGGCAAGTAGCCGAACGTCCGCAAGAAGTTCCGTCTTAAGCACCTGCCCCGGATTGACCCGTGTGCCATTGGCGCGGCCAGTTCGGACCAAACCGGCGCCTTCCAATTCCTTATAGGCCTTGGCAACAGTACCCGCGGCGACACGAAGGTCGCCGGCAAGTTGGCGGACAGGGGGTAGCTTCGCATCTGCAGCCAGTTCACCGCTACGAATCATTGCTGCAAGTTGTGCCCGAATCTGTTCGGACGGACCAATAAGATTCGCCGGGTCGATCGTGATCATGTATGCGATCCCAACCGCGCGTTACTGTTTTTCGCCTCAGCGCTATACGCGGACACAACCCATGAAATCAAATATCCCAGGAGTACGATCCCGACGATCAACAGCAAGACACCCAGCCCACCCAGAGACCAGGAGAACGCTACCTGCCACGGGTCATAGGACACGTCGGCACCCGCCCCCTCATCCACCTTTTGCCCCACAACGTAGGCAGTGCGTTGAGACATGTTGTAGACGGCCGCGGCCGCCATCCACAGCAATGGCACCGCTTGCAGACAAAGGAATGCGCTAAATCCCGAACTGAGGACGTAGCCGTTATGGGTTCGTACGGCAGCATCAAACTCAACGAGGGATTCACCGCGCAGGCTTGGGCGACGGGTATTTTTGTTCAGCGCCAACAGGGTCAGCAGCAGACCAAGCACTAGCAAAATGGCCACAGGCAGACCGTAATACCATCCTGGGAACGGTCCGGTGGAGCTTACTCCCATAATGTTTTGCGTAACGACCATATTTTCGTCGACCATTGCTTCACTGGCCGACTGGAAACTGATTTGACGGTATAGGCCACGATCATCAGCCGATGAAAGGATTCCGGCAACCACAATCCCCAAAATTGATACCGTGAAGAGGACGAGCGGCAAAACTATTCCCCACGCTGGACCAAACATCCTCGTAGTTCGTGGAATCAGTCCGGCACTGACGCGCGTACCGTTACTTACCGACCCGGCCTTGGGTTCATAGGGAATTGGCCAACAAATCAGGACCAGGACAACGAGTACCCAAATTGCTGCTGGAGCAGCTACCAGCGTGAGCCCGCCAGACTTGATGAATGCCTGATGCAACACCAGCGCGGCGACACCGCCCAACACCGCAACAATCACGGCAGCCACGTTGCGACGGCGTAGCGTTTGCACAATGCGTTCCGCCTGTTGCCGATCATTTCCGGCGCCAAGCATGGAGTTGGTGAGGCTCTTTCGGCTTTGCGGCAAGAGGTCGCGCCGAAGCACAACGATCAGCACTACAGCGAAGCCAACGATCGCAAAGATCGGAATCAAATTACCCATCGCCATGCCTCCATCCGGTAGCGCAAACGCGCTCATTCTTGTACCAACAGGACAATACAAGCAAGCGCGTGATCTTGTGTCAATAGACTGATACAAGATAGCCGATCATGCCGCCCGAAAAATATTTCATTGCAATTTGGTAAAACCAATAATTGGCGCAGTGAATTCTTGGAGAACCGTGGTTCACTAGCAAGAAGGCAGGACATAGTGCGTGAGCGTAGCGCCTAGCTGCTCTAACAATGTCAGCTCGTACAGAATGGTTGGTGCCATGGAAGCAAGCTCAGTGATTTTTGCGGAAGCGATTCCGGATACCGGGGACAACACCAGCTTCGGCTACATCGACAGTACCCCGTCGACTGGCTCTACTTTTATGGATGCAATGTTCTCGGCAATGCCGATCATTATGGGTGTGGTCGTGGTGCTCTTCATTGCTGTAGTTGCGTTCATCATCTACGCCCAGGTGCGCAACTACCGCAAAATCAAGAGTGCCGGCATGGATCCGATGACCCTTGAATCGGAGCTGAAAGCCAAGTTGGTTCAATCCAATTTGCTGGCACCCAAAGAATCCTTGGAAGCAAAGTTAACGGAGCTTTCCGGCCTATTGAGCCGCGGTGTGATTACGAACGAGGAATACACGCAGGCGCGCCAGGATTTGCTCAAGGCGTGGCGCCAGGGGTGAAACAGATCATCCCTGAGGCTGATTGACCAGACGTTACCATAGGGTAACAATGTAGATTGTGGCTAAAGATTTTAATGCAGATGCTCCCGTTCCCGTAGAAGAAAATCTCCATCCTTGGCGGCGCTATGTAGCCTTGGGTGACTCATTCACCGAAGGAATCGGCGATCCCGATCCATCAAACCCCGGCCGGCATTTGGGTTGGGCCGATCGTCTGGCTCAGGAACTGAGCAGCACGGTTCCAGATTTCGCCTACGCAAACCTGGCGATCCGTGGCCGGTTAATCGGGCAAATTGTGGACGAACAGGTGGCCCCGGCCATCGATTTAAAGCCAGATCTCATTTCTCTGTGCGCCGGCGGAAATGATGTGCTGCGCCCCGGCGGGGATCCAGATAAGATCGCCGACATTCTCGACAAGGCGGTCGCCAAGCTCAGTGCGACCGGTGCGACCCTGCTGATCGTCACCGGACCGGATATTCGCGATACCCCGGTGCTTGGTAGCATCCGCGGCAAGGTAGCGATCTACAACGAAAATATTCGCACCGTGGCCGCACGCTACGACGCGGTCGTGGGCGACATGTGGGCCTTGCGTGAACTGCACCAGTCGCAAATGTGGGCGCCGGATCGCCTGCACTTCTCCCCCATGGGTCACCAGCGCATCGCAGCCATGGCCCTAGACGCCCTCAATGTCCCACACTCGATCAATACCGAGGTGGAGCCGGTCATCGATGAGCGTAGCTGGCGCGAGGCACGCATCGAGGACCTGCAGTGGGCGCGCGAGCACCTGGCCCCGTGGGTATTGCGCCGACTGCGCCACCAGTCCTCCGGTGATGGGATCACCGCGAAACGCCCTTCGGCGACGCCGTTTACCGCGCCTAAGCCCAACGATTCTTTGGGTGCCGGCGACAGCGCGCAGTAGGTAGCGCGCGGTAGGTTGCGCGCATCAGGTTATTGAATAGCAAAAAGGGCAGTGACCACCGAAAACTGGTGGTTACTGCCCCTTTTGCTGTGCTATTAGTGGCTAAAGACCAGGGTGCGCAACACCGAGTCGAGCTGGCTGGCGTCGGTGAGAAAACCGTCGTGGCCGATCGGCGAATCGATGTAGTGCACCGGTGACTTGGTGGGCAAACTGGCGGCTAATTTCTCGGACTGCTCCGGGAAATACAGCCGGTCAGAACTCACCGCAGCCACCACCACATTCACCTGCTGCAACCGGGCCAGGGCCGCGCTCAACGATTCATGACCGCGTGCCACGTCGTGGCTCATCAACGCTTCGGTAAGCAACAGGTAGCTGTTAGCATCAAAACGGTTAGCCAATTTGGTGGCCTGGTGATCCAGGTAGCTTTCGACCTGGTAACGACCACGCGGGCCATCCAATTGTCCGGTAGGTTGCTCCCCTGGCTGTGGCTTGCGACCAAAGCGGGTCTCAAGTTCGGCCTCGGAACGGTAGGTGATGTGGGCCAGGCGCCGCGCCAAGCCCAGCCCGGCGTCAGGTCGTGCATCCTGGGTGTAGTAATCGCCACCGTGGAAGTGCGGATCAAGCCGGATGGCCTGGGTCTGTACCTGAGCGAAGGCGATCTGTTCGGCTGTGGCCTGCGCGCAGGAGGCCATCACCACCAGGTTCTTGACCTGCTCGGGAAACTCGACCGCGTATTCCAGGGCCCGCGCCCCACCCATCGAGCCACCAATTACCGCATGCCAGGTGCTAATTCCTAACTGCTTGGCCAAGCGCGCTTCGAGGCGCACCGAGTCCTTGATGGTCACGAAGGGGAAGCGTGAACCGTAGGGCACACCATGCTCATCCAGCGAGGACGGTCCGGTGGACCCATTGCAACCGCCGACCATATTCACCGCGAGCACAAAGTACTTGTTGGTATCGATGGTCGCCCCGGGGCCAACAAAGCCGTCCCACCAGCCGGCGGTGTGTGCATCGCCCTGGGCGACGTGGGCGTCGCCGGTCAGCGCGTGCATCACCAGGACCGCGTTGGTCCCGGCCGCGTCGAGGGTACCCCAGGTTTCGTAGGCCAGTTCCACTTCTGGCAGGTAGCCGCCAAATTCGAAGTGGTGCTCGCCGACGGCGCTTCGGCGCATCATGCCGTGCTGACCTTCGGCGAGCTGTGGTGTTGCGGTGGTCGCAATGGATGCCATGCTTAGAGAGTTTCCTGCAATTCCTTGTTTGGTTCTTCGTTCGATTCCTCGCCCTGGCCAAGGGCCGCAACAGCGTTGAAGCCTAGTTCCAGGTCGGCCAAGATGTCCTTGATGTTTTCCAGTCCGACGCTCAGGCGCACCAGGGACGGGCTCACGCCAGCGGCGATCTGCTCGGCCTCGGAGAGCTGGGCGTGGGTGGTGGAGGCCGGGTGGATGACCAGCGAGCGGACATCGCCGATATTGGCGACATTGGAGTGCAACTCCAGGGCGTCAACAAACGCCTGACCTGCCGCGGAGCCACCATCAAGTTCAAAGGCGATGACCGATCCGGCACCGTGCTGCGAGTACTTCTTGGCACGCTCAAACCACGGTGAGGATTCCAGGCCTGCATAGGCGACCTTTTGCACTTCGGCGCGAGCTTCCAGCCACTTGGCTACCGCCAGCGCATTTTCGCCGTGACGCTCAACGCGCAGGGACAGGGTTTCAAGTCCTTGGGCGATCAGGAAGGCGTTGAAGGGGGCGACCGCGGAGCCCAGATCGCGCAAAAGCTGCACCCTAGCCTTGAGGATGTAGGCGAGGTTGGCGCCGAGGATGCCGTTGACACCCAAGTCACGGGCGAAGACTAGGCCGTTGTAGGACTCGTCCGGGGTGTTGAAGCTTTCGAAGCGCTGCGGATCCTTGGCGAAGTCGAAGTTGCCCGAGTCCACGATCACTCCGGCGATCGCATTGCCGTGCCCACCGAGGAACTTGGTGGCCGAGTGGATCACGATGTCCGCACCAAACTCGATCGGGCGGATCAGGTAGGGTGTGGCCAGGGTGTTATCCACCAGCAGTGGCACACCATTTTCGTGGGCGATCGCGGAGATCGCTTCAATATCCAGCACGTCCTGACGTGGGTTGGAAATGGTTTCGCCGAAGAACGCCTTGGTGTTCTCGCGCACCGCATCACGCCAGTGATCCAGGTTATCCGGGTCGGCCACAAAGGTGACCTCAATGCCCAGGCGCTTCAGGGTGTGCTTGAGCAGGTTCTGAGTTCCGCCGTACAAGCTGGGGCTGGCCACAATGTGATCGCCGGCCTCGGCAAGGTTCAGGATCGCGAAGGTCGTGGCGGCCTGCCCCGAGGAGAGTAGTAGTGCACCCACGCCACCTTCCAGATCGGCGATCCGGGTTTCGACCGCATCGGTGGTGGGGTTACCGATGCGGGTGTAGATCGGCTCCAGTTCGGACAGCGCAAAACGGGCTGCGGCGCTTTCGGCGCTCGGGAAGACGAAGGATGTGGTCTGGAAAATCGGCAAGGCTCGGGCGCCGGTGGTGGGATCTGGGGTTTGGCCGGAGTGGATCTGACGGGTTTCAAATGACCAGTTGTTGCTCATGGTTTCCTCCAAAATAGTTGTATGACTTTGGGGGTAGACCACTGAGAAGACACCGATGGAAGTACCTCATCAAGAAGCCTTCCAGGGTTACCCGCGCTTGTCCTTAGCCGCCTTGCGCGTCTAAGGGCCAGGTCTTCACCCGGGGCACCCCACCGCGGCTGGAGGGTTGCCGCCCAGTAAGCCGGGGCTTGTTACTGGGACTCATGACCTGCCTCCAGTGTGCCTGAAAACCGAAGATCTTTGCAATGCGAGCGCCCCAAAATGGTCGTAATCGGTCATATTTCACACGGTGGGCCATTTTGTCGCAGAGAATTCGATGGCGGAAATTCGGATTAGGGTCGCCTAAGTAGAGACTGCGGTCACATATTGCCATGATTGGCACATGATGAGGCTAGATCACGTAAGTTATGCCTGTGGCCCAGATGGGCTGCTGCCAACCGCGCAAAGAATCTCCGAGTCACTCGGTTTGGAGTTCGTCAAGGGAGGCGTGCATCCCCGCTTCGGGACGCGCAATGTCATCTTCCCACTCAAGCATGGACAGTACCTCGAAGTGGTCGAGGTCCTGAATCACCCCGCCAGCGATAAGGCCCCCTTCGGCCAAGCAGTCAGGGCCCGTTCGGAGCTGGGCGGTGGCTGGATGGGCTGGTGCGTTTCGGTGGACGACCTGTCCAGCGCCGAAGACCGCCTGGGCCGCAAGGCTGTGCCGGGAAACCGCAAGTTCCCCGACGGCCGGGAGCTGACCTGGCAGCAGATCGGCATCAAGGGTTTGATCGCCGACCCACAGTGCCCGTACCTGATTTCTTGGGACGATGAAGCCAAGGACCTGCACCCATCCAAGGCGTTGGAACCAACCGGGGCGATCAGCGAAATCACCATCGCCGGTTCGCGAGATCGTGTGCTGGAATGGCTGGGTCAGCCAGAAAATGTTCACCTCGGCGCGGTGACCATGGCCTATCAGGCGCCCAATGGCACCCCGGGCATCATGTCGGTGACCTTTGAAACTGACAACGGGTCTGTTGTCTTGTAGTAGACTCGCAGCTGGCTCATGGTAGGCGGGGACAATGGCGTCCCCACCTACCAATTTTTTTATGCGCGTCTTTTGTTGCGCTATCTATCTTTTGTTGCGCTAGCCGCCAATGCCAATGGCCGGGCCGATCAGTGCATACCCGACAAAACCGATGGCGTCGAGCAAGAAGTGCGCGATCACCAGCGGCATCACCCGGCCATACTTGTGATAAACCCAACCGAAGACCACGCCCATGAGCATGTTCCCGATCATCGGCCCCACCCCCTGATAAAGGTGGTAGCTGCCGCGAATGAGGGCCGAGCAAATGATCGTGGTCCACAACCGAAGGTTCAGCTTTTTGGCATAGGTGAACAGGAAGCCAAGCATCAGCACTTCTTCGAGCACCGCGTGGCGTACGGCCGAAAGCAACAGCACCGGCACGCTCCACCAATAGTCCCCCAGATTGGCTGCGGACAGCGCCGTAGTCACGCCCAGCGCCCGGCCGGCCGCATACACCCCGAGGGTGCCAAGGCCCATGGCCAAGAAAAGCCCTGCGCCCAGCAGTGCGTCCTTGCCCCCAGAACGCAGGTCAAAACCTATCTCGCGCAGTCCTCGTCCGGTACTGCGTTTCATCAGGTAGACGGCCAGCACTACCGGCACCAGGGCAAAAAAGATGTCCAGCAGCTGGTAGGTGAAGTCGAAAAATTCGCGGGTGCTCAGCTGGTTATTCAGCGAGGTCGTTTGCTCGCGCAAGGGACCACGCGTGAGTTTGTCAGCAAAGCTCAGGATCGAATAGATCGCACTCTGCCCCAAAGACAGCGCTAAGACCAGAACAATCTCAACTTTTAGGATCTTCGAATTCACGTTCTCGATCATAGGCTGATTATGCTGTGTGCCAGCTGAGGTAGCCTGAAGATAGCGAACTAAAGGAGTATTTGTGAGCCGTCCCGCCACCGACGAAGAATTGCGCATCGCCCACCAATTACGCCCCGACCTTTCTTGGGAAGATGCCTCGGTGAACGAGGGTGGACAGTTCCACAAGGTGGTGATCGCCAATCCTCATTCGGTGATCCGCATGGCCCGCACCGTCCAAGCCACCGCAGACATGCCTCGTACGGTGAAATTACAGCAGCTGTTGGCCGATCAGCTGGACTACCAGATCCCGGTGGCGACCTCGCAGATTTTGCACGTGGATTCGCTGGCTTCCGTAGCAATGTCCTTCATCCCCGGTAGCGCCCATGAACCACATTTCGGGGATCCGAAAATCTTGGGCCAGGTGGTCAGGCATCTGGCCGATATTCCGCTGGAACCGATCAGTGATCATTTGACTGCGCCCTTTTCTTTCCGTGGCCCGTGGACCGAAGATCGCACGCAACAGTGCTTTGATGTCTTGCCCGATCAGCTGCGTGGCGCTGCAACCAGTCTGTGGGCCCAACTTGATGAGTTGGCTCAGGTACCACCGGGGCTGGTCCATGGTGATTTGGCCGGACACAATATGCACTGGGTGGATGAAGAACTAGTCGGCATCCTGGACTGGGATCTGGCCGCCGCTTGGGATCCTGCGCTGAACACCGCGTATTTGAGCCTGTGGCACGGTCTGGAAATGGCCGATCAGATCGCTCCGAACCCCGATGAAGCCCGTCGAGCGAAGATCTGGTTGGGCCTGATGAGTCTGGAGCGGCTCTCCGATACCCTTTCGCGCACCGACAATCCGAAGATCAATAAGCTGATGCGAAAAATTGGGCCGCGGATTTTGAATGCTGCGCAGGCGGTGAGGAGCTGACATGCGAACTACAACTATATTCTCAGGTGCCGGGCTGGCCATCTTGTCCCTAGTGCTGAGCGGATGCTCCGCCAATGAAGCTCCGGTATCGGCGGACGCCGTGCACCAAGAAAACGAGCTAGCTTCCATCTCAAGCGTCGTGACACAACAGAATCAGGAACTGTCCTTGGGTTTCCCGCTGGATGGCGGACAATATTCTTTGGCGCTGCAGTGTTCTGGCAAGCACAGCTCTTCCACCGTCACGTGGAGCAGTAGTCATGGCTCGGATCAAGGAACAGTCGATCTGACCTGCGCACCCGAGGCGAGAGTAGTCCACCAAGAAATGACCCTGGACGGGTATTCAGCGTCGCTCAGTTTTATTGCTCACGACCTGCAAGGCCAGACTTTGCATGTCTCGGTCGCGGCGGTCGCTGACGCATAACTACTTGGCTGACAGTTAGCTGTCATCATTCGTCGGGACAGCAAAAGGCCCATCCAAGCGCGACGCTCGGATGGGCCTTCATACGCATCAGTGCTGATGCAAGTTTGCTTAGCTCAGGGCTGCAACAGCTGCATCGTAGTCTGGCTCGGTGCCGATCTCTGGAACGATCTGGTTGTAGATAACCTTGCCGTCCTCGTCTAAGACAACTACCGAACGAGCGAGCAGACCAGCCAGAGGTCCGTCGATCTGGGTTACACCGTACTGCGAACCGAAGTCCGAACGGAACACCGAAGCAGCGGTGACGTTCTCGATGTTTTCTGCTCCGCAGAAGCGGCCCAGAGCGAATGGCAGGTCGGCGGAAACGCACACGACGGTGGTGTTTTCCAGGCCGGCAGCCAGTTCGTTGAAGCGACGAACGCTGGCAGCGCAGACGCCGGTATCAACCGATGGGAAGATGTTCAGCACAACACGACGGCCAGCCAGCGACTCGCTGGTCACATCCGCAAGGTCGGTGTCGGTGAGGGTGAATGATGGAGCCTGCGAGCCTACGGCTGGCAGTTCACCAATGGTCTGTACGGGAGTTCCCCTAAAAGCAGTATTAGCCATGGTTCTTGTCTATCACGAATGGCTATTTGACTGCCAGATTTTCGCCGAACCGACCGGAAGAAGTCGCTGTGTAAAGTGCCATCAGTTCATTAGCTGGCCAGCGCGATAAACACTATGGGTCAGATTCATTCCTGGGCGGTAGGCCAAGTGCGCAGCCACCGGAGCGTCAAGAACGTGCAGATCCGCGCGTTTGCCCACTTCGATGGAGCCCACCAGATCCTGCACTCCCAAGGCCAGCGCTCCCCCATAGGTGGCGGCCTCAATGGCTTCGGACAGGGACAGATTCATCTGTAGCACCGCGGTGGCCACACAGAAGTTCATGTTGCTGGTGTAGCTGGTGCCCGGATTGCAGTTACTCGCCAGAGCGATGGGTACCCCGGCATCGAGCAGTTCGCGCCCTGGCGCTAGTGGCTGCCTGGTAGATAAGTCGCATGCCGGCAGACAGGTAGCCACGGTTCCCACTTGGCCGGTGCGTGTCTGAGGATCCCACGTGCCCCAACTACCGGCGAGCGCCTGGATGTCCGAGTCTTCAAGGTAGTTCACGTGGTCTACCGAGTGGCTGCCAAATTCAACGGCAAGCTTCACGCCAGGACCAGGGCCGAGCTGGTTTCCGTGGACCTTGGTTGCCAGATTTTTTTCTTGTGCAGCTTGCAGAACCCGGCGGGTCTGCTCCTGTGTGAAGGCTCCGCGTTCGCAGAAGACATCGACAAAATCTACGTATTGGGCCACCGCATCCAGCATGGGGCCAGCGACCAGATCGGTGTACTCGTCGGCATCGATTCCGGCGGGAACCAGGTGGGCGCCCAAGAACGTCAAGGTATCAACCAGTGAGCGGCCTAGCTGTGCGTGGCGGGTCTCCTCCATAAGTTCCAGTCCGTAACCGGTCTTGGTTTCCATCCAGGTGGTTCCCATGGACAGTGCTTCAGCCCGGCGGGCAGTAACGAGGTTCGTGAGTTGTTCATCGCTGAGGCTTCTGGTGGCAGAGGTGGTCACCGCGATGCCGCCAGCGGCATAGGATTCGCCGGCCATGCGGGCGACGAACTCTTCTGCGCGGTCTCCGCCAAAGATCAGGTGGCTATGTGAGTCGACCCAGCCGGGCAACACGGTCTTGCCTTTAAGGTCGTGTACGGTGTCGGCTGCTGGAGCGTCATTTGCGGCACCTACCCATTGGATTTTGTCCTCAGCGATGAGCACCGCGGCGTTCTCCATTACGGTGCCAGCGGCATCTACCGTCACCAATTGCGCGATATTCGTCAGCAAAGTTGTAGCCATCTGGCGACCTTTCTTTCCCTAGCCTGGTCCTTGTCCTGAGCCTACTTGTCTGGCTTGTACTTGTGGGGCCACGCCAAGGATTCAGATCCGGGATTTCAGACAGCAAGAGGGCCCCGGAACAATTCCGAGGCCCTGAATACTGCGGTAAGTTGTGGCTACCCTTTGGTAGCACCGGCAAGCAGGCCACGAACGAAGTAGCGCTGCAAGGCGAAGAACACTACCAGTGGAATGATCATCGAAATGAACGCACCCGCAGTGAGCAGCTCCCAAGATTGCCCGTAGGTTCCTGAAAGGTCCTGAAGTGCTTTGGTGATCGGCAGCCCACCACCGGAGGTGAACACCGTGGCCACCAAAAGGTCATTCCACACCCAGAGGAACTGGAAAATACCGAAGGAAGCGATCGCCGGCATCGATAGTGGCAGAACAATGCGTGAGAAGATCTTCCCGTGCCCAGCACCGTCGACACGAGCCGCTTCGATCACTTCGTCCGGGATCTGTGAGATGAAGTTGTGCAACATGAAAATCGCCAAGGGAAGTGCAAAGATCGTGTGCGCGATCCATACCTTCGCATAGGCGCCATCCAGTCCATTGACCCCGAGCCCCGGCAGGATATACAGCCCACCAATCTTCACCCCATCGGAGAAGAGCTGGAGTAGCGGCACCAACGCCATCTGGATCGGAACAATCTGTAGGGCGAACACCAAAACGAAGAGGGTATTTCGTCCCTTAAAGTTGATCCAAGCAAAGGCGTAGGCAGCCAGGCTGGCAAGAATAATCGGCACGATTGCCGCCGGAATAGTGATGACCAGCGAGTTCACAAAGGCCTTGGACAGCGGCAGGCTATCGCCCGAAGAAAAGGCCTGCACATAGTTATCCAGCGTGAATGAGGGATTAGATAGAGCCGTCCACCAACCCGTGGTCTTGATGTCATCCGCCTGCCTGAAGGATGAGACAAACAGCCCAAAGGTGGGGATGGTCCACACCAATGCAATGATGAACGCTGCCACGGTGGCCCCACGCGAGGTGGTTGCTCGACGCAGCTTTCCACTGGTTTTTTCGGTGGCCCTAAAAAGCCGTTGGGAGGATTCGCGCATGCTGCTCATCGGATTCCCCCTTGCTTTTTATGCTGACGAACGTTGTAGGTGATGATCGGCAACACCAGAATGAACAAGATTACTGCCAAGGCCGAGCTGTAACCGGTGCGAGCACCGAGCTGGAACTGACGTACCATCTCGAAGGCCAAAACCGTGGTGTCTGAACGACCGCCGGTCATCGATGAAACGATGTCGAAGACCTTGAGGGATGCAATGGAAATGGTGGTGAGTACGACAATCACCGAGGAACGAATTCCTGGCAGAGTGACATTGGCAAAGCGTTGCCACGCCGTGGCCCCATCCAGCTCGGCAGCTTCGAGTTGTTCGGCCGGGATGCCCTTGATGGCCGCGGAGAGAATGACCATGGCAAACCCCGCCTGGGTCCAGATCAGAATGATGACCAGGAACAGGGTATTCCACGGTTCAAGGCCCAGCCAGTCCACTGGTTTGGCGCCGAAAGCGGTGATGATCGCGTTGAGCACACCGATCTGCTCGCCCTGTCGAACGTCGTAGAAAAATTTGAAGATGATCGATGCGCCGACGAAAGAAATTGCCATGGGCATGAACACCAGAAGTTTGAAGAACTTCTCGCCGCGAGACCTGTCAATAAACACCGCGTAGGCCAGGCCAATGATGGTGGATACTGCCGGCGCCACCAAGACCCAAACCAAGGTATTGAGCAGAGCGGTCACCCCGTCGGGGCTAGTGAAGACCCAGATAAAGTTCCCCAGACCGACAAAACCGGACCCATCGTTGGCCATGAAGGCGCTGACCGCGGTTCTCAGGGAGGGATAGATCAGGCCGATCGCCAGCAGTAGCAGCGCGGGGGCCAAAAATCCGGTGAGCTGCAGTAGCGAGCCGGCGCCGTCACGGGAACGGCGATCGACAAGAAACACTATGCCCCCGAGCACAGCAGCGATCACTGCCACCCACATCACCGAGTTATACAGTCCGAGGAACAACAGGATGACTACCGGGACTAGTACCGCGCTGAGAAGCCGCAGGATGGTATATCCACGACCGCCCTTGGTTGCCACTTCGACAAAGCCTAAGATCATGGCGATCAATAGTGCGAAGGCCATCAGGACCAGTGGTATTTGGATCAACGGTGGCACAGAGGCCAGCCACTGGAATAATTCAGACATAAACTCGGGCTCCTACCATCACGTCAACGGCCGGGAATCCCGGCCGTTGACGATGCACTTCGTGATGACTAGGAGTCATAACCGGACTGAATATTTTCAAGCACTTCCTTGGTGGACTTGCCATCGATCCAATCGACCAGACCCTTCCAGAACGAGTCCGAACCGACGCTCTTTGGCATCAGGTCAGAGCCGTCAAAGCGGAAGGTGGTATTTGGGTCCTGCAAGATTTCAACGGCGGAACGTAGCAGGTCGCTACTGGCGTTCTTGGGATCCAGTCCGGAGTTGGCCGAGATGACTCCGCCGAGTCCCACGCGGCTGTTGGCCCAATCTGCACTGGCTAGGTATTCCTGCACCTTGGCGGTGTCTTCATCATTGGAGAAGGCAGCGACAAATTCGCCACCGCCAACGACGGAGACAGGATCATCGGCCTTGGCTGGCGGGGCGATGAAGGCCCAAACATCGCCGTCGGGAGCCACGGTAGCCTTGTCGCCATCGGCGTTCTTCGCATCAAGCACATATCCTTCGAGGAAGGATGCCTGATGGGTCAGTGGGCAACTGCCCTTGGCAACAGCGGTTCCTACGTCACCGAAGGCGGTAGCGTTGATGGACTTCACATCACCATATCCGGCATTGACTTGCTTGGGATCGAGCAAGATTTTTCCAACGGAGTCAAAGGCGCTGGTGATTTCTGGGGAGGTGAACTCTAGATCACCGGCCACCCACTTGTCGTACGCTTCGGTGCCTGACTGGCGCAGGACAGCATCTTCAATCCAGTCGGTGCCCGGCCAGCCGGAGGCTTCACCGGAAGCAAACCCGGCGCACCATGCAGGCTCATTAGTCTTTTCGGAAATTTCGGTGCCGAGGTTGATCATTTCATCCCAGGTTTTCGGGACACTCACGCCCCATTCTTCGAACTGCTTGGGCGAGTACCAGATGTACCCCTTGACGCTGGCCATCAATGGCACGCCATACTGCACGCCGTCAACCTTGCCGTAGTTCTGCCAGTCTTCGGACCAGTTGTTCTGCAATTGGGTTTGTACAGCGTCGGGGAGTTTTTGTACCTTGCCCTGAGCGACGGTGGCCTGCAGGAGTCCAGGCTGTGGGAAGACTGCTAGGTCTGGGGTGTCACCACCTTGAACCTTGATGCCGATCTGCGATTCAAAGTTCTTGTCTCCGGTGTAACGGATCTTGATGTCATTGTCTTCAGACCACTGGGCCCAAGATTTCTCAAGAAGATCTGCCTCAATGCCGGTGACCGGACCGTAAATGTCCACGACGCCGTCGGCCTGGCCTACCTGAGCTTCGCTTCCGCCACCGGAGGCGTTGGGATCATTGGGGTCGGCCCCTCCGGAACAGCCAGCTAACAGCATGCTGATGGCTGCTAGTGAAATAACGGGTGCGAGCTTGCGACCGCGTTTGATTTTCTTCATGATGCCCTCCACGTTGAGAAGTACCCGACCGGCATATGGTGCCCGGCGCGAATGATCCCCTCAATAGTGACGCAGATCATCGACGCGCGTCAACAGTTGAGGGAGATCCGACTGATAAATTACTCAGGCTCAACATGCTGGCGCTGCCCCCGAGCTATCACGAACCGTCATCACCGGTGTAATCAGTTCTTGAATTAATTGCTCAGATCGGCCTTCAATTCTTTCGACCAGGGCATCCACCGCAGCGTGGGAAATCCGCTCCCCCGAAGGAGCCACCGTGGTTAATGCTGGAGCGACCATTTCGGCAGATCGATCGCCAACACCCAGTGCTATGACCGAGAGGTCCTGCGGAATTTTTAGTGAAGCCATGCCCGCAGCATTAACAAACCCGGCGGTGGCAAATTCCTTCAGGGCGAGCACCGCGGTCGGACGTGGATCCATTTTCAGATACACCTCCAACGCTTCACGCCCACCCCGTGCATTATTTTCCACGGGCACTTCCTGTATCGACATCCCGCTTAGTTCCACCGCCTCGCAGATCGCCCGAACGGTGCGAATGCCCGGACCATTTCCTGCCTGCTGCTCCTCACGTGACACGTTGATGTACATGAGTGAGCGGTGTCCGAGGCTGGCCAAATAATCTACGGCGAGGCGCCCGGCTTCAGCAAAGTCATTGTCGATATAGGACAAGTCATCACTGTCATCGGGACGGCCAATGGACACAAAAGGAACGTTGGCCCGGCGCAGAACATCAAAGCGCAGGTCATTGATCGACACTTCCATCAACAACACGCCGGCCACGAGCTTTTGACCAACAAGGCTCTCTAAACCCATCACATCGGTCATCGGATTTGACCACAACAGCATGTGATAGCCCAGCGCCCGGGCACGCTCCATCGCTGCGGTGACATACTCAAATTCTGTAGAGGAATAGCCATCAACGTTGGTGGGAAAATGCAGGGCAAGGATTCCTCGGCGTGCTCCAGCCAGGCCCTGTGCGAAGGCGTTCGGGGTGTAATTCAGCTCCCGCATGGCAGCCATGACTTTAGTCTTGGTCGCCTCCGAAATGGTGCGTCGACCACTGATCACGTAGGACACGGTGCTTGGAGATACGCCCGCCAAACGGGCCACATCATCCCTTGTCGCCATGAGTCCCCCGCCTTTGGTTCGCCAACTCGTAGTTCCTATTGAAACACGGGTCCTGACTTCGCCTTCGCTCAGCGACTAGCGACGAATGCCTGGACGCAGGCCTCGATATCTTCAGCCGAATGCGCCGCGGATAGCTGCACGCGGATACGGGCAGCTCCCTGGGGCACCACGGGGTAGCTGAAGGCGGTGACAAAAACTCCACGATCAAGCATTTTTGCAGCAACTTCCGCGGCCTTGATGGCATCGGCGAACATGACCGGAATGATGGCGTGTTCACCGTCAAGCAGTTCAAAACCTTCTTCGCTCATCCGGCGACGGAAATGAGCAGCGTTTTCGAAGAGCTTTTCGCGCAGGTCATTGGAGTCCACCACAAGATCAAGGGCCTTGAGCGTGGCCGCGACGATTGATGGAGCCAAGGAGTTAGAGAACAGGTAGGGACGTGCCTTCTGGCGTAGCATCGCCACAATCTCGCCGCGACCTGAAACATAACCACCGGAGGCTCCGCCCAAGGCCTTGCCGAAGGTTCCGGTGTAGATATCTACACGGTCCGAGACGCCTGCGTGTTCCGGGGTGCCTGCGCCGGTCGCCCCCATGAAGCCCACGGCGTGAGAGTCATCAACCATGACCAGCGCTTTGTATTTGTCCGCCAGATCGCAGATGGCTTCCAATGGTGCAAGGTAGCCGTCCATGGAGAAGACACCGTCGGTGACGATGATGGTTCGGCGAGCGCCCGCCCCATCATTAAGCTGCGCGGCAGCCTGCAGCTGAGTCTCCAAGTCATCCATATCCTGGTTGGCGTAGCGGAAGCGCGCTGCCTTGGACAGACGGATGCCATCGATGATTGAGGCGTGGTTCAGCGCATCAGAAATGATGGCGTCTTCCTTGCCAAAAAGGGATTCGAAAACGCCACCGTTGGCGTCAAAACAGCTGGAGAACAGGATGGTATCTTCGGTGCCAAGGAACTTGGAAAGCTTGGATTCGAGCTCAAGGTGCAGGTCCTGGGTTCCGCAGATGAAACGCACCGAAGCCATACCAAAGCCACGCTCATCCATCGCAGCTTTGGCAGCGTCGATGATCTGCTCGTTATCGGCTAGACCCAGGTAGTTGTTCGCGCAGAAGTTCAGTACCGGGCGGGCTTCGGTGCCTAGTGAACCGGCCATGATGGAGGCGGATTGTGCTGAGTCAATATGGCGTTCGGCTTTGAATAGGCCGGAGGTCTTCAGCTGATCGAGTTCGACGGCCAGTTGGTCTTTAAGATCGGTGTACATGAGGGCTACTCCTTGTGGGTGCGAGAAGTGAAGGCGAGAAATTCTTAGCTTGCGAAAACGCTCCAGTCGAGCACGACCTTGCCGCCGTGACCGCCGCGGGCAGCCTCAAAGCCCTGCTTCCATTCGGTGGCTGGGACAAAGTCGGTGACGACCGAAGAGATCCGTTCACGCATCACATCTGAGCTGGTGAGCATGGCGCTCATGGCGTACCAAGTTTCAAACATTTCGCGGCCGTAGATGCCCTTGAGGGTGAGCATGTGGGTGACAACTTTGCCCCAGTTGATATCGATGGAGGAGTTTGGCAGGCCGAGCATGCAGATCTTGCCGCCATGATTCATGTTTTCAATCATTTCGGGCAATGCGCTGGAGTGTCCGGACATTTCCATGCCGTAGTCAAAGCCTTCAACCATTCCCAGATCACGCTGTGCCTGATTGATTCGTGTGGCGCCGACGTTCACCGTCAGGTCCACACCCATGGATTGTGCTAGTTCGAGTCGTTGATCTGAAATATCGGTGATAGCAATCTTGCGGGCCCCGATGTGGCGGGCCACCGCAGCGGCCATCAAACCGATGGGTCCAGCACCGGTGATCAGGACATCTTCACCGATCATCGGGAACTGTAATGCGGTGTGTACCGCGTTGCCGAAGGGATCAAAAATGGCTCCGAGCAGTGGGGTGATGCGTTCATCGCGGTGGATGTACACGTTACTTTCCGGGATCACCACGTATTCCGCGAAAGCGCCATCGCGTTGCACGCCGACAGAATCAACGTTGATGCACATTTGTTTGCGTCCGGCGCGGCAGTTGCGGCACATACCGCACACCACGTGGCCTTCACCGGAAACACGATCGCCAACCTTAACGCCGTGAACAAAAGAACCAGTCTCCACCACTTCACCGTAGAACTCGTGCCCGGGAACCAGTGGCGTGTTAATCATGGCTTTGGCGGCATCATCATAGGCTTCGATATGTAGATCAGTCCCGCAAATACCGGTGGTCATGACGCGAATTTTGACGTCGTGCACACCGACTTCTGGTTCTGGTCGGTCCACGAGTTCCAGTCCTGCATGCGGTCCAGATTTGTACAGTGCTTTCATACGTGTTCCTTTTCAGAGGGCCGCCGAGTACCCACACGACGGACTGTGTTGCTTCCAGTGTCGCACCCCACAGAGCAGGAAAACATATTAGAAGATCCATGATTTACTGATTTGTTGATTTAGCATTTACTTCATGGAATTACATCAGCTGAGGATCCTGCGTGAACTGGCGGATCTTGGTAGCGTCAACGCGGTAGCCAAAGCACTTTTCGTCTCACCCTCGGCTGTTTCCCAACACCTGACCCAGCTCCAACGCGGATTCTCCGTTCCATTGACCCAGAAGGACGGTCGGCGCCTAGTCCTCACGTCCGAGGGGAAGTTGCTGGCCTCCGCGGCAGCATCCGTGGCCTCCACCCTTGCTGAGGCGTCGGCGCAAATTCGCACAGCCGAGCAAGATCGTGACGTGCCCATTCATATCGCAGGTTTCCATTCCATTGGGCAAACCGTGTTCGCGCAGCTGCTGGCCCTGCCTACCGGCTCCCTACCGCCGCTGCGTTTTTCCGATGAGGATGTTTCCCAGCAAGATTTTCCAGCGCTAACTTCTTCCTATGATCTTGTTCTCGCACACCGCATGCCACACACGGCGCCCTGGCCCAAAGACCGCATCACCGTCATTCCACTAGCCTTCGAACCTTTGGACATCGCCATCCACAAGGAGAATCCGTTGGCCGAGTTTGAACAGCTCACTCCCGAACAGGTCATCGATGAACGTTGGGTGGTGTCTCGTTCGGGGTACTCCCCCGCCGATGTTCTGGAAACCATTGCCGCTTTGGCAGGTAAGGCACCAACAATTGAGCATCGGGTCAACGACTACGCCACCGCCGGCGCTCTCGTGGCAGCCAGTAACTGCCTTGGTATTTTGCCTCGATATACGGCACGAAACACCCTGGACGACTCGGTGACTTTACGACCAATTAAGGGGTTAAACTCCGGTCGACAAATCGACCTCTTACTCAGGGCAGAACACCTGCACAGAAGTGCGATAAACGATGTCATTGAGGCAATCCGGACGCAGGTTCAACGGCTCATCACCGTTTAACCTAATAAACGCCTGCGGTCCACCCTCACTGAGGGTGGACCGCAGGCGTTTAGAAGCAATTAGCCATTGAAGGTGTCCGGGTTTGGACCGGTACGACCATCACGGTCAAGAGCGTCAATGCTGGCCAGCTCGTCGCCGCTCAGTTCAAAACCGAACAGGTCAAGGTTGGCAATGATGCGCGATTCGGTGACCGACTTAGGGATGATCACTCGTCCCTGCTGCAGGTGCCAGCGCAGGATTACCTGAGCTGCGCTCACCTTGTGGGCCTCGGCAATCGCGAGAATCGTTTCGTCGGTGAGCATCGCGCCCTGAGCCAATGGGCTCCATGCTTCGGTGACAACGCCATGCTTGGCATTGACGGCAATGACTTCACGGTTCTGCAGTGCTGGGTGAAGCTCAACCTGATTCACAGCCGGAACCACGGTTCCCTCAGCAATCAGCTTGTTCAGGTGCTCTGGCTGGAAGTTCGACACGCCAATGGCGCGGATCTTCTTCTCTGAATACAGTTTCTCCAGAGCCTTCCACGTTTCAACATAGAGATCCTTTTCAGGAGCTGGCCAGTGAATGAGGAACAGGTCCAAGTAATCCAGGCCTAGGCGCTGAAGACTTGCGTCAAAAGCCTCAAGGGTTGCCTCGTAGCCCATGTCTGCGATCCAGATCTTGGAGGTGATGAACAGTTCCTCGCGAGCAATGCCGGACTGAGCCAAGGCCTTGCCAACACCCTCTTCATTACCGTAGATCGCGGCGGTATCGATGCTGCGGTAACCTGCCTTCAGTGCAGATGACACGGCTGCAGTAGTTTCCTCGTTGGGAACCTGAAAGACACCAAAACCAACCTGAGGCATTTCAACGCCATTGTTCAGGGTGATCGTCGGGATTGTGGTAGTCATATCTAACTCCTTGATTGGTTGAGATGGATTGCTGAAAACTTGTGAATTAGCTAGCTGTGACTAGCTCGGGTGCGGTCACTGCCTTCTTAGCCAAGCCCATGGCTACGAGCACGAGGATCAAGGCAGCGAAGGTAATAACGGCGCCGATCCAGATTGGCGAGGTGTAACCCAGTCCTGCAGCGATGCCCAGGCCTCCGGCCCAAGCACCCAGTGCGTTACCTGCGTTGAAGGCACCGATGTTTGCCCCTGATGCCAAGGTTGGCGCATTGCCTGCGTACTGCATGATGCGGCTTTGCAAACCGGGAACAGTACCGAAGCCAAAGCCGCCCATGAGCAGCAGAGCAACGATGGTTGCGATCTGATTGTTCGCCACGAAACCGAAGACTACAAGCACTACTAGTAGCGCTGCGATGAAGAAGAGCAGGGTGCGGTCAATGCTCTTGTCGGCCATACGACCACCGATCCAGTTACCCACGAAGAGGCCGACGCCGAAGAGCATCAGTAGCCATGGCACGGTGGTTGCGTTGAAGCCGGTGATTTCGGTCAAGGTGTAGGCAATGTAGGTGAAGGCACCGAACATGCCACCGTATCCCAGGATGGTCAGACCCAGTGACAGCCAAACCTGAAGGGACTTGAAGGCACCAAGCTCTTCACGCAGAGAAATTCCTTCGGCAACGTGCTTGATAGCTGGAACCAGCACGAGAATGCCAATCAATGCGAGGACACCAATACCGGAGATTGCCCAGAATGTAGAGCGCCAGCCCGAGTACTGGCCAAGAAGGGTACCGAATGGCACACCCAGAACATTAGCGGCCGTCAAGCCGGTAAACATGATGGCAATAGCGCCAGCCTTCTTGTTGGCCGGAACCATATCGGATGCGACCACCGAGCCGATGCCAAAGAATGCACCGTGACACAGGGCGGCGATGACGCGGCCAATCATGGCCACTTCGTAGGTTGAGGCAAGGGCGGTGAGCGAGTTGCCAACGACGAATAGGACCAGCAAACCAACGAGCACTGGTTTGCGTGGCAGTCGGACGGTGGCTGCGGTGAGACCCAACGCTCCAACCACTACGCTCAGTGCATATCCGGAAATGAGCCAGCCAGCAGCAGCCTCGCTGACAGCGAAGTCGTTGGCCACGTCTGGCAACAGGCCCATGATGACAAATTCAGTAAGCCCGATACCAAAGGCACCGATAGCCAACGCAATAAGGCCGAGCGGCATAGCGTTACTCCTGATAGACTAGATAAATTAGTTGCACACGCTTGTTATTGCGTGATAGATACTATCGTTGCACACGCAACTAACCAGCGCAAGCAAGTATTTTTGGAGGAACCCATGGGAATCGCAGATGACGCTGTTGAAATCCGGGCCCGCGGATGGCGTACTTTGGCGTCATTACACGGATTAATCGATGCTGCACTAGAAAAAGACCTGACCGCTCAGGTCGGTCTTTCTGTGGTCGAGTACACACTTTTGGATGCCCTGAACCGACAGGACGGTTGGCATATGCGCATGGCGCAGCTAGCCCGTGCTACCGCTTTGAGCCCCAGCGCGACGACGCGTTTGGTCACCCGATTAGAAGACCGCAACCTGCTTTCCCGCGTGTTGTGTGCCGATGATCGTCGTGGAATTTATACGGAGCTGACCCCGGTTGGCCACGAGCTCTATCAAAAGGCGAAGCCCATTCACGACGCCACCTTAGAGCGCGTGCTGAAGCAAGCCGAAGAGCAACCAGAGCTTGCCCCTCTGGCCCGCATTCTTCACGAGTTCTCTGCCGCCTAATAGATCTGCAGTTCTGCAGGAAGGGTCCATCTTGTCGCGTCCAAAATTCTCCGCCGTACTCTTTGACTGTGATGGCGTACTGGTCGATTCAGAGTCCATTACTAACGCGGTATTGCGCGGAATGCTCGTTGAATTGGGATGGAATATTAGCCCTGAAGAGTGCATCCGCATCTTTATCGGCAAGGCACTGAAAGATCAGTGGGAACCTATCCTCGCACACACCGGAGTTCGGATTGATGAGCAGTGGATTGCCAGCTTCAGAGGGCGTCGCGATGTGGCTTTACGCGAAAATTTGCAGGCGATACCGGGAGCTGTGGATGCGGTAACGCAGATTTCTGCCGTGTATGACGGAAAGATCGCCTGTGCCACCGGGGCCGATCGTGGCAAGGTCGAAATGCAGCTTGAGATTACTCAATTGGCACCATTCTTCGGCAACCAGGTCTACAGCGGCATGGAGTATGCGAAGAGCAAACCTGCTCCGGATGTCTATCTAGCAGCGGCTTCCGGACTAGGAATTGATCCAGTTCAAGCTGCGGTGGTTGAGGACACCGTCACGGGCGTGAGTGCTGGGGTTGCCGCCGGGGCCACGGTCTTCGGTTACTGCCCAGGCGGACCTATTAGCAGCACTCCTGAGAAACTCTTGGCTGCCGGCGCTACAGAAATCTTCACGAATATGACCCAGTTGCCGGGGCTGCTCTCGCAATGATCTCAGCTGGATTCCTCAAGCAGTAGCTGCAGCGTTTCCCGTCCGACGACACCCAGTAGGTCGTCGTCATCAAGTTTTGCCATGAGCATGGCAAAACGCAGTCCCCAGCCGCGGGCCCGAAGCCATGTTGAACTGCCAGATTTGATGCCGTAATTCTCAAAAGCTTGATCGATACCTTCAGCACTGAAATGCATCCAGATCATGCCAAGGTCCGAGGCCGGATCCCCAACACACAGGTCCCCAAAATCAATCAGGGAGACAGAGCTGTGCGCCTGTTGGCTGTCAACGATGGTGTTATGCGGATGAGGATCACCATGGAGCCACACCGGATGCCCGCCAAAAGGCTTCGCGTCTACCGCTTCTTGCCAAACCTCTAACGCTCGTGCTTGGAGTGAGGGATCCAAAACTGCAATCTGTTCGCGAGTACGTTGGTCAACCGCGCTCAGCGGACACCCGCGAAAGTCACTTTTCGGCTCGGTTGAGTTCGAAGGCTGGTGCAGGGCTCGCAGGAGACTGGAAAACTCGGCGACGTACCTGTCACGTTCTTGGCGTGCCAGCTGGGCAGCACTGTTTCCAGAAACGTAGCGACATATTGAAAAGGTAAAGGGATAGTCCGTCGTTGGATGCCCTTCAAAAATGACGGAGCCAACATCCACCCCGGTAGCTTCCACCAGATGCGGAAGCCAGCGCCGCTCCTTGACTCCGATATCCTCGCCCAGTTGCCTTCTAGGCAGACGAACAATCAAAGACTCCCCGAGACGATAGATTTCATTGTCCCAGCCAGTTGCTAGGTATCGCAGGTCCTCATCGGCCCACTGCTCAGCTTGTGTGGCAACCAATCTGCGAACCATTTCCAGATCAATAATCACTTCAGCCTCGGGCATGGCGGGCTTATTAGCTGGTGACAGGCTCATCGCTCCATAGTAGTTGGCTACATCCTCGACAATGCCCACGCCACGAAGGAAAACAGCTGTCATCAATTCAATGAGTGAACCCGGCAGATGGAAAGATGTTTTCAAAGCCGAACGAATGTTGAGGATGAAATAGCCCATGTCTGTCGCATCACTAGTTCGGTATGCAAGTCTTCCGGCTCAGCCATGGAAAAACGGTAAGGGAGTTTCGCGCACGCTTTTCAGCGATTCGGATACCCAGGGTGCTTGGACCTGGAAAGTCAGCGTGGCTGAGATTTCTCAGCCTCAGCCCTACAGCCAATACCCCGAAATTCGAAGGATCCAAGTGGCTCTGGGCCCAGGTGCAATCGACCTGACAATTAGTGGCCACCAGCGCCGCCTACACACCGGGGAACATGTTGCTTTTGACGGCGACGAGGAAGTAACAGTGATCCCGCGTAGCCCTGGGTTTCTAGCCCTGAATCTGATGTTTCTCGGCGATCGATGGGACGCTCATGTGGAGGCGCTCAGTGGAACATCCCATATTTCTACGGGCAGCGAGATAAATATCCTCGTGGCGCTAGATGAGGATTGCACCACCGACGACGAAAAGCTTTCGCGGTTGGACAGCTATTTAATTCCGTCCCATGCACGCGTGGATGTCCGTGGAAGCTTCCACTTATTGACCTTCACACCTCTGGGTGAAACACACCATCAATCCACAGCGCTCTAGTTAGCGATGCGTCCCGGTCAAATACCGTTGAATGGCAGGCCCGACTTCACTCACAATTTCTTCGTGCGTCCGGGTCGAGACCTCGGGCAACTTGAGAATGTATCGGGTGAACCCGATTCCCAACATATGCGAGGCCGCCAAGACAATTCTCTGGCTTTGATCTGAGTCGCCATCGTGTACCTGCGGCACACCACGCATCCGTGACCCAAGCACCGTTTTGAGCATGTCCGCGGCTTTTTCCGAGGTTGCCGCGGAACGGACCAGCGCCATCATCATGTTGCGAGTCTCCTCCTCTTCCCACAGCCGAAGATACGCATCAACGACGCGAAATCCAAGGTGTTGAGGATCACCTTCAAAGGCCGATTGCAGTCGTTCGGGTATCACCTTATGTTCCGCCACGGTGGCCGCGAAGAGCGTCGCTTTGTCACCAAAGAAATGACGTATCAGTGCAGGGTCAACGCCTGCTGACGTGGCAATGGTGCGAATCGATGCCGCCTCATATCCCATCTGCGCGAACAGCTGTTGCGCTGATTCAAGGATTGCTTGACGCGTGCCACTATCCCCCGCGCGGCGCCCGCTGGGACGCTTTGGCGCGGAGAGGTGTTCTTGATTGCTCATAAATTCAGTATACTTCCACAGGTGAGGAATTCCTCAGCTGTAGAGTTATGTTTGAGAGTTACCACGCGCCAGATCCACCGCATAGTTTCGCTCGCCGAATTTTCCTAAGGAGTCAGAGAATGACATCCCCAGTAAGCACGCCAACCCCACATACCAAGTGGCCCGTCGCCGTGGTCATCGGTGTTGCAGCATCGATCGCACTTGCCATCATCGTCCTTGCTTTCCTCTGGCCAGGAAAGACCGCCGAAGCGCGAAACCTTCCGGTCAGTATTTCCGGCGATCAGGCCAAAGTATCCGCGCTGGAGAATGCGACGGGAACCAATGAAACCTTTGATTTCATCCCAGCCGCAGACCGTGACGAGGCCATTGATCAAATTGAGTCCCAGGAAACCTATGGCGCTATCGTTCTAGGTTCAGGCACCGAGGTTCCTGAAGTTTTGACCGCTCCAGCGGCCAGCGCCGTATCGGCCCAGATGCTCACGGGAGTAGCCACCCAATTGCAGGCCCAAGTTTCGCAACAAGTCGCTCAAGCCGGTGGTGATCCTACAGCGGTGAAGGTTGCAGTCACCCCTGTCGTCTCATACTCCGAGCACGATTCAAATGGTTCCGGACTGGCTTCAGCATCCTTCCCTATGGCCATCGGCGGCATGATCGGCGGTGTGCTTATTTCATTGCTCATCACCGGACCGGTACGACGCTTGGCAGCAGTGGCCAGCTTTGCGGTTGCCGCTGGAGTCGTTGTCGCATTCATCATGCAGACCTGGTTCCAGTACCTTCAGGGCGACTTCTGGATTAATGCTCTGGCCATGGGACTGACCATGATGGCTACCGCTTCCTTTATTGTTGGCTGCACCTCACTTGTCGGCAGAGCCGGCATTGGAATTGGAGCAGTGCTGACCATGTTTGTTGGTAATCCACTCTCAGGTGCCACCATGCCTTGGCAGTTCTTGGCAGCACCTTGGGGTGTGATTGGGCAGTACATGGTTCCCGGCGCTTCAGGATCACTGATCCGATCGCTGAGTTACTTCCCTGAAGCTTCGACGGCCCAGCAGTGGTGGACTCTGGGTGCATGGGCCTTGGTAGGTATTGTTCTGACCTTGATCGGCCACTTCCGTGCCAAAGAATCAATGCACGTTCCAGAAAGCACGCTGGAGACGCCCCATGCAGGGAAGCATGCTTCCTAGACTTGCTCTGCTTCTCTACGGCTTGCCGACCCGCGTCAGTGATGACGCACCGGATCTTGCTTAGAATCGTGCCATGAATCCTGAGACAGTCAACGAGCAAATCCTCGTCAAACTTTTGTTGGAAAAGTTCGACCAGCTCGTCGATACCGTCAACGCCATCCCAGCGGAGTTGGTGAACAGTTATTTGCCGGTGTCAGGTAGCAATTCTCCGGTGCAGATTCTGGTGCACTGCTGTGGAATGATGCGTCGCTGGTCCTCTACGGTGAATCTCGGCATCGCGGTCCCTCGTGATCGGGATGCCGAGTTCAGCGCAGAAATGAGCAAGCACGATGCGTTGAACCTAGCTACTGATACTAGGGACGCTTTCGTTGCGGATCTTTTACGCACCGTGATGCCAGAGGCTCCGGCCGACTTGCCATCTGGTCGCGAAGTCGACCATTGGATGGCAACCTGTGGCGGTGTCCTCCTGCACGTCTACGAAGAACTTTGTCAGCACTTGGGGCATCTAGAAATCACTCGCGACTTCTTGTGCCGGCCCCGCACATAAATCCTCAACAATAAAATTTGGACTACTAAGTCGTACGTCGAGACTGGTTGCTTCACTGCTTTCCGTGCCGTGACTGAGCAGTGCATGGGATATCGAGTCCAGCAATCTGTCATCGCCCAAGCGCCAGAACATAAGGCTCTCGTTGTTCTTTACTTCCACTATCAATCGCTACTCTTGGCACCAGCACCGTACAGATTCGTCAGCAAGAAAAGTAAATATCGAAGATGAGTTATATCGCCCTCACTGAGTCCAAAACATCTTGCGTTGAAACCACTTGAGCAAACCCATCTCCGTGAAGATTTGTGGCAGTAACCTGCATCAAGGTGCTCGCTGAAATGACAGTTCCGTCTGGGCCAGCCAGATCAAAGGTTCGAGTTGCGTCGAGCGGCACAAAAACTTCAAATCCGAGATTTCCGCCCATGCGTGCGGTCGTTTCAACACATAAATTGGTTTGGATTCCACAAATCACAATCTGAGAAATCGCCCTGTCCCTAAGCCACTGCGCCAGATCTGGTGAACCGTAAAAGGAAGAGTTCACCGTTTTCGTGACGAGAAGATCCGTAGCTGCGTTCTGAATATTTTCAAGGAGATCATTGCCGTCCCCTTCCGTGAACAATGGCGAAGTTGGATTACGGCTATCATGTCTGACGACCACTACCGGCATCCGGCGTGTGGACCACTCGGCTACAAGTCGGTCCACGTTATTTTCGCATTCAGGATAGTTAGTCGTCGGACCCCATGTAGCATCGTAGAAACCTTGCTGCATATCGATCACGATAAGTGCCACGTTGTCATTGGTAATCATGTTTCTACTTCATCAGGGATGAGGAGACCAAAACAGTGGCATGAATGACAAGGTTCGATAAAATTGTGCCATGACAATCGTGGGAATTCTTATTGGCCCGGGACGCCGTGCATTTGATATTGCGGTGATTCGCGAAGTCTTTGACGACCGTTCAGACCGCGGACTCCCCCAACCGACGATTCGCCTCATTGCCGCCAATCGCATCACGGATCTCGACCCGTTCCAGTCCATACGTAGCACCCACGACTTCACCTCAGTCGAGGAACTAGACGTCTTAATCGTCCCTGGAAGTGAAGATCCGCTGGCCGAACCGCACTGTCAGGAAGTTGCCGCAGTCGCACGAGCCGCATCCGCAGGCGTAGTCGTGGCTTCGTTGTGCACCGGCGCATTCACTCTAGCTGCGGCAGGCTTACTCGATGGACGCACGGCTACTACCCACTGGCGATTCGCTGATGAACTAGCCAGTCGATACCCAAAAATTCACGTCAAGGCTAGGGACTTGTATTGTGGCGAGGACAAAATCTGGACATCAGCTGGAGTCACCGCCGGCATTGATCTCTTATTGCAGCTAGTCCGACAGCGCTGGGGGGCAAGCGCCGCTCAGTCCATTGCCAAGGCCATGGTCACACCAGTTTTCAGGCCAGGTACGCAGGCCCAATATGCAGATACGACCATCCCTGCTAGGCCGGTACCGTCCGTCGAACACTTACATTTGCAGGTAGCTAACAACCTTCAACGCCAGTGGAGCATCAAGGAACTCTCGGCAGCCTGCGCAATGTCGCCCCGATCTTTTCACCGATGGTTCTCTACGAATCTCGGAACCACACCAGTTAAATGGCTAAATGATCTTCGAGTACGCGAGGCACAACAGCTCCTTGAACAAACAGACTTGTCGATTGGTGCCATTGCGCGCGAAGTAGGTTTTACTTCGGATGATCTACTGCGCAAGCATTTCATAGCCCGTTTAGGAGTCACTCCGACAAGTCATGCGGCAGCGTTCCGTCAACAACATCCTTGATGAACTGAGATTTGCCGTTCGTATAAGCAAGCCGATCATGCCCAACGCTCTTGGCTAATCCTAGTTTCAATCTGGCATAGGCGCGGACTAACGCTGGATCTGCTCTCAGTCGATCACGAAACACCAAATGCTCTCGTTCCCAGATCGAGCCTACTTCGCACACATGAACATGTACTGTTCGCAGTTCGCCTGCAGGTGGACGAAAGAATCGGTGATCGGATTCTCGTTGTCGCAGTATGAGCCCCAGAGTTTCAAGACCACTGCGGTAGGCAGACTCATCGGAGATATCCAAAACAGCGACCTGAATGTCGAGAACAGGCTTGGAAATGAGACCGGGAACCGCGGTCGACCCGATGTGCGCTACAGATTCGACAGTCGAGCCAAGGGCAAGGTTGATCCGATGCGACCAATCAGCGGCTTGCCCGGCCCATGATGAATCGTGCTCAACAAGATGAACAGGCTCACCGCCCGGCCTATCGAACCATCCATTCTTCACCAGTCCATTATGCATCGATGGTGACTGACAAAAAATGCCTGTACGGACAAGGAACTGCCTATGGGCTATTGAAGGCATGGCGGGGTTTACGAACAGGAAGCGGGTGGGGCTGTTGCCCCTTGCCCCTTCGTCGTATAGTACCTACTATAGGCACAAAGGATGTGGGCAGGATGAGCAAGACCATTACCAGCCGAGAATTCAATCAAGACGTCTCAGCAGCAAAACGAGCTGCGTTGGAAGGCCCGGTCGTAATTACGGACCATGGACGTAGATCGCATGTTTTGATGAGCGCCGAGGAATACGATCGAATTACAAAGGCAGACCGATTTGTTGGCGATTTCCTGTGGGCAGGAGAAGAAGTTGACTACGAACTGGAGCTCCCCATCAGAACGCTTCATGAACGAGACATTGATCTATGAAATTCTTGATAGATACGAATATCATCAGTGATTCGCGAAAGACAGCCACATCCCCTGCACGTCGCTGGTTATCCGCGCAGCGGGAATCGGACATTCAGATAAGTGTGATTACGCTTTTTGAACTTGAAGTTGGCGTCCAAAGGGCAGAACGCAAAGATCCGCGTCAAGGCTTCAGATTGCGAACCTGGCTAGATCAGAACTTCAAACCGAACTTCAAGGATGCTTTCATCCCTGTTGACGATCAAATTGCGCAGGTTGCAGCAAACCTACATGTCCCCAACCCGATGCCGCATTTGGATGGGCTCATTGCCGCTACCGCTTTGGTTCATGGTTTGATTCTTGTGACGAGAAACGTGAAAGATTTTGAAAGAACTGAAGTCCCACTTTTGAATCCATGGGCATGAGATAGGCAGCATCTGCCGCCATCGCTAAGTTTCATTTCCCGCAAGTGGCTTTCTACGAAGCAGGCTGAATGCGCTAGCCAGCGAGCTGCCCGTTATTACCTGACACCGCTTCCCCCTCGGTGTATAGCGGATTTTTTGCCGTTGGCATCCACGCACAACGCGTCTGCATACCGGTCTCCGACTTGTCGTCGCTAATCAACACGGTACCAAGCATCCATTGCCCGTCTTCGGTGGTTTCACCAGCAGCATCCGGACCGGCCAGGTAGCCCATCATTGCCTGACGCTCCAAAGGCATCTTGCTTTTGGCATTTGGCGCCGAATAGACAGGGATCGAAACAGCGATCGTGTCACCTTTCCCTTCCGGGTGGCAGTAACCTCCGTAGCCTCCAAGAGTGTCCTTGCGAACCAGATAATACTGGTCGTCGTCGGCATATTGCTCCACACCCACAGTTCGAACTTGCTTCAGCGGACCGTTCTCCGAACAAGCTGTATTTTGAAAGTCACTGCGGAGGTATTCGGTGATCTTGATGCCATCCGTGGCTGGTTCAACATTCGTCACAGTTGAACCACAATTGTGAGTGTAGGCAAACTCCCCCGGAACTTGCACTGGGTCATCATCGGTGGCAACCCACGCAACATAGTGTTCCCAGTAGGCATTACCTGAGGTGGATTTTAGTTCCGCAACGGCATCCTCCACCCCATCGCCATTCAGATCCGAGTAGACGATCTTGCCAAGCTCGTAGCTGCTAAATTCGTCGTTGCCCTTTGAGTCCTTCAGATGAATTTTCGAGGTTTTTCCGTCGAATAACATCGGATCAATCCATATTGCGTTCCCGAGGTCCACATCTCGTAGCGACTTGATCTCAGGTTGTTCTTCACTGGGTGTAGGAACTACCGTCGGCGTCAAAGTCTTGAGCTCGGTTTTCGGTTCGCTACAGCCCGCGGCCAGTAGACCTACCGTGGCCACCATGCTGAAAATCTTTACTCCACGAGATGCGTTGATCATATTTCGAGACTAACCGAATATCCAAACGTCTCATAAAAGTTTGCGTCATCAACTACGAATCATTACCTCAACAGTTAGAAGCGGCAGATTCAAACTTCCCACTAAGATGCCTGAGGCCAACGGTTCAGATATGAAAAGTACGGTCTAGAGTCCCAGCTTCTCCATTACAATTTCACGAATGCGGCCTTCATCGTTCTGACCGCTCGCAGCTCACAAACGACTATCAAGACAAATCGTCCCAAATAAATTCAGTAGTTTTTCCGGATTTCCAATCGGGACGAATCATCGAATAAGCCACAGATGACACAAACTGACCATCGCCCATAGGCCAACCCATCCGATAGTGTGCCTCTTTCAGAAACCCTGCCTTCACAAACGTTCTACGCATCGGAAGATTATCTTCCCTCGTTTGTCCTTCGAACCTCACAACATCGGTCATCTCGGTGAATACCTTATCCGTTAGGGCTTCCAAGATCTTAACGCCATAACCGAGACCCCGTTTTTCTTCGGATAGCCTCAAATCAAACATGGGTACATCGTCTTCCAAGCTGACTATTCCCAAACGTTTTTGACCGTCAACAATCCAGTATCCCTGTGAGGAATCATTCCAGAATCGGCCGTTTCTCACCGTCATGGCGGCTTGTTCTTCCGTCCACTCACTGCGCACGTGATACGGGAACCGATTCGCTGTCAGAAATTCAATTACGTCCTGTATATCTGAGCTGCCCATCGGAATGAATTGCATCGTCATGTTGTCACCCTACACGTGGCTGATGCAGTTTGGGACCTGGTCAACTTCGCAATTATGCCCGTCCAGACAGCGCTTGAAATTCCAGGGCCGCACAAAGGGTTGAGAATGCAAGCATTGAATTATCTCGCCAAGAAACGAAGGAACTCCGACCTCATGCCAAGACCGCTTATCGTTCGATACACCGAATTGCCACCCCAAACTTGGAAAAACGGTAAGGGCATCACTCGCACCCTTTTCAGCGATGCCACCAAGGCAGCTGGCGAGTGGACATGGAAAATTAGTATTGCCGAGATTACTGGAACTCAGCCATACAGCCCCTACCCCGGCGTTCGACGCGGTCAGGTAGCTTTGGGGCCTGGATCGGTGGAACTGGTCATCAACGACCAACAGTTGTTGCTCCCGGTGGAGGGAACTGTCGTCTTTGACGGTGAGGACGATGTTTCAGCGACGCCGGAAAGTGCAGGGTTCCTTGACCTGAATGTCATGGGGTTGCGCGACATGTGGGAACCATCGGTAGAGATTGTGCAGTCGCCGGTCCTGGGGTTTGTTGAATCGAGTATTCAGTTGCTGATCGCTCTGGAAAATACCTGCGCAGGAAACGGCCAAACCTTTTCCCGATTGGATTCTCTCCTGCTCACGAACCCCATGGAACAGCCGTTTTCGGGACGGTTCGTACTAGCCACCCTCACCAAGCGTTAACCCAAAGACGTGCGTTGCCCTTCAACGAGTACCGCGGTTGCAGTGCAATAAATTCGGCCGAACGCACTAATTGACGGCCCTCATTATTCTTTTTGATCTGCTGATTTCTGAGTCAAAAATTTGTCGACGTTCATAGCCAGGCAGGACGAATCAAGAATTCTTCGGAAATTGAACTGGTCTCCTACCGGAAATATCTCATTCGTCGCTGCGATGGCTGGCCCCTTGGAGATCAGTTCAAAGTCGATACCGCTCATTGAGATTCTTTTGTCTACATTGGACAACCGTTACTCCATGCTTAGCAAACAATTATTCGCACTGTTATCGCTGTGCCTTCTGACTCCAATGCAGTAGAAGCCACTTCAATAGGGCTCAATTCGCTGTAAGCGCGCAAGTTACCGGCCGTCGTCTTCATGTTGGTTGTCCTTTGTGGAGAGATTAGATTCAGGAAGCAACAAGTCGTAGCGGGGTTCGTCTCACCAGCACCGAAACTATTCAGGCATTCGACCTTGTCCAGCTAATCTAGGGAATAGTGAAAACTTTTTCTGTTCAAGTGTCAGGTTTCGTCCGTGAGTGGGAATAAAGAAGTAAAGACACTCACACCAAAGGACAGAATGATTACACAGACCGAGGATCCGCCAGAGGTGAGCCGCAGTTCTCCCAACCGCCAAGAACTCTTCGAAAAATTCTTTCATCAGCATCATGAGCAGGCGATTCGTTTCGGTATTCGGCGCGGCCTCTCCGACTGTGATGCCCGCGAAGTCGCAGCTGACGCGATGAGGATTGTTTGGCAAAAGTGTGAACTACTTGATGACTCCGCAATACCCTTTCTCTACAAGACCTGCTGGCACCTTGTGCAGCATGCATACCGAGACCGACTGCGGCGATTTGACGCAGAAGTCCGAGCCAGACGGCAACATGAATTCAGCAGTACTCGTGAAAGGGCCGACGAGGACATGCAGGCCCTTCGGGATGCGGTCATGAGTCTGGGGGAACCAGGCTCCGAAATCATCAGGTTGCTCTATTGGGACGGGTTGACCGCGGCACAGGTCGCGGCCGTCACCAACCACACCGAACAAGCTGTGTGGGCACAGGCCAGCAGGTCCAGACGCAAACTAGCAAAGATCCTGAAAGGCACCCGTCGTGGAAACTAATCTTGAATCGCTGTTGCGCAGCGCAGACCCTGCCCGCGACATAACGTTCTCTTCGAACGGGGCCGAGGTGCTAGCCAACATCTTGTCAGATGACAGCAAAAAGCAAGAATCAGAACCCACAGTCAAGGTCGTGCCATTGTCCAGCGTCAGGTCACAACGAAAGCTACTGTCTCCGCGCGTTGTATGGGGTGTTGCTGCGGCATTTGTCGTCGGAGTTCTAGCCGTGGGACTGACGTGGTTCAACACACCGCAGGCCACCGCGGGATTGGTCCCCGCTCTGATCACAACGCCCACAGGCCAGGACCGTGAGGAAGCTCTGGATGCCCTCCTGGCGAAAGCCCGGGAAACCAAGGACCCGACAGGCTTTGATGAACAGGCGTATCAAATGAAGAACCTGCGCGAGAGTTCCTTGCCCAAGCGTGTAGCGAGCATAGAAGAAACCGAAGCGTTCAGCCCCGTCAGCGAATACGAATATGTATCCGTCCGTCGGCCAGATGGCCTACATCAACGCTACACGACGAGTTTAGGCATCGTTTCAGCTCGAACCGGTGAGCGGATACCTGATCAGGATGTCGAGACCGGCAAACGAATTCCGCTGGGGACAACCACTAAAACAATTGAGCTCACTGATACCGAGCTCGCAGAACTGAAGAAAACGGAGCCTGTGTGGGAACGCCCCCAAATTCCTGACATTGCCAAGGATTTGGATGCCCAAGTGCGAAGCACCTCTGAAAACGGATTGGCCATGTACTCGGGCAACCCCGACACTGCGCTCTTCGAAGTGCTCGGTTTTCACCTGCAGGACTGGAATCCGAGCCAGGCACAGAGCGCCGCGGTTCTTCAGCTGCTCCAGGGGCGCACCGATATCACCTTCGATGGGGAAACGACCGATCGGATGGGCCGTGCCGGACTCGTGTTTTCCATTGATCAGAATTATGTCCCGGGATATGACCCCAACAATGTCGATGCTCTGCGCTATTCGTTCATCTTTGATACGGCCACGGGGCATTTGAACGCCTTCGAAGAGGTCGCGGTCGATGTCGACGGATTCGTTCAGGGCGGTACTCGCAACAGCGTCACCGTAGCGCCGCTCTGATCGATTTCAAAAAGAGACGAGGCTCCCGTTGTCCGTCAATGACGGACAACGGGAGCCTCGTTGTGTTTGAGCAGCTGCGTCTAGAGGCCCAGCTTCTCCATCACGATTTCACGAACGCGACCGGCATCGGCCTGTCCGCGGGTAGCCTTCATAACAGGGCCCATCAGTGCACCGATGGCCTGCATCTTGCCGCCCTTGATCTTCTCGACTACATCCGGCATGGCAGCCATGGCATCATCCACGGCCTTGCCCAGTGCGTCGTCGTCGTTCACCACAGCCAGGCTGCGCTTCTCAACGATCTCGCTTGGGGTACCTTCGCCGGCGATGACGTACTCGAGGACCTGACGAGCGATCTTGTCGTTGATCTTCTTGCCCTCGATTAGCGAGTTCAACTCAACGATGGTCGCAGGGGTGACGCCCAGATCGGCGATGTCCTTATCCGCAGCCTTAGCCAGGCGAGCGATCTCGCCCATCCACCACTTACGTGCCACCGCAGCGGTAGCACCAGCGGCAACGGTCTGCTCAATCTCATCGAGCACACCAGCGTTGACCACGTCGCGGAATTCCTTGTCCGCATAGCCCCACTCAGCCTTCAGGCGCTTGCGACGCTCGGCAGGTGGTTCCGGCAGACGGGCGCGCAACTCGTCGATCCACTCTGCGGTGGTAACGATCGGCACCAGGTCTGGCTCTGGGAAGTAGCGGTAGTCATCGGCATCCGACTTTGGACGGCCCGAGGTGGTGCTACGGGTATCCTCATGCCAGTGGCGGGTTTCCTGAACGATCTTGGCTCCGGAATCCAGCACTGCAGCGTGGCGCTCAATTTCGAAACGCACCGCGTGCTCGACTGCGCGCAGGGAGTTCACGTTCTTGGTTTCGGTACGGGTACCGAACTTGTCCGCGTCCTTTGGCATCAGCGAAACGTTGGCATCGCAACGCACGTTGCCGCGTTCCATCCTGGCATCCGAAACACCCAGGTTCTTCACGATTTCGCGGATCGCAGCCACGTAGGCCTTGGCCAGTTCTGGGGCACGCTTGCCAGCGCCCACAATTGGCTTGGTCACGATCTCCACCAGTGGCACACCGGCACGGTTGTAGTCCACCAGCGAGTAGTCCGCACCCTGGATACGACCGGCAGCGCCACCCATGTGAGTCAGCTTGCCGGCGTCCTCTTCCATGTGGGCGCGTTCGATCTCCACGCGGAAGACTTCGCCATCTTCCAGCTCGATGTCCAGGTAACCGTCATAGGCGATTGGATCGTCGTACTGGGAGGTCTGGAAGTTCTTCGGGGTATCCGGGTAGAAGTAGTTCTTCCGGGCGAAGCCGCACTTCTCAGCGATCTGGCAGTTCAGTGCCAGACCGATCAGGATGGAGTACTCCACGGCGGTCTTGTTGACCACTGGCAGTACGCCGGGCAGGCCCAGATCAACCGGGGTGACGTTGGTGTTCGGGTCATCGCCAAATGCGTTCGGCGCGTCCGAGAACATCTTGGTCTTGGTGTTCAGCTCAACGTGGACCTCAAAGCCCAGTACTGGGTCGTAACGATCCAGGGCTTCGTCGAAGTCGACCAATTCATCGGTGTAGTTGCTCATGATCTTTAGGCCTCCTGCGCGATCGAAGCGGTGTCAATGGCTGGTGCCTGCGAGATCAGCGACTGGCCCCATTGCTTTTCCAACAGGGTTTCCAGTGCTGCACCGGCACGGTACAGGCGGGCGTCCTCGAAGGCCGGAGCCAAGAACTGGATACCTACCGGCAGGTTCTCGCTCAGACCACCAGGCACGGTGATGCCTGGGATACCCGCGAGGTTAGCCGGGATGGTGGCCACGTCGTTGAGGTACATGGCCAGTGGGTCGTTGTCGTTCGCGCCCAGCTCGAAAGCTACGGTGGGTGCCGTAGGGGAAACGAGCACGTCGGCCTGCTCGAACGCGGCGTCGAAGTCGCGCTGGATCAGGGTGCGGACCTTCTGCGCCGAACCGTAGTAGGCGTCGTAGTAGCCTGCGGACAGTGCGTAGGTACCCAAGATGATGCGGCGCTTAACCTCATCACCGAAGCCGGCGGCACGGGTGGCAGCCATGACGCGCTCGATGGTCAGTGGACCCTCTTCTGGAAGCACGCGGTTGCCGTAACGCACGCCGTCGAACTTGGCCAGGTTGGAGGAAACTTCCGAAGGCATGATCAGGTAGTAGGCGCCCAGCGCGTACTTGAAGTTCGGGCAGGAAACCTCAACGATTTCAGCCCCAGCAGCCTTGAGCAGTTCCAGGGACTCGTTGAAGCGTGCCTGAACACCCTCCTGGTAGCCCTCGCCCTGCAGCTCCTTGATGACACCAACGCGCAGACCTGACAGGTCACCGGTGGCGCCAGCCTCAGCGGCAGCAACCAGACCTTCAAGGTCCTTAGGCAATGAGGTGGAATCCTTCGGATCGTGCCCGCCGATCAGTTCCTGCAGGTAGGCCGAGTCCAGCACGGTACGGGAGACCGGACCGATCTGGTCCAGCGAGGAGGCCATGGCGATCGCGCCGTAGCGCGAGACAGCACCGTAGGTCGGCTTCACGCCCACGGTGCCGGTGACGGCGCCTGGCTGGCGGATGGAGCCGCCGGTGTCGGTGCCCAGGGCCAGCGGTGCCTCGAAGGAGGCCACGGCTGCGGCCGAGCCGCCGCCGGAACCGCCCGGAATGCGGTTCAGGTCCCACGGGTTGCGGGTCACGCCGTAGGCGGAGTGCTCGGTGGAGGAACCCATGGCGAACTCGTCCAGGTTGGTCTTGCCCAGCATTGGCAGCTTGGCAGCACGGATCTTCTCGATCACGGTGGCGTCGTAGGGGCTCATCCAGCCTTCGAGCATCTTGGATGCTGCGGTGGTTGGCTGACCCTTGGTGACGATCAGGTCCTTGATGGCAATCGGCACACCGGCCAGTGGGTGCAGTGCTTCGGCCTCGGCGCCACCGGCGGCACGAATCGCGTCAACTTCTGCGGCTACGGCCAGTGCTTCTTCGGCGTTCACGTGCAAGAAGGCGTTCAGTGCGCCATCAACTTCGGCAATGCGGTCCAGGTGTGCCTGGACTGCCTGCACGCTGGTTACTTCACCGGCACGGAGCTTGGCGGCCAGTTCGGCGCCGGAAAGCTTAATGAGTTCGTTCATGAAATTATTCACCGTCCAGAATTGCTGGGACCTTAAAGCGGTCCGAATCCGAATCTGGGGCGTTGAGCAGTACTTCGTCAATGCTCAGCGTCTGCCCCACCGTATCTTCGCGCAACACATTGGTCAGCGGAATTGGGTGGCTGGTGGCTGGGACGTCGGAGGAGGCGACTTCGCTGACGGACGCGATGGCACCGACGATAGCGTCGAGTTCACCGGTCATTTTGTCCAGCTCTGCGCCGCTCATCTCGATGTGGGCTAGGTGTGCCAGATGCACAACGTCCTCACGGCTGATGGCAGACATGTATCTCCCTAATCAATGGCGGTTGGGTTTCATAGATAAGTCTATCCCTTGCACGCCTGCCAGCAGACCTTTATGTGGCGCAGTAGTTATGCTGTGCGCAATACCAAACCGGTCAGTTCTTGGCCCAGCGCGTTTTCCCAGTAGCCGATGACCCCGTTGGCGTTGGACGCCCCGGAAACCGGTTTACGGATGATGACCGCCTCTTTGTCAGACACCTGGCCCTTGACTTTGATGCGCGGATCGTCGGTGAAGGACTGCGAATGGTGCTGGGCTGTGGCCTTGCCAGCCAGTAATTCGCGGGCTTGGGCTCTAAAGACCGGGTCTCCTGCAGCATCGTAAATGTAGCGTTCACCCAAGATGGCATGCTCGCTGGTACCGATCAGGTACTTTTCACCGCCGTGCAAGGGAGCCTCACGGTAGCTCAGCGGCACGTGGTACACCACGTCGGAGGTGTCCGAATGATCGGCATAGATGCGCAGTTCCACCCCGACCTTCCCCTGCGGGTCTTCGAGCCGGAAGCCTCCGATGTGCTGAAGCTTTGGGGTGCCTTGACCGGTATAAAAGTCCTGCTGGGGCAGCCAGCCAGAAACCAATTCGTCCTTGCTTGGCGACATACTGGTGTTGTAGACAATTCCCATGAGCTTAGTCTGTCAATTGTGCCATTGACGCACAAGCCCTACTTGGCTGCGGCCTCAAGCATTGCCTTGACCAGTGGTCCTGCGCTCTGTGCCCCGCCCTCGCCATCTTCAACAAAGGCCGCCACAGCGATATCACCTTGGGCGACGATGGCCCAGGCGTGCGCATTGCGTTCGCTGTCATATTCTGCGGTGCCGCTCTTGCCAATAATCTTCGATCCCGAAAGGGTATTCAGATCCTTGAGGGTTCCGTGATCGATCACTTCACCCATCATCGTGGCGAGGTCTTCAGCTTCTTTTTCGGTCAGTTCAGAGGCTGGCTTTGCCGGTTCTTTGGGCTCCGGGGAAACCACCAGCTTGGGTTGCACGGTGGATTTGGCTTGGACCGAGGCAACCACGGTGGCCATGCCCAAGGGGGACGCTTCCACCACGCCTTGACCAATCATGTTTGCCGCCTGGGTGGTTCCTTCCGAATCATCAGGAACCGAACCGAGAACGGCACCGACGCCGGTGCCATCTTCACCGGTCAACCCTAGGGCGGCAGCAGCTTCGGCGAGCTTCTTGCCACCGATTTCTGATCCTTGGTTCACAAAGACGGTGTTGCAGGACTGGGCGATGGCTTCCGAAAGTGCAATGGTGCCAAGCTTCGCTGCTGGGTATCCGTCGTAGTTCTTGAAGGTTTTGCCATCAACCACGGTGCTGGCCGGGCACTGGACTTTCGAAGTGGGGGTGGAACCTTCGCGGAGCATAGACAGGGCGCTGATGACCTTGAAGGAAGAACCTGGTGCATAGGAACCCTGCAAAGCGGTGTTCAGCCCTGAGGAGACGGGACCCGAGGAAGCCGCCAGCACGCTGCCATCTGAGGGACGGATCGCGACGATGGCCGAGTTGGAGTCAGCATCTTCGATCAGTTCATCAGCGGTTTGTTGCAGGTCCATGTCGAGGGTGGTTTCCACGTCCTTGCCGTCCACCGGTTCGGCGGTAAACAGCTCGGCCTGGGACTCATCGTCCTTGTTGTAGCGAGACACCGTGATGCCGTCGGTTCCGGAGAGAGTGTCGTTGTAGGAGGCCTGCAATCCCGACATGCCGACCTGATCGCCGCTCTTGATCTTGCCATCGGATTTCTTGATGATTTCTTCGGTGGCTTCACCCACGGTTCCCAGTAGTGGTCGGGCGAAGGACCGGGTGGGTGCCAGTGGGATTTCATCTTCTTGGAAGGTGGCGCCTGGAATCTCGTTGATTTCAGCGTCGGTGACGTCGCGGCTGGAATCATCGCGTAAGACGATGGCCTGGACCCAGGCTTTGTCCCCGGCGGCGAGCACGGTTTTGACGTACTGGTCTTCATCGATGTCCACCAGTTTGGCCAGCTTGGTCGCTGATTCTTCCCAGTTGGCTTCTTCGGTGTGGGTCTTGTCGATGCCTACACGAATTACCGGGCGGTTGGTGACGATTTTTTCGCCGCCGGCGGCGGTGATACTGCCTCGCTCAGCGACCTGATTACTTGCCTTAAGGTAACCGTCGGCTTCAAGATCCGGGGCAAGAACCGTGGGGTCAAAACGCAGTTTCCAGGCCTCGGAGTCCTGATCGAATTCCCAAACGGCCTTGGTGGTGTAGCTCAGGTCGTTATCTGAATCATCAAGATCCCATACGGTGGTGATGTCGGCCGTAGCGGTTTTAACACCGTCGGTTTCTTCTTCATCCTTGGCCACGGAGCTCACGGTGCTGGTGTGCTTCACCTCGCCCATGGGACCAAAAGCTGTTTCCTGGGTTTTCGCTGCAGCTGCGGCATCGGAGCTGGCGAATTGAATGGTGCTGAAGTCCCCCGAGTTGATCGCTGAGACAAGATCCGCGGCGGAAGGAGCAGGATCCGGGGTGTTGGCGCTGCAGGCGCTCAGCGAAGCTAGGACTAAGGCGGCAACGGAGAGGGAAACAGCAGAACGGCGAAGGGCACTCATAGCGTCATTCTATTCACGCCATACGGACAGTTTGCAAAAACTTCCTTGGCAACCGCGCTTTATTTCCTAGATTAAGGTTTTTGGGTTGAGGTTTGTGAGCGTGATTTAGAGCGTCAGTGTGTAGACCACGAGTTTGATATCGGTTCCGGGCACGGTCCAGTCGCGCTGTTCAACATGCTCAAAATTCATCGACTCATACAGTGCCCGGGCCGAGTGCCAAGAGCTTCCGGTGGTCAAACTGATGGCGCTGATGCCAGGAAGTCGGCGAGCGCGTTCGATGGTGGCTGTGATCATGGCTCGGCCGATGCCTCCGCGCTGGGCGGTGGGGTCAACACTGAGCATGCGGATTTCTAGTTCGCCGGGCAGGGCAATATCGGCGTAGTCGCTACCGACCTGAATCAAGGTCATCGACCCGACGATCGCTCCTTGCCTGCGCACTACGTAGATCTCTGTTTGCTCGGCACGCTCCCCTACCTTGCGAACAAATTGCAGATAGTCGTCGTCGGGACTCTCAAAGTGGCCCGCGGCAAAGTATGACTGCGCCGTCAGTTCTCCTACCTGCTCATAGTCCGCCGGTGTAGCCAATTCGATCACAAGCTCTGCGGTGCGGAAGGTGAGATTCTCTGCCTGATTCATGATGTTCCCAGTGTGCCAGATTCCTTGTCAGATCCAATAGTGATAGTTGCGCAGCGGAGAACGCGTGCCGAAACCTTGAAGGTTTTTTGTTGTAGGGCTTGCAGAAAAGTTTGTTAGTAGAGTTAACTAACTTCATGACTGCTCTGCACCGAGAATGGAACCTGCTATCACATGGCAGCGCCATCCTCCCCTCCCACGGCAGAGAACATAACCTCTCGCTGGTGCTGCAAACCCTACTAACCCAGGGCGCCCTCTCCCGCGCAGCACTCTCCCGCGCCACCGGACTAACGCGGGTGACAGTTTCGGAACTCGTGGCTGAACTTCTACACCGCTCCCACGTCATCGAAGTTGGCCAACAAGTTGGCAAGCGTCCGGGAAAACCCGCCACCCTAGTCGATTTAAACCGTCCGGGTCTGCGCATTATCGGCGTGGACCTCTCAGGTATCCTGCCGAGCAAAGCCGCCATTATGGACTTGGACGGCACCCTGATCGAAACTTTCACGCTCACAGGGCACAACCCTGAAGCCACCGGTGAGCAGGCGACCAAACAGCTTCTGGAACTGCTGGACCTCGCGCTGAGTAATTGCTCCGACCCCGTGCTGGGCATCGGCATTGGCACCCCGGGGATCGTCACGGATCAAGGCATCGTGCTCAACGCCGAAAAGTTCGATTGGCAAGATTTTGACCTACGCACCACCATCCAAGTGGCCACCAATATCCCCACCCACGTGCTCAACGACGCCGACTGCGCAATTCTGGCCGAGCACACCTTTGGTGCCGGTAGCGAGCATATGATCCTGCTCAGCCTCGGGCGCGGTGTGGGATGTGGCGTCATCACGCACAATACGCTGGTACGCGGATCTGGTTTTGCGGCCGGAGAACTAGGGCATGTGCGCTATGACCTGACAGATCAAACACCGTGCAGATGCGGCAACGTCGGATGCCTGCAAGCTCGGGCTTCGGTTCCGGCCATACGTCAAGCCATCGCCCAAGGCCTGTCCCGGGAACAAGCCGGACAGCAAGCTGCGGCAGCCCTGGCCTCGGCCATCGCACCACTGATCTCAGTGCTCGACATTCGTAATGTTCTCTTCACCGGAGAACCGGAAGTGGTTCATCACGACATGGCCCACTGGTTATTAGAAGCGCTCAAAGAGCGTACGGCAACAGCTATGGCCGATAACTTCACTCTGAATATCAGCGAGAATCCCGAAAACCTGGTCTTACGTGGCACCGCGGTCAACGTGCTCTTCCAACAGCTCGGCATCTCGTAAACAACGCCTCCTGTCACCCAAAAACCCAAAAAAACTGCAGAACGGAACGTATAAATCATGCGAGTACTCATTGCTCAGACCGCGCAAGACGTCGCGAAAATTGCCGCGGATAATGTCCTTGAAGGACTTGTTGCCCACGGCGCTGGCACCACCCCGGTCCTAGGACTAGCCACCGGTTCTTCTCCCCTAGGTCTCTATGGCGAATTAGCCCGCGCAGTGAAAGAAGGGCGTGCAGATTTTTCTCGCGCCCAAGGCTTCGCCCTCGATGAGTACATCGGCATTCCCGACACTCACGAACTCTCCTACCGGCAAACACTGATTAATGAGGTGTGCCAAGTGATCGGCTTGCCTGAGCAGGACCTGCATACTCCGCAGGGAATCGCCGATTCGGTTCAGGCCATTGAAGCTGCGGCGCGCGACTACGATCAGGCCATTGCGACAGCCGGTGGCATTCACGTTCAAATTCTGGGCATCGGGTCCAATGGTCACCTCGGCTTTAATGAGCCAGGAAGTGCCCTACGCAGCCGCACCCGAATCAAGCGCCTGGCAGCAAAAACCCGTCAGGACAATGCCCGTTTCTTTGACGGCATCGAGCACGTTCCCACCCACTGCGTCACCCAGGGCCTGGGGACCATTCTTGAAGCTGGCCGGTTGGTGTTGGTAGCGACTGGTGCGGGCAAGGCCGAGGCTGTCACAGCCTGCGTTGAAGGACCTCTAACTGCCTCCTGCCCGGCTTCGGTGTTGCAATTACACCCAGACGCCGTCCTTGTTTTGGATGAGGAGGCTGCGGCGGGACTGAAACTACGCGAATACTACGATGATGCGGCCGCAGGGCTCTCCGATATGCAACTACGCGTCCAGTAATCCGCTGGTGACCTGTGCTCCCATGACAGAATGAGCGCATGGCCGTCTATTTTGAGTGTTTTACTAAAGCGCAGTTGCCTCGGCGAGAACTCTTCGAGAAATCACTAAGCATTGATGCCCACACCGGATCGATGGCTCGTTCTGCTGAACAAGCCATCGCTGGGGTCACCAGCGGTCAGATTTCTCTTGGAGAACAGGTGACCTGGCGTGCGAAGCATTTTGGTATACCTTTTCGGTTGACCTCTGAAATCAGTGAGTTAGATGCTTTTCACTCATTCACCGACCAGCAGGTACGCGGTCCGTTTAAGAAGTTTCACCATGTTCACGAATTCTTTGGCCATGAGCATGGCACGCTGATGGTGGACAAGATCCATTTTGAAGCGCCCTTCGGTCCTCTCGGTTGGTTGGCCGAACGATTGGTGCTTAGCTGGTACATGCCGCGCCTGATCCGGATGCGCAATACGTATCTGGTGAACACTTCAGCACTCTAAGCAGGACTTCTGGACACTCATGATGGTTATTTCTTCCGCAACCGAATCTTCGCCCGTGCAACGACTAGCTCTGGGTGTCTCGCATGTACTCTCGCCCATTATCGTGGCGACCCTGTTGCTAGTACTCTCGCCGCTACGTGATGCTTCCATTAGCTGGGCAGAGTCCATGGTGGCAGCACTCTTCACCACCATCATCCCCTGGATATTACTTGCGGTGGCTAAGTTAAGGGGCAAGGTCAGTGACCTCCACGTAACGGTGCGCCACCAGCGCCACCGTATCTACGCGATGACCGCTGCACTGATCATCGGTGGCTTATTTGTTCTGTGGCTGATGGACGCCAGTGCGGGGATTTTCCGCGAAGTTTATTGCATACTCTTGGGACTGTTGGTGGTTGGCATCATCAACTTCTGGTGGAAAGTCTCGGTGCACATGGCCGTTGGTACCTACGTTATTTTGCAGGTTGCCGGGCAGAACACGACGCTAATGCCATGGGTGGTGTTTTTTATTGCGGTGCTTTCCTGGTCCCGTATTCGTAGCTTCCAGCACACCGCCACACAGGTGTGTGGCGGTGTCATGGTTGGCATAGCTATCCACTACGCGCATGAGGCCATGGCGCTGGTACTGAATTAGTTGTCCGGTTCGCTCAACTTAGCGGTATCCACGAGACCGGCATACTGCCACCCAGGGTTGGTTGTGGGACGGCCAACCAGGCATCCAGCTTCTTCGGCAATCAGTGCGCCGGCTGCCCAGTCATACTCTTGCGTTCCGTATTCGGCATAGGCATCCAAGGCACCTTCAGCGACCAGGCACAGATCCAACGCAGCAGAGCCGATACGCCGAACATTAACGTAGTCCTCAAGCATGCCCTCTAACACGCGGGCTTGAAACTGGCGACGCTGGGCATCGTAGCCAAATCCGGTGCCAAGAATTTTGGCTTCTGATGGCGTGGGGCCGGTCAGCTGAGTCATCTTTCCGGTACGCAAATCATGTTTCCACGCGCCCAAGGCCTTGCCCGCAAAATATTCCACCTGTAGGGCCGGGGCAACGATCGCGGCAGCTACCCAGGTTTCGGTGCCGTCTTCTTCGAGTTGGCAAGCACCTACCGAAGAACAGTAGTAGGCAATGTTGCGTACGAAGTTCGTTGTACCGTCCAGTGGGTCGATGCTCCAACGCACCCCGCTCGGGTGAGCTGGTTTCGCGCTAGGAAATTCTTCCCCGGTCAATTCATCGCTGGGACGCGAGGTCAAGATGGTAGCTCGGATGGCTTCTTCCGAAGCACGATCAAAATCGGTGACCCAGTCGCCGGCGGCGGACTTATCACTGAGGTTAAACTGCGATTCGTCGCGTCGAGCAAGAATTTCGGCCCCAGCAGCGGCGGCGCGTCGTGCCACCATCACCAATGGGTCGTGACTGATTGCCTTGTCCATGTATTAGCCTTCCGTAGGTGCGGCGAGGGCAACCTCGCGTGCGGCGTCTGGTCCTTGGTCTAAGAGCACCCCGAAGCCAGCTTCATCAAGTACTGGCACTCCCAGTGATTGTGCTTTGTCCAGTTTTGATCCGGCAGATTCGCCGGCGACAAGGAAGTCTGTTTTCTTCGAAACGCTTCCGGTGGCTTTTCCGCCGCGCACGATAATGGCTTCCTTGGCGGTATCTCGTGAGTAATTCTCCAACGTTCCGGTGACAACGATGGCAAGGTTTTCGAGATTTTTCGTGATGTTCTCGTCTTGCTCATCTTTCATCTTCACACCAGCGGCCTGCCAGGCGGAGACAATCTCACGATGCCAATCAACCTTGAACCAGTCCACCAAAGCTTCAGCGATGATCGATCCGACGGAATCAATTTCGCTCAGCTCTGCCACGGCGCTACCGGAATCAAGAACCTCCAGCAGCGCATCCATGGAGCCATAACGGGTGGCGATTGCACGCGAAGCGTTGGGGCCAACATGGCGGATGGACAGGGCCACCAGTACACGCCACAGTGGGTTGTCCTTCGCCTTTTCTAGCTCGTCGAGCAGTTTGAGGGTGCTACGGGTTGGCGCAGAAGGCTTTTTAGCGGTGGCCTTGGAGTAGAAGTAAGGGACCAGTTCGAACTTTCCGGTACCTTCACCCTTGACGCGTTTTTCGCGCCAAACTTTAACCTCTCCGAGCTCTTCGAGCTTGTCCTTGAGGTTGAAGAGCTGGGACTCATTATGCAGTGGACCCGGGCCTGCCGGAAGGATCACTCCCCCTTGGGTGGCGGGGTCTTCGCCGGGGCCGCTGGTCAACGCGGCCGCAGCTTCATAGCCCAAGGCTTCAATATCCAGTGCGCTACGGCCGCCTAGGTACGCGACGCGTTCGGTCAGCTGGGCTGGGCAGGATTCGGCATTCAGGCAGCGAATATCTACGTCGCCTTCCTTGGCCGGCGCCAGTGGTTGGCCACAGGAGGGACATTCGGTAGGCATGACAAAATCACGCAGCTCGGTGTTGCCTTCACGCAGGGGCAGGACCGGGCCAACGATCTCTGGGATCACGTCCCCTGCCTTACGCAGGATAATGGTGTCGCCAATTTTGACGTTCTTCGCCTTGACCACTTCTTGGTTGTGCAAGGTTGCTCGCGCAACGGTTGAGCCAGCAACCAGTACCGGTTCCATCACTCCGAAAGGAGTCACGCGTCCGGTGCGGCCCACCTGAACCTGAATGTCCAACAGCTTGGTGTGAACTTCTTCGGGTGGGTACTTGTAGGCCACGGCCCAGCGCGGGACACGGGAGGTATAACCTAGTTGTTCTTGGGTCGCCAGATCGTTGACCTTGATGACGATGCCGTCGATATCGTGGATCAGATCGTGGCGCTTTTCGCCGTGTTCGGCAATGTAATCTTTGGCTTCTGCGATCGTGTCAACGACTCGACCGTAGGGAGAAACAGGTAGACCCCAGTCGCGCATCAGCTCATAGGCTTCTGACTGCTCGGTCATTTCGAAGTCACGGCTACGACCTAAGCCGTGGACAAACATCCGCAAGGGGCGCTTAGCCGTTTGTTCGGGATCCTTTTGGCGAAGGCTTCCAGCGGCGGCATTGCGCGGGTTGGCTAACGGTGCCTTACCTTGAGCAATGAGCGTCTCGTTATAAGCGTTGAAGTCATCGGTGGCGATGAACACTTCACCACGAACCTCAAATTCTGCAGGCCAACCCGACCCGGAGAGCTCTTGCGGAATATCGCTAATGGTCAGGGCATTGTGGGTGACATCTTCACCGGTGGTGCCATCGCCTCGGGTGGCCGCGCGCACCAATTTGCCCTCACGGTAGGTCAGGTTCAGTGCAAGGCCATCAATTTTGACTTCGCACAACCATTTGACCGGGGTTTGTGGGTGTAAGCGTTGAGCATTAACTTGTGCTCTTTCAAGCCACGCGTTCAGCTCGTCGAGTGAAAAAACGTCTTCCAGCGAGTACATGCGGCTCGCATGAGTGACCGAGGCGAAGGCTGCCGAAACTTCGCCACCGACCTCTTGGGTGGGCGAATCCTGTCCGGCCAAAATGGGATATTGTGCCTCGAGGCGCTGCAGCTCATGGAACAGCGCATCATATTCCACGTCGGAAATCAGCGGTGCGTCTTCTTGGTAGTACGCGTCGCGGTGACTGCGGATCTGTTCGACCAGCTGATCATAGCGGGCCTTGTCTGCTTCCGGCGGAGCATTAGTGGTCTCAACTGGGGTTACGGCATTTTCACTCACGTATCCAATTGTGCCCCATCCAACCGACAGAATCGCAGACTTGAAAGCTTAGTTCTCTGCTGCCTCTGGCAACGGGCTTTCAGCGGCCAATACGTCAATCACGATCACCGCAATATTGTCTCGTCCACCGGCTTCCAAAGCAGCACCGGTCAAGACCCGAACGGCTTCGGTACGGTCTTTGAAGTTCACCAAAATGGTTTGCAGGATGTCCTCGGTGAGCTCACCGGATAGTCCATCACTGCAAAGCAGGTAGCGGTCACCAACACGTGGTTGTAACACGGTGAGATCGGGGTGGCTTGCTGCCCCAGCTCCCAAGGCTCGGGTGATCAGGTTGCGATGCGGGTGGTTGCGGGCCTCGGCTTCGGTGATTTGTCCGGCATCCACCATCTCTTGGACCGCTGAGTGGTCCCGAGTCAGCTGTTGTAGGGCGCCATCACGCAGGCGATAGCCGCGCGAGTCCCCCACGTTCACGAGTAATAAGTTAGGTATTTCTTCGTTGAGCACCGGCAGGGGTGCGGTACTTGGGGTAGTTGACTCACGGTGCTCAGCCAACATTTCCGGAGTGACCTTCGAGATCACGTCGGTGTTGACCTTCACGGCAAAACTGGAGGTCCACGGTGGTACCGCGGTGATCGGGGCAGTGACGTTGTCCCGGCCCTGATCGGGAGCCTTGATCTGCAAAAGCGCACACAGTGTCGTTCCGCCACGAGCTTCTAGGGCTTCACGGATCCGGTCATCGGCTAATTGAACCTGACGTTGGACTTCAGCCGCGGTGGGTAGCTTGCGCACCGAGGTTTTATTGGCGAAAGTGCAGATTTCTTGCATGGTTTCAACTGCCAGCTGGCTGGCAACTTCCCCGGCTTCATGCCCGCCCATGCCATCGGCGACCGCATAGACGATGTCATGCATCAAGATACGGTCTTGGTTTTCGGTACGCTTCAGGCCCACGTCCGTCATTCCGGCTGCGGCGAGGGTGAATGGTACAGGTGTGGGTTCGTCAGTCATTAGTCAATCACCAGTCCTGCTCCCTCGCCGGGCGAGAGTTCATAAGGTTGGATGTCGCCGAAGCCGCGCACTGCCGTGATCTCTTGGGCCGTGAGGACAAAGCGCGCATCGTTGCGCAAAGTATTTGCGGTCAACGCATCGGTGAGCACCGCTCCGGGTTCCGCCAGCGAAGTCAGCCGAGCTGCCATGTTGACCGTCGGCCCGTAGATGTCTCCGAGTCGGGACAATACCCGGCCCCAGACCACTGCACCACGGGTTTGTGGGAACAGTTCATCCTTGGCCAATTCGCGTGAGAGCGATAGCGCAATCTGTGCCCCGGCCTGTGGGGTTTCTGCCACGTAGAGCACCTCATCACCAATGGTTTTCACCAGTCGTCCGCCACCCACGGAAATGATTTCGGCGCATTTGGCTTCGAAGCGTTGCACCAGCTGGGCCAGGGTGCGTTCGTTCATGCGGCGTGAGAGTGAGGTGTAGGAGACCAAATCTGCGAAGCCCACCGCGCGAGCCAGGGGCAAGGGGGTACCGCCGTCGGCTTCGGGACTGTCCTGTTTATAGGCAGCGACACCGGTCTCAACACGAAGTGCCATACGGTGCACGGCCGAATTCAGCTGGCGGCGCCAAGAATAGATCAGGAGGTCTTCAATGGCCGGAATGATCTCTGGCAGCATGCCAAAGAGTTGGCGGCGGGCTTGGCGATCGGACATGTTCTGGTTGGCGATCATGTCTTCGACCAACGCTTCGATTTGCCAGACCACCATGCGGTCGGTCATTTGCCCGACCGAGCGCATCAAGGAGATCGCGGTTTCTTCGGTGAGCTTGCCTTCACGCACCATGCCCACCATGGTGCCCAGGGCGGCTTTGTCCGCTTTGGTGAAGAACACCTCGTCGTCGCTGAGCTCTGGGAAGCCGATGGCACGCCAGAGTTTGCGGGCAGAGTGCAGGGAGATCCCTGCCTCGGCAGCGACTTCACGGCGACGGAATTCACGCTGCCCACCGATCAGTCGGTGCTCCAGCTCGGCGACATTGTCGCGCACCGCATCAGGGGTGCGGGCGGGAATCTGCAGGGGGCCTTCCATGGCTTGGGCAAGCTCGAGGATGGGATCGGCTTCGTCAAGGCTTTCGAGTGCTGGATGCTCGCGGGCATCACGGGCGGCCTGCGCGGCGGACTGTGGGGAGTCGGCCCGGGATGAATTGCCGTGCTCGGTGCTCATGAGCCCATCTCCTCACTGCTGTTCGTTTCGGTGTGCGCCACACTGTGGTTGCTGCGCAAGTTCGTCATTGCTTCCATGGCCAGCGATCGGAAATACGGGACGGATGGAACGTGCGCAATTCTCACAAATCCTTGGTTCATGACGATGTCCAAGGTTCCGGCACGCGTGAGCACATTGTTTTGCTTAGCGTAGGCGACGAGGTCACGAACCGTAAATAATCCTACAGATTGCAGTTGCCCTTGACTGTAGGTCGACCGAAACATGATCCGTTCGTTGGTCAGCACGATCAAAGAGCGCATCCAACGCACCCAAGGAACAATGCTCCAGATTATTACCAGGACCGCCCAGAGCACCAGCGTCACGATCATCCATACATCTGCGTTATTGGCCAACCAGTCGGAGAGATCATCGCGGGAGAGGTAACCAATGCTGAAGGTGCACAGCGCGGTGAGGATGAGGAAGGCACCGATCGGCTGTCGCAGTACTCGGGAGTGCTCACGAGATTTGATAATCACTCGTTCCCGTTCATGTAGCGGCAGCTTCATCGTTTAGGTCCTCGCCCCTCCCATCTGGATACAGATCTTCGCTCTGCATATTCAATAATAGTCCCGGCGCTAGGCACGATGCCGGTTAGGCATACTTTCCGTCGGCGCGCCGCACGTGGTGCACATCCCCAGCCAGCACTTGTCTGCGTTGGCCCATTGGGTCCTGCAAAACTAAGGCGCCGTCATCGGCCAGATCCACGGCGGTTGCTTCTAGGGTTGATCCGTCGGGGAATTCCACCCGGACTTCTTGGCCCAAGGTCGCTAGTTTCTCGCTGACCATGTCACGCAGCGATTGACCATCAAATCCCGGCAGAGGCATTTGTACTGCACCGGAGACCTGGCGGAATGAGCGGTCGAGGTTCACCAATTCTTTGAGGTACTCGGCGAGTAATTCGGTGCGATCGATGGTGCGGGAGCTGGCTACCCGTAGTGAGGTGGCGGTGGCAACGGGAAGCTCGTCACGGCTTTGGTCGACGTTCATTCCGGTGCCGACCACGACGCCGAAGCCTGAGCCGACCGGTACCATTTGGGCCAAGATGCCGCAGATCTTGAACTCGCCGGCCAACAAATCATTGGGCCACTTAATACGTACTGGGACTTGGGCTACGCGTTCTGCTGCTCGGCTCCAGGCCAGGGCAGCCAACATGGTGTACCAAGACAGGGCTTCAACACTCAGACTGTCGTCGGGAACCATCAGTACGCTGACGGTGATCGATGAGCCAAGGGGTGTCACCCAAGCTCTGCCGAGTCGGCCCTTTCCGGCCTGTTGATGCTCCGTATAGAACACGCTCAGGTGCCCGGCGCTGCCTTGGGTGGCTAGTTCGGCTAGCTCCGTGTTAGTTGACCCGGAGCTGTCTCGAAACTCCACCGTCCCGAGTGGCAGGTGCTCGGTGAGCTGAGCAAAACGGGTGCGGTCAATGGCGGCGCGGGCGGTGCCATGAGAAGTGTCCATATCTAGAACCCTATGACACCGCCGCACTGTTCTACCGCCGCGAACTAGTCTTTACAGGAAAATGTCTTCAACTAGAGGCACCTCTGGATTCAGTGTGTACTTCTCCAAATCCGTCTCGCCTGCCAATGTCAGCACCTGTGCATCGGTAAAGAAGTTGCCGCTGAGGTTTTTGGGATCACTGCTGAGGATCGCCATCGCGGCGTCGGCAACGATCTGGGCATCGCGGGCTCCCTGGATCATTTTCTGCCCACCGGGCAGGTTACGGATCGCGGCAGTATCAATCAGGGTTTCTGGCCACAGCGAGTTCACGCCGACGCCTTCATCCTTGAGTTCTTCTGCTAGCCCAAGGGTGGTCATCGACATGCCGTACTTGGCCATGGTGTACGCCAAGTGCTCCCCTGCCCAGCGTGGGTCGAGGTTCAGCGGTGGTGAGAGGGTAAGAATATGCGCATGCTGCGAGGCACGTAGATGTGGCAGGGCAGTTTTAGAGAGCAGGAATGTTCCGCGTACGTTGATGTCTTGCATCAAGTCATAGCGTTTCATATCTACTTGCTCGGTTTTGGCGAGGTTAATGGCCGAGGCGTTGTTCACCACGATGTCGATGCCGCCAAAGGTGGCCACCGCCTCAGCGACGGCGCGCTGTACATCTTCGTCGATGCGTACGTCCCCGACGACCGCTAGGCCACGGCCACCTGCCTGGTTAATTTCTTCCACGGCGGTGTGAATGGTGCCTTCGAGGCTGGGGTGTGGGTCGGCGGTTTTGGAAAGTAGGACGATATTGGCTCCAAGGGCTCCTGCGGCCTTGGCGATGGCCAATCCGATGCCGCGGCTGCCGCCGCTCATCAAGATGGTGCGATTCTTGAGGCTCGCCGAGACTGGGGCGAGTTCGGTGCGGGGTTCACTAGTCATGTGATCTAGGTTACGCGAAGTTTTTCAACTAAGCTACTGTTCAGTAACTTATTCTGGCGAGCGACGCACTGGATGTCTGCCCAATTTGTAAGTTTCCTACAACCAGAAGTCCTGTTTCCCCAGCTAGACTGACCTAGATGGCATTTTTCTTGTGCCATTCCTACACATTCAAGACAACTCGAGGGAGTCGAAGGCATGACGCAGGGCAGAACCGAGGCAGACGAAGCAATCGACCTGTCCACCACCGCCGGAAAGCTTGCTGAATTCCGCCGTCGCCAGAAGCTCTCCGAAGCACCCAGTGGCCAGGCAGCAATCGAAAAGCAGCACTCCCGCGGAAAGCATACCGCCCGTGAGCGCATCGAGATGCTCATGGACGAGGACTCCTTTGTAGAATTTGATGCCTTAGCTGTTCACCGTTCCACCGCTTTCGGCATGGAAAAGAAGAAGCCGATGGGTGACGGCCTTGTCTCCGGCTACGGCACCGTTGATGGTCGCCTCGTCGCCGTCTACTCCCAGGACTTCACCGTCTATGGTGGTTCCCTCTCGCAGGTTAACGGCGAAAAGATCGTCAAGGTTCAAGAATTTGCACTGCGCAATGGTTGCCCAGTGGTTGGCATCTTGGACGGCGGTGGCGCCCGCATCCAGGAAGGCGTCGCTTCTTTGGCCATGTTCGCCGATATCTTCCGCAACAACGTTCACGCCTCAGGTGTTGTTCCGCAGATCTCCCTGATCATGGGCCCTTCTGCTGGTGGCGCCGCCTACTCCCCTGCGCTGACCGACTACGTCATCATGGTCGATAAGACCAGTCACATGTTCATCACCGGACCAGACGTCATCAAGACCGTCACGGGCGAAGAAATTGACATGGAAGCCCTCGGTGGAGCGCGTCAGCATAACGCGAACACCGGTACCGCCACCTACTTGGCCAGCGACGAAGAAGACGCAGTGGAGTTCTGCAAGGAACTGCTGGACTTCCTGCCATCCTCCAATCTTTCGGACCCTTTGATCGCCGAGTTCGATGAAGAGTTGGAAATCACCGAGGAAGATCTGGCATTGGATACCCTGATTCCAGACTCCGCTAACCAGCCTTATGACATGCGCAAGGTCATCGAGTCCGTGGTTGATGACGCACACTTCTTTGAAATGCAGTCGCTGTACGCACCGAATGTCATGATCGGCTACGCCCGCGTTGAGGGCCGGACCGTAGGTATCGTTGCTAACCAGCCAATGCAGTTTGCTGGCACCTTGGATATCGCTGCCTCCGAAAAGGCAGCCCGCTTTGTGCGCAACTGCGACGCCTTTAATATTCCTATCCTCACCTTTGTGGATGTCCCCGGCTTCCTGCCCGGCAAGGACCAGGAATTCCAGGGCATCATCCGTCGTGGCGCCAAGCTGCTCTACGCTTACGCCGAGGCCACCGTGCCCAAGCTGACCGTGATCACCCGAAAGGCTTACGGTGGAGCGTACATCGTGATGGGGTCCAAGAAGCTTGGTGCTGATTTGAACTTGGCTTGGCCTACTGCGCAGATCGGCGTAATGGGTGCGCAAGGTGCAGTGAACATCCTTTACCGTCGCGACCTAGCTGCCGTGGAAGCTGAAGGTGGAGACGTCGAGGCCCGTCGCAAGCAGATCATCGACGACTACGAGGCTGAATTGCTCAACCCATACCAGGCAGCCGAGCTTGGTTACGTGGACGCGGTGGTCGCCCCGAGCGATACCCGCGTGCAGCTGGTCCGTGGATTGCGTGCACTGCGTGAAAAGCATGCCGTACTGCCTCCAAAGAAGCACGGCAACATCCCGCTATAAGCATCCACTGCACCCCGTCTCATCGAGCACTCATCAAGGAGCAAAGCTAATGGAACAAGAGATCCAGACGCCTATCGCACCACAGATCCGCGTGACTAAGGGCAATCCCAGCGCCGAGGAACTGGCAGCAGTCACCGCTCTGCTCTGCGCCATGAGCAACTCCCCTGCCCAGCAGCCCGAAGAGAATGCCCCGGCCAAGAAGCGCGTGGCTCGCCTGCGCAAGCGTCGTGCCCTGACCCCACGTCTCGGCTGGACCATCGGGCGCCGCTAAGGCACCTTGTTGAAATAACCACCACGAAGTGACGGCTTGCTCTCCCCTCCGCGGGGACAACAAGCCGTCACTTTTTGCTTATTAAACTATGCGCTCCCGCACCAGCTCGCTGACCCTGGGCGAGCTCGGAATGAAAAGTAGCATTCAGGAAAGCCCAACACTTCACGTGCCGGAGTCCGACGACCGCTTGCCCAGGCCGCCAAGCCGGGGAGAATTTCAGATTTAGCGCAGGCTAGATATTCAGGTTTGACGTTCTCCCGTAAACTCTTCAACAAATCTTTCATATCAACTACTCTTAGCTACATGACATCCTCCGCACCGCACCGCGAACCTTCAGCGATCGACAAAATCGCCGAAGAGTTTTACAACAAAAGCCTTGAGCTCACCCCGGAATGGGGCGTCGAGCTGGGCCTACCCGGCTACGAATCCGCCTATGGCGATTACTCCCCCACTGGCACCACGGGACAAATCAGCCTCTTACGTCACACCCTCAGCGCGCTGGCTAACACCAACACCGTTGACGCCATCGACGAAGTGACACTCGATGCGATGACCGAACGCCTGAGTTTGGAATTGGAAATTCTCTTCACCGGGCGCACTGAATTAAATAACATTGCCAGCCCAGCTCAAGAAATCCGCTCCATCATCGACTTGATGCCACAAGAAAGTGCCGATGATTTCGCTTTCATTGCGCAGCGTCTCGAAAATCTGCCCGCTGCCATCGATGGATATATAGCATCTTTGCGTGATTCAGCAGCTAACTCGATGTTCCCTGCCAAACGCCAGGTTCGAATTGTTGCGGGCCAGTGCACGGACTACGCCAAAGACGGCGGCTTCTTCGACCAACTGGCCACTTCAGGCAGCGCCGTTGATTCCACTTTGAGCCAACGCCTAGAACGTGGCGCCGAAGACTCGAAGCTTGCTTACCGTCGCCTAGCTGGCTACTTGGAAACTGAGCTACTGCCCCAAGCGCCAGAACAGGATGCCGTGGGTCGTGAATACTATTCGTTGATGTCCCGCCGCTTCTTGGGCGCAAGCATCGATCTAGAAGAAACTTACGCGTGGGGAGTTGAACAGCTCGACGCGATCATCGCTGAACAGCAACGGGTCGCGCAACTAATCAAGCCGGGATCAACCATTGAGGAGGCAAAACGCGTCCTCAATGCAGATCCCGCTCGAAAGCTCAACGGCACCGAGGCTTTACGCGAGTGGATGCAGGGTAAAGCCGATCAGGCCATCGCTGACTTGTCAGGCAAGCACTTTGATATCCCTGCACCCATGGACCGTATTGAGTGCATGATTGCTCCCACTCAGGATGGCGGGGTGTACTACACCGGACCATCTGAAGACTTCAGCCGTCCCGGTCGCATGTGGTGGTCAGTACCGCCGGGTGAGGATCAGTTCACCACTTGGGCCGAGTTAACCACCGTGTATCACGAGGGTGTTCCCGGACATCACCTGCAGATTGGAACGGCACACCTTCAGGCGTCAACCCTCAATAGCTGGCGCCGGCTGATGTGCTGGGTCTCGGGTCAGGGTGAAGGCTGGGCACTGTATTCAGAAAGACTCATGCACCAGCTCGGATACCTCGATGACCCCGGCGACTATATGGGCATGCTTGATGCGCAACGTCTACGCGCCGCTCGTGTTGTCTTCGACATCGGCGTGCATCTTGGACTGCCGGTACCACCTCAGTGGGGTAAGGGCACGTGGGATGCCGAGAAGGGTTATGAATTCCTGGAACGGAATCTGGACCTCTCGAAGGGACAGTTGGACTTCGAATACAACCGTTACCTTGGCTGGCCAGGTCAGGCACCTTCGTACAAGATTGGCCAGCGGCTGTGGGAACAAATCCGAGATGAATACGCAGCTGCTGAAGGCGAAGCGTTCTCATTGAAAGACTTCCATACCAAGGCTTTGCAGCTGGGTTCCGTTGGCCTCGATACTCTCAAGCGCGCACTGCTTAAATAGGTAAACGCTAAAAGAGTCAGAATGAGTAGCTGGGCATCCTAGGGATGACCCAGCTACTTATCGTTGATAGCTGGAAATCTGAATCAGATTGCCACACGTATCGTCAAAGGTTGCAACAGTCACCGGACCAGCATCAGTAGGGTCCTGAGTGAATTTCACCCCAAGGCCAGTCAGTCGTTCATACTCAGCTTGAACATCATCTACGGCGAATGACGCAGCTGGGATTCCATCTGCTTTCAGCGCTTCACGATACGGTCCCACCGCTCGGTGCGCCGCCGGTTCAAGTAGCAATTCCGTTCCGTTCTCGTCTTCTGATGAAACAAGTGTCAACCAACTAAATTCACCGACGGGAACGTCGTTCTTAACTTTGAAACCTAGAACCTTGGTGTAGAAATCTTTGGCTTTGTTCTGATCAGAGACAAAAACACTGGTGATGTAAATACGCATTGATAGCGGCCCTTCAAGATAATTGGCGTTCAAATATGTGCGAGCAGCTCAAGGATTCAGGCACCTTGCTAACTCTTCCACATCACCGATACGGGTCAAGATCCAAACAAAAATAGATCCTTAGCGACTCAAGCACGTAACCTATTGATTAACGATAGATACTGATTGATAATCGATCTATGACAAGTTTTACCACCACGCTATTGCGCATCACGTTAGCTATAATCTTCTGCGGCTCTGTACTCGTTCAGCTTTTTGTACTTCCACTGTTTATCAGCGAGGTCCTCACGCAATATCCGGAAGTCGCACAGCTAGCAACACCCTACAAATGGGTGGTCATTCTCGGGATCCTTTGCCTGCAAATCTGCCTGGTCACCATCTGGGCCCTGCTCAACAAGGTCGAGCATCAAGAAATCTTCTCCCCTAACGCGTTGCCATGGATTGATACGTTCATTAGCGCCTGCGTAATCGCTGGTTTCCTGGTTCTCGCTTTGGGCTTCCATTTGTTGGTTATCGTGAACGTTGGTGGCCCGGGAGTTCTGCTGGCAGTTGCAGGAGGTGTCGTCATACCGGCTGGCTTAGCATTACTCATGAAAGTCATGCGACAACTTCTTAACTCGGCAATCACCATGAACAGACAGCTATCGGCATCGCTTTAACTGCGAACATCGAGTCGCAGGACGCAAGCCATAGATATGATCCAGAATCCACTTGAGTACTAAAACGGAGAGTTATTCACTGGCAATCCGCGCGTATTGGATGTGAGCTCCTGTGACAATTCTTTGCTGAATATCACTGATATTTAGACTCAACCCGTCGAAATTCGGTGGCCTAAAACACAATCCCCACATATTTGTCACACGACGTAACATTGACTGCATTCCTCAGTGAAAATCCCCCTAGCCTTGAATGCATGTCAAACGTCGCACCGTCATCAAAACTCCCCCGCTGGATGACCAGCTTCGGGCCGCAGATCATTGCTGCCCTGATCGCCGGTCTCATCTTGGGACTCGTAGCTAAATACACTGGCAGCACCGCCGACGAACCAAATGGTCTTGGACGAGCCTTGTCGATCATCGGTTCCAGCTACGTTTCACTGCTGCGCACCGCGGTTATCCCGCTGATCTTCTTTGCAGTGGTCGCTTCCATCGCTAACCTGTCGAGGGTCACCAACGCAGCTCGACTCGCATGGCAGACCTTGCTGTGGTTTGGCATCACCGCCCTGGTCTCGGTAACCATTGGCATGATCCTAGGTGTCGTATTCCAGCCCGGAGCAAACACGGGGCAGGAAGCACCTGCGGGCTATGACGGTAAGACTGGCGACTGGCTCGGTTTCTTGACCGGGCTCATTCCATCCAACTTCCTTGGACTTGGTGCGAGCACTTCCGTAAGCGATGGCTCGGCAACGACCTCGGTGAGCTTCAACGTATTGCAGATCCTCGTAGTTGCTATTGCCGTCGGCGTCGCAGCCCTGAAGGTTGGCAAAGCTGCTGAACCATTCTTGGATTTCTCCGCCTCAGCATTGGCGATTATCCAAAAGGTCCTATGGTGGATTATTCGTGTAGCTCCTATCGGTACTGTGGGCCTGATCGGTAATGCCGTGGCAACTTACGGTTGGGACACCATCGGCGCACTGGGCAAGTTCACGGTGGCGATCTACATTGGTCTAGCTCTGGTTCTTTTCGGTCTGTATCCGGTCTTGGTCCGTAGCCACGGACTGTCGATCAAGCAGTACTTCTCAGGAGTTTGGCCAGCAGTACAGCTCGGCTTCGTATCCCGCTCATCCATCGGCACCCTGCCATTGACCCAGCGCGTGACCGAACGAAACCTCGGCGTGCCTTCGGGCTATGCTTCGTTCGCCGTTCCCCTGGGCGCCACCACCAAGATGGATGGTTGCGCAGCAATTTATCCTGCGGTAGCTGCCGTCTTCGTCGCTCAGTTCTTCAACATTGATCTGAGCCTCACCGACTACATCTTGATTGCTATCGTTTCGGTACTCGGTTCTGCAGCCACCGCAGGCACCACCGGTGCAGTAGTCATGTTGACCCTGACGCTCTCCACGCTTGGTCTTCCACTTGCTGGTGTCGGCCTGTTGATGGCTGTTGATCCGATCATCGACATGGGTCGCACCGCCGTGAACGTTGCCGGTCAGGCATTGGTTCCAGCCATTGTTGCCAAGCGTGAAGGCATCCTCGATCTGGAGATGTACAACGCACCGCGCAATGGCAACCCCTTCGCTGACGAGTCTGTCGCTGAAGAAACCGCCACAGAACCAGTCACTGCAAAGTAGCCAGGTTCAAACAGGTGAGCGCCCGAGCATTATGCTGGGGCGCTCACCTGTTTAACCACTAAGTGGATTCCACATTCCCCCAACTTGCACAGTGTGCAAGTTTGCACGTAGTGTAAATATGTGACATTTTTAGGTACCAGCACACGTCGCGAACAGAACAAGCAGGCCACTAAGCAGGCCATTGTTGACGCGGTCGCGCAACTTTTACGCCAGGGCACTGGTTCGGCGCCCACTGCTAATCAAATCGCCGATGCGGCAGGCATATCACGACGGACATTGTTCAATTACTTCCCGAGCGTGGACGCCATCTACTCCTATCCCCTTCATCAGGTCTTGGACACGATGGTCGAGTCCATGGAAGAAGATGTCGATTCACTGCCGCTCCTTGAATCGATCATTCAAGGCCTAAAATCTGACGAAGTAGCAGCGCAATTAGGGCAAGTGGCGCACTTCGGTGCCTATATCACTGAGAATGAATCCAATGGCTGCATGACGGCAAACATCAATGAATGGCAGCAGGCGACGTCAGATGTGCTCGAAAAGATCGGACGCCGCTACCCTAACGCCGACCGCTTTTCCATCCGAGTTCTAACTCACGCACTCTTAGGCGCTGGCCAAGCCGCATTTGATGAATGGCTTGAACACATCCCCGCTGATCAAAAACAGAGCACGGACATTACACCAGAGCTCATCGCCACGTTCCATACGCTGGTCACCAATGCAATGCAGACTCTGGAACAAGGCATCACCCACTTTTCGCTAAACAGTACTAGCACCTCGAAGGACCTCTAAGCTCATGGCCTCACTTCTTTATCGCCTGGCACAATGGGCGCACCGTCACCGCATGCGCGTCATTTCGATGTGGCTCGCGGCCTTCATCTTCATCGGTGTTTGCGCCAGCCTGTTCATGGGACAGTTGTCGAATACCTTCACTATCCCGGGCACTGAAACCCAGCGCACCCTCGACCGGATGAAGGAAGAACTCCCGGATCTAGCCGGCGGATCTGGCTCGATCGTGTTCCGTGAAAGCACCGGTAAGGCGTTGAGTGAGGGGCAGAAGAAATCCGTTGCCGAAGCTCTGGAGCAGCTCTCCTTGCAACCTGAGGTTATCGATGCGATGAGCCCCTTCGAACTGCAGGAGAAGCTTGACGAAGCCCAACCAGAAATCGATAAAAACGAAAAGAAACTGGTTGACTCTCAAAAGAAACTCGACGATGCCACCAAGCAGATTGCTGACGGCAAAGTCCAGCTCGAAGATGGCCGCAAAGAACTGACCACCGGTTGGGCTCAGTACTTTGACGGCGAAAAGAAGATCAACGACGCGGAGCCACAAATCGCGGCTGGCGAAAAGAAGCTCAACGACAGCCGTGCACAGTTAGAAGCGGGCCAAAAGGAACTAGATTCTGGTGCCGCACAGCTGGCAGCTGGTGAAGCCAAGTACAAAAAGGGGCTCTCCGAATATAACTCCGGTAAGAGCACCTATGATTCTGGCCTGGCCCAGTACAACGCCGGCGAAAAGAAGCTCGACGCCGCGCAAAAAGAAATTACCGCCGGTGAAAAAGAGTACAAGTCCGGCATGCAGCAGCTCTTGGGTGACTCCTCACGGTCTGAATTCGAGTCCACCTTGGCCGAGGGCAAGAAAACTGCAACTGCTGGCTTGAAAGAAGCCGAAGACGGTCTAGCCAAAGCCAAGGCTGGGCTGGCCGAGGCTGAAGCTGCTATTACCAAGTTGAACTCACAAATCCAGTCCACCGAGCAAGGACTTGAACAGGCAAAAGCCGACGGCGATGACGTCGCTGTAGCCACTTACACCGAGACGTTGAAGCAGCTCAAGGCAGGTCTGAAGCAGGCACAAGAAGGTAAGGCCACGGCCGAAACTGGAATTTCGCAGGCACAGGCCGGTAAAGAACAGGCCACGGCCGCCCTAACGAAAATCTCCCAGGGAGAAGCTGGCCTCAAGCAGCTTGATGCTGCCCGCAAGAAGCTTGATGACGGCCAAGCCCAGGTTGATGTTGGTCGTAAGGAATTGAAGGCAAACAGCAGTAAGCTCAGTGCGGCGAAAACACAGCTTGCCGATGCCAAAAAGCAACTGGATCAAGCAAAGTCTGAAATTGATACCAACAAGGCAAAGCTGGCCCAAGGCCAAAGCAAGTTGGATGCCGGATGGGCTCAGCTCAATGCTGGCCAGAAGGAATTCGATCAGAAGAAGGCTGAATTCCTCAAGGGTAAGGCAGATCTGGTCCAAGCCAAGGCGAAGCTTGATGAGGGCGAAAAGACCATCAAGGAAAAAACTGCTGAGCTAGAGCAAGCCGAAAAGGACGTAGAACAGGGTCAGAAGGACCTTGAGTCCGGACGCGCAGAACTGCAGTTTGCCGCTCGCCAGGTTGGCGCCAATTCCGACATGCGATTCGTCTCTGAAGATCAGAGCACGGCTGTTTCGCAAGTCAGCTTCAAAATTCAGACGGATGCGCTGACCCCAGCTGACCGAGAGCAGATCAAGGCCATTGCCGCCGGGCCGCAGGCCAATGGTGTTGAGGTCCTCTTCTCTAAAGAGATCATGCAGGACATGTCTCAGGTCTTTGGATCATCCGAAATTATCGGTGTAGTGATCGCAGCCATCGTGCTGGTGATCATGCTCGGTACCCTGATCGCTGCCGGCCTGCCACTGCTCTTGGCAGTGCTCGGGGTGGGCGCCGGTGTCGGAACTACGATGGCTTTCTCCTCGGTCATCGACATGGCTTCGATTACCCCTGCGCTAGCGCTCATGCTTGGCCTTGCGGTGGGTATCGACTACGCACTGTTTATCATTCATCGACACCGCACCCAATTGCTGGCCGGAATGGAAGTGGGCGAATCCATCGCACGTGCGGTGGGAACCAGTGGCAACGCCGTAGTTTTCGCCGGCTTGACGGTGATCATCGCTCTGGCAGCACTGGCAGTTCCTGGGCTTCCATTCCTGACCGTGTTGGGCTTATCGGCAGCTTTCACCGTGTTCTGCTCGGTGCTGCTGAACATCACCCTCTTGCCTGCATTGCTCTCACTGGCCGGGAACCGTCTGGTCTCTAAGCGTGCGCGTCGCAAGGCAGCGGCTCAGGCAGAGAATCCTGAAATCAAGGAACCACTTTCTGCTCGCTGGGTTCGTATGGTGACCAAGGTGGCCGTTCCCGCCACGTTGCTTGTCGTGATCGTCCTTGGTGCCATCGCATTGCCAGCAACGCAGATGCGCACTGCACTGCCTGATGGCAGCGCAGAACCTGCCGATTCGCAGGCCTTCCAGGCCTTCGAACAGACCAGTGACAAGTTCGGCGCTGGCTACAACGGTCCGTTGTTGGTCCTGGCTGATCTTCCTGAGAACCTGACTGAGCGTCAGGCACAGTCCAAGGCATTGGACGTGGCGGACATGTTGCGTGAGTACGACGGTGTAGTGGCTGCTATTCCAGTGGCGCTGACCGACAATCACCAGCTCTCGGCCATTCAGGTCATTCCAACGGATGGCCCGTCCTCAGAACAGACCGAAGCACTGGTCCACCAGTTACGAAATGATCATTCGAAATTTGCCGAAGCTACCGGCGTCGACATCGCGGTGACCGGACAGGTTGCTGCCCAGATTGACGTGTCGGAGAAGGTCACCGAGGCGCTGGTTCCGTACCTGAGCATTGTGGTTGGCCTGTCGCTGATCTTGTTGCTCTTGGTCTTCCGCTCAGTCGTGGTTCCATTGCTTGCTACCGGCGGATTCCTACTGTCTTTGGCTGCAGCCTTCGGCGCCAGTGTCATGGTGTACCAATTCGGTTGGTTCTCCAGCTTCTTCGATGTCAATGTCCCCGGACCATTGCTCAGCTTCTTGCCAATTCTGCTCACCGGAATCCTCTTCGGTTTGGCCATGGACTACCAGGTGTTCCTGGTCTCAGCGATGCGTGAACGCTATGCCCATGGCGAGCGAGCTAAGGACGCGGTCCGCTCCGGATTCTCCATGGCTGCCCCTGTGGTCACCGCAGCTGCACTGATCATGATTTCGGTCTTTGCCGGTTTCGTCTTCTCGCACCTTGCGATGATCCGTCCACTGGGCTTCGCCTTGGCCTTCGGTGTGCTCTTTGATGCCTTCATTATCCGTATGACGCTCATCCCAGCGGTGATGCATCTACTCGGAGATAAGGCCTGGTACCTACCGAAGTGGCTGGATAAGATTCTTCCGGATGTTGATGTGGAAGGATCTAAGTTAAATGAGTTGCTGGATTCAGAAGAATCAAGCACTGATGATGACTTTGATCAGGATTACACCAAGGAGAATGCCCCGGTATGAGCACACAGACTCAACCTTCTACGCGACTAGTTCTGGCTTCGGCATCGTGGGGGCGAAAGAAAGTGCTCACCGATGCAGGCCTGGAATTCACTACCCAAGTCTCGAAGGTTGATGAAGATGCGGTGCTCGCAGCGGCAGTAACCCAGCACGGGCCACAGTCCCCAGCACAAACAGCTCAGCTACTGGCTCGCGCTAAGGCTGAGGATGTCGCTGGGGGCGGTCATGCCGAAGGTACGGTAGTCCTCGGATGTGATTCGGTCTTCGAACTCGATGGAGTCGCTTACGGCAAGCCACATACCGAACAGGTGGCCCGTGAACGCTGGCAACAGTTAAGTGGCGCGACCGGCGTATTGCATTCGGGACATTGGCTCGTTGACCCACAGCATCCAGAGAAATCTGTAGGTCGAGTCTCTTCGACAGTAGTTCACTTTTCGACGGTCAGCGATAATGAAATCGAAGCCTACGTCGCTAGCGGTGAGCCATTGCCGTGCGCCGGAGCATTCACCATCGATGGGTTGGCTGCTTCCTTCATTGAATCTATTGAGGGAAACTTCCAGAACGTCGTGGGTGTGGATGTGTTTGTTCTCCGTGAGCTTCTTGCTCAACTAGGAATCAGCATCGTTGATCTCTGGAAATAACTTCTGAATTACGTGTCTGGGACCATTGGTCCTAGGCACGTATTTCTTTGCTATCCAGCGTTGATTCTTTGTTGTAGCCCAACTGACGCATTTGATGGGTATGGCAGTGCCTGCATTGCAGGTATTGGACGATTCCATCCGAGGTGTGATGGGTCGATTGAGTTTCCCAGGAGTGTTCGTGTTCTTCGGCTAGAACGGTGCGGTTGGCAGTTGCGGTGGTACTTATGGTGGTCATGAATTCAGCATGATGTAATGTCCTTATGCAACTCAACCCTTACGGAGAATATGCGGTGCTCCTAGCCGCATCCTTGGCCAACAACTGGCCTGAGAATCGCGACGAAATTGAGCAACGCACCCGGGAGGTCGGCATGACCATGCCTTTCCCAGTACGCCGCAACGACCACCAAGAAACTCGTCAGGTCATTGATGACTGGCTACGCATCGTGGACGCCGACTCGGATCACCAACGTGCGGAATTATTGAATCAGCAAATGTCCCAGGCATCGGCCTATCCCCGCATGGTGGATCACGACGGGGAAGGATGGCATCTGCACTATCGCGATGATGGACAGAGTATGCCTCAAGTGCTCCGTTCCGTGATCGCCGTGGGCACTGCCCTGCACATAACAACTCGCGGAATGCATCGCCTGCGTCGTTGCGAAGCTGAACCCTGCACACAGGTGGTCGTAGACATTACCCGCAATGGACGCCAGCGTTACTGTTCAGTGCGCTGTTCCAACCGCGCAGCGGTCCGTAGGCATCGGAATCGACAGTCATAGCGGTATCGATCAAAATCACGCATTAACAATTCGGTGCGCTCTCAGGCGAGCGTCGCTGGTCCGCGGCACACCAAACTCAATATTTTGTAGGATTCCTCCAAAGTTTTCGGACAAACACCCGGGTTTGACCGTTTAACTACATATAGTTCCCACAAAAACGATAGGCTCCTAGGTAAGAAACCCTAATTTTGAAGACAAGGTTCAAGATGAATCAATTGACGAAGGTGCTAATCGCCAACCGCGGCGAGATTGCAGTGCGTATTATCCGTGCCGCACGCGATGAAGGAATCGAGTCTGTAGCGGTCTATGCAGATTCCGACCGTGATGCACTGCATGTGCGTTTGGCTGACGAAGCCTACGCGCTAGGTGGCACCACCGCCGCTGAGTCGTACCTTCGCATTGAGAAAATCCTAGATGCCGCTGAACGCTCCGGCGCTGACGCCATTCACCCGGGCTACGGTTTCCTTTCCGAAAACGCCGAATTTGCTCAGGCTGTCATCGACGCGGGACTGACCTGGATCGGCCCTTCGCCTGATTCCATTGATCAGCTTGGCGACAAGGTCAAGGCCCGCCACATTGCTGAAAAGGTTGGCGCCCCGTTAGTCCCAGGTACCAAGGACCCAGTAGCTTCGGCTGACGAGGTTTATGCCTTCGCCGATGAGCATGGTCTTCCACTGGCTATCAAGGCTGCCTACGGCGGTGGCGGACGCGGTATCAAGGTCGTGCGCAACCGTGAAGAAATCGGTGAGCTCTACGACTCCGCAGTCCGTGAAGCAGTGGCCGCCTTCGGCCGCGGTGAATGCTTCATTGAACGCTTCCTTGACGCACCACGCCACGTAGAGACCCAGTGCCTGGCCGATGCCCACGGCAATGTAGTTGTGGTTTCCACCCGCGACTGCTCCTTGCAGCGTCGCAACCAGAAACTGGTGGAAGAAGCTCCAGCACCATTCTTGAGCGAAGAGCAGACCACTCGCCTGTATGAGGCTTCCAAAGCGATCCTGCGTGAAGCCAAATACACCGGAGCCGGTACCTGCGAATTCTTGGTGGGCCAGGACGGCGTGATCTCCTTCCTCGAGGTCAACACCCGTTTGCAGGTAGAGCACCCAGTTTCTGAAGAAGTGACCGGACTAGATCTGGTGCGCGAGCAGTTCCGCATCGCCCGTGGCGAAGAACTTGGCTACACCGACCCAGAAGTGCGCGGCCACTCCTTCGAATTCCGCATCAACGGCGAAGACGCCGGCCGTAACTTCATGCCAACCCCAGGCACCATCACCAAGATGAACCTGCCATCAGGTCCGGGCGTCCGCGTTGATTCCGGCATTGAGCAGGGCGAGAGCGTTTCGGGGAACTTCGACTCGATGATCTCCAAGCTGATTGTCACCGGAAGCACCCGTGAAGTTGCGGCAGCTCGTGCCCGCCGCGCGCTGGAAGAATTCCAGATTGAAGGCATGGCGACCGTGTTGCCATTCCACCGTGCCGTCATGAGCGACCCAGCCTTTGTTCCTGCTGAAGGTCCTTTCAAGGTTCATACCCGCTGGATTGAAACCGAATTCAGCACGGTAATCGAACCACACCCAATGCCGGGAGCAGAAGCTGAAACCGAAGAGGGCGAGCGCACCAGCGTCACCGTCGAGGTCGGCGGTAAGCGTTTGGAAGTGACGCTTCCTTCCTCCCTGGGCTCGATCTCTGCCAATGGCGCAGACCGCGCCGCAGGTAAGAAGAAGCGCAAGCCTAGCCGCAAGAGTGCAGCAGGAGCTAGCGCCAACTCTGCTGAGCTACGTTCGCCGATGCAGGGCACCATTGTGAAGGTCGCTGTCGAAAACGGCACCGAAGTAGCTCAGGGTGATCTCATCGTTGTACTTGAAGCCATGAAGATGGAACAACCCATCACCGCGCACCGCGATGGTGTGGTCAACGGTCTTCAGGTTGCCGCCGGTGAGACCTTGTCCTCCGGCGCTGTCATCGCGACGATTGACGATGCTAGCTAAGAAAATTTCGTAGCAAAGTTGTGGGGTTCGAACGTGTTGTACGCGTTCGGACCCCACAACTTTTTGTTTGCATCACACCTTGAGCTGTCAGTTACTGACGAGCGAGCCATTCCGTAAAAGTCTGTTGACCCAAACGGGCTGAGCCACCTGGCAGGATGCCACCATTTCTGAGGGCTTTACCCATGGCCCCGGGGACCGGAACCTCAATAATCTTGGAGTTCTTGCCCTGATGCTTCAGATACTGGGCAAAGAGTTCTGGCATGTCTTCTTCCTTAGGACCTGCAAGGTCTTGCACGAGTCCCTGTGCGGGTTGTAGAGCCAGCTCAATAAGTGCGGCGGCCACTTCAACCCCAGCGATGGGTTGCAGCCGCATTTTCGGTGCCATCTGTACCGGGCCAGCACCAAGACGATCAATGTTCTGCCCGACGAATTCGTGGAATTGAGTGCTGCGCAAGATGGTGCAGCCACCGTCGAGAATTTGCAGCATGCGCTCTTGGGCCGCCTTACCGGCGTAGTACCCCGAATCGATCTCAGCGGCTCCCACAATGGAGAGCGCTACGTGATTTTTTACTCCAGCCTCACGCCCTACCCGGATGAGGTTCGAAGTTGATTGCGTGAAGTAACGCATGGCCGTTGACGCGCTGGTGGTTGATGCTCCTGAGACATCAATGACCGCTCGGCAATCGACCAACCACTGTTTCACTGAGTGCAGGTTCGTCAGGTCGCATCCGGCCGATCTGGAGAGCACCAGAGGCTCGTGACCTTGAGTTTTGAGTTCTTCTACGACTAACCGGCCGATAGCTCCGGTTCCACCAGCAACTGCAATACGCATGGGCTCTTCCCCTTCGATAAGCATCGATGACAAAGCCATACTTGCACATAAATATTTCGGGCATCAACGAAGAAAGCCTGGCAGTTCACCATTGGTGATCTGCCAGGCCCTAGCTCGTGAAAACTTCTAGTTATTCAACGAACTCTTCCATGTCGATGTCCGTGGTGTCACGTGACAAGAACAGTGCAACCAAGGTGAGTACCGCACCCAAAGCCAGGTACAGGCCAACGCCGACAGTGTTGCCAGATCCGGCCTTCCACAGTGCCACTGCCACGAAGGAAGCAGGAGCTGCACCAATTACCGAGGACAGGTTGTAGGCAACCGCAGAGCCGGTGTAGCGGACGTTCGAGGGGAATAGCTCCGGCAGGTAGGCAGCCATCGGACCAAAGGTCAGACCCATCAGGGTGAAGCCAACGATCAGGCCGGCCATCGCCGCACCCTGACCAGGGCCGAAGAACAGGGTCCAGGCTAGGCCGAAGACCAAAATACCGGCCGAAACCCAAATCAGGAACTTACGGCGACCAAACTTCTCAGCCAGCGGGCCAGAGACCACGGTGAAGATACCGAAGAAGACAACGCCGATGATCAGCATGGTCAAGAAGGTCGGGCGATCGATGCCCAGACCTGGAACAAATCCAGCAGGGTCAAAGGTCTTACCCTTCGCTGCGGCCGCAGCGGCTGCCTGCTCAACAGTGGCTGGCTGGGTGCCGTAGGTCAGGGTGAAGGAAGTCATCAGGTAGAACAACACGTAGGTGGCCAACATGATGAAGGTACCTGCCAAAGTTGGGCGCCAGTGCTTCTTCATGGTCACCGCGAATGGCGACTTAACAACCTTCTTTTCATCCAGAACCTTCTGGAATGAGGCGGATTCAACCAGTTTCAGACGAACCCACAGTCCAATGACCACCATGACGGCTGAGAAGAAGAACGGAATACGCCAGCCCCAGGCTTGGAACTGTTCAGGGGTGCTCCAAGTTTGCAGGGCAACAAAGATCAGGTTCGCAATGATGAAACCGATTGGTGCACCCAGCTGTGGGAATGTGCCGTAGATGGCTCGCTTGTTCTTCGGTGCATTCTCGGTGGCCAGCAGGGCCGCGCCGGACCATTCGCCACCCAGTGCCAAGCCCTGAGCAAAACGCAGGATCACCAAGGCCAAGGGAGCCAGCACGGTCCAGTGGCCGGCAGCAGGCGGCAAGAAGCCGATGAGGAAGGTAGCAATACCCATCAAGAGCAGCGAAGCAACCAGGGTACCCTTGCGACCGAGCTTGTCCCCGTAGTGGCCGAACACAATCGAACCCAGCGGGCGGGCGACAAATGCGACACCGAAAATCGCGAACGATGAGAGGATCGCGTTAATGGCGGTAGCGTTCGGGAAGAACAGTGCCGGGAATACGAGTACCGACGCGGTGGCGTAGGCGTAGAAATCGAAGAATTCGACCGTGGTGCCGATCATGCTGGCAAACAACACGCGTCCGCGAGAGTTTTCCTTTGGCACCACCGTCTGGTTAGCCTGCGACATTGAGGCTGCTCCTTAGGGTGAAAATACGAGTAAATCGTTCATTTACGAATGTCACAATCTTAAACCTCTTTGCCCAGTATTCGGATATTGATGTCCACTATTTGGACGTCACTGGGCGATAAAAGCAGCGCTCCGACCCCATTCACCGCCTAACTAGCGGGAATGCGAGGGTTCACATATTGAGACGTGACTAGTTCAAAGACGAATCCTACTTATACCAAAAGACAAACCCAAAGTGAATAGCATCACCGTATTTCAAAAATACCCAGTTAACACAGCAACGGCGGTATCTTGCGTAAAAAACGCAGATACCGCCGTTGCGGAATGCAGAAATTAGCTGTGTCGGTGCAGACGGCGTGCGGCCTCTGCCAACGAACCAGACAGCGATGGGTAGACGGTGAAGGTCTCAGCAACGTCATCGACGTGCAGTCCATTCTGAACTGCCAGTGCCAGGGAGTAGATCAGCTCACTGGCTCGTGGTGCGACAACGACGCCGCCAATGACCGTACCCGAACCCTTGCGCGAAACGATCTTCACGAAACCGTGTTCCACGTTCATCATCTTTGCGCGCGCGTTGGCGTTCAGGTCCACCTTGATGATGTTGGCCTGGTACTTGCCCTCCGCGACCGCACGCTGGGTGACACCAACGGTAGCGATTTCAGGAGAGGTAAAGACGTTGGAAGCCACTCGGTCAAGGTTCAAAGGCTTCACCGAATCACCCAGCAAGTGAGCGACGGCAATTCGCCCCTGCATCGCAGCCACAGAAGCTAGGGCGAAAACGCCGGTGCAGTCACCGGTGGCGTAAATGTTGGTGGCGGTGGTGCGCGAAACACCATCAACCTTGATATGTCCCGAGTCGCTGAGCTGGACACCAGCTTCTTCCAAACCGATGTTCGCAGTGTTGGGAATGCCGCCCACTGCGACCAGGCAATGGCTACCTTCCAGCACACGCCCATCGGCCAGGGTAACGAAGACCTTATCGCCCTTGCGTTCCACCCCTTCTGCGCGAGCCTGTGCCACAACATTGACGCCGTTCTCCTTGAACGCGTCTTCCAGCACGCCAGCTGCGTCAGCGTCCTCGCCTGGCAATACGCGATCACGTGACGAAACCAGGGTGACCTTGGCGCCAAGCAGGTTGTAGGCCGAAGCGAACTCAGCACCGGTGACACCGGAACCAACAACGATCAGGTGCTCTGGCACCTCGTTCATGTTGTAAATCTGAGTCCAGTTAAAAATGCGTTCGCCATCCGGCTTAGCCGAAGGAAGTTCACGAGGGTGAGCGCCAACCGCGAGGAGGATCGCGTCGGCTTCGAGGGTCTGTTCCGAGCCGTCCGGGTGGGCCACGGCCACGGTGTTCCGGTCAATTAGACGACCTTCACCAATAACGATGCGAACCCCGTTGCGTTCCAGACCTGTGCGAATATCTGAGGACTGCTCCTTGGCAAGGTCCAACAGTCGGTGGTTGACCACCGAAAAATCTGTCACTGCGGTGTCGAGTCCATCAACATGGACACCAAAAGCCTCAGCCTGCTTCACGCGACGCACGGCGTCGGCGGTAGCGATCAGGGTCTTGGACGGTACGACATCGGTCAGCACTGCTGAACCGCCCATACCGGCACGTTCTACAACGGTGACATTGGCGCCCAGCTGGGCTGCCCCCATGGCAGCTTCATAGCCGCCTGGACCGCCACCGAGAATGACTAAACGGGTTGCTTTATTCGTACGATCTGCGCTCACAAAATCTATTGTTCCCCATGTCCGTTCAATGCGCACATCGAAAGGCCATTTTTGGACGTGATATTGATTCTGAAGCACTAGTTTCACCTGACAAAGCGCCCCGCTACCGGTAGCGTATTGCCCGTGACTGATATGCATAATGACCCACAGGCTCTAGCAGCCCAGGCTGCACAGGTAATCGCCGAGCAGACCAACGTTGAGAAACACGATATTGCGCTAGTGCTGGGCTCCGGATGGGGCCAGGCCGCCGAACTGATCGGTGAAACGACCCACACCCTGGATGCCACCACTATCCCCGGCTTCCACGCCTCCGCCGTTCCAGGCCACAAGGGCAGCATCTCCTCGATCCTGACCTCCACCGGCAAGCGCGTGCTCGTGCTCGGTGCCCGCACCCACTACTACGAAGGCCACGGCGTACGCGCGGTGGTCCACGGCATCCGCACCGCTGCGGCTGCCGGCTGCGAACAACTGGTACTGACCAACGGTTGCGGCGGCTTGAACGAAAACTGGGCGCCCGGCACCCCAGTAATGATCTCCGATCACATCAACCTCACTGCCACTTCCCCACTAGAGGGCGCAACCTTCGTTGATCTGACTGACCTGTACTCCTCGCGCATCCGTGAGATCGCTCGTGAAGTGGACTCCAGCCTTGATGAAGGTGTCTACGCACAGTTCACCGGACCGCATTACGAAACTCCAGCCGAGGTTCAGTACGCCAAGAGAATCGGTGCAGATCTTGTGGGTATGTCCACCGCGCTCGAAGCCATCGCCGCACGCCACGCAGGCATGGAAATCTTCGGCATGTCATTGGTGACTAACCTGGCTGCCGGTATCAGCCCGGTCCCACTAAGCCACCAGGAAGTCATCGAGGCCGGTCAGGCTGCTGGGCCTCGCATCTCCAAGTTGCTGGCACAGATTATCGCCAAGCTCTAAGAGACCTTGTAGTACTGGGAATCAACGGCGTTCTTCTCAAAGGGAAAACAGTGAATCACACACAAAAGATCCAGCTTCTCACCGAAGCTGGCAACTGGGCGGCTCAGGATCCAGATCCGGAAACCCAAGCCGAACTGCAGCAACTGATCGAACGAGTCAACAACGGGGATGCACCAGCATTTGATGACCTCGCTGACCGTTTTAGTGGAGTGCTGGAATTCGGTACGGCGGGCCTGCGTGCCGAACTAGGCGCCGGTCCAATGCGCATGAACACTGTCGTGGTCATGCGTACCGCCGCTGGAATCGCTCGTTTCCTCACTGAGAAGGCCGCCGGCCAGTACACACCCAAGGTGGTCATCGGTTTTGATGCCCGCTTCAACTCGGACGTTTTCGCCCAAGCCTCCGCAGGGATTTTTGTGGCTGCTGGCTTCGACGTGCTGCTGATGCCAGCACCACTGCCCACCCCGGTACTGGCCTGGGCTGTCCGCGAATTCTCTGCCGAAGCCGGCATCATGGTCACCGCCAGCCATAACCCGCCACGAGATAACGGGTACAAGGTTTATGTTGGTGGACGCGTCACCGACGATGCGGGACGCGGAGCACAGATCGTCTCCCCTATCGACGCACAAATCGCTGAACTGATCGACCATGAACAACCGGTAGCCCAGATCCAGCGGGCCACCTCCGGCTGGGAGGTGCTCCCCGCAACCGGGGCCGAAGGCGATATTGAAGCTGCCTATCTGGCAGCTATCGCCCCAGTCATCCCCGCTGCCAAGAGTGATGATGAGGTCCGCAAGAACCTGCGCGTTGTCGTCTCGGCCATGCATGGCGTGGGCGGGCATACGATGAAGCAGGCACTGCTTGATGCAGGGTTCAGTGATGTCCATATGGTTGCCGAACAAGAACAACCAGATCCGCTGTTCCCCACGGTCAGCTTCCCTAACCCTGAAGAACCAGGGGCCATCGACCTGTCACTTGATTTAGCACGCAAGGTTCAAGCAGACCTGGTCATCGCCAATGACCCAGATGCTGACCGTTGTGCCGCTGCGATCCTCGACGGTGATTCTTGGCGGATGCTGCGCGGCGACGAAGTGGGATGGTTGCTGGGAGACCAGGTTTCCAAGAGCCTGCCAGAGGGTAAGAAGCTGGCTAACTCGATCGTTTCTTCTCGCATGCTGGCCGCCATCGCCAAAGACGCGGGCCGCGAACACGAAGAGACCTTGACCGGATTCAAATGGATTTCCCGCGTTGAAAACTTGGGCTTCGGCTACGAGGAAGCCCTGGGTTATTGTGTCGCCCCAGACCTGGTTCGCGACAAGGACGGCATCTCGGCTGGAATTGTCTTGGCCGATTTGGCTGCCGGGCTCAAGGCTAACAACAGCTCATTGGCCACGCGCCTCGATGAGCTGGCAGCCAAGTACGGGGTACACGTCACCGACCAGCTCTCCCTGCGTTTCACTGACCTGGCGCAGATTCCCGTATTGATGGATCGTTTCCGCGATCAGGCCCCTGAAACCCTAGGTGGTTCTGAAGTTTCCGAGGTCACCGATCTGTCCAAGGGGACCGAAAAGTTGCCGGCCACCAATGCGATCATTTTGCATACCTTCTCGGGTGCACGGGTGATCGTTCGCCCTTCGGGCACCGAACCCAAGCTCAAATGCTACTTGGAAACAATTGAGCCGGTTGATGATCTCTCCGGGGTACCGGAAGCCCGCCAACGAGCTACCGAACAGGTGCAGGCAATCAAGAAGGAATTGGCAGCCTACCTGAATGCCAATTAGGCTTGCCCTTTCGAGACTTTCATTTGAATCACTTGAGATCTTAATTGTTAGAGGAAAAGATGACTGAACTTAGCGCCCGCGAGATCGCTGGATACATTGACCACACCCTGCTGGCACCGAATGCCTCCCGGGAACAGATTGTCCAGATCTGCGATGAAGCCAAGAAGTACGAATTCAAGTCGGTGTGTGTGAACCCATTGTGGGTCTCCACGGTGGCTCGGGAGCTGGAAGGCTCAGACGTTTTGACCTGCTCGGTGATTGGTTTCCCTCTGGGAGCCTCGGCGACTGACACCAAGGTTTTTGAGACCAAGCATGCGGTGGCCGATGGTGCCAACGAAATCGACATGGTCATTGACATCGCCGCAGCGTTGCGTGGGGACCGTGACGCGTTGGTCAACGAGATCTTCGCGATTGCTCAGGCTGCTCATGAAGGTGGCGCGATCCTGAAGGTGATTATCGAAACCTGCCTGCTCACCGAGGAAGCTAAGGTTCTGGCCTGCGAGGCTGCCAAGGCTGCTGGTGCGGACTTTGTGAAGACGTCCACCGGGTTCTCCACCGGCGGCGCCACCGTTGAAGATGTGGCTTTGATGCGTCAAACCGTGGGCGCTGACATGGGCGTTAAGGCGTCCGGCGGGGTGCGTAGCGTAGAAACTGCGCGTGCCATGATCGCTGCTGGCGCTACCCGACTAGGTTCTAGCTCAGGAGTTGCTATCCTAGAAGGAGAGCAAAGCGGTTCCGGTTACTAGGACATCGCATCTATCTGTTTCCTCAAGGAGAAAAAGTGTACTCGAACGGCAAGAACACTGCCCATTCCGGTGAAGGCCGCCTTGTCGGCAACATCATCAATTTTGTAATCTTCTTCGTGATGTTCGCAGCCGGTGTCTACACCCTGGGCTACTGGGAATTGCACAACGCGTGGGTACCAACTCTGGTCGCTTTCGCACTGATGTTCCTAGCCTTCGCTATTCCGATGCACCTGATGGGTCGCGCAGATAAAGCTGAAGACTTGATTGCAGCCAGCGCTGCAGAACAGAAGTAACTAGAACTTCTTAGAGTTGGGGAGGCCCGTTGGGGCCTCCCCAACTCTGTGTTTAACCATGATTGCCACCCCGACTGCTGAGTACACATAAACTGAGCTCATGGACGAATTCTGGGAATCGCAGGTCGAGGCCTTCTGGAAAAACGGCGAAGGCAAAGATGCCGAGCAGCTTCGTAAAGAACTTGAGCAACTACTAGCTGGCATGGATCCCAAAGATCCTAGGGTGCTCTTTGAAATCGCTTCTCTTCACGATTTTTTGGGTGAGGAAGAGCAGGCAGTTGTGCCCTACCAACAAGCCTTGGATTCAGGATTGTCCGGGCAAAAACGAGAAGAAGCGCTCATCCAGCTGGCCAGCACCCAACGCAATCTAGGACAGTTCCATCAAGCCATTGGCCTGTTGCAGCAAATCCCCTCAACTTCTGAACTTCATGCCGATGCCCAAGGATTTCTCGCGTTGGCATTGCTGGACGCCGGTCACAGCACCGAAGCCGTACGCACGGCCGTCACCGCTTTGGCACCGCATACCCGGCTCTACGCACGAGCATTGACTGCCTACGCCCAGGACTTGTCCGTCCCGGGCGTAGCGCAGGCCTAATACAACACCAGCACAGTTACTGCGCGGCCGGGGCAGGTGTGGGTTCGAAGATGGCGTAGAGCAACTTCTCGGCCCACTCAAGAATCTCTTCATCCGCCAAGTCTCGTCCACCAATTGGCGAGGTCTTTGGCTTAGGCAGGAAGATCGAATTCAACGCCGGCTTGTTCGCTGCTCCCGGATAGAGACGTTCCAGACGTACCTGACGTGATGCCGGAAGGTCTTCAATCTTCGCTGGCGAGAGCTTGATGTTGTTACCAATCTGCTGGATGTCGTGCAGTCCCACGGCGCGGGCACGAATGCGTAGTGCTGCCACCCGTAAGAGGTTCTCTACTGGCTGTGGCAGCTTGCCATAACGGTCCACCAGTTCTTCTCGCACCTCGGCGAGCGCCTCATTGGTTTCTGCCGAAGCAATGTTACGGTAGGCCTCCAGACGCAGTCGCTCGCCGGGAACATAGTCATGCGGAAGATGAGCATTAACCGGCAGGTCAATTTTCATCTCAGTGGCTTCCTCTTCGCCTTCACCCTTGTAGTCGGCTACGGCTTCACCCACCAGTCGCAGGTACAAATCAAAACCCACGCCTGCGATGTGACCGGACTGTTCGCCGCCCAGTAGGTTACCGGCCCCTCGCAGTTCCAAGTCCTTCATCGCCAACTGGTATCCGGATCCGAGTTCATTGTGCGCTGCCACAGCTTTCAAGCGCTCCAAGGCGACTTCGCCCAAAGGCTTTTCAACGTCCCAGAGGAAGTAGGCGTAGGCGCGTTCACGTCCACGCCCTACTCGACCGCGCAACTGATGTAGCTGGGAGAGACCATAGTTATTGGCGCGGTCCACAATCAGCGTATTGGCGTTGGAGATATCCAGGCCAGTTTCAATAATGGTGGTGGAGACCAGAACATCGAACTTCTTTTCCCAGAAGTCTTGGATGATTCTTTCCAGCCGTGACTCACTCATCTTGCCGTGCGCCACTTCCACGCGAGCTTCCGGAACGAGTTCACGCAATTCAGCAGCCACACGTTCAATTGAGCTGACGCGGTTGTGCACGAAGAACACCTGCCCATCGCGCATTAGTTCTCGTTTGATCGCTGCGGAAATCTGCTTATCACTGCGCGGGCCAACGTAGGTCAGCACCGGGTGACGCTCTTCCGGTGGCGTGGCCAGGGTTGAGGTTTCACGGATGCCAGTCAGAGACATCTCCAAGGTACGCGGAATCGGGGTAGCACTCATGGCCAGCACGTCCACGTTGGTGCGCATCTTCTTGAGCTCTTCCTTATGCTCCACACCGAAGCGCTGTTCCTCGTCAATGATGACTAGACCCAAGTTTTTGAACTCAACGTTTTTTGAGAGCAGTCGGTGGGTACCGATGACAATGTCGACGCTGCCGTCTTTCAGCCCCGCCAGGATTTCCTTTGATTCCTTGGCAGTTTGGAAACGCGAAAGAGTCTTCACTCGCACCGGGAAGCCTGAATAACGTTCGGTGAAGGTCTGATAGTGCTGGGAGGCCAGCAGCGTGGTGGGCACCAGGACGGCGACCTGCTTGGAGTCTTGGACGGCTTTGAACGCGGCACGCACCGCGATTTCAGTCTTGCCGAAGCCGACGTCACCGGAAATCAGCCGGTCCATCGGAATTTCCTTCTCCATATCGGACTTCACCTCATTGATAGCGGTGAGCTGATCCGGAGTTTCAATGAACGCAAATGCTTCTTCAAGTTCGTTCTGCCATGGGGTGTCCTGACCGAAGGCATGTCCTCGGCTCGCCATGCGGGCCGAGTACAGCTTGATCAAATCCCCAGCAATTTCCTTGACCGCTTTGCGGGCCTTGGATTTGGTGCTGGCCCAATCCGAGCCGCCCATCTTGGAGAGAGTCGGAGCTTCGCCACCAACGTATCGGGTGACCATGTGCAGCTGATCCATGGGCACGAAGAGCCGGTCCCCCGGTGCCCCGCGTTTTGAGGACGCGTACTCCACGACAAGGTATTCGCGCTTGGCATCCTTGCCGGACCCATTGACCTTGCGCGCCATTAGTTCCACGAACTTACCGATGCCATGCTGCTCATGAACGATGAAGTCCCCTGCTTGAAGGCTCAAGGGGTCCACGGCATTACGCTTGCGCTTGACCGTGAGCTTGCGGCCCTTGCGGTTTGGGTAGGCGCTGGAGCGTCCCAGTAGATCAGCTTCGGTGAGCAACCCGAATTTGAGATCTTCAAAGACGAAGCCACGTCCGGCGGTGGCCTGAGTGATTTCAATCAGACCCGCAGTAGGCTCATGATCAATATTCTCTACACGGTGTGCAGGGATGCTAAATTCTGCGAACAACTCCGAGAGTCGCTGGGCCGGACCAGGCCCCTCGGTGGCCACAACAAATCGCCATTGATCTTTAACTCGTCCGGCGATGAATTCCATCATCGCTTCAATATCGCCTTGATATCCGTGAGGTTCTCTAGCCGGGATACGGATGGTTGAGGCACCTAGATCTAGCTCTTCATCCGCGCCCATGGCGGTGAGCGCCCACCAGGAGACCTTGGCTTCTTTAGCGTGCTCTAGGGTTTCGGCCAGTGAGGCGAAGTCGCCAGTGGCGAGTTTGCGTTCGGAGGTGGCGGTGTTCAAATCCAGTGGTGCGCTGGCTCCGTCTGAGGCTGAGGCCCAGGCTGCTGCCAAGAATTCTGCGTTGGTTGCATTGAGGTCTTGGGCCCGGGCACGCACCCGCTCAGGCTCCATGATCAGGGCAATGGATGACTCTGGCAACAGCGAGAGCAACGGAACCATCTTGTCGACCAGCAATGGTGCCAGCGATTCCATGCCTTCTACCGCGATACCACCAGCAATTTTGGTGAGCATTTCTTCGGCGGCCGGGAAATGGTTCTTCAGGTTTGCAGCCCGGCTCATGACCTGCGGGGTGATCAGCATTTCACGGCAAGGAGTGGCGATGATCTTTTGTGGCCCAGCATCATCGGTGGAACGCTGGTCTGCGATGGCGAAGTACCGCATGGAATCAATCTGGTCGCCAAAGAAATCGATACGCACCGGGTGATCAAGAGTTGGTGGGAACACGTCAATAATTCCGCCACGCACCGCGAATTCTCCGCGGTGCGTCACCATGTCGACGCGGGCGTACGCTGCCGCGGCAAGATCCTTGATGACTTGGTCGAAGCCAGGCTCTGCATCTAGTTCTAAGGTCACTGGACGGAGTTCACCCAGGCCGGCGACGAGGGGCTGAAGTACAGCACGAATAGGGGCAATGATGACGTTGAGGTTTTCGTCGCGGTTGTGAAGCCTACGCAAGACTTCCAGGCGGCGCCCTACGGTGTCACTGCGTGGTGAGAGGCGCTCGTGTGGCAGGGTTTCCCAAGAAGGGAATTCTGCAATCTGTTCTGCAGGAAGATAGGCGCCCAGTGAGCTGGAGACTTCCTCGGCTTCGCGTCCGGTCGCGGTGACAATGAGCGTCACCGAATCGTTGGTGCTTTCCTTGAGCGCTTGGCTGATATGCGCCGAGAGGATCGCGCGCATTCCTTGTGGTGCCGCGATCTCCAGCTCTTCGCTTCGTGTGGAGAAGCTGTTGGCTGCACTTTGACGGATTCGGCGGAAGGATGACTCCTCGCGCAGGAAGTCATGAAGTCCGTTCAGGCTCATGGGGATTTCGTATCCTCTCGGGCAGGCGCTTGGGGCAGTAGGCTCAGTGCTCAATGCGAGCCGAAACGACACCACGAACACCGACCGCAAATTTTTTCCGCGGCCGGCTCAACGCCAATATGTTGTTTTTGGGTGCAGTCCTAGCCTACCTAATACATCCCACCGGATAGGGTTAATACTGTCCGTCTCCGGGCAAGCAATTACTGCCTGCCCGGCCAGCAAAATTTCCAGATTGGGATAAGCTTTCATGGCATTGAATGCAAGCACTCAGATCGGCCACCCTGCCCAGCAGGTCATCGCTACCTTGAGCGATCGTGGCTTCGCCGATCACCTGACCAAGGTTGCCAACGGCACTTTGACTGAATTCACCGTAGATGGCGATATCGCTGGTGCCTTCACCCTCACCACGGTCCGTTCGGTGCCTACCGATCGTGTCCCCGACATTGCCCGCAAGTTTGTTGGGTCGTCCATCGAGGTCACCCAGGTAGAAAAGTGGAGCGCCCCGGATGCTGCCGGTAGCCGTACTGCCAACGTACAGATCACCGTTGGCGGTGTCCCAGTGACGGTGAGCGGAACCGAGCAGTTGACCGCTCAGGGTGACGTCTCCGAATTCGCCGTAGACGCCAAGGTTTCCTCGTCGATTCCTTTCATCGGTGGCAAGTTGGCTTCCGCCGCTGAGCCATACATTGGCAAGGCTCTGAACCTGCAGGCAGCTCAGGTCAACGCTTGGCTTTCAAAGTAAGCTTGTTGATCTTCAAAGCTTGAGCTACCCCAAGTCCCCGGATGTGCGATTCTTCGCAATAATTCCGGGGATTTGTGGTCCACAGCACGAATCGCGATAGGGTGGACACTGGTGTGCCGGGAAGTCTGGTCGGCGTGAATTGTTCATTTAACGAAGTAAGCGAGTTCCACGCATGACCCACACTCCTCCTTCCGGTTCTGGAAAGAACCTGTTTTCACGCCCAAGCTACAAAGAATCGGTGCGCATCGGTGACATCCTGCGCAAAGAAACCGTCGGTGGCATGGTGCTTATCGCCGGTGCATTGTTAGCCCTTGTTTGGGCCAATACTCCCCTGCGCGATTCATATTTTGCGTTGCGTGATTTTCACTTTGGCCCCACCCTATTCGGGGTTGATCTGAATCTGTCCATTGGTCACTGGGCCGCAGACGCACTGCTGGCGGTGTTCTTCTTCCTCACCGGTCTCGAGCTGAAAAAAGAATTTGTCATCGGCGACCTGCACAACATCAAAACTGCTGCCGTACCGGTGACGGCTGCCTTTGGTGGGGTGCTGGTACCGGCCCTAATTTTCACCGGCGTTGCTGCCAGCTCCGGAGGCGGCGAGCTTCTGCGTGGCTGGGCCATTCCGACAGCGACCGACATCGCCTTTGCGGTGGCGGTCCTCGCGGTGATTGGTTCCGCGCTTCCCACTGCGTTGCGCATCTTCCTGCTGACGTTGGCAGTTGTCGATGACCTGATCGCCATCGTCATCATTGCTGTTGTTTTCACTGATGAACTCAAGTTTGCCTACTTGGGTCTGGCGCTAATCCCCATCATTCTCTTTACTGTTCTGGCACGTTACTGTGGAAAGTTCTTCGCAAAGTACGCCTGGGCCGCTTGGATCATCCTGTTGCCACTGGGCATCATTACATGGATCTTTGTCTTCGGTTCGGGTATCCACGCCACCATCGCCGGTGTCGTTCTGGGCTTCTGTGTTCCGGTGAAGCGCACCGATGGACGTGAAGGTATCGGCCTGGCCGAACAGTTTGAACACCGTTTCCGCCCGCTGTCATCAGGGATCTGCATCCCAATCTTTGCATTCTTTGCCGCCGGGGTGACGGTGGTTTCTTCGGATCCCAACAGCGGAAATGTCCTAACTGATCCGGTCTTCTGGGGCATTGTGATCGGATTGGTCGCCGGTAAACCCATCGGCATCATGGGCTCCACCTGGCTGTTGACCAAGTTCACTAAGGCTTCACTGGATAAGGATGCCCGTTGGGGCGATCTTCTGGGCGTCACTTTGCTGGCAGGCATCGGGTTCACCGTTTCATTGCTGGTCTCCGAGCTGTCTTTCGGTCTGGAATCCCCGCACTACGAGCATGCCAAGGTGGCCATTCTCAGTGGTTCCTTTATAGCTGCCATCCTCGGTGCTCTCTGGCTGGTACCGCGCAACCGCCGCTACAAGGCGATCAACGAGCGTGAGACTCGCGATGAGGACCATGACGGAATTCCTGACGTCTATCAGCAGGACAACAACAGCTAGGTTTCAGGGACAGCTAACTGACCGTAAATAAGAGTCCCTAAACGGCTGTGGCGCTTGCCTTCCAGATGGAAGGCAAGCGCCACAGTTCTATGTCAGTCAGTTACTTGTTCGCACCAAGCATCGCTGCTTCAGCGGCGACCCAAGCCAACATTGCGCACTTGACGCGTGCAGGGAACTTGGAGACGCCCACGAAGGCTGCAGCGTCTTCTAGTACTTCTTCGTCTGGTTCGAAGGTTCCCTTCGAACGCATCATCTCGCGGAAGATCTCCAACTTGTCCAAGAATTCACTCTTGGTCATCTCTGGAAGCATTTCGCTGAGCACGGAGGCTGAAGCCATGGAGATGGAACAGCCATCACCTTCCCAGCTCATCGCCTCGAAATGATCATTGTCATCCAACGCGACTCGTACGCGAATCTGGTCACCACAAATAGGGTTGTGCTGGTGGGATTCACCGTGCAAAACTCCTGGGCCAACCTCTACGAGTGGCGATCCAATACGACGCTTGGAATGATCCAAGATAACTTGCTGATACAGCTGATCTAATTCGTTCATTTAGACTCCAAAGTATTCACGCACGGAGCCCAAAGCATCTAGCAATGCCTTGATGTCTTCTTCCGTGTTGTATAGATAAGTGCTGGCACGCGTGGTGGCGGTAACGCCCAGGGCGCGGTGCAATGGCTGAGCGCAGTGGTGGCCTACGCGCACGGCGATACCGCGCGAATCCAAGTACTGTCCCACATCGTGCGGGTGTACGCCGATGACTTCGAAAGGTACAGTGCCGATGCGTCGGATATCCTTGGGACCGAAGACGCGGATGCCTTCAATCTGGGACAGGCCCTCATACAAGAGGGCACCGAGGTGTTCTTCCCACTGAGCAATGCGCTCCATGCCAATTTCTTGCAGGTAACTCACCGCAGTGGCCAGAGCATGGGTCTGGGAGATGCGCTGGGTTCCGGCTTCGAAGCGCTGCGGAGCGGGAAGGAATTCTGCGTGTTCCATATCGACAACGGTGATCATTGATCCGCCGGTGAGGAATGGTGGCATGGCGTTGAGTAGTTCTTCGCGCCCGTAAAGTGCGCCGATACCGGTTGGTCCGAGCATCTTGTGCCCGGAGAAAGCCATGAAATCAACGTCTAGTGCTTTGACGTCTACCGGTAGGTGCGGAACAGACTGGCACCCGTCCAAGACGGTCAGTGCGCCCACCTTGCGGGCTGCGTCAACGAAGCGCTGTGTATCGGTGATGGTCCCCAACACGTTCGAGACGTGGGTGAAAGCGACCAGCTTGGTCTTTTCGGTGACCAACTCATCAAGCAGGTCATAACGCAGCGCTCCCTCATCGTCCACTGGAACATAGCGCAGGGTCGCGCCGGTGCGGAAAGCTAGTTCCTGCCAAGGGATGAGGTTAGCGTGGTGCTCAATTTCGGTCGTGAGAATTTCATCGCCCGGACCAATGCGGAAGCGTGCTGCCTCATCTCCCCCGCGCCCCAAAGAGGCATTGGAGATTGAGTAGCTGATCAGGTTCAGCGCTTCGGTAGCGTTAGAGGTCCACACCAGCTCATTGGTTCGAGCGCCAATGAATTTAGCTACGGTCTCGCGGGCTTCCTCATAAAGTTCGGTAGCTTCTACGGCGAGGGTGTGAGCACCACGGTGAACAGCTGCGTTGGCGTTCTCATAGAAGTGTTGTTCTGCCTCGTAAACGCAGCGAGGCTTCTGACTGGTGGCTCCTGAGTCCAAGTACACGACGTCGGTACCGTTGACTTGGTGCTCCAGAATCTCAAAATCTGCCTTGATGCGCTGAACCTCAACGGCACTGAGCGATACCTGAGCTTCTGGCTGACCGGTCATCGTCTGCACGTGGTCCTCCGAATAATTGTCATGAGTTGCCTAGTAAGCGACGCAATCAAGCGATGCCACTGGATTAGGCAAGGTGTACATTGGGTAATTATTCCACTACTGGCCAAGAAGCACATCTAAGTTTGGCCTTAGTAAGTAACGCCTCAACCCGGACGTATTTAACGAGCCAAGGACCACGGAGAGCTAACCAGCCCATCCCGTGATCCTTGAGAACTTATTCTTCGCACGTTGCAGTCAACGTGTGAGGAGTCAGCTTGTATGAAATTTAGTTTGTGCAGCTTCGAGGCCCGAGCTCATTACTAGCTCTACCGCGTCGGCACAGTTATCAATCAAGAACGGAAGCTCCTGCTTCTCGGTCTTGGAGAAATCTTGCAAGACCCATTTGGCCGTGTCCATGCGCCCAGGTGGGCGCCCAACACCGGCACGAACCCGAAGATAGTCTTTGGAGCCCATCGCCTTGGAGATATCGCGCAGGCCGTTGTGGCCGCCTTCTCCGCCACCACGTTTGAGCTTGATGGTGTCAAAAGGAATATCGATCTCATCGTGCACCACGATCAGATTCTCGACTCCGATTCCGAAGAACTTTGCAGCGTTCGCTACCGGGCCACCGGAAAGGTTCATGTAAACCATCGGTTTGGCCAACACGACTCGTGGACCGCCAATGCCCATGCGTCCTTCAACGATCTGTGATCGCGAAGAGTGGGTTTTGAATTTCGAGCCGATCCGGTTGGCCAGCTCATCGAGCACCATCTGCCCGATATTGTGTCTATTGCCAGCGTAGCCGGACCCGGGATTCCCGAGTCCGGCTACGAGCCAAGTGCCATCACTCATGATGCTTAGCTAAAACCTAGTTCGCTGGAATTAGGCAGCGACCAACAGGTCCAGGTGATCAACGGTGCGGTTCAGCGCGTGGATCTGGATGTCCTTGATGGTGGTCTTTACGGTCTTGCCTTCGATGTTCAGAACCAGTTCAACACCGCGGTCACGAACGGCCAGGGTGGTTTCGCGAGCTGGAAGCAGAACGTGCTGTGGCTCGGAGCCTGCACCGTAAACTACTGCTGGGATCTGGCCGTCGCGGCGAGCCTGACGAGCAGCGCCCTTACCGAAATCGCTACGTACAACGGCGTCAAGGTTGACAGATGCCATGATAATTCTCCTTAGGAAATGAATGCTTCGTTAAGGCCCTTGCGTGGACTCGGGAAGCATCCAACATCTAAGAGATGAAAGAGCTTGTCCGGCCTTGTCGATAACGGTCCCACCATCGCTGGTGTTTCCCTCGCCTGGGCACAGTCAACAATTCTACCAGTTGAACTCCCCAGCGAGAAAACCTGTAGCGAACACCACTTCTGTCTTCATCGTCATGCTGGTTGTTGGAAAATGAACGTGTCTCTTGGGGCAAACTCATATCTTTCGTCGCAACGATATCCCCTCAGCCACGGAACCGAGTCAACGACTCTCAAATAGAATCCCTTGGGGTAATCGTCATCCCCAAGAATTGGCGAGGCAATGGTCAGTGAATCTGCCGGTTTCATGCCGGCGCTCAGCGTGGAATTCCCCGACGATTCCTGGTCGAGGTGGACCAGACGTAGGTATGGGCCGGTGATTATAGGACAAAGGTCTAGGCCCACGTGCCGGGCTCTAGCGTAAATCTGCGGCAAGGTTCCGCCATCGGGCAGCCCTAGGGCTTTGACACTGCAGCTGAGCAAATTTATTTTCATCGGTACACAAGCCTGTGCAAAGTCCGAATGCAGCAATAGCTGCTGAGCGTGGGCATTGAGTTCTACGCCGGAGGCATCCAACCGCAGCATAATTTCTTCACGGTCTAGACTGCCAATTTCTATTGTCAGCGGATCCACGTGAACCTTCTTTGCGAGCCCGGACTACTTCTTCGTGCAAGACTCACTCTATGACATCTGACACGAACCTGATTCTCATCGGCCCGGCGGCCAGCGGAAAGTCGACTCTCGGCGCGATCCTGGCTAATGAACTTCAAATGCAGTTCGTAGACCTCGACGAGGTCAGTACGCCGTATTACGAGGAAGTCGGCTGGAGCATCACGCGCCTGGTGGAGCACATTGAAAAGGTAGGGCGTGTAGCAGCCGAACGTGACTGGGAAATTGCACGAGCGCATGCTGTCTCGCGGGCCATGGCCGACTTTCCCAAAGCAGTTATTGCGTTTGGCGCCGGCCACGCTTCCTACTGTGAAGCACAGCTCGCCCAGCAAGTCGCTCAAGCCCTGAAGTCAGTCGAGCATGTAGTTTTTGTCGAACCCTGCTCAGATCGCACCACATCGCTGCAGATCCTTCGCGAACGTTCGATTGCTTCCAAAAACACCGACTGGATTCGAGAGTCCCATGATTTTCTGGCGCAGTGGCTCGATGACCCGTTCACCAGAATGCTTGCTACCACCACGCTGTACACCGAGGGAGAATCACCACAGCAGTCCGCGCAGCGGCTACTTGCAGAGCTTCACCTAGCACCGGTATCACCTACCGATTTTTGAGCCGTTAATGACCAAGAGGCCGGAACCATTGCTGGTACCGGCCTCTCGGCGATTGCGAAACGAGGGCTGCTAGGCGCGGCCGTCAAACAGGTTCGTGACCGAACCGTCGTGGAACACTTCCGAGATCGCCCGAGCGATCGTTGGAGCAATCGAAAGAACGGTCAGGTTCTCAAAACGCTTCTCTTCTGGGATTGGCAGGGTGTTGGTAACAACAACCTCGCGAGCACCACATTCTGCCAAACGCTGGGCAGCTGGATCCGAGAAGACCGCGTGGGTCGCGGCGATGATGACATCCTTGGCGCCAGCTTCCTTCAGCACGCGCACTGCGCCTGCGATGGTTCCGCCGGTGTCAATCATGTCGTCAATCAGGATCGCGGTGCGGCCTTCAACCTGGCCAACCACGGTCTTGGACTCAGCCTGGTTCGGCACGGTCAAGTCGCGGGACTTGTGTACGAAGGCCAGTGGTGCGCCACCCAAGCGATCTGCCCACTGCTCAGCCACGCGAACGCGACCGGTGTCAGGGGACACCACGGTGACTTCGTTGACGTCTACCTTCGACTTGATGTAGTCAGCCAGCAGCGGGAAGCCGAAGAGGTGGTCAACCGGGCCATCGAAGAAGCCCTGGATCTGCGCGGTGTGCAGATCACAGGAGATCACACGGTCAGCACCTGCGGTCTTGAACAGGTCAGCGACCAGGCGTGCCGAGATGGGCTCGCGGCCACGGCCCTTCTTGTCCTGACGTGCGTATGGGTAGAACGGTGCCACCACGGTGATGCGACGGGCCGAAGCACGCTTCATCGAGTCGATCATGATCAGCTGTTCCATCAGCCAGTTGTTCAGCGGCGCTGGGTAGGACTGCAGCAGGAAGACATCCTTGCCGCGTACCGACTCATCCGAGCGAACGTAGATCTCGCCGTTGGCGAAGTCATAGGCGTTCAGCGGCAGCAGGTCGGTGCCCAGTTCCTTGGCGACCTCGGCTGCTAGTTCCGGGTGGGCGCGACCGCTGGCCAGCACCAGCTCTTTGTCGACGTTATGGCGGATTTCACTCATGGGGTATGCTTTCTCGCTCGCTTCGCTATCACGTATGAGGTTGTTGTCGAGGAAATTAAGTCCGGGGCCGGATTACTCGGTGCCCGAGGAATTCAGGGAGGACTTGAATGCGGCGTCAGCCGAAGGGGTACCTGGGCGCTTTTCAAGCGTCCAACCCTCAGTATTGCGCTGCGGAGCCACAGACAGTGCCAGAGCACCGGCCGGGACGTTCTTGCGGACGACGGCGCCTGCACCAGTGTATGCGCCATCCCCGATTTCAACTGGGGCGATAAACACAGTGTTGGAGCTGGTGCGCACATGCGAACCGATCTTGGTCCGGTGCTTCTTTTCACCATCGTAATTCGCGGTGATATTGCCACACCCGATGTTGGTGAATTCACCGATTTCAGCATCCCCGGCGTAGCCGAGGTGCGAGAGCTTGGAGCCACGACCAATCGTGACATTTTTGGTTTCGTAGAAGGCACCGATCTTGCCGTCGGTGCCCAGTTCGGTACCTGGACGCAGGTAAGCGAATGGACCCACCGAGGCACCCTCAGAAATCCGAGAGTCCGTGGCGTCGGTGCGCTTGACGGTGGCACGCTGGCCGACCACAACATTGGTCAGGGTGGTGTCTGGGCCAACAACAGCATTGTCACCAATGATGGTGGTACCGTGCAGCTGGGTTCCTGGCTTGAGCGTCGCGTCACGGCCAATGATGACTTCGGCGTCAATCCAGGTGGTGGCTGGATCAACGATGGTCACGCCTTCGCGCATCCAGAATTCGGTCTTGCGCTGGTTGTAGATGCGGGCCAAGTTAGAAACCTGAACGCGGTCATTCGCGCCCTCAATCTGCCAGCGGTCAGCAATCTGTGAAGAAGCAACTCGTCCGTCGCGTGCACGGGCGATAGCCAGCACGTCGGTCAGGTACATTTCGCCCTGGGCGTTCTCGGTGGTGACTTCGGTCAGCGCCGAACGCAGCATCTTGGCGTCAAAAGCGTAGATCCCGGAGTTGATTTCCTTGATCAGCAGTTCTTCTGCCGAAGCGTCCTTCTGCTCGCGAATGCCAGCGACATCGCCGTTCTCATCACGCAGAATTCGGCCGTAGCCATTAGGGTCATCCAGCGAGGTGGTCAAGACGGTGACCGAGTTGCCGTTGGCCTCGTGGGTGGTGACCAAATCCTGCAGGACTTCGCTGGTGAGCAATGGCACATCGCCATAGGTCACCACGACGGTACCTTCAAGGCTTGGATCCAGTGCGTCCAGCCCCTGTTGGACCGCGCGGCCGGTGCCTGGGATCTCATCCTGATCGGCAATGGTGATGGATGGGAACTGGCTAAGAATGTGCTCGGCAACCAGATCACGCTGGTGGCGAACCACGGCCACAAGATTCTTTGGCTGCAGGGCCGAGGCAGCATGAAGTGCGTGAGCAATCATGGAGCGACCTGCGATTTCATGCATGATCTTCGGTTTAGCCGACTTCATCCGAGTACCAGCCCCGGCGGCGAGGACGATGACAGCTACTGGTGCATTGACCTGATCGCTCAAGTGCGTTCTCCTGCAGTTTAGATTCAAGGTTTTGGGCAGAGAAGAAAAACCCTTAGACAAGTCTAACGTGCACAACGCACAAGGCTGAACTGCTTAAAGAATAAAAGCGCCACTTGCGTGGCGCTCTATCGATGGTTCCGCCCCTAGGATTCGAACCTAGAATGCACAGCTCCAAAGGCTGGCGTGTTGCCATTACACCAGGGCGGAAAATGGCTTATGCAGGTCATCCCCCACAAGCACGCTAATTATTCTGCCATGTTCGGCCCCCTTGAGTGAAATCGAAAACACCTCAACTTATAAAGTGCTGTTCATTGACCCCACGACGACCCATGATCCACCTCGATTTGCACCCGGAACGTAAAATGGAAATCGTGGCTCATTTACTCGGGGGCGAAGCCCTACATCTGGAATATCCCACCCATACCGTCTTCGACTCGGTGACCATCGGCATCTCCGATGGAGACCGTATCGGCCTGGTGGGACGCAATGGCGAAGGAAAATCCTCGCTTCTCGGCATGCTCTCGGGCAAGATCGAGCCCAATTCCGGACGGGTCACCCTGCGTAATGGCCTGCGCGTAGGCGTACTAGACCAGTCCGACACCTTGGACCCAGAAGCCACCGTGCATTACAGCGTGGTGGGCGAGATGGAAGACCATGAATGGGCGGGCGAAGCGAGAATTCGCGACATTATTTCTGGCCTGGTTGCTGACCTCGATTGGGAAGCCACCGTTGGCACCCTTTCCGGTGGGCAGCGCCGCCGTGTCGCATTGGCAGCCCTTTTGGTTCAGGACTGGGACGTCATCATCCTTGACGAGCCCACCAACCATTTAGATGTTGAGGGTATCTCTTGGCTGGCAGAACACATTAATAAGCGTTGGTCCAAAAACGCTGGCGGTCTGATGGTTGTCACTCACGACCGTTGGTTCCTTGACGCGGTCTGCACCACCACCTGGGAAGTACACGACCGTATCGTTGAGCCTTTTGAAGGTGGCTACGCCGCCTATGTTCTGCAACGTGTGGAGCGTGACCGCATCGCCGCAGTGACTGAAAACAAACGTCAAAACATGATGAAGAAGGAACTGGCATGGTTGCGCCGTGGCGCTCCGGCACGTACCTCAAAGCCTAAGTTCCGTATTGAAGCTGCCAATCAGCTCATCGCCGATGTACCACCAGCCCGCAATCCGCTGGAACTGCAGAAGATGGCAACGAGCCGATTGGGCAAGGATGTCATCGACCTGTTGGATACCGAGGTGTCATTTGGCTCCAAACAGGTACTCAAGCCTTTTACCTGGCGCATCGGTCCTGGCGAACGCACCGGTCTGCTCGGCGCCAATGGTGCCGGCAAATCCACCCTGCTCGGATTGATTGCCGGAACTGTTGAACCCACGGGTGGCAAGATCAAGCGCGGCCAGACCGTAAAGCTGGCGGTGCTTGATCAGCAGTTCCGTGAGCTGGAAACGATTGGTCAGGACAAGGTTCGTGAAGTCCTGGCCCGTTATCGCACCACCTTCAATGTTGATGGTAAGGATCTGACCCCTGCCCAGCTGTTGGAACGTTTGGGCTTCTCATCGGCACACCTGTCCACCAAGGTCAGTGAGCTTTCCGGCGGTCAACGCCGGCGTCTTCAGCTACTGATGATCTTGATGGATGAACCGAATGTCATGATCCTTGACGAGCCGACCAACGATGTTGATACCGACATGTTGGCAGCTCTCGAAGACCTCTTAGATTCATGGCCGGGCACGCTCATTGTTGTTTCCCACGACCGTTATCTCCTTGAACGCGTCACCGACCAGCAATACGCAATCCTTGGTGGACACTTCCGCCATGTACCAGGCGGCGTGGATGAGTACCTCAAGCTGCGTGCCGCTCAGGGTTCCACCGGTGGCTCGAACCCTTCGCAGTCGCAAAGTGATACGGCTACGGCCAAGCCTGCAGGTCCGTCGGGGGCCGAGCTTCGAGCAGCCCAAAAAGAGTTGAACGCCAATGAGCGCAAGGTGTCGCAGCTGAACGAAAAGATCGCTAAGGTCCACGCCAAAATGGCCGATCACGACCAAAGTGATTATGAGGGTTTGGGCAAGTTCACCGCGGAAATCGATGAATATCAGGCTCAGATCGATGAGCTGGAAGAACGTTGGCTAGAGCTCACGGAATTACTTGAGTAACCCACGTTCGAAGTGCACGACTTCTTAGTAGGCCCGGAACCAACATGGTTCCGGGCCTACGTCGCATTTAGCCGGCAGTGCCATAAATAACCTCGCTACATGGCACACTCAATTCATGGGAATTGTGAGCCTGAGCGGACATCTTATCTGCGCCAATCAATCCGAAGCAGATGCCGTCGTTGAGTTGTTGCCAGAGCATATTCGGCTCACTCGACAGGAGCCTGGTTGCCTGTCATTTCAGGTGACACCTGCACAGGATCCTTGGACGTGGATCGTTGCTGAAGAGTTCACTGATGCACAAGCTTTCGAAGCCCATCAACAGCGCGTCAGAACAAGCTACTGGGGACAAGGCACCGCCGGTATCAAGCGCGAATACCGCATCGAAGGCCTCTAGCGCGGTGCCACGCTAACCATCTGAACTAAGGTTTCCCGGTGATCTTATCGGCGATACGCGCCAACGGGGATGAGCCCTCGCGGCCTTTGAGCTCACTACGATCGGCTTGAGAATAGGCAGCGTAGAGCCCCTTGGTTGCCAACCAGCGTAAGGGTTCTGGCTCCCATTTGCGCACCTGATGGTTGACCCACGGCAGCTGAGTCAAGGCGGTGTCGTGCCCCAAAATGAGGTCTCTTAAAGTGCGTCCAGAAAGATTGGTCGTCGCCACACCAGTGCCAACGTAACCACCGGCCCAACCAATTCCGGTGTCTGGATCGAGCCCGACAGTTGCAGCCCAGTCGCGCGGAACGCCGAGCACCCCAGACCACGCATGAGCAATTTTGGCGTGTTGGGTTTGGGGGAACATGCGATGCAGAACTTCGCTCAGACCGGTAACGGTGCTCTGGGGTGTGATCCCGTCTAGGTCTGTTCGCGAACCGTATTTGTAGGGGACTCCACGTCCGCCGATCGCGATGCGATCATCGGCGGTTCGCTGCGCGTACATGTAAACGTGAGCGTAATCCCCCAACACTTCCCCGGCGCTCCAATTCAGCTCATCCCAGACTGATTCGGCCAACGGTTCAGTCACGATCATGGAAGAGTTCATGGGCAACCAAAGTCGGTGATGTCCGGCCAATTGGGCAGTAAACCCTTCGGTAGCCCGAACTATGTACTGCGTGTTGACCGTTCCCCCGTCGAATTCCAGTTGCCTGGGGCGGATCGTTTTCACTCGGGTATTTTCAAAGATTTTCACCCCAAGACGTTCGGCCGCCTCAGCTAACCCTCGCACGAGTTTCGCTGGATGAATTCTGGCTGCATGAGGATGCCACAGGGCAGCCCGTGTTCCTGCGACGTTGATCTTATTTCGAGCTTCTTCGGCCTCTAAAACCTTGCTATCTGTATGTTGCCAAGAACTAGTGGCACGGGCATGCTCGCGCAGACGCTGTTCTTGAGCCGGCGTGTAGGCCACCTCAAATTCGCCACCGCGCAGAATATCAGCGTCAATATTTTCTTCAGCACAGATATTGATAACTTCCTCAACGGTCTGGTTCATCGCCAACTGGAAGTCGTTGATCTCCTGAATGGAGTGCGTGGTGCGGTAATGATCGGGGCCAGCGGTAATGGTGTTGGTCAGCCAGCCGCCGTTGCGTCCCGAAGCGCCATAACCCACATGGCGTGCTTCAAGCACCGCGATGTTCAAGTCTGGTTTTGCTTTGGCCAGATAATAGGCAGTCCATAACCCAGTAAATCCGGCACCAATGATGGCCACGTCGACGGTGCTATGCCCACGAAGTTCGGGGCGCGGCTCCGGGACACCTATTTGTTCCCACCAATGCGATACCTGGCCATTGAGCATGCGCGGATCACCCAAATTTCCTAAATGAATTGCTTTCACCCAGCGTTGTGAAATCAGCCTATGACCAGTTTCATTGCACGACAAGAGCAATCAAGGAATTTAACTTTGTGGTGACACCGACGACATGCAGTTCAGCAAAGTCGCGGCTTATTCACTCAAGGAAATATGTGCACCGGCGGCCGGTGCAGTGACAGGAATGGTCGCTACGCCCACCTCGTCACCTAGTTGAGCCATAACCTCTTCGGCGTGCTCGTCATCGCTGACCAAGAGTGCCAGAGTGGGACCCGAACCGGAAACCATAGCTCGTAGCGCACCGGCTCCCTCAGCAAGATCTCGCATGGTGCCCAGTTCTGGCGCCAAGGCCAAGGAAGCCTGAGTCAGATCATTGGCAAGTACTTGCGCCAATGCTTTCGCATCCGAAGCCATCAACGCTTCAATGACGGCCGGGTCGATTTCTTGTGGAACCTCGATATCCATGCCGGCGCGCAGTCGGTCCAGCATGCCATAAACTCGCGGAGTGGACAGTCCATAACTGGCAGGGATCAACACCCAATGAGTCTTAGCCCGGGTAAGCAAAGGCGCCAGCTGGTCCCCCACACCAAGGCCAATGGCGGCCCCTCCCATGAGGGCGAATGGAACATCTGCACCAAGTCGCGCTCCTAAACGTCCCAGCTCTTCGCGATCAAGGTGGGTTTCCCACAGCTCATTGCAGGCAACGAGGGTTGCTGCAGCATCGGCCGAGCCACCACCCATGCCCCCGGCGATGGGCACACGCTTGGTAATGTGCAGGTCGGCACCCAAGGTGGTGCCAGTGTGCTCGCGCAAAAGCTGAGCGGCCTGATAGACAAGGTTTCCTTCGCCCAGAGGAAAGTTCTCCGGGTCGTGTACCACTGGCGAATCTGGTTCCAGACTCAGTTGCAGTTCCCCATCGGTGCGCAGGGTGGCTTCAATTTGTTCGGTCAAAGACACCGCCACATACAGGCTTGCCACTTCGTGGTAGCCGTCCTCGCGAGGCGGTCCAACCCGAAAATAGCAGTTGATCTTTCCCGGAGCTGTGGCAATAACGCGTTGCTTGGCCATGCTTAGCTCTCGCTAGCCGGCGCGTCTACCGGTACGTCTTCTGCGGCTCGAGCGATCGCAATGTACTGCTCAATATCGAGCTTTTCGCCGCGTTCCTTCGGATCGATGCCGGCAGCAACCAGAATCTTTTCGGCGCGCACGCCAGAGCCAGCCCAACCCGAGAGCGCTGCACGCAGGGTCTTACGGCGCTGAGCAAAAGCGGCGTCGACAATAGCGAAGACTTCCTTACGATCCGGGGCGTCGCTACGGTCCTTGTCACGCGTGAATGAGACGAGGCCTGAATGAATCTTTGGTGCTGGCCAGAAGACATTCATGCCGATCACTCCGGCTTTGCGCATGGTTCCGTACCAAGCACCCTTGACCGATGGGATGCCGTAAATCTTGGTGCCCGGTGTTGCACTCATGCGATCGGCAACTTCGTCTTGGACCATGACCAAACCATTGCGGATGCTTGGGAAGTGTTCCAGCAGGTGCAGCACGACCGGCACGGCCACGTTATAGGGCAGGTTGGCTACCAACGAGGTCGGGTTATCTGGTAGTTCGGTGACTTTCATGGCATCACTGAGAATGACGGTCAGGTCCTCTTCGCGTCCTGGACGGAATTCGGCCATGGTCTGAGGCAAACGTTGTGCCAGTGGTGGATCAATTTCCACGGCAACAACTTTCGCGGCTGCGTCCATGATGCCAAGGGTCAATGAACCAAGCCCTGGCCCGACCTCTAGGACGGTCTCCGAGGGGTCAACGTTAGCGGAGGCGACAATGCGACGGATGGTGTTTCCATCAATCACAAAGTTCTGCCCCAACGTCTTGGTAGGGCGGATTCCCAGCTCTTCGGCCAGACGACGGATTTCGGTGGCCCCAAGTAGCGGCAAAGATTCCTTAGACATCACAGATCCAATTCTAGTTCAGCCAGATAGTTCCAAACATAACAACGCGACGCGTCCACCGTGATGGTGAACGCGTCGCGTCGTTAGGTTTCTTGCTTTTTAGCGCAGGCCCAGCTTTGCCGAGCAAGCTGGCCAGTGTCCCCAGCCGCCGGAAGCGCGAAGCTTTTCAGCCGCTGCGATCTGCTCTTGTGGGGTGGCCTGGTGTGGCAGAGGTGCGTACTTGGTACCGCCAACTGCTCGCCACGACGAAGCCGAGAACTGCAAACCACCGTAGTATCCGTTACCGGAGTTAATGGACCAGTTACCACCGGATTCACACTTGGCCAATGCTTTCCACGTTGCCGAAATGTTGCTGGTGTCAGCCGATTTCTTAGAAGAGGATTCAGAGTTTTTCTCGTCGTCCTGCTTCTCTTCTTTCTTTTCTTCTACCTTGGTGCCCACCTTGATGACTTCTGCCACTGGTTCCTTGGTCACCTTGGACTTGAGGACTTCTTCCTCGCCCTTCTTGCCATTGCGGGTTTCCTGGCGGAGGGTGAGTTCGCGCTCGCCCTTTTCACCTTCGGTCTTCACTTCGGTGTCACCCTTAGCCAAAGTTTTGTCATTGACCTTTTTGGTGTCGAAGTCGATGTCGCGAGTCTCGTCCCACGTCTTAACGTTGACCTCGATGACCTCTACTTCTACGCCGGCTTTGATGGCGGTGCTGTCTTTGACGTTCTTGTCAGTCTCATCATCCGCTTTGACGTTGACTTCATCATTGTCATCAACCTTGATGTTCTGCTCAGCTAGCAGCTCCTTGACGGTTGATGCGGTGGTGGAAACGGTCTTCTTCTTGTCATCCACAATTAAGGTGAGATCTTGCGGAGTGATCACTTCGAGCTGGTCGCTCAACGCGCTCAGTTCCATGTTTTCATCGAGGGAAACTTCGGAACCCTTTTTAAGGTCTAGCTGGTCGATCACATCTGCCACGGTCATTCCCGTGGTGTGCACTACGCGCTCGGTGCCATCAACGGTCACCTCAACGGATTTGTTGCGCTTGATATCGATCTTCTGATCATCGGAAAGACTGGAATCTAGGGACGCTGAGATTTCGTCTCGTTGATCCAGCGAGATTTCCTGCTGGTCCAGCAGGGCGCTGACAGTTGCGGCTCGGGTAGTGACTTCTTGTTCATCCCCGTCGACGGAGATAATGACCGACTTTTGGCCAGCAACATAAAAGACGGCGCCGGCGATAACCACGGCCACGGCGAGCGCCTGGGCCAGGTATTTCACCCAGCTTTTCTTGAGCAAGTGAGTCACGGTAGTGAGATCCCCATCGTTTATTGGCTCACGCCCTGAAAACTATTTCAGTCATTCTCGTCGAGCCCAGCAGCCCTCGCTGCCCATTTATCAATCTGTCTATGCCGTCTTTCCCGGATGCAACAAGGTGCGAGGATCAGGCTGCCTAGACCCGCCACTACCCTCAAAGAAGGCAGGAAAGATCTCAAACATCTCATCCACCGTAACCGAATTGTTATATTCGTGGCAAGTGTCCTGTAAGGAGAGGCACAGCTTGCGGGTCTAAAATTCCCCGTACACCTCGCGAGTATTCGCATCAATTTGTGTGCAGAACTCGGCGAGATCAACACCCTTAGTTTGCGCCATGAACCGAGCCGTATACGGAATCATGTAGCTGGCATTGGGGCGTCCACGGTAAGGGTGTGGGGTCAAGAATGGGGCATCGGTTTCCACAAGTAGTAGCTGTGGGTCAGCCACTTCTAGTGCGGCCCGCAAACCGTGCGAGTTTTTGAAGGTCACTGTTCCGGAGAATGACATGTACCAGCCATTGTCGTTGCAGATTTTTGCCAAGTCTTCATCGCCAGAGAAGCAATGGAACACGACTTTTGACGGTAATTGTGAGCTCTTGAGTACTCGGACAACGTCCTCGTGCGCATCGCGATCATGAATCTGGACAGCTTTATCCTGTTCGACGGCAATGCGCAGATGTTCACGGAAAGAATGTTCTTGAGCATCGCGACCATCTTCTGCGGTGCGGAAGTAGTCGAGTCCGGTCTCGCCCAGTGCACGAACGCGAGGGTTTGATGCGAGTTCTTCGATGCTCTTGATGGCGTTGCCCAGTTCGCCACGCTCAGCTAGACGGGCCGCATCGTTGGGGTGAATCGCGACCGCCGCCAAGATATTTGAGTACTCGTTGGCTACTTCCACCGCATATTGGGAAGAAGGCACATCGCATCCCACCTGAATAAGTCCTTTAATCCCGACAGCGTTGGCTGCGGCCAGTGCGTCCGGTACAGATACTTTCACGGTGCCGTCGAGAAAATCTAAATGGGTGTGGTTGTCGACTACAGCCACAGGAAGTGCTTCTGGCGCCTCGGGGTACTGCAAGTTTCCCTTGCTCCCACCCTTTTCATTGTTGGCATTGCGCGCACGGCCCGCTTGCTCTGCCAGTTCCTCAGATTCACTAGGGCGGTATGCCTCGGGAACTCGAGTGATGTCGGTGTCCGACTTCTTCTTTGACACGGTAATCCTTTGCGCTGATATAACTGCTACCCACTGCTCGTTTTATTGTGTCACCAACACAGAGTTCTGCTCCAATCAATCTCCGGCACGGGCCAGATAAGCCTCTTCTGTTGGATAAAAGATGCCCATATGATAATCATCAAGAGTCTGTTGAACGCCTCAAGATGCGAAGTATCTCGCGGCTGAACCATTGCGCAGGAGGAACTTCGAATGAGTGCGAACCCGACGATGCCATCGCTGGATTCTACGTTCCAATCAAATTGCCAACGTATCTTTGACGCAGTACAGCAAGTCATCACGGGAAAACCCGAGGCCATCACTAATGCTCTTACGGTACTTCTAGCCCAAGGACACTTGCTGCTAGAAGATGTTCCGGGCGTCGGAAAGACCATGTTGGCCAAATCGTTGGCCAAGAGCGTGAATGGTTCGGTGCACCGCATCCAGTTCACGCCTGATTTGCTACCCAGTGATGTGACCGGCGTTTCTGTCTATTCGCCACAAACTCACGAGTTCACCTTTCATCCCGGCCCGATTTTCGCCAACATCGTCATTGCCGATGAAATCAACCGTGCCAACGCCAAAACACAATCTGCCTTGCTTGAGTGTATGGAAGAGACTCAGGTTACCGTTGATTCCATCACGCACCCTTTGGAACAACCGTTTATGGTCGTGGCTACCCAGAACCCAGTAGATTCCGAAGGAACCTTTGCTCTGCCCGAGGCGCAACGCGACCGTTTCATGGGACGTATCTCTTTGGGATACCCGCAGCGGGAGGCCGAAATATCGATGATCACCGGCCACCACCATCACGAGCCGCTGGAAACCCTATCCCCCGTTTTACAGCTGTCTGATCTGCAGCAGATGATCGAACAGGTCAGCTCGGTCACCGTCACCGAACGCTTGAGTTCCTATGTTGTGGATTTGGGGCGAGCTTCCAGAAACCATCCACACATCCAGCTCGGTGCTTCACCGCGCGCACTGATCCAGTGGGTTCGGGCTGCCAAAGCGCGCGCGGCCATTAATGGCCGGGACCACGTGCTGCCAGAAGACGTGCGCAGCGTGGCACAGATGGTGCTCAATCATCGTCTGATCCTCACTCGACGTGCTGTTGCCGATGGGGTGGATACCCAAGACCTCATTCAGGAGCTGCTCGCCAGCACACCGGTGAGCTAGCTGACCTCTGATGGAGAAGATTCCTCGTTTCGACTCGCGCAATGCTTTGTCGTGGGTTCGTTCTCAAAGCTCTAGCCCAGCAGTACTACGGCGCTTACGTCTTGAGCTACTGACCGTACGTGGATGGTGCACGCTGGGTGCCGGAGTCCTCCTAGTATTTTTGGCCCACCTTTTAGGCCGCCATGAACTCATGGCGTTGGGTATCAGCCTGATTGTCTTAGCGGTAGTCAGCTGGTTTTTCACCCTGAGCCTGCGTGGACGCACTAGAGTCCAGCGACGCTTACTCTCCACGAATCCCAGCGTCGGGGAAGTCTGTAAAGTTCAATTGCACTGTTCAGAACAGGCCATGATCCAAGAACAACTTCCAGAAAGTTTCGGGCCTGGCCCGGTCCTAGACTCTCCCGGCGATCTGGAATATGAGCTCATCTTTGGTACACGAGGAATTCACCAACTAGGACCTGCCCAACAGGTTGTCTCCGACTCTTTAGGACTGGTCAAGGGACTGGTCAACACCGGCGAAACTTTGGACGTCCCTGTCCGGTCCGAACTCATTGACCTGCACCGTTTCGCATCTCTTGGTGAGCAGTTACTCACCGGAGACGCCCGACATTCACGGAGCACTACCGCAGACTATTACGACGTCGCCATCCGCGACTACCAACAGGGTGACTCCATTCGGCAGGTCCATTGGAAAGCCAGCGCCCGTCAAGGCAAACTCATGGTCCGACAAGAAAACAACGTCGCCACGGCTCAAGCACTGCTGATCTTGGACACTACTTTTGAGCATTGGTGCCACAGCGGTGTTGATCTTAGGCTTTCCATCCCGGGCAGGAACGAAGACTTCCCGAGCAGTCGCCGCTTTGAAACTGCGCTGTGCCTAGCAAGCAGTATTGGTTCACGCTATGCCAGCAGCGGCTATCAGCTCTCGTTCCGTGATCTCAGTGGAACCCCACTGATTGAACAGCATCAGCAAGCGACATCAGATGTCATCGCCCAATCAAACTTCGATTTGTTCCATGCTGCCACTGCTGACTTATCCCTGAATAATGACGGGATTGATGCTACTTCCTCAGAGCTGTTCAGCGACCAACTGCATAAGGAGCTATTAGCGTTCCGCGACGAACCAGTCATCATGATCCTTGGAGAGCTCACCGTTGGCCAGGCGCGAAGGCTCGCTACTTTGGCTCGCACGGTACGTCATGCTGAGATCTTCCTACTTGTAGCACATCCGGAAAGATACGATGCGGTGCATCAAGAACTCGCCGGTACCGGGTGGAAAGTTCATTTGCTCTCTGGATCTCTCGGTGCGGAACAGATGTGGGGCGCATAATGACTACGCAGATAACGGACACCCCAACACCACAACGCGCCGATGATCAAGAGAGTCGAAAGATGCCTCAGACTCCGGTGATAGCAAATCTCCTCCCACGGGTATTGGCCGCAGTGTGTCTGGCATTGGCCGTCTTGGCCGGGACTGCATCTCTTACCGGGGTCGTTGAGGGATTCTCATGGTTCCCCTACTTACTCCTACCGGTTTTTACCATTCATCTGCTCGGCGCTCTCATCCGAAGCGTTCGTGTCATTCGTTGGCTGGCGCTGCCTGCTACGGTTTTGGCCGCCATCGTTGCCATCGCTAACCACGATGCGATGACCGCAAATACCTATGGTTTCTCGGCTACACAATGGTTCTTCTCCGCTCTGTCAGAGGCGGGGATCCAATTAGCTACACAAGTTCCTCCGGTAGCCAGCTCCATTTACGTAGACTTCGCCGTTCTTGTCCTAGCGATGTGCGTCAGTCTCATCGTGGAACTCTTGGCTACTTTCCGCCGTACCGCCTTGTTATCCATCATTGTGTTGTCTTTCGCCCCGATAGTTGCTTCCTTATTCAAACAAGAGGGAGCGGGAATCGGTTACCTCGCGCTTCTGCTTATCGGGATCTTGGGTTTTGTGGCCTTGTTACCCCACATCTTCAAACACAACTCCAGGTCATCAAGTTGGACGGACTATCGCTGAGCCGAAGACGCTGGGAATCTTTGGTATCACGGTGCTGGCCTGTGTTGGATCATTAGTCGCCGCAAGTGCCTGGATGCCCGGTTTCCGCACCGGAATGTTCCCCGAAGGCCAACGCCCTTCCGGGGACTTACTAGCCAACAATGTTGACCCACTAATCAATTTGGGCCGAGACCTTCGGTCCAATGGATCCGACCCGTTCTTGACCTATTACACGACGGCAGATCAGGCGCCTTACCTACGCACGCAGGTCATCAGGAACCTCACCGGTGAACGCTGGGAGCCGAGCGAAGGACTCTTTCATTCCGACTACTATGGCGACGTTGCGGTAAACAACAATTTCTCAACGTTCAGTAGCACCGAAGAAGTTCTGCAGATGACCTGGCCCAAAGGTAATAGAAATCCGCTGTTGCCCCTGCCTGACCGCAGTTACCTGGTCAACGGCATTGTCGGCGATTGGACGTGGACCCACGAAACCTCCACCGCCCGCCTCAGCGGCGACGCTCTAAGCGCAACGAATGACGTTTCAGTCGCCTACTCACAACTGAACGTCACCCCACAAGTCGTTGAATACCTTAATCAGCTGGTCGAAGGCCAAGATACTTTCATCGCTGATGATTACACCCAGCTTCCCCAAGATCCTGACAATACGTTGCAATCCCTGCTAGACGAAACTCTTCAGGAAGCTTACAAACAGGGCAGTTCCCCCAGAACTGATCTGGAAAAAGCAGTCGCCCTCCAAGATTTCTTCCGCTCAGGGAATTTCGTATACTCCGAACGCACTCCCCTTCGGGAAGGATACGACGGAGCCAACGCCGAAGTAGTCAAAGCCTTCCTTGCTCGCCGTCAGGGGTATTGCGTGCATTTCGCATCGGCTATGGCCTTACTAGCCCGTGAAGCCGGAATCCCATCACGTATTGCCGTGGGCTATGCCCCAGGTGTTGCCACCGGCGAATCCATCACGACTGACAGTTCTGAGGCGGCCAGTGCGCTGACCAACAGCCTTGAAACGGGAACCGAGCTCAAAGGCTATACCGTCAGTGGGCAGCAGGCTCATGCGTGGCCAGAGTTGTACTTGGACGGTATTGGCTGGGTTCCTTTCGAGCCAACTCCAGGGCGTGGCTACACGCCAACTTACGCGCCGGAACCTACACGAGCCGTCACTGAACAGGAAAGTACTGCACCTGAAGTACCCACTACGCGTAGCACCCCATCAAGTTCCGAATCGCCGTCCGAAACGCCACAAGCTACGGCGGGGACACAGAGTAGCGATGACAGTACCGCGATCTGGCTTGCCCAACTGATTATTCTGTTGGTCATTGCAGGATTATGTATCGCACCATGGCGCCGGCATCGGGCAAGACAAAAACGCTTAGAGGTGATCCGGGCAGGAAATCAGGAATCTGCGCAGGCGCTGTGGAACGAACTGCTCAGCGTCGGAATGGATGCTTCAGTTCCGTGTGGAGTCCACGAATCGGTGGGAGACTACCTTGTGCGACTGGCCGATGACCATCCTGGACTCACCAAAGAATTGAGTATGCTCCAACGAGCTATCGAGCTCAGTTTCTATGCCTCACACCATGTGCAAGAGCAGGATGCCCCAGGACTTTTGGACGCCTTACATGAGGTCCAAAATCAGCTTCGACGCCAGCTGCCGTTGGGCCGTCGAATCCTCAGTTTCCTTTTCCCTAAGTCCGTGAATTCGGCACCGGGTGACAGGAGAAAAGTTCAGCAGTCCACTGGTAAATAATGTCTTTAAGACAGTTCAGGCCCAGCCAAATGGCTGGGCCTGAACTGTCTATGAGCATCGTTTGATGCTTAGTAATTACTTCTTGGCTGCGTATGGATCCGCGATACCGATGTACTGCACGGTGGTGTATTCAGCCAAACCTTCGGCGCCGCCTTCACGACCCAGGCCGGACTGCTTCACGCCACCAAATGGTGCTGCAGCGTTGGAGATGACACCGGCGTTGAATCCGACCAGGCCGAATTCAATCTGCTCCGAAACGCGGAACATGCGGTTGAAATCCTGCGAGTAGATGTAGGACGCCAAACCGTACTCGGTGGAGTTAGCCAGCTTGATGGCTTCTTCTTCCGAGGTGAAGGTGGTTACTGGGGCCACTGGGCCGAAGATTTCCTGGGTCAGGATCTTGGCATCGTTAGCAACATTAGCCAGCACGGTTGGCTGGTAGAAGTAGCCTGGGCCTTCTACTGGTGCGCCACCGGTAATAGCGGTTGCGCCAGCGCTGACGGCGGCTTCCACCAAGGCGTGAACCTCGTCCCGAGCCTTCTCTTCAACTAGTGGGCCTACCGTGGTGTCGGCTTCGGTGCCGCGACCTGGCTTCAGCGCCTTCATCGCTGCAGCAAACTTCGCGGTGAACTCTTCGGCAACATCGGCGTGAACCAAGAAACGGTTCGCTGCGGTGCAAGCCTCACCCATGTTGCGCATCTTCGCTGCCATGGCGCCTTCAACCGCTGCATCCAGGTCAGCATCTTCGAAGACGATGAATGGAGCGTTACCACCCAGTTCCATCGAGGTGCGCAGTACCTTGTCTGCAGCATCCTTCATCAGCTGCTTGCCCACTGGGGTGGAGCCGGTAAATGAGACCTTGCGTAGGCGGTCATCCTGCATCAATGGGCCGGAGATCTTCGAGGCTGAAGCACCGGAAACCACGTTCAGCACACCTGCTGGCAGGCCAGCTTCCATCATGGTGGCGGCGAACAGCTGGGAAGTCAGTGGGGTCAGCTTGGCTGGCTTGAGCACCATGGTGCAACCTGCGGCTACTGCTGGGCCAACCTTGCGGGTAGCCATTGCCAGCGGGAAGTTCCATGGGGTGATCAGCAGGCATGGGCCTACTGGCTTGTGGTGAACGAGAACCTTGTTCTTGCCCTCAGGGGTGGTGACGTAGCGGCCATAGTGGCGCACGGTCTCTTCGGAGAACCAGCGCAGGAACTCTGCACCATAGGTCACTTCGCCGTAGGCCTCAGCCAGTGGCTTGCCCATTTCTAGGCTCATCAGCAGGGCAAAGTCATCTTTGCGTTCGGTGACCAGGTCAAAGGCGCGGCGCAAGATTTCAGCACGCTCGCGTGGTGCGGTCAAAGCCCATTCAGCCTGAACTGCATCAGCTGCGTCCAAGGCGGCCAGAGCATCTTCGCTCGTAGCGCTGGCCAGGGTCAGCAATTTTTCTCCGGTGGCTGGATCCAGCACGTCAAACGTGCCGCCATCCGAGGCATCGCGCCATTCGCCATTGATCAAAAGACCGGTTGGAACCTTTGCAAGCAGTTCTGCTTCGCGCTGGGCAGTGATCGACATACGCGCATCTCCTGAAACTCTAAATGAAACTAATCGTCGTTGATGCCTACGCTATTCTCGGCACAAGCGAACTGTAAATCGCCCTGTGCACTATAAAAGCGCAGATTCATTGTGCAATCAGCCTATGCGAATTTCGCTATTAATCCGCTTCGTGACGTTGCGCCAAAACAGCTTCATAAAGATCGCGCTTTTTCACACCGAACTTCTCAGCGATTTCACCAACAGCTTGCTTCATTCGAGTACCTTGCTCCACCAGTTCAGCGACCTTGGGCAAGAGCTCTTCAACCGTGGCAGGCTCTGCTGCTTGCGCACCATGGACCACCACAACAATCTCGCCCCGGACCCCTTCTTCAGCCCATTGTTTCAGCGCACCGAGAGAGTCGCGACGGACCTCTTCAAACTTCTTGGTCAATTCTCTGGCGACCGCTGCCTGGCGGTCTTCACCGAAGGCTTCGATGGCTGCTTCTAGGAAATCGCTGAGGCGGTGTGGGGCTTCAAAAAACACCATCGTGCGTTCTTCACTCAGCAAAGAATCCAGTCGCTTGCGTCGTTCCCCTGCCTTGCGTGGCAAGAACCCTTCAAAGGTGAAACGTCCGGTGGGAAGCCCCGATAGTGACAGTGCGGTGAGAACAGCCGATGGCCCCGGCACCGCAGTCACCCGAATACCGGCACTCAGTGCGGCAGCCACCAGCGGGTAGCCGGGATCAGATACGGCGGGCATTCCGGCGTCGGAGACAACCAGTACGGTGGCCCCTTGGGCGGCGAGGTCGATGACTTCTGAAAGTTTGTGTGCTTCGTTGTGCTCATGAAGACTCATGACCTTGGCAGTGATCTTGATTCCCAGCGCTTGGGCCAGGTGATGGAAGTTCCTCGTATCCTCGGCCGCGATAATATCCGCGCTGGCCATTATCTCTCGTAGACGAGGCGAAGCATCGGATAGATTGCCAATTGGGGTAGCACCGAGGACGATAACGCCCTCATTCTCTGAGATCTGCACAATCTTAAGCCTACGCGAAGTACGAAAAGACCACATTCCTCCGCTTACGCCGGTAGCATGATTTGGTGATGGGCATCTCGACTCTTAACTCCGCGGATACTGGCCACGTTCGCTCCATGCGACAGGCCTTCACTTTCGAGAGCCTGAAACAGCGGCTTCTCCCTACCGTTACGCTCAGCGGACCACTGCTGTGGATCATCCCGCTAGCGGTAACGTTGCTGGCCGGCCTCCTGCGTTTTGTTAATCTTGCGCATCCGCACATGCTGATCTTTGACGAGACCTATTACGTTAAAGACGCGTTCTCACTGTTGCAAAGTGGTTATGAACGCGAATGGGCTGACGATAGCGACGCACAGTTCATCGCCGGTGATCCGCAGCTGACGAACGACCCATCTTTTGTCGTACATCCGCCCTTAGGCAAGTGGCTCATCGGCCTGGGGATGTTGCTCTTCGGTGACTTCAACGGCTTCGGTTGGAGATTCAGTACTGCTCTCTTCGGCACCCTTTCGGTACTGCTTGTCACCCTGTGCGCTCGATTGCTTTTCGGTTCACATACCTTGGGCGGTATCGCAGGGCTCTTGATGGCCATCGACGGTCACTCCATCGTGATGTCGCGTTCCGCGCTCTTGGATATTTTCCTGATGTTCTTCGTGATCGCAGCGTTTTATGCGTTGCTCAAGGACCGAGTTCACGGGCGCACCCAATTAGCTAAAAAACTTTCCGTGCCTGCTGGTAATAGGCCCGATGACTTCCTGCTCGCCCAAGGCCCGATGATCTGGTGGCGCCCCTGGCGACTAGTTGCCGCGGTGATGCTCGGTGGCGCTGTGGGTATCAAATGGTCAGCATTGTCCTTTGTTGCTGTTTTCTGCATTATGGCAGTGCTGTGGGACTTTGCTGCACGGCGCACCGCGGGGATCCACCACTGGCAGCGGGCAGCTTTCACCCGCGATGGAATCTACTCGTTCTTCACGATGATTCCGCTGATGCTCATCACTTACCTGTCGACCTGGACTGGTTGGTTAATCACTTCCGGTGGACGCTATCGACAGTGGGCGAAAGAGCACCCCGGTGAAGGGGTCAGTTGGCTGCCCGCACCGTTGCGGTCGCTGTGGCACTATCACCAGGCAGGCTATGAATTCCATACTGGACTGACCTCAGAACACGGCTGGCAGTCCTCGCCATGGACTTGGCCTTTTGCCGGCCGCCCAGTGCTGTTCTACTTTGAAGGTTACGACCAGGGCGTGAACGGTTGCGATCTGAAGCGTTGCACCGAAGTCATTACAGACCTACCCAACCCTCTGTTGTGGTGGGCTTGCTCCATCAGTATGTTCTTGTTGATCCTGTGGTGGATCGGCGCCCGCGATTGGCGTGCCGGTGCGATCTTGTCTTCGGCTGTGGCTGGCTTCCTGCCGTGGCTGATGTATCCAGAACGTACGATGTTCTTCTTCTACACCCTGCCGTTGGTTCCGTTCATGATTCTTTCGTTGACGTATATGATTGGCAGGTTCATTCCGCGTGAGCCAAACAGTGGTCCCGTCTACCGAGCACGCATTATCGTAGTCACCCTCGTGATGGTGTTGTTCCTACTCACTTCGGCTTTCTTCTGGTCAATTTGGTCGGGACAAATGATTGCAGATGACCTGTGGCGAATGCACGTGTGGATCCCTAGCTGGGGCTAAACAACACTACACACTGGTGCTTATGCCATGAATTAGGCCACTTTGACCGTTTCGATTCCCAAAGGATTTTGTCTTCCATGCAAGAAGTATCAGTCGAGCTACTTACTGAGTTAGCGCCAGAGGTTAATACGACGAATCTTCTCCTCGATCGGGTCGCAGCAGGTGCAGACCAACCGTTGTTTCGTGTGCAGCGTGAGGACACCTGGCATGATGTGAATGCAAGAGACTTCCTGAGGGATGTGAAACGACTGGCCACCACCCTGATCAACGACGGGCTTCAGCCAGGAGACAAGGTCGCGATCGTCTCGCGCACGCGCTACGAGTGGGCCTTGGCAGAAGAAGCGATCTGGTTTGCTGGTGGCGTCTCAGTGCCCATCTACGAAACGTCTAGCCCTTTTCAGATCGAATGGATCCTGCGCGATTCTTCAGCCCGCGTCGTCTTCGCTGAAGATCATGACTTGCGCGCCAATGTGCGTCAGGCCGTGGCGCAATTGGGCGAAGAAGTTCGCGTCCATATTTTTGAAGGATCAGACCGGGACGATAAGTCACTGATCCCTTCGGCCGGTTTACATCACTTATTGGTAGATCCCCAAGAAGTTGATGAGCAGCTCATCGAATCCCGTCGTTCCTCGATGAAACTCGATGATGTAGCCACCATGGTCTACACCTCTGGCACCACAGGACGCCCCAAGGGATGCAATATGTCCCACTCTAACTTCGCGATGGTTGCCCATAACCTGGCCGGGCACATGCTCGATATCCTTGGCGATCACCGTCCTACTTTGATGTTCTTGCCGCTGGCCCACGTGCTAGCCCGTGCCGTACAGCAGACCTGTATTCACGGTGGCTCGATCATTGCTCACTCCAGCTCCATGGCCAACCTCGTTCAAGATATGGCAGCCGTGAAGCCTGGATTCTTGCTGGCAGTACCGCGCGTGTTCGAAAAGATTCGCACCACCGCACTGGCCTCGGCCGAGAGCAGCGGCAAAGCAGAGCTATTTTTGAAGGCAGAGAAGACCGCCATCGAGGTCTCCAAAATCCGTGATGCCCGAACCCGCGGGCTCAAAACACGCATGCCACTGTCGCTTCGTGCCCGCCATGCACTCTTCAACAAGGTGCTGTATCCAAAGCTACGCGGCGTCTTTGGCGGAGAGTGTGGCTACGCGATTTCTGGTGCCAGTGCCCTGAACGAAGACCTGGCGCACTTCTTCCGTGGCGCCGGTATTCAGCTGGTCGAAGGTTATGGGCTGACCGAGACCACCGCACCTGCCACGGTGAATCAGGCCTCCCGCACCCGAGTCGGCACGGTAGGACGCCCTATCCCCGGAACCAGTGTCAGGATTGCCGAGGACGGCGAGATCCTGATCAAGGGAATTGGTGTCTTCTCCAGCTACCACAACAATCCCAAGGCCACAGCAGAAGTCTTTGACGCTGAAGGATACTTCAAAACCGGTGACACCGGTTTCCTAGATGATGACGGGTACCTCAAGGTCACCGGACGCAAGAAGGAACTCATTGTCACTGCCGGTGGCAAAAACGTCTCCCCCGGCCCCCTAGAGGAAATGGTCCGTGCAGGACGTATCGTGGCCCAGTGCGTGCTCGTGGGTGAGCAACGTCCGTTCATCACCGCCATGGTGACCTTAGATCGTGAAGAACTGGTTCTTTGGGGCAAAGCCAAGGGGCTTGGAAAACTGACTTTGGAGCAGGCTGCCGTGCACCCCGAGGTCATTGCCGAGGTTCAAAGCTACGTGAACACCGCAAATCTTACGGTGTCTAAGGCAGAATCTATCCGTAAGTTTGTGGTCCTCGATGAGGAATTCACCGAGGCTTCCGGTCACCTGACCAATTCGTTGAAGCTCAAACGCCAGCGCGTCCTCGATGAATTCGATGATCAGATCCAAGCGCTCTACACTAAGTAGACCGCTGCTGATGAGACACAGCTCAGGCACGTCTTAAACAGTTCAGGCGCCGCGGATGCGGCGCCTGAACTGTTTAATGCGCTATTTACTAGTTGCCGAGGCCAAAGGCTCGGGCTTCCTGACGCAGTCGGGAGGCTTCACGTCGACGGCCCGTTGGCCAGCAACTGATCAATACGACAAGCACCGTGACCACGATGATTACCGCGATGCCGATGGCGCTGTCCATCCAGAACTGTTCTGGGTACAGCCGGATGAGCGTATCGCTGACGCTGAAGGTCCAGGTCCCTTGGGAGAAGAACAGTGCGTGGAACTGGGTGAAGAAGGTTTCCCAACCCATCAGTGCGGACACCGCAAGTGCGGCAATCATGACCAGGGTCAAAATCGCCCCGGAGAACAGTGAACGACGCACACCCCCGGCATAACGCTTTGTCAGGTACCACAAGCCGATAATCAGCAGAATCGCCAAGACGACGCCGAGGATGTAGGCGAAGCCAATCAAGTTCTTCACGTCGACCATGTGTTGCACCTCGCCGTCGGTGAACATGGTTGATCCGGTCGGCAGCTTCAGTCCGGCCAAGTACTCCGGGCCAGCAAAGTTGTTCAGATAGTCCACGCCGTAGCTACCGTAGGTCAGTCGTTGGCCATCGGTGAAGCCAAAACTGTCGCTGGGGAATCCTGGGCGGGCGTAGGACATCGCCAAGAACGCTGGAGTTGCGATCAATCGAATCGCGGCGATCAGCGTGAGGATCGGGAAGATCAGGGCCACAATCACCTGAACGGTGCGGCCTAGTGGTGGCTTGGAGTTCAGGGCACGCTCTCGGGCGACGCGTCGCTTCACCGCGGCTTCCGAGCGTTCAGGTTCTGGCTCATAACTACCAAAGACGCGGTTGCGGGCCTGTGCCACAGCGGCTTTGGTGGTCGGAAGTGACCCGGTTTTTGGAGCCACCGATACCGGCGGAACCTGCTGTTCGGCAGTGGTGCTTTGCTCTTCAACCCGTGGCTGAACGCTGGTTGCTGGTGCTGCGTTCTGAGTCTTGGCCTGCTTTTCGGCCTCGATCTCATGAGGAAGCTTGATGGCGCGAATAACGTCTTCCACTGGTTCTTTGGCCTGCGGCTTAGCAGCTGGCTTTGCGGGCGCAGGCTTGGCGGCTGGTTTTGTGGCAGCTGGCTTGGCTTCTGCGGGTTTGGCGGGTGCTGCTTTACCTGCCGTGGCCTTGGCCGCAGGTTTGGCTGCGGCAGGCTTTGGAGTCGCAGCCGGCGCTGCAGATTTTGCCGGAGTTGCTGGTTTGGCCGGTGCACCCTTAGCTGGCTCTGGCTTTTTTGCCGGCTCGGGCTTCGTGGCAGCAGCCTTGGCATCATCGGGCTTCGCCGAAGGTTGTGCCTTGCCCGACATGGCCCGTCGCACTGCTTCCCTGCGTGCTTCTCGTTCCGCTGCTTCGCTAGCAGCTTCTGCTTGGGCCTGATTCTTGTGGGCTTCTAATCGCGCAGCAAGTTCTTCAGCTTTTTGGCTCAGAGACGCCTTCGGTTTTGGCGCACCTTCAGGGCTATTAGATACGGGCTCGCCCGCATTTCCTTGCCCTCCGGTAGGGTTTTTCGCCGCCTCAGCCATGAGCAGACCTCCTGCAATTCGCGCGATGGTGTGATGTTTTAGGGTAATTGGCAAACCGCTGAGGGCCTACGCGCCTTCAGCATATCCACCTGACAGGCCGTTACGACGGATTACCACACCTAAAACATGTTTCGGCTAAGACACAAGCACAAACGCAGGTGAAAAATTCTGTAAAAGAAACTTACTGATCTTTATCCGGTAGGACGGCCAGACGCACTCGCGAGTCAAAGCGTTGATTGCGGTTTTCTCGGGTCCGGATTGAGTCGGCCGGAGAGCTGGCGGCATGACGGGGTTCGCGGGACTGTGGCTGCCGATCGCGCACCGCATCAACTAACGCGTTCAGTTCATCCTCTGGTTCCAAAACCTCAGGCAGGGCCCCGCGGATCAGATTCCAACCGCTAGGCACGGTGAGGCGATTGGCGTGCCGGGCACACAGGTCATAGCAGTGCGGTTCTGGATAGGTCGCCAGTGGACCTAATACAGCCGTTGAATCTGCATAAACGTAAGTGAGGGTGGCATAAGCTGCTTCACGGCAAGCCGGGCGAGAACAAAGACGATGACCTTCCACGCTGTCCATTCTACTCGTGGCAGGCTCACTAGCTGGGATCTAGGCGTGCATTTGCGGGGCGATACGCTGCCAATCTCTGAGCAAGGGATAGGCTGAGGTGATGAACTCCAAGTTGCCGAATCAACCCAGCGGCCCACGGCGCAATCGTCATGGCCGGGGGCGTCGGGGGCCATTGATTCCGATGCATCTTCCTGCCTACCGCTCACGACAGGAACGATTTGATGACGCAGTCATGGCCAGTGCACAGCGGCTCTCCGAACGCTGGCCGCAAAGAATTGAACTCATTGACTTCTTGATTGAACCGGTTCCTAGCGACAAGCTGATTGATCAGGCGCAGGCCATTGGTGATCGGATCCCCTTGGCATCGTGCGTTCCAGCCTCGGCTCATGAGCGAGCGAAGATCATCATCTTTCGGTTGCCCATCGAACAAATTGCCGATACCCCTGGAGAATTATTGGACATGGTTCACCAGTGCATCGTGCATGAGGTGGCACAGCTCTGGGTCAAACCGATTAGCGAGATTGACCCTTCTTATTTCCCGGATGACCCCGACTACGAGTGAGCCGTGGCGGTCACCGATGGTTGTGGTGCGTGGCTGGCCAGCATCAACCTGACTGCGCCAATCCATACCAACGCTGAACCCACCAGGTGGCAGACCACCAATAGTTCTGGAAGGTGCGTCAGTGCCTGAATAATCCCAATCAGGCCCTGTCCGGCAAAGACCAATACGTACATTTTTGCTTTGCGTACGACCCCAGGAACTTGTTGTGCTTCCGCGGTACGCCAGATGACCATGACGACTACCAGGGCCAGAACTGCGATCACGGCGTGGATCACGGTAATGCTCTGCCAATCAAATCCCATGCGGGGCACGTCAGCTGAGTCTCCGGCATGTGGTCCAGAACCGGTCACCGCAGTGCCAACAATGACCAACACTGCGTTGAGCGCCAGCATGATGGTGCCCAGGGATTTCAGCTTCTCGGTGCTGGTCGGTTGTTCGTTAACCATCAAGTTCTGCGTTTTATCCCAGGTGATGGCTGCCGCCGTCAATAGCAAGGTAGCTGCCAAGAAGTGCGCGGCCACCATGAAGGGATTGAGCTTGACCCACACGGTGACTCCGCCGATCACGGCGTTGAGTACTACCAGCCAGAACTGAACCCAGGCCCAGCGGGTGATGCCCGGTACCGGCTCACGCTGCAGTCGGGCCGCAATAATCACCCAACCTACCGCGGCGCAGAGCACCGTGGTCAACAAGCGGTTCGCGAACTCGATGGTGGCGTGAATGCCCATCTGAGCTGTAGGGGCCAAAGACCCCTGCGTGCACGCGGGCCAGTCGGGACAGCCCAGACCTGAACCAGTCACACGGACAACGCCACCACCAACGATGATCAAGATGGCAGCAATCATTGCGGTCAGGCTCGCAGCGCGCAGGGAACGGCGCTGCAAAGTGATTCGGCTAGCTAGCCAGCCGAAGGGGGTAACCATAAAACTTATTCCTTGGTGACGGGAAGCTACCCGCCGATATTCACCACAATGCCGTCGCGACCGGCATTAGCCTGGGGCATGGCAGCCCAAGCGATAGTCCGTTCGGAGCTGAGAGTCAGCTGTCCAATGTAGGTATTCGCGTCGGTCGAGAAAATCACTGCCTGCGCGTCATCCGCTACGGACTTAGGGTCAAACACAATGCTTGAACCTGCGTTAATCTCCAGCTTAGTGCTCTTATTGAGCTTACCGTCTTTACTCACGACGGTGGCTTCAACCGAAGAGTCAGAGTCAACGGCCGCCAAGGCGAACTTTCCGGTGCCATTGGCTGGGAGCGGCATTGCCTGCGTTCCGGCAAGCACATTGGAACTTGCTGCCCATGCGGTATCCGAGGAGTCCTTCGGATCACTACCACGGACCATACGTACCGATGCGGTGACCGGGGCATCGGACTCCACCACGATGGTGTAGTAGCCGCCGGCAAGTTGTTTCAGGCTTTGGATATCGGTGGCGTTGGAGGCCACTGCCAGATTGTCATCAAAGCTGGCCGCGACTTCACCGTCCTTACCCAGAACCTTGACCTTGTACCCAGCTCCAGAAGAACCAGTGGCCGAGACGTGCAACTGTGGCACGAGCGAACTATCGTCCTTGCTCAGCGCGTCAACATTTGATTTCTCATCAATCCATACGCCCGGGATGACCTGAGTATTAGATGCCGAAGCGTTAGCAGCGACCATATCAACACCCGAAGGGGTCAAGCCACGCAATGCTGCCTGCTGTACCGACGCGGTGATCTTGCCACCAATGCTGGTGACCTCTGCAGAGACCGAATCCATATTCTGGGCATAACCGCCGAGCACCAAGGTGCGGCTCTCCCCCGGAGCAAGCACGATGCTCTGCAAGGTCGGAGTATCAATCAGGCCCTCAGGTCCACGCAAGCGCACGGAAATCTGTGCAGTGGTATGCGTTGGATTCGAAAGGTTCATCAGGCTGGTAGAACCGGTGCTGGTTTGCAGCCCGGTAAATCGCCAGTTAGATGCTGGTGCCTGACAGGTTGAGGTGGCCAGGCCCGCCAGGTCTCCATCCTTGGCTTGGTAGCTACGCAGTGCACTACCTTCAGAGGCCAAACCGCCTAGTGGCTGCAGCGAGTACATCTGGGCTTTATCAAGATCATTCACCGTGGAGATCTTGCTGCTTCGCCCCGTCTGCCCGGCATCGTCAGATCCGCGCGCTTCAGCTGCGTCGGCTTCTGCGATGCGATCGGTCAGTGAACGCTGCGAGCTACCATCAAGATTGGCGAATGAAGAACCCGGGATGCGCTTGGCCAAATCTGAGACAGCAACGCTGCGCAGGTTGCTGGCCACGTCCTTGGCACCGGCAGTAAACTGCGGATCCGTTCCGTCAACGCCCTTAAGTAGTTGCGGTGTTGGCGCGCAGATGCTGATGGCGTCACCGGCTGGCAGATTGGTCACTGCCGCCGGTAGGGTCTTTTCCGCAGCCTTGGGAGCAATGAGCGACCCGCCACCCACGACGGCACCGGCAGCGAGTACTGCAGCAAGACTCAAAAGTAATGCACCGGTTTTCTTGCGCGTGGACGCGGTAGCCGCGTCCTTACTCGCAGCGGCGCGTGCCTTATCTAGTTTTTTGCGTCGAGCACTGACTTGTTTGTCGGTGGCCTTGCTGTCGGTGTTAGCTTCGGTGGCCTGGGCTTTTGATGCCTGCTCTTCCTTAGCTGCCTCGGCTGCTCGAATCTTTTCTAGTTTGCGGCGACGCTTTGCTGCCTTAGCGTTCTCTGGTTCCTGATCGGTGGATGCAGTTTCCTTTGAAGCCGAGGTACTGGTGGCCGGTGCTGAAGCATCCTTGGAGGCTGCTGCAGCGGTTACAGCCACGGCAGGAGCTACGGCCGGCGAACCACTTTGCGAAGACTCACTGGCTTCGGTGGCCTTCTCAGCGTTGTCATCCGCCGGTGTAGCCGACTTTTTCTCTTCTACAGGCTTTTTAGGCTCGGCCTGAGAACTGGAGTTCACCGGCTCATCTGTTGAAATGACGCCGGCTGAATCTTGTGCAGGAACAACATCAGATTGATCCTTCTCCTCAGCCTTAGCTTCGGATGGAGCATCGGTTTTTGCATCAGTTTTTGCAGCGGTTTTCAATGCATCACTGTTGCTGTTCGAAGGATCCGATTCCTTGGTTGGCTCTGTCTTTGCCTCTGGGGTCGAAGCAACGGCAGGCTTGGCAGAGTCCTTCGAGGTAGGGTCCTGCTTGTCTTGCGTGTCCTGCTGCGCAGCCTTGGCAGCAGTTTTAGCTTCGGCCTTGGCGCGCTGCTGTGCTTCCTTGGCGCGAGCCTTTTCCAGCTTGGCATCCACCTTGGCTTTGGCTTTGATGGCCTTTTGCTCAGCCCTGGACAGCGCGGCAGAAACCGGCTGTGGACTTTGAGCGCCGTCTTCGGACTTAGCCACTGGTTTTGGCGCAGGAACTTGTTCGACTGGCTTGTCAGCAGAATCCGCTGAGTTCACGTTCTTTTCGTCGCTCACTACTTCTTCTCCTGCTCGGCTTCATCGTCCGAAATTCGGTCGTTGAGCTTCGGGGTCAAGTTTTCTCTGATCTCGTTGGCACGTTCGCGGGCTTCACGGCGACTACGTGGCAAAGTACCAGTTGCTGTGGAAGGGCCCTGAACTTCTGCCGCGGCAAGAACTTCGGAACCGTCCGCTAGTTCCTCATTCTCGGCACGTGGCTCACGGAATCGATAGTCACTATTGCGATAGTTCGCAAAGCGACGCGAGCTAGGCACTGGAATGGCCAGCAATACCGTGATCAGTAAGATCACGCCACCAAGGATCAACATTGGGGTCGTCATGGTTTCCTTGTGCGACAACGTCAGTTCGCCACCGGTAGCCGGAATTTCAAAGGCCTGTGCCCAGCGGGTCTCAGAATCTTCTGGATAAGCCACCGAGCGTAGTGACTCACCGTCAAGGCTGGCGCGCAACTTTGGATCAGCTGCGGTAGCCAGCACCAAAGTACGTTCCGAATCAGAAGCCGGGACCTGAACCTTATTGATCCGTCCATGATCGCTTGGCAGTACCGTTACGGCACCGTCCTTGTCGATGATGCGTGCGAAACCAGTACCTTCGGTGTCGGCTGAGGTGCCGTAATCCACACGCCAGAGCCAGCCACTATCAGTCTGGCCTACCGAGGCCAAGCCGGTGGCAGCATCCAGGGTGCGCACAGTGGCGGGCACCGATTCGCCGGTTTCGTTCAACACGATGTAGCCAATACCCAATTCGCGCAAGGAATCACGAGAATCCAGCGCAGATTCGGATAGGAGCATGGCAACAGCCTTGCTTTGTACCGAAGCGGTAATGGATCCTTCATTGCGTTCCGGGTTCAGCAGACTACCGGTGAGTTGCTTCACCTGTGAATACCGGCTGATGCTGTCCAAGGTTTCGCCGGAGCCGGAAACCAGCTGGCTATCTATTTCACCGGAAGAACGTGGGCTGAGCACCAGGGTGCGTTCTTGAAACTCCGAACGACCAGCATCAGCAGCCGTGGCCGGCAAGGTCCGTGGTTGCGAAGAGCTCACCTGTTGGGTGTTCACCAGCTTGGTCAATGATTCTGAAGACGCAGTGGGGTTCAGTTGGGTCGCCAAGAGTACCGAGCCGGATGCCAGAACTGCCACGACTACAAGGACAGCCATTGAACCAAGAACCGCACGAGAAGCACCGGCGCGAAGAGCGCGTGGCTTATCTTCTTGTCGCAACGCTGCTAGAGCGTTGGCTGCTGATGCCATGAAGGCGAAGGCTACGAAAGAAACAAAAGGTCCGGTGTAGGCGGTGACCGTGGTGTGCGAATCCATGGTGACCGGAATAAAGCCAACACCCCAGCCTGCTGCCAATGCCAGGACTGCGCCGAAGAGCAAGCGGCGCGAATTACGACGCATGATCACGCTGTTACTGAACGCTGAGCTCAGCGTTCCCACGACGGCCAAGACGATCACCGGCGCACCGATCAATAGTGCTGCCACCAGTGCCCACGGACCAGTTGGGAGCATGTCCCAGCCCACCAGACCGGCCTGCGGATCAAATGCTTCTGGGAAGCCCAGCAACATCTGCCATGGGGACGCAGGTGAAAACGCGGTACCTGCACCTGGTTCGGTAAATAGCAAACGCGATTCGCTCAACGCAGCAATCAACAGTGGAAGGTTCCAGACCAACGCTGGCAAAGGAATCCACCACAGGCTACGAGCTCGTTGCAGCGCGCTGAGGGCCAGGACATAGATCAGCACCGTCAGGGTCAGGAAGAACGCCATGGAACCTGCGGAAATTGCCCACAATAAGAGGGCTGCTGAAGCCGAGGCAGTCCATGCGGAAACGGAACGTTGTTTAGGTGTTTTAGGTTTGGCCCCTTCAACACCCACGTGTGCGTTCATAGAACGCAGTACTGCGAGAACAAACAGTGGCAAAAGAATATGCACGAGGGCTGAGCCAACTCGACCCGAGGCCAATGAGGAGGTCAAGGACGGAAGTAGTGCCCAGATCAGTGCGGCGAAGAATCGTACGGCGCGTGAACGGCTCACGGCTCCGATCCCCCACCAAGCGGTGAACGCGGCCAGTGGCATCGCAGCCAGGAACAGGAACGCGGAAGCCTGGTTGGCATGGCCAAAGGTCACCAGTGAGAACAGCCAGAACAACATATCCGAGTTATCTGGCGGTGCGCTTAGACCGGTGGTGATGTTCTGCCACCACGACAGCGCGTTGGCGCCGATTTCTTGTGTGCTCTGCGAGAACGGACGCAGGGCACCACCGGAGAGTGCTGAAGCGCCAATGACGTTTCGCCAGGCAATCATGGAGGCCGCTACGGAGAGCAGAAGTGCCAGGATCAAAGAAAGCACCGCGGTGGTACGCGGTGGACGGGCGATGCGCACAAAATCCGAGAAGTTATCGCCACTGGGTTCAACCGTGGCATCTGCACCGCTACCGTCACCGTAAACATCTGCGTCGTCGCGGCCAGTATTGAGGTTGCGACGGTATTCGCGGACCTGGGACGCAGACGTCATCAGCTTGCGCACCTGTCGGCGCGGAATCTGACGAATATCGGCGACGTTTCGGCGTGAGCTAGCGAGCTTGCCCGGGGTGAACAGGCCTCGTAGCGTTGCGCCGAGGTGGCTGAATCCATGACCGGGGTCCTTGGCCAGCAGCGCCACCAGTAAGTGGCCGATGCCGCTCAATAGCAGACCAATCCATAGGAATGGCAATACCAACGGGGAAGCAAACTTCAGGCGTTGGAAGACTTCTGATCGTTTGGCTTCGCGTGGTCCAGCCAGGGAGTTAACAACCTCAACCTGGTGGTACATCTTTGCGGCCGGGACCACCACCACGCGGTGTCCAGCCAGGCGGTTTCGCCAGCACAAATCGACATCATCACCACGGCCGGGAATGGCCGGGTCAAATCCGCCGAGGTCTTCAAAGACCTCACGGCGGATGAACATGCCAGCCGAGGATACTGCGAAGTAGTCGCTGCGGCCGTCGTACTGTCCCTGATCGACTTCGTCGGTATCGATCATGGTCAGGCGCTGAGCTTTACGGTCAACGCTCAACCCCACCTCAACGAGGTGACGTGGGTTATCGATGTCCAACAACTTACAACCGGCAATGGACACGGACTCAGAAGCTTCAACCGTCCGTGTGAGGTGCTCGAGCGCATCTGGTGCTGGCATCGAGTCATCGTGGATGATCCACAGCCATTCGTCGCGGTCTTGGCGTGCTTCAGGCAATTGCGAGACGGCAACTTCCAGCGAGAGGCCCAAGGACCCCTCGTCCGCGACTAGTAGAGCCGCGTTGGAAGGCAGGTTGGCCCGCAGTACCTCCAGTGAAGCGTCGGAGGACGAAGCGTCCACTCCGACAAAGCGTTCAATGGGCCGCGACTGGTTGCGAAGTGCGGCTAAAGTGCGTGGTAAAAAGTCAGCGCCATCGTGCGAGGCAACGATGGCGGTGACGTGAATTGGCGGACGAATTAGATTGCTCGTTTCCGTAGACGGCGACGTTCGCGCTCTGAGAGCCCTCCCCATATGCCGAAGCGCTCGTCATTGCTTAAGGCATATTCTAGACATTCGGAACGTACAACACATGCGCCGCAGACACGTTTCGCGTCGCGAGTTGAACCACCCTTTTCAGGGAAAAACGCTTCCGGGTCTGTTTGCGCACACAGTGCGCGGGCCTGCCAGCCCAGTTCGCCCTCATCAACTTCGCCGCCAACACCAAGCCATACGGCTTTGATGGTGTCGCGTACTTCATCGTCCTCGTCAAGCTCAGGCGCCCAGGAGCCAACTGAAGGTATTTCTTCAGCATCTGGTGCCGTGTCGTGTTCTTTAAGAAAGTTATCTGCTGCTGTCTCAAGATCAGCTGCTACTGCGACACGTGCGGATTCACCGGCTTGAGGGTCGACAAACCAGTCTGACGGTGCGTCTTCGAGCCCGTATTGAGCGGACGCCACAGCCGAGGTCGAAAATTCGGAGTACCCCTGCTCCAGATTCGCCATGGTGATGTTGACCTTTCGATTGGTTTGAGTGGGTAGGGTCATCTATGATCCCTAACCATCCGGCAGCATTTATTCCATCAATCTAGAGAATGTGATGGATCCCGCCGGACTCACCCTCTAATTACATCGGTGTAACTCCGCTAGAGTCAAGTGGGGAGGTCATTCTAAGAAGACTTCTCAGGAAACTCTCGGCACAACACGCCGTTAAAACAGGCAGATGAGACGGGCGAGTCTCCACTTCCCTGAATTCTCGGTGAATTCTCAGTATCTAGTTTTAAAGGACGTTCAATGAGCAGCAATCAACGACAAGGAACTTTCGTCGAGGAACTACTTGCACCGCGCCGAGCCCTAGCTACGCCGTGGCTCACTTGGCATTCATTGAGCGGAGAACGCATCGAGCTTTCGGGCCGAGTGTTTGACAATTGGGTAGCCAAAAGCGCCAATTTGCTCAGCGACCTTTTTGACCTCGACGAAGACAGTACCGTCGTAATTGATCTCACCGCGAACTGGAAGTCCCTCGTCCTGGCATTAGCCGCGTTGCACCACGGAGCCACCCTGGTTGATGCCGAGCATCAAGATGCCGCCCAAGCAACACTGTGGATCACTGCCACACCACAAGATGAGCACATCCCTGCAAGCAGTGAGATCCTCGCCGTGAACCCGGCAGCTCTCGCGCTGTCCTTCGGCTCAGATCTCGGTGCCGTTGCAGAGGACTTTAATGCTTCGGTGCGTTCGTATGGTGACCAGTTTTATCCCTCAGCGCTCTCTTCAACCACGATGGCACTGAAGAGCAATGTCGGGATTGCGATGACACTCGACGAACTTTTTGGGCAGTCCGTGGAAGCTCGCGGCACGATCTTGGTGCGCGCCCAACAGCCTGTACTGACCCTCTTGCCGTACTTAGTTAGCCAGTGGTCTGCCGGTGACGCTGTAGTGCTCGTTGAGGATGGTCTAGAAGTTACTGATCGTTTGCGCGAGGGCGAACGGATCAGCTTCGACTACGAACCTGCCCGCTAGCGCAGAGCCCTAGGCATGGAACCGGTATCGGTTGATTCAGCGGAACCATCGGCTGAAGCACCGGTATCGGTTTTAGGCAGCCCAAGAATTTCGTGATCGTGGGCGAATTCTTCTTCCTGATCCATTTCCTTGCCAAAGACCCAGAAGCGGTAGGCGAAGAAACGGAAGATGGTACCCAAGATCAAACCAACAACCGAACCAGCAATGAACACTGACGTCGGATCGGTCAGACCCAGCCAGTACTTGGTGACCCACACACAGGCGGCGGCGATACCCAAGCCGATGGCGTTCATGATGATGAACATCACCAGTTCGCGCACCACGTTGGCCTGGCGGCGATGCCGGAAGGTCCAGTAGCGGTTGGCTACCCACGAGAAGATGGTTGCCACGACACCGGCAACAATCTTCGCCTTAACCTGCGAGTCGCTCATTGAGCCATGAAGTAGCCAGACATAGATGCCCGAGTCAATGACGAACGCGACGCCACCAACGACGCCGAACTTCGCAACTTCACGCCAGAACAGCGAGATGAGTCCGGCAATTTTTGATTTGATGCGTTCGAGCAAGGGTCCTCCAGGGAAAAATTTCCCGTCTGGCTAACAGTTACAGGGCGCGCAAACTACAACTCGGCGCACGCGATTTAGTTATTTTATCGGTAATTTCTGGGGATTGACCGAATTGTGAGAGTAATCAGACATCTCGCATGCGAATCTACACCCTGCTTTCGATACCCTTGATAACGTGAGCTTTCCAAAAATTGGTGTGATTGGTGGCGGGCAGCTAGCCCGAATGATGGCCCCTGAGGCCCTGAACCTAGGATTTGAACTTCATATTCTGGCCGAAGGGCCTGACGTTTCGGCTGCCCGGAGTGTGCCGGACGCACCGGTAGGTGACTACAAAGATTTAGAGACCTTGCGCGCTTTTGCCAAGGATAAAGATGTTGTCACCTTTGACCATGAGCACGTCCCCAATGAATTTTTGACCACCCTGATCAATGAGGGGGTCAACATCCAGCCGCGCCCGGCCGCATTGATCCACGCGCAGGACAAGTTGGTCATGCGCCAGGCCATTGAGCGTCTAGGCCTGCCCAACCCTGCCTGGGCCAAAGTAGAAAACGTCGAAGAGCTCATCAGTTTTGGTGAAGCAACCGGCTGGCCCATTGTGCTCAAGACCCCACGCGGTGGCTATGACGGCAAGGGTGTACGCATGCTGGATAACGTTCAGGATGCCAAGGACTCCGCCGACTGGTTTGCCAACGGCCCACTACTGGCTGAAGACAAAGTCGATTTCTCCCGCGAACTTTCCGCATTGGTGGCCCGCACGCCTTCAGGCGAAGCCAAGGCATGGCCAGTAGTTCACACCATCCAGGTTGATGGTGTGTGCGACGAAGTCATTGCCCCGGCTCAAGACCTCGATCCTGCCATCGCTCGTAGCGCCGCTGAGGCAGCCCTGCGTATTGCTGAAGAATTTGGTGTCACCGGTGTTATGGCTGCGGAGCTCTTCGAAACTCCGGGCCACGGCGCAGGCTTTGTGATCAATGAGTTGGCGATGCGTCCGCACAACACCGGGCACTGGAGCATGAACGGATCAGTCACCAGCCAGTTCGAGCAGCACCTGCGTGCAGTGCTGGATCTGCCTTTGGGTGAGACCCGTGAACTGGGGGTCACCGTGATGAAGAACTATCTCGGTGGTGCCAACCAAGATCTCTTCTCAGCTTTCAGCGCTGCACTGGCCGCGGCCCCAGAGGTGAAAGTTCATGCCTACGGCAAGTCCGTTCGCCCAGGTCGCAAGATTGGGCACGTGAACGTGGTGGCAAACGCTGGGCAAACGGTGGATGAACTTCGCGTGCAAGCTAACAAAGTTGCCGCGCTGATCCGCGACGGCGTGGATTCTAAAAACTAACCTCTATTTCAGTAAGAGTCGCTGTTCACATCTGAACAGCGACTCTTATCAACGACACACACAAGGATATTTCTGATGACCGAAACACCTCTTGTCGGCCTAGTTATGGGTTCGGATTCTGATTGGCCTGTCATGCGACTGGCAGCCCAGGCCCTTGCCGAGTTTGGAATTCCTTTTGAAGCCGACGTGGTTTCTGCTCATCGGATGCCTACCGAAATGATCGAGTACGGCAAAAAAGCTCACGAACGTGGACTGCGCGTGATCATCGCCGGCGCCGGTGGCGCTGCGCATCTGCCGGGAATGCTCGCAGCTGTTACCCCGCTTCCTGTCATCGGAGTTCCAGTTCCACTAGCTAAACTTGATGGAATGGATTCTCTGTTGTCCATCGTTCAGATGCCAGCAGGAGTCCCCGTCGCAACCGTATCCATCGGTGGAGCACGTAACGCTGGCCTGTTGGCTGTGCGCACTCTTGCCGCCGGAACTGACGAGCTTGCACAGTCGTTACAGGTAAAGTTGCTTCAGTTCGCAGATTCTCTGCGCGAGTCAGCCTACGCTAAGGGCGCTGCACTGCGCGAAGAAGTTGCCAACGAGAATTTCGCCTCCTAGGGAAAGTCACACAAGTACATGGGTTCTGCCAGTCACCGCGCACCAAGTCCGTTGCGCCAGCCGGAGACGATTAGCGCTCCGCAACGCAGCAAACGTGCGCTGATCTTGGTCCTTCTGACCATCTTCTTCCCCGGCAGCGCTCAGCTGATCGCCGGTAATCGGAAGCTCGGAAGGCTTGCGGTCTCCATTACGATGCTGTGCTGGGTTGCCATCCTTGGCATCGTGGCCATCTACTTCATCGATCGCTCGATCCTCTTGGGTTGGGTCGCGCATCCGAATTTCCAGATGTTCTTGATCATCGTGCTCGGCACGCTGGCCGTTGGCTGGTTCATCATGTTCATCAACACCCTGGTGATCATTCGGCCCAAAATGCTTGCTCCTGGCATGCGCGCCATCGTCACCGTTTTCACCCTGGCTGCGGTCGTGGCCACCAGTGGCGTGTTTATTTATAGTGCGTCCATCTTGAACACGGGTCGCGAGACCATTGTTTCGGTCTTCGACGAAGGACCAGCCTTCGACCCAGTTGACGGTCGCTACAACATCGCCGTGTTTGGTGCCGACTCCGGCTCAAACCGTGACGGTGTGCGTACCGACTCAGTGGCACTACTTTCGGTGGATGCCAAGACCGGTAAGACCCTGCTGATCTCGATCCCCCGTAACTTCCAGAATGCGCGTTTCTCCGATGACTCACCGATGAAGCAGTTCTGGCCAAATGGCTATAACTGTGGTGATGAGTGCATCTTCAACGCGATCTACCGAAATGCTGTCGACCAGCATGCCGATGCTTTCCCTTCAACTGTGAAGAACGTGGGCGCGCAGGCTGCGATGGATGCGCTGGAAGGCACCACCGGACTGTCTGTACAGGGTTACGTCATGGTGGATATGGCTGGCTTTGAGCAGTTCGTGGATGCGCTGGGTGGAGTGACCATCAATTCCGGTGGTTGGGTTCCTTACAACGGTAAGCGTTATGAAAACAGCACCGTGCGCACCCACTGGTTTGCCCCGGGCACCCAGACCTTCACTGGCAAGCAGGCCCTGTGGTTTGCTCGTTCGCGTGACTTCACCGACGACTACCACCGCATTAAGCGTCAGCAGTGCCTGCAGCAGGCCATTATCAAGCAGTTCACGCCACAGACCATTCTGACGAACTTCACCAGCATCATGTCTGCCGGTGAGCAGTTGGTGGAAACAAACATTCCTGCTGGCCAGCTTGGCTCCTTCGTGTCCCTGGCTGAAAAGGTTTCTTCACAGCCGATGGCCCGACTGACGTTGGGCGCGCCCGACTTTGCCCGAAATTTCTCTACCTACCCAGACTTTGATGAACTTCAAGAACGTATTCAATCCGTGATTGCTAAGCAGTCCCAGAGCGATACGAAGAAGACTGAGAAGTCTGAGTCCACTAAGAAGAGTGAAGACTCTTCGAAGTCTGCAGAGTCTTCCGAGTCAGCTACGAGCTCGGCAAGTGAAGAAAGCGACGATTCTAGCGATATCAATAACGCTCCGAAGCTTTCCAACGGTAGCGAACAAGAATTCACGCAGCCTGATGGTAGCCCCATCACTGAGGAATATTTGGTACAGCTGGAAATGGCTGGGTACACCACCCGCATTTCACAGATTGCCGCTAATAACGACGAATGCTCTGTTCCGTAAACGGTTAAGCCCCCCGACCGCAACGCAACCCAATCACAGTTCTTGAAAGGCTATGGTCAAACAACGTGTTCGAGTTGAAAAACGCGATAAGGGATTACCACTGGGGTTCTGAGTCTCAGATCTCGGATTTGCTGAATCTGCCTGCGGAAACCTCCCCGCAGGCAGAGATGTGGCTAGGCGCGCACCCAGGTTGCCCTAGCCGACTGGCTGATGAAGACATTGCACTGCATGACTTCATTGCCCAAGATCCAGAACAAGTACTAGGTGCAACAGCTGCGCAACGATTTGGCCGCCTGCCCTATTTGTTCAAGGTTCTCTCGGCAACCCAGCCACTGTCGATTCAAACGCATCCAACCCTCAAGCAAGCCCAAGAACGTTTTGCCTTGGAAAATGAGAGCGGCAAGCCGCTCGACGCGGCTGACCGCAACTATCGGGATGATAACCACAAGCCAGAAATGCTTTATGCACTCACTGACTTTGTGGCACTGTCTGGCTTCCGCCAGCCCAACCAGATCATCAATGATTTGCGCGTGCTTGCTGCACAGCTTCCTGCGGATAAGACCGGTGAAATCGAAACCATCATCGGTTGCTTGCAAGATCAAGACCCGCTGACTGCCACCTTTAAGCACGTGCTAACCGCCGGAGAACCTATCGCCGAGACTGTACAGGCAATTTGTGGTGCCATCGAAGACTCGGCGCAGTTGCAGGCTAACGTGCACTTCGCCGAGCTGGTGTCGATCAACAAGATTTACCCTTCAGACCCAGGAGTGCTTGTCGCACTGCTGTTAAATCTGGTCTTCCTGGAGCCTGGCCAGGCCATTAGTTTAGGCGCTGGCAACGTTCATGCGTACCTGCGTGGTTTGGGCATCGAGGTCATGGCGAACTCGGATAATGTGCTTCGCGGTGGATTGACCAGCAAGCACATTGATGTCCCTGAGCTGTTGGATGTCACCATTTCCCAGCCCTCCCCTGCACCGATTCTTGAACCGATTTCATTGGATAACCATGATCGTCTGTTCAAGCCGGAATTCGAAGAGTTCCAGTTGCAGGTGTTGGATCCTCAGGATGCTGGCCTCGCATCGGCTCTTCAGCTGCACGGTGCCGCTGTCATCCTTTGCACCTCCGGCGAGTTCTTGATCAAGACCCAAGAGGGAGAGCGAAGCATCACTCGTGGGCAGTCGCTATTCGTTACCGCTGCTGAGCTTCCGGCGACAGCAACGCTTCAAGGTGAGGACAGCGGACAGCTCTTCGCTGCCAGCGCGCAGATCGATTAGAGCAGTGCTCGGTTCTGCAGCAGGACCGAATTGAACCAAAAAACGACGATGGCCATGAACCTTTGAAAGGTTCATGGCCATCGTCGTTATCAGCAAGATTTAGCGGGTGTAAGCTTCCCACTTGTCCTGGTGGTGCTCGCCCTCAACAAAACGAATCGTTCCGGACTTCGCACGCATCACGATCGACTGGGTGCTGATGCGGTTGCCCTTGTAACGCACGCCACGCAGCAGATCGCCATCGGTGATGCCGGTGGCTGCGAAGTAGCAGTTATCCGAGGTCACCAGGTCGTTGGTGGTCAGAACGCGGTCCAGCTGGTGGCCGGCGTCCAGGGCCTTCTGCTTTTCGTCATCATCCGTAGGCCACAGGCGACCCTGGATGACACCGCCCAGTGCCTTGATAGCGCAGGCGGTCACGATGCCTTCTGGGGTTCCACCGATACCCATCAACGCGTCAACACCAGTTCCCTCGCGGGTGGCCGCGATGGCGCCGGCTACGTCGCCGTCCATGATCAGCTTGGTGCGGGCACCTGCTTCACGGATTTCTTCGATCAGCCCAGCATGACGTGGACGGTCCAAGATGGTGACGGTGATCTGGCTGATCTTCTTGCCCTTAGCCTTGGCAATCAAATGCAGGTTCTGCTTGACCGGCAGTCGCAGATCAACGAGGTCTGCGGCTTCAGGGCCGGTAACAAGCTTTTCCATGTAGAACACTGCCGAAGGGTCAAACATGGAGCCACGGTCGGCCACAGCCAACACGGACAGTGCGTTGTTCAAACCCAGTGCGGTCAAACGGGTTCCGTCGATCGGGTCTACGGCTACGTCGCATTCTGCGCCGCTACCGTTGCCAACCTGTTCCCCGTTGAAAAGCATCGGGGCTTCGTCTTTTTCACCTTCACCAATGACAACAACGCCATTAAAGTTCACGGTGGAAAGTAGACCGCGCATTGCATCCACTGCAGCACCGTCAGCTGCGTTCTTGTCGCCGAATCCAACCCACGGTGTGGATGCGATAGCGGCAGCTTCGGTAGCTCGCACCAGCTCCAGTGCTAGGTTGCGGTCCGGTTCCGCGTCGGTCACCGACAGTCGCGGAGAAAGGTGGGCATAATTGTTCTTTTCGGTCACGAAAGATCCCATCACTGAGTCGTAGTCATTGCGCCTATGCAAACATCCCTATTCTATCCCCTTAGAAATTCCGTTGACAGTTCGTGTCGTCATTCCATGATGAAGACAACGTGGGATGTGGCACGCTGGTTCGAATTACACAGAATATTCGGGGAGAATGGAAGACGTGCAACTTGAGAACAACAGTGGAAACGCCGTGCCAGGAAACGAGCCATCGGAGAAGACTTCCGAAGCAGAGCCTTCGTCACGCCGTGATCTAAATGATCCAGAAGCAACCTTTGACGATTTGCCGTTTAAGCCACAGCTCACCGAGAAGCAGGCCAAGCGAGCTAATCAAACGTTCAAGGGCATGGTGCTCTCGGTCGGTTTTACCCTCGCTGTTGTTATCCCTTTGGTGCTGCTCAACCCAGCTCCCAAGGACGAGGCCTTCGAGAGCAAGGTAAACCTGCAACAAACGGCCGAGCAAACGGAACAAATCGCTGACTTTGATGTCTTCGCTCCAGATCTGAGAGACGGACAGTACGCCAATTTTGCTCGTTGGCAGGCAAACACCGCTCAGGGCGTGCCGTATTGGGAGTTCGGCATCGTTTCGAACAATAAGGATTTTGTTTGGGTGCGTCAGGCTGCTGAAGCAAACCAAACATGGATCGCTTTGACTACAGACACCGCTACTCCCACCGGCACCAAGACCATCGGCGATTGGGAATGGGAAGTTCGCGCCAAGGACGAAACCACTTACCTGATTTCCGAGCAAAAAGATTCAACCCTGATCCTCTCGACTGACACCTCTGAAGAAGAGCTTGAGAATGTTGCAAAGCTGGCCGAATCAACATTGAGCTAATCAGTTTATGACAACATTCTGACACCGAATATTCGATAGTCGAACATCTTCCCGTAGAATTTTGACTATGCCAACTGAATCAACCGCCCGGACCCTCTCGCCAAACGAGGCCTGGGAAAAGCTCCACGCTGGAAATCTCCGTTTCGTCAACGACGATACTGAACACCCTAACCAGGACAGCGCCCGACGCCAGTCACTGCTTAACGGCCAAGAACCTTATGCAGTGATTTTCGGTTGCTCCGATTCGCGCCTCGCTGCCGAAATCATCTTCGATGCCGGACTGGGCGACATGTTTGTCGTACGTACAGCAGGGCACGTCATCGATCCCGCCAGCTTGGGTTCACTGGAGTTCGCCGTTGACAAACTCAACGTTCCATTGATCGTGATCTTGGGCCACAACAACTGTGGTGCCATCACTAGTGCCATCACGGTTAAAGAAACCGGCGAAATGCCCAAGGGATTCGTCCGCGACCTAGTCGAGCACATCACCCCATCGGTACTCGCGGCCGAGCGTAAGGGAATCACCGATATTAACGGCACCGGGGTAGAGCACGTCAAGCAGACCACGGACCGCCTCGTTGATCTGTCCACCATCATTGCGCAGGCTATCGAAGAGGGACGCACCGCGGTTGCTGGCGTGACCTATCACCTTCACGATGGTCGGGCACAGCTGGTTTCAAGCTTGGGGCTGGACTAAGGAACATCCACTGGGTGAGAACCACCTTGTAGATCGCTCTTTTATTCCCATTTAGTCGTACTTCACCCATGAATGTGACATTTACGTCAGGCTTCTGTCCTTTAATTGCATTCAAGGCGTAATCTGGGCACATGACTAACAGTGACGAATTCCGCATTGAACATGACACCATGGGTGAAGTCCGAGTTCCAGCTCAGGCTTTGTACCGCGCTCAAACCCAGCGCGCGGTCGAGAATTTTCCAATCTCAGGAAAGACGCTAGAGTCATCACACATCAAGGCTCTGGCTCAGGTCAAAAAGGCTGCCGCACAGGCAAACCTGGCCTTGGGCGTACTGGATGCTGAACGCGCCGAAGCGATCAGCAATGCCGCTCAAGAGGTCGCCAGCGGTAAGTATGACGACCAATTCCCTATTGATGTTTTCCAAACTGGTTCGGGAACCAGTTCAAATATGAACACCAATGAGGTTCTGGCCGAACTGGCCACCCGAGCACTGAAGACGAAAGGCAGCGACACCGAGGTCCACCCCAACGACCATGTCAACGCTTCCCAGTCCTCCAACGATGTTTTTCCAACCTCGGTCCATGTGGCTGCCACCGGTGCACTGATCAACGATCTGATCCCCGCACTGTCCCAGCTAGCTACCGCGTTGGAAGCAAAGTCCGCTGAATTCAAGGATGTTGTTAAGTCCGGTCGTACGCACCTGATGGACGCCACCCCGGTCACGCTGGGCCAGGAATTTGGTGGCTACGCCGCTCAGATGCGCTACGGCATCGAGCGAGTCGAAGCAGCCCTACCTCGCGTTGCTGAAGTACCCTTAGGTGGCACTGCAGTAGGCACGGGCATCAACACCCCCGAAGGCTTCCCACAGAAGGTCTTGGAATTCCTTCGTGAAGATACCGGGCTGCCCATTACCGAAGCCCGCAATCACTTTGAAGCACAGGCCAACCGTGATGGCCTCATCGAGGCGTCAGCCGCCCTGCGCACCATCGCCATCTCGCTGATCAAGATCGCTAATGACCTGCGCTGGATGGGTTCTGGTCCAAACACCGGTCTCGGAGAAATCTCCATACCGGATCTGCAGCCAGGTTCTTCGATCATGCCAGGTAAGGTCAACCCGGTGATTTCTGAGGCCACCATTCAGGTCGCTGCCCAAGTGATTGGCAATGACACCGCGATCTCGTGGGCTGGCACCAATGGAGCCTTTGAGTTGAATGTTGGCATCCCTGTGATGGCGTCGAACCTATTGGAGTCGATCCGTCTGCTGACTAACACCAGTACCGTGATGGCCGAGAAGATGATTGATGGCATCAAGGCCAATGTTGAACGTGCCCGCTTCCTGGCTGAAGCTTCGCCATCTATCGTGACGCCGTTGAATAAGCTCATCGGCTACGAGAACGCGGCGAAGATTGCCAAGAAGGCTGTGGCCGAGGGTCTCACCGTTCGCGAAGCAACAGTTGCTCTGGGCTTCGTTGAGCGCGGTGAGGTCACCGAGGCCCAGCTTGATGAACTACTTGATGTCTCCACCATGGTGGGCAAGCACTAACGCTTCTGCCATAGCAACAATGGCCCGTCGCTATTCGGATCAATGATCTCGGATAGCGACGGGCCATACTTCGTTCACTTCAGCGTGATCCAATAACGACGCACATCGCCTTGCACACCAAAGAGCGGGCCAACCTCGTTATGGGGCCTAATGCCTTCAAGTACTCCTGCGCAGGATTCAATGGTGCGCGCCGATCCAATGTTGGAGTCATTGCAGGTAATCAGAACTCGTGGCAAGCCAAGGTCACGTGCCTGCTCTAACGCTCCGGCGAGCGCCAGCTTGGCTAGGCCCCTGCGCCTGGCACTTGGCCGGATGCCGTAGCCAATATGGCCGCCGACTTCCTTGAGATAGTCGTTGCCTAGTTCATGTCGCAAACTCACTGCGCCTAAGTACTGCTCGTTTTCCACGACCCACAGGGTGCTCTGTGAAACGAATCCCGGCAGGGGTGCGAAATCTGGATTGGCTAAATCTTTGAGCAGTTGCACCCACAAGCCAAAGTCTCTGGGGTTGGCCAGGTCCCAGCCGTATTTCTCGGCGAAGAACATCGAGGCACCGTCTTGGTCTACACCGTTCCATTCGGCTGTGCATTGCATAAATGAATCATGCAGGTCAGCGGATGGTTCTTGGAGGCGTATCTGATTCATCATGCCAGCTTAATACCGATCGATCTGGCATCTCGTATTTAGAGGCGCGAAGAAGAAAATGTTCCACATCACTTAAGTTGCACTCTACATAGCAGAGTGCAATACTGCACTATATGAAAGATAGTGCAAAACGCGAAGTGAGTGTGCCTTGCAAGGCACCGACCTTGAGCGGGCGCATGCAAAAAACTCGAACCTCCATCACGCGCCATAGCCGTGATCTCACAGCGGAGTTCGGCTTTAGCGGATTCACCATTGAGCAGGTCTGCGAACGAGTGGGCATTTCACGCCGCACATTCTTCAACTACTTCCCCAGCAAGGTCGATGCCGTCTTTGGTCATGACTCCGATGCCATGCCAGAAGGCTTCATCGAACGCTTCATGGAAGCTCGACCGAAAGGCATCACCGGAGTTTCTCCAACCCTGCTGGCTGATTTAGTGGAGATGTCCGTCGAGCGACTGAACTTTGATGAGGCAGAAATCGTGAGCATTCACGGGTTCTTCACCATCGCTCATCGTGAGCCAGAACTGCTACAACACATGATCCAGTCTGGGCCTAAAAAAGAAGCAGAGTTTCGTGAGCTCATCGCCTCGCGAGAGGGAATCGATCCACAAGATCCGCTGCTCTCAAGTCTTTTGCACCTCCTGAAACACACCACCCACCAAGCCATCGAAGCTTATGTCGCAGGTTCCGGTCAGCGTCCGCTGGCTGAGGAGTTCTTGGAGCTCATGGGGCGGATGCAGAGCATCATGGGCCAGCCACTTCGCCGCAACAACAACGACTAACTACCTTTTCCACCACATCTCGCAAGGATCTTAATGACTACCACCAGCTCCCGGAAAACCCCGGGTGATGCGCCACTGGTACTAACCCAGCGGCGCATCTGGATTATCTTTTCCGCACTGATCGCGGGCATGCTCCTGTCATCCCTGGATCAGACCATCGTCTCTACCGCGATGCCAACCATCGTTGGCAAGCTTGGTGGCGTTGAGCACCAGGCTTGGATCACCACGGCGTACCTCTTGGCCACGACCATTGTGATGCCAATTTACGGCAAGTTCGGTGACGTTCTCGGACGTCGAAACCTGTTCATGATCGCCATTGCCTTATTCACCTTGGCTTCCCTCGGTGCGGCGTTCTCCACCACGTTCTGGATGTTTGTGGTTTTCCGTGCCATCCAGGGTCTAGGTGGCGGTGGTCTGATGATTCTCTCGCAGGCCATCATCGCTGATATCGTCCCAGCTTCCGAGCGCGGTAAGTACATGGGTCCACTGGGCGGCATCTTCGGTTTGTCGGCCGTCGCCGGTCCACTGCTCGGTGGCTTCTTCGTTGACCACCTGACTTGGGAATGGGCTTTCTACATCAACATCCCAGTGGGTATCGCAGCGTTTGCCATTGCCTGGTTCGCTCTGACCCTGCCTAACAAGAAGGCAGAAAAGAAGATCGACATCCTCGGCGTGCTCTTGCTGTCGATTGCCACGACCTGCCTGATTTTCTTCACCGACTTCGGCGGCTCGTCGGCTCACGGTTGGTCAGCTATGGAAACCTGGGCATGGGGCGCAGGTCTGATCATTGCAGCATCGCTCTTTGTCCTGGTTGAGGCTAAGGCCGAAGACCCAATCATTCCGTTGAGCCTGTTCAAGAACAAGGTCTTCATCAACGCCACCGCCATCGGTTTCACCCTTGGTATCGGCATGTTCTCGGCCATCGCTTTCGTGCCAACCTTCTTGCAGATGTCTTCGGGCACCTCGGCGGCCGTTTCTGGCCTGCTGATGGTTCCCATGATGGTCGGCATGATGGGTACTTCCATCTACTCCGGTATCGCGATCTCCAAGTCCGGACGCTATAAGGGCTACCCGATCGCCGGAACCATCGTCACCATCGCAGCCATGCTGGCATTCACTACCCTGACCGCACAGACCCCACTATGGCTCATCTGCGTATACCTGTTCGTCCTCGGCGCAGGCATGGGCTTGATCATGCAGGTCGTTGTCTTGGTCGTTCAGAATGCTGTCGGCCCAGAGATGGTCGGTACGGCGACCTCCACCAACAACTACTTCCGTGAAGTAGGCGCTTCCCTGGGTGTAGCCATCTTCGGTGCCTTGTTCACCAACCGTCTCTCCGAGAAGCTCCTTGAGGTCTTCTCCAGTGCGGGAGCCAGCGCAGCTGATGCTGGTCAGGCGACCTCTACCTTGGATCCGCAGACCCTGTCTTCACTGCCAGACGCCTTGCGTGATGGCATCGTGGATGCCTATGCCAGCTCCTTGGCACCAGTCTTCTGGTACCTGATTCCGTTCTTGGTTGTGGCGTTTGCTTTGGCACTGCTCCTCAAGCAGGTACCTCTGTCGGATACCGCAGGCATGGTGGCTCGTGGCGAAGCTATCGGCGGCGAAGAAGCTATCGCCTTCGAGGAAGCCCAGCGCTCGGGACAGGCTGACACTGCAGATATTGCCGATACCGCAATGGAGTCTGAAGGTAATCTCCTAGTTGCCGAACGAACTAGAGAAGACGGCGACCTACCGGAAACGAAATAACGTTCAGGTACATTACCGGCGCTAGTCGCTAGAAAGCCTCGGGGCACGAACTGTTCAGTTCGTGCCCCGAGGCTTTTACGGTTTTGCTAGGCGAAGTAGCCGCCTGGACGAGGATCAAGAGCCCAGGACAACGCACGCTCATGAAGCGGTGGAAGCTGCGGACGATCCTGCAAATCGAAGTAGCCCACTTCCAAGTTTTCGTCGTCGTTGATTGTCGCTTGGCCAGAGAGGTGGCGGGCTTTGAAGACGACATCAAGATATTGAGCGTGATCTCCATTGGGGTAGACAGTTGGGGCTGTCACTCCTACTCCAATCAGGTCCGTCACCTCGCACTTCACCCCGGTCTCTTCAAGGACTTCACGCTGGGCGGTGTGCGAGGGTTCTTCTCCCGGATCAATGATGCCAGCTGGCAATGTCCATAGACCGTTATCAGCTCGGCGTACCAACAACACTTGATCGCCTTGGAACACGACGACTTTCACCCCTGAAAGCCAGAGCATCTCATGACCTATATGCGTGCGAAGGTTACTGATGAATTCGGGAGTTGCCATATTTTCATCGTGCCACAAGCAGCACCGCAAATGCTCCAAGGATCATGAACGGCCCGAACGGTACCGCCGATTTGAGGGTCAATTTACGCACAATCACTCCCCCAATCACCCAGAGCGTCGCCGCGACAAAAGTTAGCAACGTGGCCAGGAAGAGTGCGGATAAGGAATAGATTCCTAGATTCAAGCCGAGGACTCCGGCCAGCTTTACATCACCTATTCCCATAGCTCCGGCACTGATCAGACTCATCAACAGGTACCCGCCGCCGAGGAACAGCATGCCTAAGAATCCTTGCAGAATCCCCGGAAGGCCAAAGTGGCTAGCGCCCAAACTTAAAATCAGAACCACGCTGGCGAGGAACCAATAGCCTACGAGTCGATTCGGCAAACGATGGCTAGAAATATCTTCCTTGGACAACAAAAATCCAAAGACAATAAAGCAGAGCAATTGGAGCGCCACGACGACGCCTTCAACCGGCCCACTCTGGGCAACGCTCCAAATCTCTGACATGTATAGAGCATAGGCATCATTCGAAAGTGACGGGATAACTTGCTCGCCCTTGTGAATAATTCAGGCGCTTCTACAATTGAAGTATGGACGTACCTTCAGCCCAGTTGTACTTCCCCGGTTCGCCGGCACCAGATTCGAACGCGCGCAGAAGGTTTCGCGCGCTAGCCCGATCTGCACCATGGTTGAGCACCTCACTCAAATTCGAGATTGATATTCCCGAGGAATACAGTCAGCCTCAGCGAAACTTGACCGGTTCGGTCACCGTCAAAATTCGTCAGCGTGAAGCCATCGCGGTTCACAATGAATCAGGCGAGCTCGTTTTTCAGAAGGAAACCTTCAGCGCTCAGCGCAGTCGTGATTACCTCGCTGCAACCAGCGCATCATGGAAATTACCCTCCACCTTGCTCACGCCCGTCTATACCAGCGACCAGTTAATTCTTCGCCGCCCCGAAATCGCCGGCTTCGACGGTTTGCTACCCCTGGACTATTGGGCAACAGTCTTAGATCCCGTAGAAATTGCCGGCACTGAGCCCGCAGCCTTAGACCTGGCTTTTGACCATCCCACCTATATCCATGAGCTCAGCGACATCGTGCATGAGGGCCGACAGGCAATTGCGGCTGTACTGAGCGCTGGATATTCATATCAGGCTTCACAGGCCAACTTCAGGCTCGTCCCCGCCGATACCCGCACGTTGGTAGTCCTGGATCTGAGCACCGGGGTCTGTCTGCTGCGACAGGCGCTCTCCGGTGCTAGCTCCGTGCTTGCCGCTCCTGACCTCAGACTGCGGATCTTGGCTCAAGATGAGTACTACATCAATTCACACTTCCAGCGAGAACACTGGTTAGACCAGCCTGTAGTTCGCTCATAGTCCGCACGAGCAATTCCCCCGGATGAGATGTTCTGCTTCCTTGGCTCTAATCCTTAAAATTTCTGGCTGCTGTGGTTTCGGCGATGGGGCGCCGAGACCACAGCAGCCAGTTCTGCTTGAGACGGTTAGCGCAGCGTCGGTGAATCAAGCATTTCGGTCACCAATGCGGCGATGGCTGAACGCTCGGAACGTGTCAGCGTCACATGGCCAAACAGTGAGTGGCCCTTGAGCTGCTCCACTACCGCGGCAATGCCGTCATGGCGGCCCACGTGCAGGTTATCTCGCTGGGCCACGTCGTGGGTGAGCACGACCTTGGAGTTCTGACCGATACGCGAAAGCACGGTGAGCAGGACATTGCGTTCCAGGGACTGAGCCTCATCAACGATGACAAACGAGTCATGCAGGGAGCGTCCACGAATGTGGGTCAATGGTAAGACTTCCAGCATTCCGCGTTCAAGCACTTCATCGATGGCGTTCTTCGACACGATGGATCCCAACGTATCGAAAACTGCCTGCGCCCAGGGACCCATCTTTTCACCTTCAGAACCTGGCAGGTAGCCAAGCTCTTGGCCACCCACTGCGTACAACGGGCGGAACACGGTGATCTTACGGTGCTCACGGCGCTCTAGCACCGCCTCCATACCGGCACACAAGGCCAGCGCAGACTTACCGGTACCGGCGTTGCCACCGAGCGAAACGATGCCTACCGAAGGATCCATCAAAAGGTCCAAGGCAATTCGCTGCTCCGCGCTACGACCGTGCAAGCCAAAGGCTTGCTGATCTCCACGCACCAACTTCAACGTCGTGTCATCGGTTTTTCTCGCTAGTGCACTGCCGCGCGGTGAGGTGATCACAAAGCCGGTGTTGATGGGAGCCTCGGCCGCTGCTGGCAAGTTTGAGAGGTGTTCACGCTCGTACAGCGTTGACATTGCTTCCTCATCAAGTTCCAGCTGCTGGATTCCGGTCCAGCCGGTGGAGGTGATCAACTCGTTGCGATAGACCTCGGCATGGATTCCCATTGCCGACGCCTTGATACGCATGGGAAGATCCTTGGTCACCAGCGCGACGTCCAGTCCGGAGTCCAGCAAATGTTTAGCGACGGCGAGGATTCGAGCGTCATTATCTCCCGAGCGCATGCCCACTGGAAGGACTTCAGGAGCAATGTTGTTCAGTTCAATGCGTAGTGTGCCACCCACTGATGAAACCGGAACGGCTTGGGCTAGTCCTCCGTGACTAGCGATCAGGTCATCTAACAGTCGCAGTGCCTGACGGGCAAAATACCCGAGATCAGGATCCTTACGTTTGTATTCCAGCTCGGTGACCACGGTCAGTGGAATCACCACATGATGCTCTTCAAAGTGGAACATCGCTTTCGGATCTGAAAGCAATACCGAGGTATCAATGACGTAGGTTCGTACGTCCTGTTCGGCAGTTCGGCTCATGGCAGCGCACCCAATCTCGAATCCGGCGTGGGGACTCTCCCCACGCGTTTGTGGGGAAGCCCAACACCGGATGTCCAAGGCGTGTCCGGTAGCTGTACCGGCCGGCGCTGCTTTTGGTCATCTAGTGCGGAACCCTTCGATCAGCTGGGGCTTGTTGCCCCGGCCTTATGATCACCATAGACCTTGCAAGGTCACCAGTAAGCAACGTCTGGGTAACGATTATTTAAACTCTGTTCGTCGTCGCAGAATCTAGGCACCAAACCGGCGTTGACGATCCGCGAAGTCACGCAAGGCACGTAAAAAATCTACGCGGCGGAAGTCAGGCCATAGCGCTTCGCAGAAATAAAACTCCGAATAGGCACTCTGCCAGGTCAAGAACCCGCTCAGGCGCTGCTCACCGCTGGTACGGATGACCAAGTCGGGGTCAGGCTGTCCTTTGGTGTACAGCGCCGATTCAATGTCATCGGTGGAAAGATTCTGCGCGAGCTCTTCGATGGTTCGCCCATCCTGAGCCGCCTGTCCCAAAAGAGCTTTAAAAGCATCCAGAATTTCCCGGCGACCACCATAACCAATGGCCACGTTGACGTGCACACCGGTACGGTTCTTGGTCACGGCTTCCAAGGTTGCTAATTTCTGAGCTAGCTCCTCTGGGAGCAGATCCTTGGCGCCAACCTGTTGGACCTTCACCCGGTTGGTTTCGCCCAAGCGGTCTAGAGTTCCGCCGATGACTTCTAAAAGATCGCGCAGCTCGCTGGCCTCACGGTTGAGGTTATCGGTGGAGAGCATATAGAGCGTGACCATCTTGATGTTCAGGTCTTCACACCAGTCCAAGAAGTCGAGAATCTTGTCTGCCCCGGCTTGATGTCCGGCCATGGTTGGAGAGCCAGCAAGTTTGGCCCAGCGACGATTACCATCAACCATCACTCCGATATGGTGCGGAAGCTTATCGGCAGGAAGTGACTTCGCCAAGCGCCGTTCGTAGTAACGGTACGCGAGGTTGGGAAGCTGCACTGCGGCACTGCCTTTCAATCGGATCCAAAAAGTCTAGGATCTAAATCTATCGCGAATCCCCCGGCCCTTTGCTGATCTAACGGCCCCGCAACGAAAATACTGGGCTATTCTCAGTTTCATTCTCCGCTTGAGATGTCATTTTTCTGAAGTAGCTCCAGTAAGTTCTCGATACCTTTAACGGGCATCTGGCACAGTTCTTCGCGGCATGGCTGAATTTTTAGCGTCTCTGCGTCGCCAGATAACTCCGGCGAATACTTAACGTTCATTCCCAGCGCCCAGCCGAGTTTGCGAACACGTTGAGCTTCGGAGGAATCCCAAGAACTCAATGATAGATAATGCACCGCAGAGGAAATCATGACCTGCACTTCCAAGGCTGTGGCCACCTGAGTCGCAGCTTCGGAAGCTAGCGCCACCGCATGGGACGAAAGCTTTCGCGCAGTTTCGAGCTCTTGAGCATGAGACTCACCGTAATTACCTTCAGCCATGCCCGCCATCGCACGCATGGCTAAGGCCTTGGCGTACAGTGCCCCAGCCGCCGGCAGGGCATCGTCGAGCACGCTGACCGCCGCCACATCACTGCGCTGGGCAGAAATCCGCGCATCAACTTCAACCGCATCTCGCGGCGCTCCCGTAACTGGATCGATGAAATCTTTGGCTCGTTCAAGCAATAAGCTCGCGCGTTGTTCCCAGATCGTCTCACCGGTGGCTTGCTTCAAGGACAAGAAAGCTACGGCCAAAGCAGCATAATCCTGCAATGTGCCTTCATTACCGGTGGCCGGCTGGCCGGCAAAACTCACCCGCCCCAGGCGGTTCTTGGTTTCATCCCAATGGCTGTCCCACAAAGAAGTCGCCACGCTTGTTGCTAGTTCCAGTGCACTTGGTTCGTCCAACAACATCGCTGCATCACACAGTGCTTCGATTGCTAATCCATTCCACCCGGCGATGACCTTTTCATCACGGGTTGGACGGATGCGTGAACTGCGCTGCTTGCGCAGGTTCGCCAGCAATTCATCAACCACCACTTGTTCCTGTGGATCTGGCATCCGGGCCAGGGAGAAGCAGTAGCATTCCGGGTCTTCGGCAATCGGTGCGAAACGGAGCAACCCTTCGGGCATCTTGGCCGTGAGTGAGCCCATAGCTTGAGCGATGTCATCACGGTTATAGCTGTAGTAGGCACCTTCAACCTGCACGCCGTCTCGAGTTGAATCTGCGTCGAGGGACGCAGCAAAAGCTTGCTGGGTGCCAGTTTCAACCAATAGTTCTTCACGCAGGAAGCTGATGATGCCACGGGCGCTGCGTGAACTTAGATCCGCCAGTTGCTGAGCACGCTGCGCCGATTCCCTTTCAGGGTGGCTGGCAATTTCACTGGCTAAGACACTGCTGCGCGCTGCCAAGGAAAGTAGCCCAGCGTTGTCATAGAGCATCTTTTCGAAATGCGGTACCGCCCAGTGTTCGTCAACGCAGTACCGCGCGAAACCACCATCGATGTGGTCATGCAACCCGCCGAGGAACATGGCTTCCACGGTAGTTGCCAGGGCGTCGAAGGCGTCCTGGGCCGTGTTTGGGAGGGTGAACACCGAGTGCCAGAGTGTCTCCAGCGCCCATGTGGGAGGGAATTTCGGAGCGGGGGTCAGTCCGCCCTCGTCTTTGGTACTAGCGATCCAATGCTTGGTGGCCGCGGCTAGCGCCGTGTGTGCCGGTTGTGTGGAGTCCAAGGTGAGCAGAGCGCTTTGCCTACCACCAAGTTCTGCCATATGGTCAGCAAGCATTTTTGCCTGCTCTTCAAGGCCTGCGCGTCGCGTTTCCCACGCTTCGTGGACTGCTTGCAGCACTTGGCTAAATCCTGGGGTGCGTCCCCGAGGTTCTTTAGGGTAGTACGTTCCCGCGTGGATGGTGCGCCCATCAGGCAAGGTAAAGATGGTCATGGGCCACCCACCGGTACCGGTCAAGGCTTGGGTGGCCATCATGTAGGTGTCATCCACCAAGGGTTGTTCTTCGCGGTCCACTTTGATGGCCACAAAATTCTCATTGAGCATCTGCGCGATCTGCGGATCGTCAAATGACTCGTGGCTCATGACATGGCACCAGTGGCAGGCGGCATATCCGATGGATAGCATCACCGGAACATCCCGCAGCCGAGCCTGTTCAAAGGCCTCGTCCCCATAGGGGAACCAGTCGACTAGTTGATGCGCATGTTGTCTGAGGTATTGGCTGGCAGCGCCAGCAAGTCGTTGAGCCACGCCTTCATGCTATCGCGTGGCTCACACGAAACTTACCGAGTCTCGTCGGTCTTCGGGTCTACTGGCCCTTCAGGTTCTTGCAGCTTGCGCTGTTCACCCTTAGTGACCATGTCCTGCTGTTTGGCTTCTGCTTCCGAGGTGTAGCGCACGCGGCGCACACGACGGACCATGTCACGGATCAGGAAAATCACGGCAACAACCATGGCCGCGGTGAAAATGAAGCCAAGGAATCCGGGACCGTAATCACTACTGGTCTCCGTGCCCAACTTGGTGGTCTGAGAAACTACGGCCAAGGACGCGAAGATCGTACTCACGATGTACAGACAACTCTTTTCTAGAACGAGGAAGTGCTTTTAACTATCTTAGTCCGGCAAAGAGGTCCGACTCGGGCAGATCGGTAGCTACCTTGGAGGAGATCAAGGTGTAATCCTCCCAAGGCCAGTGTTCTGCGTAGACGTGCTCGGGCACGGCAAAGAAGAAACCTTCCGGGTCAATCTGGGTTCGGTGAGCCAGCAATGCCTGATCACGCTGCGAAAAAAAGTCCGCGCAGTGAATCTGGGTGGTGGTGGTATGTGGCGAAACCCACTTGAACATCTGGTTATCTTCATCGGCTTCCCACTGCGCTACGCGCTCGGCATACGGTGAATCGTAGCCAGCTTCAATCATGGCGTAGTGCAGGGCGCGGAAGCGATCAGGGGCAAAAGCTCGGTCATAGTACAGCTTGCCCACCGACCATGGCTGTCCCAGTTCGGGGTACATCTGTGGGTTGTCAGCGTGCTCAAAAGCGAAGGTCGCCACCTTGTGGCTGTGGATATGATCCGGGTGTGGGTAGCCACCATTCTCGTCGTAGGTCGTAATGACGTGCGGACGGAATTCACGGATCAGTTTGATCAGGCCAGCTGCGGCAACTTCGACCGGCTGCAGGGCGAAGGCGCCGAAAGGCAGGTCAGGAAGTGGGTCACCTTCTGGGAGTCCCGAATCTACATAGCCCAACCAACGGTGCTTGATGCCCAGCACCGCAGCTGCTTCAGCCATTTCGGTACGACGCACCCCGGCCAGATCGCGGTGTGCGTGGGCCAGCTCGCCGGCTGCCGCGTTGAGAATGTCTCCACGCTCACCACCGGTGCAGGATACAACCATCACTTCTGCGCCAGCGTCGACGTAGGCAGCCATGGTGGCGGCACCCTTTGAAGATTCATCATCTGGGTGCGCGTGAATAGCCATGAGCCGAAGACCCTGCGAGGGGGCAATTTTCTTCACGTCGTGAATCTCCACTTATCTACTTTCCTTCGCCACGATGTTGAACGGTCGATCTTGAGAAAACCGTTCACCATTGTTATTAACTGCTACCCCACTGCCGGTTATTCCCATGTGTGCTCAAGCGCTAAACTTGTTGAAGGAACCAACGTACGGCATTCCCAGTTCAACTGCCGCCCAGGCATAGAGAGTGGTGCAAGACAAATAATGTCTGATCCAAGCTTAACGGCTCGCTACAACAACCCCAAGAAACGTAGCCTGACTAAATCCACACGCAATTGGCTCATCGCTTCAGCCATCACCCTTGGCGTGGCCGGTGCCGCCTACATTGGGTTTAACAACTACAGCGCTATTACCGCTCAGGATCTACATTATGAGGTCGTGTCGCCGACCTTGACCAAGACGAAAATTGCGGTGGAGTACAACGCCAAGGATCGTGTCCAGTGCGATATTCGTGCAATGAACGAGTCCAAGGCCGTGGTTGGGTACAAGACCATCTTGCTTGATCCGGGAGAGGCCACCGGGCTGATCAAACAGCAGATCGATGTTGACCTTCACACCGATAACCTTGCGGTCACTTCTGGCGTGGAATCCTGCTACGAAGTTCCACAGGACTATAAAGGGTAATATTTCAGCCCGTTCATTCCCTATTAGCTGAATCTATTGGGCTTAAAGCGTTTTGGCGACTACTATCGTTGAAAAGATACGTTTCGCCCCGCATCCGCGATTGGTTCAGGTTTGCTCCGGACCATGACGCTGGCGGGGTCTTTGCTTGCACCAACAGAACAGCGTAAGCCCCTAGATCCGTACCGAATCCGACTTCGTCGACGCCACCGTTCAGGTGGCGTTCGGCTTTGAGGGACTCTTTGCAGTTCTTCAGGCTACGACGTAGTCCCAATTGACCAAAGGAAGTACAACGTGAGCACCAACAGCAACGAACCTGTCGTTTGGCTGACTCAGGAAGCCTACGACCGGCTCCAGAACGAATTGACCTTCCTCTCAGGCCCCGGACGCGCCGAGATCGTTGCCCGTATCGAGCAGGCCCGTTCCGAAGGTGACTTGAAGGAGAACGGTGGCTACCACGCCGCCCGTGAAGAGCAGGGCAAGGCAGAAGCCCGCATCCTTTACTTGAAGGACCTGCTGCGTCGAGCCGACGTTGGCGAAGCTCCAGCCGATGATGGAGTGGTAGAACCAGGCATGCTGGTGACCGCAAACATCGCTGGTGACAAGACCACTTTCCTCTTCGGTTCCCGCGAAGTTGCTGGCGACACCGATTTGGAAGTTTACTCGGAGCAGTCACCTATTGGCGTCGCCGTGCACGGTGCCAAGGTGGGCGACAAGCTTTCCTATGTGGCCCCAAATGGCCGCGACATCAAGGTTGAAATCATTTCAGCTAAGCCATACGAAGCTTCCTAATACAGCTTTAAGGCATAAAGTCCTCGCCGGTACCAACCCAAAAAGTTGGTACCGGCGAGGACTTTTTTCATGCTTTTTTAGGCGACGGACCCGCCAGCGTTATTGGTGATCTGTGGGTCAAAGCCTTCAGCTCGAAGGTTGTTAAGCACCGTCTTGGAGTGCTCGTGTCCCTTAGTTTCCAGATCGATGGTGATGGCCACATCCCCCATGGACAGGGAGCCACCGATGCGTGTGTGATCCAAACGGGTCACGTTCGCATCTGAATCGGCGATGATCCGTGAAATCTGTGCCAGAGCACCAGGACGGTCAGGAAGCATCATGCGAACGGTCAAGAATCGTCCGGCAGCAGATAGACCACGCTGGATAACCTTGAGCATCAGCAGTGGATCAATGTTTCCACCTGAAAGGATGACCGCGGTGGTCGCTGGGTTGATCCCATGCTCTTCGAGACGGTTTTCCAAGAGGGCAGCGACGCCCACGGCACCGGCTGGTTCAACAACTAGTTTGTTGCGTTCCAAGAGCACCACCAGCGCACGTGCCAGTGCATCTTCAGACACGGTCACCACATCGTCAACCAGTTCCTTGATGATGGTGAAAGGAAGCTGACCTGGCTTACCAACAGCGATGCCATCGGCAATGGTGTGTACGGTGTCCAAGGGTACCAAGGCGTCGGCTGCTAGGGACGGTGGGTAGGCGGCAGCGTTTTCAGCCTGCACACCAATGACCTTGATCTCGCGGCCCATTTGGCGGGCTTTTTCTTTCAGCGCGATAGCGACACCGGCGAGCAGTCCGCCACCGCCCACACCCATGAGCACCGTGTCGACTTCGGGGAGCTGTTCTAGCAGTTCCAGGCCGATGGTTCCCTGGCCCGCGATGATGTCGGGGTGATCGAAGGGGTGCACAAAGACTGCGCCGGTTTCATCGGCGTAGCGCTGGGCTTCAGCCAGTGCCTCGTCAACGGTGTCACCAAAGAGCACTACTTCTGCACCGTGATCACGGGTCGCGGTGAGCTTAGGAAGAGCAACGCCGCGTGGCATATAGATGCGTGCCTTGATGCCGAGCTGACTGGAGGCTTGGGCGACGCCTTGGGCGTGGTTACCGGCCGAGGCTGCGACTACTCCCCGAGCTTTTTCTTCCGCACTGAGTTTGGACATGCGCACGTAGGCGCCACGGACTTTGAAGGATCCGGCACGCTGCATGTTTTCGCATTTGAGGAAGACTTCAGAACCCAGATGACGTGAGAGGACCCGCGAATGTTCAACGGGAGTCAATGCAATGACGGGTTTCAGGACCTGTGCAGCTGACTCGATATCTGCCAAGGTGACTGGCAACGTAGTTTCTGTGGTCATGGGTTAGTCCTCATCTGCTGTTTTCTCCGGTTGCCGGTTCTCCGGCGAAGTGTGTGGTTCTGGGTCGCTTGGGGTGGCTGGAGACGGCTGCGGTGGACCCGTTGTGGTTCCCGGTGGGGAAGTTTGAATGCCGTAGTGTTGGAGCACAAATTCGTCGGTTTCCCAAGCCCTGCCGGAGAGGTATTTAGCCACTGAGTTCAGTACTGCCAGCATTGGTACCGCGAAGAGTGCGCCAGGGATTCCAGCGAGCATGGTGCCTCCGGCGACGGCAAGGACGACGGCCAGCGGATGCAGGCTGACGGCTTTACCCATGATCAGCGGTTGAAGAATATTGGATTCTGCCTGCTGGACGATGAGCACTACTGCCAGCATGATCAACGCGTTGACCCAGCCATTGGCAACCAGTGCAAGCAATACGGCCAGGGCGCCGGTAATCAGCGCACCGACCACTGGGATAAATGATCCAAGGAATACCAATACGCCCAAGGGCATGGCCAGCGGGACCCCGAGGAAGAATGCGCCCAGTCCAATGCCGATGGCGTCGATAAAGGCCACGAGCATCTGGACCCTGACGTAGCTGACCAGGGAGGCCCATCCACGAGTTAGCGCACCATCCATGGCCGGACGGGCACGGCGTGGCAGCAGGTTGACCAAAAACAGTCCGATTTTGCGGCCATCAAGCAGGAGGAAGATCAAGACGAAGAGGGCAAGCAGTGTTCCGGTGAGGAACTGTCCAATGAAGGACGTCCAACTGATTGCTTCGCTCAGAATGCTGGTAGCGTTGCCGCGCAGTTGTACCAGAGCATCGTCTAGTACCCCTTGCAGGTCATCGTTGGTTAGTTTCAGTGGACCGTTGAACAGCCAGTCTTGGACCTGTTGAATACCAAAGAGAGCTTGGCTCCAAAGAGCTGTGAACCCGGCGGATAAGCGTTGTCCGGCCAGGGAGAGACCGGCAATGACTAACACTAGGAATCCGATGAGCGTAATGCCTACTGCGAGTCCTCTGGGGACGGCAAGCTTGCGGTTCAACGCATTGACCACCGGTGAGAGCAGTCCGGAAAGTAGGGCCGCGACAAGGACCGGGATTACCAAGAGGGACACCTTGGACAGTGCCCAAACCAGCACTCCCAACGCCGCGACGATAATCAGGAATCGCCATGCCCAGCTGGCCGCAAGACGTACGGCGTAGGGCATATCTTCCGCGCTCTTGAAGTCTAGGGCTTCGGTGCGAGCAGCGGCAGGCTTTTCTTCCGTCCTGCCCGGAAGGGAGACGCGAATACGTCGCAAACGATCCAACCGGCTGTTCTTCATGCAACTACGCTATCGCGTTTGATTCCCCACGACTGGATCCATGTCGGAATTGTGACAAAAAACAAGGAGCAGTGCCCGATTTGGGCACTGCTCCTAATTTTCTACTTCAATATGTTTAGTCGTCGCCACGCAAGATGGCCAGAATGCGCAGGATCTCGGTGTACAACCAGATCAGGGTTACCGTGAGGCCGAAGGCACCGCGCCAAGCCATGATCGCCGGAGCACCCTGGTTGGAGAGTTCTTCGATCATGGTGAAGTCAGAAACCAGTGCGTAGGTGGCCAGCAAGACGGCCACAACACCGATAACTAGGCCAAGTACGCCGTCACGCATACCGAACATTCCGCCGATGACACCGGTCATCATCAGGACCATGTTCAGCAGAGAGAAGACAACTAGACCGATCATGCCGACCATGAAGATCTTGTTCAGCTTTGGAGTCATACGGTACTTACCCGAGCGGTATAGCGCCAGGGTTACGCCGGCGACACAGAAGGTAGCCAGAACTGCCTGGATGGCGATGCCCTGCATTCCTTCGCGCGATTCCAAGAAACCGGAAAGTCCGCCAAGGAAAAGACCCTGCGCTGCGGAGTACAGCAGAATCAGCACTGGCGATGGGCGCTTCTTGAAGACGTTGACCAAACCGAGAACAAAACCGACCAGCGCTCCTGGAAGCATCAGTGCTGGAATATTCCAACCTACCGCTGCACCAATAACCACAAGGGCGAGGCAGAAGACGGTCTTATTGATCGTGTCACCGATGGTCATGCGGCCCATGTCGGCACCGGTAGCAGCAGGCTGCTGGTACATGTCCTGCAGCTGGTCGGCGCTCATATTGGCATTGTCACGGAAGCCGACTGGGCTTCCGGGCTTGGTTCCCCAAGCCTCGGATTGGCTACTTGAACCAAATACCGGGTTGCTCAACGTCATTCCCCCATAGGTTGCGATTGTGCAGCTCGCGGTGTGCGAGAGTTCGTTGCTGTTAATCCTATTGAGCCATACTGTGAATTCACTCAGTCGGAAGGATGATATTGGCTGAATTATCGGGGAAAAACTACTCTCTGAGCGATATTCTTGAAACTTTTGCCAAGCCGACACTTCGCGCGCCATCGGATGTGGTCTTTTCGTTCCCCCACTTGTTGTGGAGTACTGCTTTTAGTAACGCTGAAAGCATCTGAGATCCGTACTTCCCCGGAAGTTGGAGAAAGCAAGAAACAAAGTATCGGTGCTTGCAATGGGACTCGAACTTGTTGCGACTATACGTTTAGCCCGAATTCTAGGGTTCTTAGCTACCATGGTCGGCAATGCCTCACCGGAATTCAGTCGCGAATAAGCCCACTTCGTTCCATGAACTATATTCGAAATCGGACGTAGCCGAAGGCTGCATGCCACATCTTTTGATTCTGGAGCCAGGTTAAGCAGATGCTCCGAAATTTAAGACTTACTCTCAATAAACACTTGCCTAATGCCGTGGCTAAAGGCGGAGCTCGTCGACAATAACTCGTCAACCCTATCCTTGAAGTCTTTCCCACCGGGAACCTTCAAGAGGCAGATGCTCAAGCTGAGTATCATGACATACATTGATTTCGGATGAGCATTTCGCTTCTCACGCTTATAAGTGTTTGGAAACTTTGGAGTATTAGTGGTCGGCCGCATCCAGAGCCTCGAATGGTGCGCAACTAAGTTACGTAGGGTATGCGCTGCCACCAGATATTCATGAATCATTTGGTGTGGGGTCTCGATCGCCGAGCTCACGAGTTTCCACATGAATTCGTCTTCTTCCGAAACTCGGCGAGCGTGGCGAATCATTCGGACCAAAGTTCCGAACGAAATTGAGTCAATGACGGACCAGATAGGCAACCCACTAACAAGCTCGTCAATCTTTGCCATCGAATCCCCCGACGCATACTCCCCTCTGCCAGATATATGTTCTACGATGTAAGGCTCTTTGCTCCGTATTACCTGGCGCAGAACTGCTTCATGTATCGGCTGGTCCAACTCGTCACGAGCATATGTAGATGCAACATGATAGCTATTGACCGATTCGTGCGTAGCGCAATAACTATCCACGAACGCCGCCCTCAAGCGCCATTCCAGCATGCGGAGGCCCTCGAATAGTAAGCAAGACAACTCTTGATCGAGACGTACAACTTCGATCAATTCACTGATAGATGCAGATGAGAAGCCTTTGACTTCGCGTCGCATCTTCCGAAAATTTCGAGCGTAGCCCAGGAAGTAATGGAAGTTGATGGATTCCAGGAAGGCTTGCTCATCGCGAGCCAAAGCCACCTCATCGAAGTATTCCCGCTCGATCAAATACCTCACACGTTGAGGGAAATCCAGATAAGGGATTGAGTCGCCAGTCACAGAGTAATTCTAAGCTTAAAAAGAGGACCCCCTCTGATGCGCGGTACTCAAGTAATTTTAGAGCCCTAAGCGGAGGGGGGACTGTTGATAAAAACTATAGACACTTGCCCATCTGCTATGCAAATCACGATTGATCACACCGATTCGATCGCTAACCGCAATAACACAAAGTCAGAGCTAATAAAGACTCCCCTGCAACAACATTTCCTATTGCAAGAATTACAGTCACTTAATTCGCTTTAACTCACGTATCTCTGGAATCTCAGTTTTCTAACGAAACTCTCGACTGCCTTTCCACAATGAACTTCATCAATTCATGTATCACCGGGAAATCTAAGGCAGTGACACCCAAAAGTAGGCGTCATCACTATATTGCTCATTGATGAATTCCAGCTTTGTCCAAGAACCATTCGAACCTGCCACCCAGTGAATTGGGGCTGAAGAAGTTCTGTCCCGTCTCACTAAAAGGCAGGTAGTCCATTCCAATCTGCTGGATCCGCCCGCCTCGCCAACGACCTACAACATGGGCCAAAAACGGTTGACCGTGAACCCGGGAACGATTGCGTCGTAATCTTGAGGGCGCCTAAAAGCTGGGATATGCCGTGCCTTGGCAACCTGCCAGTTACTCATCTAAAACTACGATCTTGCCGAGGATGCGCCTCATCTCAGTAGTCAGCTCGACCTGATTCCTCTTGATGGATTTCCCGAACCTGCCGCACTGACGCCATGCCCTCGTAGATTTTGGTCGCATAACAGTCACGACGACAGCCGCCGGAATAGAGCAGGCCGCCCGATGCGTAGTCTGCAGAGCGAGATCCCCGCAAGATCTTCCAATGTTTCCATTTCTTCGTACCTGTTTACGTCGGTTTGGAAGCACTGCGTTCCAGTTCATACTGGGTCAAGCTCGATGGCCATAGATGCCGACGTTCCTAGGATGGTTCTACTCCATTTACGGCATACGGCAGTGAGCGACGACGTAAACGTGAATGCGGTTCAAAGTTTTCTGGAACATAGCACGGAGTCAGTAACTTTCAACGTCTTCGCCGAGCTGTTTGATGTCAATCTGGTCGGCGTGGCGATGGATTTTTGACTCTTCATCGCGGTCGAATATGCTCGAATTCTGGGCAAACGGCTAATTCCGCAAACAGCAAAGGCCGCTACTTCCTTGTGTTTACAAGGAAGTAGCGGCCTCGGCATCTGTGCCCCCAGTGGGACTCGAACCCACAAGCCTTTCGGCAGCTGATTTTAAGTCAGCCGTGTATGCCAATTCCACCATGGGGGCAAGACTCTCAAATCTTACGTGATCGGGAAAGCAAATAAGAAATCCGCTATCAACAAGTGTACGAGGGGCCGAAAAATTCGGCCCCTCGACACCTAGTCGATCATCGAAGTCTTGCGCCTACTTCTTTGGCTTTGCAGACTCTTCGAAAGCAGTGCGTGGTGCTTCAAGGTTGTTCAGCTGCAGACCATCGCGCTTGAAGAACAGCGCAACCAGCCAGTCGCCAACAACGCGGAACTTGCGCTCGAAGGTTGGCATGGCCATACCGTGGTAACCGCGGTGTGCCATCCATGCTGGCCAGCCCTTGAGCTTGATGCCAACAACCTTGGCAACACCCTTGTTGCGGCCAAAACCAGCAACTGCGCCGAGGTTCTTGTGCTTGTATTCCTTGATGGTGCCAACGCCGTAGCGGGCAGCGTAAAGGTTCTTTGCCAAGAGCTTTGCCTGGCGAACAGCGTGCTGTGCGTTAGGAACGCAGGTACCGTCTGGCAAGCCACCGGTAACGTCCTTGACAGCCGAGATATCGCCGGCTGCCCAGGCGCCCTCGAGGGCATCGCCATTGGCATCCTTGACGCGAAGGTCGGTGCGGGTCTCAATACGACCGCGGGCCTCGATTGGGAAGTCGGTGGAGCGAACCATTGGGTTAGCCATAACACCGGCACACCAGATCAGGGTGTCTGCGCCGAATTCGCCGGCTGGGGACTTGTCAGCCATGTTGATCAGTTCGAGGTTGCCATCCACTGCGCTGTTCAGCGAGGTGTTCAGCAGTACCTCTACGCCACGGCTACGCAGGTGCTCAACAACCCACTCGGCCTGTTCCTCGGTAACTTCTGGCATGATGCGGCCCATAGCCTCAACGAGAACGAAGCGAGCTTCCTTCTCATCAATGCGGTCATTGAGCTTGATCAGGTCACGAGCCATGTCTTCGAGCTCGGCGATGGTTTCGATGCCGGCGAAGCCGCCACCAACAACCACGAAGGTCAGTGCGCGCTTGCGAGCCACTGGGTCAGTCATGTTCGAAGCGGACTCGATGCGCTCGGCAACCTTGTTGCGCAGGGCGACGGCCTCTTCGATGGTCTTCAGGCCAATGCCGGTTTCTGCAAGACCGGTGATTGGGAAGGTACGGGTGATCGCACCAGCCGACATAACAACGTCGGTGTATTCCAGCTCGAACTGCTCGCCATTGTTCGGAGCAATTACAGCCTTCTTGTTGGCGTGATCGATGCTCAGCACACGGCCGTTAACAAGCTCGGAGTGCTTCAGGTGCTGGCGGTGGGAAACCACTACGTGGCGTGGTTCAATCTGGCCACCTGCAACTTCTGGCAAGAATGGCTGGTAAGTCATGTAAGGGTTTGGGTCAACAACGGTGACGATGCCACCGTGAGCCTTGACCTTCTTCTGCAACTTCATCGCGACGTAAAGGCCAACATAGCCACCGCCAACGATAAGAATGCGCGGACGCTTCTGGGAGGATTCAATGATCGACATACTCTTGATTCTACGCGGATTTTCCGAGTTAGTGAAAACATTCACTAACTATTTACGTCAGGTATGTCACGCAGAGCTCACCGCCAAGAATATGACTGTGAATTTAGGAGATAACACCCCGTATCGCTGACAGGTTGGAAAACCAAAAACAAGGGCGAAACCCGTAGGTTTCGCCCTTGTCTCATCTTGAATTATTGAACTTGGAATTATTGCTCTTCTTCAGGAATGTCGTCGAAGAGATCATGATCGCCGGCACTCTTGCCAACCTTCAATGAGCTCAACGAAGCTGACGCCGCGCTGGCTGCCAGTCGTTCGCGTCGACGACGCAACAGGGTCTGTGTGCTGCCCAAAACAATCACCAACACCAACAGCACCCCTGACCCAATAATCAGCAGTGGCTGAAGGGCCGGCGTTGATTGGTCTGGTGCAATAGGCTCAGGAGCCGTCACTTGTTTGAGGTCCGACTTTTCCATCGATACACCCGGTGCTGGGGCTTCGGTGGACTTGGTGGTGTTCCGCCGGTGGACCCGAATCCATTCTTCAATGGTTCCTAGCGGGTTTTCTGACACCGACGGTACGTCGTTGTTCACGGCTGCTTCGGCATTGATGATGCCGTAGCCGTAGAGGTTGTCGACTCCCGTAGCTCCAGTGTCACGCGCAGTCTTTAAGATCCGGTTGATGACGTCCGGTGCTTTGAGATCCGGATACTTCGAACGAATCAACGCAGCTACACCAGCTACCAATGGAGCGGCACCGGAGGTACCAGACCAGCGGGCATAACCGTCATCAGGCAGGCCACCGACCAACTGTTCGGCTGGGGCAGCAACACCGATGGAAATGCCTTCCGTAGATGAATCCTGCGAGGCTTTTCCGCTTTCATCAACGCCGGCCACGGTCAGAACACCTGGGATGGTCGCTGGAGCGCCCACCTGGCTCATGCCACCGGAGCGGTTACCGGCCGCAGCCACAATCACCACGTCATGGTCCTCTGCGTACTTGAACGCCTCGTCCCAACTCTCAGGCCAGGCTGGGCTGGTAGAACCCAGAGACATGTTGATGACCTTGGCGCCTGAATCGACGGCCCACTTCACGGCACGAGGAATCTGGTCTTCCACCGGAATGTTCGCTGGGTTTCCCTCACCCATCCACAGTGAGACAGACAGCAGCTGAGCAGCCGGAGCTACGCCGAGCACGCCGTCACTTCCACCGGTGAGTTTTGGAACGTCCTCGTACTCGGGTTCTTTAGGAATCTCGACGTCTTCTTCGTCGTCTTTTTTCTCTTCGTTCTTCTTCTCGGCTTCGGCTTTAGCTTTTTCCCAAGCAGCCTTGAGACGCTCATTCTCAGACTTAACCCGGTTAATCTCGCCCTTATTGTTGCCACGTCCCGCGAGCAAAGTTGCGACCAACGTGCCGTGTTCACTCATGACACCAATGGGCTTATTGCCGCCAGATTCACCGGCACCGGACATGTCAGCTCCGCCAACCACGGCCCCCTTGAGGTCCGGGTGAGAGGTATCGATACCGGTGTCAATGATCGCTACTTTTACGCCTTCACCCTTGGTGCTCTGTTGAGCTTGGGTGACGCCGAGAGAGTCTAACCAGTACTCCGACTCACGCATGGTGTCTGCATGAGCCGGGGTGACGACATTGAGCATGGCCAATGCGAGTATCGCAACGACAAACAATGAGCCGTATCGTTTCAGGCCCATCGCTTTCTTAGCGCGCAGAGCTGTGCTCAAAGAATCTCCTTGGTCGGTTCCGAATAAACGGACTAGGCGTTAACAGCTGCAGTAGCAGCGATTCCGTCGAGAATATCGTGTTCCGATGCAATTAGTCGCATCGGGCGATGTCCGCTAGAAGTCTCCAAGTAATGAAGGATGCGCTGAACGATTGCTGCACCGGCACGGATGACATCCACTCGGCCTGGGTGCATGAAGCCTAAAGCTGCGCGTTCATCACGCGAATAGGAGAGCATGGCGTCAGTTGCTTCTCGCATTTGATCAAAGCTCAACTGCGCACCATGAATCTTTTCAGATTCATATTTCTCCAAGCCCAAGGCCTGGGCGGTCAACGTGGTGAAAGTTCCTGCCACCATGACTACCGCGTCAACGTCAGCGACGTCGACAACTCCATTCAAAGACTGCAGTGCATCATCCATGAACGCCACGGCTTCCGGTGAGTCCAAACCCTGCTCGTGGAACCGTTCGGTGACTCGCACGCAACCCATATCGAGGCTCTTTGCTGCCACCGGACCTGACGCATTGCCCAGAACAAACTCGGTGGAGCCTCCCCCGAGATCAATGACCAGGCTGTAGCCCGGCTGACCAGCCCGGACCGAAGCCGCACCGTTGAAGGACAGCGATGCTTCTTCATCTCCGCTGATCACTTCCGGCGCAACACCGATGATCTTGGTGATTTCTTCGGCAAAAACATCACGGTTGGACACATCGCGCGCTGCGGATGTTGCCACAAAACGGATGGCCTGCACCTGGTGGTCATCGCACAAGGCACGGTACTCGCGAGCTGCCGCAAAGGTACGTTCCAAGGCTTCTGGGGCGAAGGCGCCCGTTGCGTCGACACCTTGGCCAAGTCGGACCACGCGCATGGTGCGCAGCACGTCAACAAGGTGGGTTCCATTCTCATCCTGCTGCACATCGGCAATCAGAAGACGAATGGAGTTTGTTCCGCAATCAATTCCAGCGACGCGCATTAGGCATCATCCTGGGCGGAACGTTCTTCTGCTTCGCGCGCTGCACGCTTGGCTGCACGTTCGGCACGCTTGGCTGCAGGATCCTGCATTTCCTGGGTCTTGACGTGACGGGAACGATCACGGCTCGGGGCCTCAGATTCGGTATCCCACGCACCAACGCAGTAGCACTTGTCCTTGGTCCACCACTCAGAAATAGCATCCACCGCTTCATCACCCAATGGATTAACACCCTCACCGGCGGCCAGCGAGTGACCCACCAGAACGTGCAGGCACTTCACACGAGTCGGCATACCGCCAGCGGAGACACCAGCAATTTCAGGGACCGCTCCGGTGCCGGAGCGCTGCCCGATCGCATCGCGGTTTGCTAGGTAGGCTTCGTGGGCAGCCACATAGGCCCCAGCCAGCTCGGAGTCTTCACCCAAACGCTCGTTCATCTCGTTCATCAGTCCGGCAGCTTCCAGACGCGAGACAGCTGCAGTGATGACCGGATGGGTCAGGTAGTAGGTGGTTGGGAAGGGAATTCCCGAGGAAAGTCGTGGCGCGGTAGTGGCAACCAAAGGATTTCCGCAAACGCAGCGAGCGCCGATTTCCACCACGTCGCGTGCGGGTCGGTTCAGCTGTCGGGACAGGGTGTCCAAGTCGGCTTCACTAGGTACTCGTCCGGCAGCGTCAAGGGCTTCGCGGATTGGCTGTTCAGTCACGGGTATTAGATCTCTTCATGTTCAATGTGGTTAGTCAGTGGCGGAACGTTTCACCGAGTCAAGCAACGCATCGACCCATGGAAGTTCTTGGCGCACTTCAAAAGTACTGCCATTACCTTCGGTGTCGGTATCGCTATCTTTCGGCCGGTCCCCCACGACCATGTAAAGTTTTTCGCCAGGCATGACCAAGTTTATCCGCTCACGGGCTTGCTGTTTGATGTACAGCGGGTCATCCCAACGGGCAATCTCAGCTTTCAGATCGTCTCGTCTGGCTTCCAAAGAATCAATGGAAGCGTTGAGCTCATTAATCTCAATCATCTGAGTTCGGTAGTAATTCACCGTTGGCACCAGCATCACGGCGAAGAACGCGAGCACCACGATCAACGCGGCGATACGACCGGAAAAACGGTGTGCTGCTACCGGTTCACCCTCGGGTGTTGGTTTCTGGTCGACCGGCTTTTCCCCGGGCTTGCGGCGTACCGCTGCCGAGAACTTTAGGCGGTCATCGCGACGGCGTTCGTTTTGTTTTTCCTTAGCTCGTTCACGCAGTGGTGTCTTTGGTTTAGAAGCATAATTGCCGGCAAATTTTTTCGGCTCGCGTGACGTATCTGACGCTGAGGAATTCTGTGCTGCAGGCTTGGGAGTTGGGCTGGAAGTGCTCTTTTTCGTGGCGCCAGCAGACTTAGGGCGCGGAACAGCGGGAGCCTTTTTAGCTGGGGGTTGCGGTGCCACTACATGCAATGCATCGGTGGGTGGTTCTACAACTGAACCAGTCTCCTGATATTCGGACTGGTCAACAGGATTATTCTGCGACTGCTCTTCCGGATTCGGAGTATTACGCCGAGGCATGCGTGGTGGTCGCTGTGCCATACTCCCCCAATTCCCCATAGTGCTCTGCGTGCCGTACTGCCGTGGAAACGGCGCATATCTCCATTAAATAACGAAAAGCTCGCCGGTATCCACTACCGACGAGCTTATTCGCTATAACTGGAAATTAGCTGTTGAAACGCGGGAAAGCGTTGCGACCAGCGTAAACTGCCGAAGCACCCAGGTCTTCTTCGATACGCAGCAGCTGGTTGTACTTAGCTACGCGCTCGGAGCGGGCTGGAGCACCGGTCTTGATCTGACCAGCGTTGGTGGCCACGCAGATGTCAGCAATGGTGACGTCTTCGGTTTCACCCGAACGGTGCGAGGTGATGGTGGTGTAGCCAGCGCGCTGAGCCATGGTCACAGCGTCGATGGTCTCGGTCAGCGAACCAATCTGGTTGACCTTCACCAGCAGCGAGTTAGCGGTGCCCTTGGCAATGCCGTCAGCCAGGCGCTCAGGGTTGGTCACGAACAGGTCGTCACCGACCAGCTGAACCTTGTCGCCAATGGCGTCGGTCAGGGTCTTCCAGCCATCCCAGTCGTTCTCGTCCAGTGGATCCTCGATGGATACCAGTGGGAAGTCAGCAACCAGGTCAGCGTAGTAGTCGCTCATTTCCTTGGCGGACAGTGCCTTACCTTCGAACTGGTAAGCACCGTTCTCGAAGAACTCCGAGGACGCAACGTCCAGTGCCAAAGCGATGTCTTCGCCTGGGGTGTAGCCAGCGCGCTTGATAGCTTCGGTGATCAGTTCCAGAGCTGCACGGTTGCTTGGCAGGTTTGGAGCGAAGCCACCCTCGTCGCCAAGACCGGTGGACAGGCCCTTTTCCTTCAGTACGGACTTGAGGTTGTGGTACACCTCAACGCCCCAGCGCAGGCCCTCGGAGAAGGTGTCTGCACCCAGTGGAACAATCATGAATTCCTGGATGTCAACGTCGGAGTCAGCGTGGGAGCCGCCGTTGAGGATGTTCATCAGTGGCACCGGCAGTACGTGAGCGTTCGGGCCGCCGAGGTACTTGTACAGTGGCAGGTTGGAGCTCACAGCAGCAGCGTTAGCCACAGCCAGGGAGACACCGAGGATAGCGTTTGCGCCCAGCTTGGACTTGTTGCTGGTGCCGTCCAGGTCAAGCATGGCCTGATCGATAGCGCGCTGGTCGGTAGCGTCCAGGCCTTCGAGCTCGTCAGCGATCTCCTCGATCACAGACTCAACTGCGCCAAGTACACCCTTACCAAGGTAACGATCCTTGTCACCGTCGCGACGCTCTACCGCTTCGAACTGACCGGTGGAGGCACCGGATGGAACTGCTGCACGGCCGTGCGATCCGTCAGAGAGCAGGACCTCAACCTCAACGGTTGGGTTACCACGGGAATCAAGAATTTCGCGCGCGTGAATGGCGTCAATCAATGCCATGAGTATGGACTCCTTGTAGAAAAGGGGTGGTCTAGGGGAAGGTCCGCCAGCGGTGCTGAAAAGACCGTCGGCGCCTTTGCCAGTCTCTAGCCTATCGCTTCGAAGGTGATTTAGGCGATATCGTTGCGTCGAATTCCGCCTCGTACTGTTTCGACAATGTTGCGCGCAAAACAGATTCTGCATCTAAGCCGAGTTCTTCTGCCCGCGCAGAGACCTCTAAGAGCGCGGCAGCCAACGACTGCTCATCAGTAATTTTCTGACGCATTACCTCGGAAACCTGATGGCTCTCGGCCTTATCAGAGCCGGCTCGGGTGTGACGGTCTAACAGTTTCTGGGCCAAGGTCAACGATGGCAATCCGGCGGGTAATCCAGCATTTTTTCGCACCTTGGGTTTGCCCTCACGCTCGGCTTGTTTGGCCGCGTCCCAGAGTCGAATAATTTCATCTACATCCGTGGTGATCTCATCACGGATGTGACCTTGATCGTCAAAGACGTGCCGGTTGCGGCGCAACAATTTTTCATTCAGCGTCTGGGAGACGTCTTCAATATCAAATTGCTCCTGCTCCGCAGCGATCTGCGCATGCAACAGGACTTGGAAGTACAAGTCCCCGAGTTCTTCCTTCAGCAGTTCGGGGTTCTGCTCAGAGATCGCGTCCAGGACCTCATAGCTTTCTTCGATCAGATAGGTCCGCAAGGATTCGTGGGTGAGCGCTTGGGTCCACGCGCACTTTTCCCGCAGGATCTTTACCGTGGTGCTCAATTGCTGCGTGGGTGTTGGGTTCTGAGCCATGCTCCCATGCTAGCGAAGCGAGCCACTAGCCCGTACAAGCATTGAAGACCGGATCCCATTGAGGGATCCGGCCTTCAGGAGCGAAGGTTTAGCGACGCTGGGTACTAGTCGGCGACGTTTTCGTATTCGTCTTCTTCGTAGTCCTCGTCATCCTCATCGTCGAGCAGGCTGTCGTAGTAATCATTGATGTACTCAACAAGTAGCTCACGCATTTCCAAAGGAACGAAGGCAGCTTCCGCAGCGTTCAGCGTCAGGTCCAGCAGGTCTTCGAGGTCATAGTCGAAAGCCTCGACCAGCAACTCGAATTCATCGGACAGGCTGGTACCGGACATCAGACGGTTATCTGGCGAAATCGTCACGTTGAACCCGGTCTGAACCAACAGGTCAATCGGGTGGTTGCGGATACCTTGGCCAAACTTGGCGGTGGCGCCGGTCTGCAGGTTGGACGATGGGCATACTTCCAACGGGATACCGCGTTCGCGAACCCAGTTGGCCACTGGGCCTAGGGATACTAATCCGGTATCTTCGCTGAGTTCTTCGCCATTTTCATCAATGGCACCGAACTCAATCTCGATGTCTTCAGCAACTCGTACGCCGTGACCCAAACGCTGGGCACGGCCCACCAGCAGTGCGTCCTTGATGGAATCCAGACCGGCTGCTTCACCGGCGTGGACGGTGGTTGGGAAGAGGTTTTCGGCCAGCAGGTCGAATGCTTCCTTCATGTTCGAGGCTGGGAAGCCCTCTTCAGGTCCGGCGATGTCGAAACCGACAACACCGTGACCGCGGTGACGCAAGGCCAGTTTGGCGATTTCTACGCCTTGGTCGGATTGACGCATGGCACTAAGTACCTGGCCGACCTGCATTGGGTGGCCTTCGCTGTTGAGCAGTTCGCAAGCCTGGTCTAGGCCTTCCTGAACGGCGTCAACTACGTCATCCAGGCTCAGACCTTCGCGAAGGTGCTGTTCTGGCGCGTAGCGGACTTCACCGTAGATCACACCGTCTTCTGCGAGGTCTTCAACAAACTCACGGGCCACGCGGATCAGCGCGTCACGGGTCTGCATCACCGCGATGGTGTGTTCAAAGGTTTCTAGGTAGCGTGGCAAAGAGCCGGAGTCGGCGGATTCTTGGAACCAGTCGCCCAAAGCTTCAGCTTCGGTCTCGGGCAGCTTGTGGCCAATTTCGGCTGCCAGTTCGATGATCGTTTGGGGACGCAAACCACCATCAAGGTGGTCATGGAGCGAAACTTTAGGCAGATCTCGGAAGTCGAATTCGGGATCGTAATCAGGATGAATCAATTCTTCAGTCACACCACTGAGCCTAGTCGCATTTTGGGCGAACGGACAGCTTCAGCAGGTAAAGATCTGCGAGCCACAATGTGACCCTGCTCAATACTGCAGGTTAACCCTCGTCGATGCTTGGTGGTACCGTCTCGCGTTCTAATTCTTCGGTGGGTTTGGCCGCTGATTCAACGCGCCGGTGGTAACGGTTTAGCGCCCAACTGACGATGCGGTCAATGACAAATCCGAGCACCACCGCAATGACGATGGATAGGCCAATCCCTAAGAGTTTGTTGTCGTGCATCCAATTACCGGCCAAGGCACCAATACTCACCGAATAGATAGCCCAGGTGAGCACGCCGATGGTGTCAAAGAGCGTGAATCTTTTGTGGCTGAAACCGGTGGCGCCTGCGGTCAGATTCACGGCGACACGTCCCACCGGGATGTAGCGTGCCGTGAAAATCAGTAGCGCTCCAGAAGTTTCTAACTTCTTTTCGGCATAGTGCAGCACTCTCTGTGCTCGTCTTCCGCGCATCCACTTAAATCCGTGCGCGCCAATTTTCCGGCCTATGGCGTAGGTAATCTGATCACCCAGCAACGCGCCCGCTGCACCCAGGGCACCGACAAGGAAGAGGTTGGGACTTCCTGAGTGAATGCCCACGGCTGCCAACGAAACCAGGAAAGATTCACTGGGCACGATAGGGAAAAACGCGTCCATCAGGCAAAACAAGAACAAGAGGGGCAGTACCCACCATGCGCTGGCAGCCTGCGTAATTGCCTCGTTAACTAGTTCCATACGGACTTACAACTTCTTTCCCAAAAGAGCGCGTGCTGCGCTACCTGTCCAACCATTTTCACTCGAGATCAAGTGATGGCGCATCATACTGATGTGGCAATGTGGACTTCTACTGACCCCGACCTAGGTAGGAGCTAGTAATCCAACGAGTGGACCCGGTCCGATGGTTCCCGAAGCAGTACATGAATTTATTCTTGCGCTCATGGGCATGGTTTGAACTGGGAATACGAAGAACCGGAACACATCAATGATATGTCCCGGCTCTTCACTAGTCATGCACTTAGGAAGCAGCAATCCGATCCAGGATCAGACGCATGTCTGGGCGATCATTCTCGGAGCCAATCATGATGGCCCGTTCTACCAGTTCGATAGCACGCCACATCTTTTCTGGGGTATCGGTCAGCAGGGTGGCAATAGGTTCACCGCGTCGCAATAAGGCTCCGGGCTTTACGTGCATGCGTACGCCAGCGCCAGCCTGAACGCTATCTTCCTTGCGGGCACGACCTGCCCCCAAGGTCCAGGCAGCCAAACCAATATCCATGGCGTCCAACTTGATCAACACGCCTTCGGCCGGCGCCACCACGGTGTGTGATTCCTTAGCTACCGGCAGTTTGGCGTCAGGGTCGCCGCCCTGAGCCGAAATCATGGCACGCCAGCTATCCATCGCCTGGCCGTTCTTCAGTGCTTCACGCACATCAACGTCGTGGATTCCGGCACCGGCCAGCATTTCAACGGCCAGGGCCACGGTCAGTTCAACCACGTCTTCGGGACCGCCACCGGCAAGGACTTCTACCGACTCTTCAACTTCAATGGCGTTGCCCGCGGTCAACCCCAGTGGGGTTTCCATGTTGGTCAGCAGGGCCACGGTGTTCACCCCGGCATCGGTGCCCAGGTTCACCATGGTCTCGGCCAGTTCCCTGGCCATGGCTTCATCCTTCATGAACGCGCCGGAACCGACCTTCACATCCAGCACCAGGCTGCCGGTGCCTTCGGCGATCTTTTTACTCATGATCGAGGAGGCAATCAATGGGATTGCTTCCACGGTGGCGGTGACATCGCGCAGGGCGTAGAGCTTCTTATCGGCAGGGGCCAACCCGGCACCGGCGGCACAAATAACAGCACCGACGTTGGAGAGCTGGGAGAAGAGTTCTTCGTTGGACAAATTGGCGCGCCAGCCTGGGATGGCTTCGAGCTTATCCAGGGTTCCACCGGTGTGCCCTAGCCCGCGGCCCGAAAGCTGTGGAACAGCAACACCGAAACTAGCCACCAGTGGGGCCAGTGGCAAGGTGATCTTATCCCCCACCCCTCCGGTGGAATGTTTATCGGTGGTCGCCAGCTTTTTACCCGAGGCGTTGGTGAGTGTGGAGAAGTCCATGCGTTCACCGGAATTGATCATCGCGGTGGTCCAGCGGGAGATTTCGTTGCGGTTCATGCCCTGGAAGTAGATCGCCATATTCAGTGCGGACATTTGCTCCTCAGCAATGACCCCACGGGTATAGGCGTCGATGGTCCAGTCGATCATCTGATTGCTCAGCTCAGCGCCATCACGCTTAGCACGAATCACTTCAACAGCACTGAATTGTTCGGTCGCCATCTTTGGCACCATCCGTTCTACTTTGAGCCGGTGAATACCGGCATTACACGTTGAGGTTTTGTGGCCCGAACGCATCAGGCAAAAGATCGTCGATGCCCACGATGGCACGTGCGGTCTTGATTCGCAGGTCGGCTCCGCGGTGTTCAAAGAGTAATTGTCGGCAGCGTCCGCACGGGGTGATCAGTTCTAATTCCCCGTCCTCCAGCTGTCCAAAGCACACGAAGTACTCCAGGGTTCCGCCGCCGGTGGCGAAGAGCTGTCCGACCATCGAGCATTCTGCGCAGAGGGTGACGCCATAGGCGGCATTTTCGATATTGCAGCCGGAGATCATGCGGCCGTCGCTGGTCATCGCTGCTGAACCCACCCGATATTTTGAGTAGGGTGCATACGCCTGAGACAGCGCGGCCGCAGCCGCAGCTTCAAGCTGCGACCACGGCGCGGTGTTGGTAGTCATCTGTACCGGTTATTCCTTCACATAGGGTTCGCCGGCAGCTGCTGGGCCACGAGAGCGGCCCACCAGTCCCGCCACGGCGAAGATGGTGACGAGGTAAGGCATCATGGCCATGAACTGGCTTGGTACCGGGGTGCCGATGATCGTGAGGATCACCTGCAGGTTGTCGGCAAAGCCGAAGAGTAGTGCTGCTAGGAAGGCACCGATCGGGTTCCAACGTCCGAAGATCACTGCGGCCAGGGCGATGAAGCCGCGACCACCGGAGATCTCCTTGGTGAAGGAGTCGATGGCGACCAGGGTGAAGAAGGAGCCACCGATACCTGCCACAATGCCGCCGAGGGTGACATTGAAGAAGCGGGTGCGGTTGACCTTGATACCCAGGGTGTCAGCGGCCTTAGGGTGTTCGCCCACGGCGCGCACGCGCAGGCCCCACTTGGTTTTGAACAGACCGAACCACACGATGAACACTGCCAGGTACATCAGGTAGCCGATCACCGACTGCTTGAACAGGATCGGACCGATCACCGGAATGGCCGAGAGCAGTGGAATATCGATCACCGGCAGGTGCACCGGCGAGTTGTACAGTTCCGGATCCTGCTGCATCACGGTGGTGAACAGGAACCCGGTGATACCGGAGACCAGAACGTTGAGCACCACACCCACGATGATCTGGTTGACCACGTACTTGATGGAGAACAGTGCCAGGACCAGGGACACCAGTGCACCGGCGATACCGGCGGCAATCAGGCCCAGGAACGCATTCTTGGTCAGCGAGGAGACCAGTGCTGCGGTGAATGCGCCACCGAGCAGCTGACCTTCGATGGCGATGTTGACCACGCCGGCTCGTTCGCAGAGCACGCCTGAAAGCGAACCGAAGACCAGTGGGACAGCCAGGACCACGGCACCGGCCAGCAGGCTGGCCAGGGAGATGGTGCTGATGTCTGCTCCGGAGACCACCCAGATCAAGAAGGAGAGCACAAAGAGGATTGCGGCAATGGCCACGATCCAGGTCGCCATGAGCTGACCCTTGGTGCGCTGCATCCACGAGTACGCAGCGATGCCCAAAAGCAGCACACCGATCACGATGTTGCTGGCTTTACCCGGGAAGACCAATTCTGGCAGCGTAAACGCATCTCCGGCACTGTTGAGCTGGAAGTGTGCGCTTTCGCTGTTGCCCAACAGGCCAAAGCACAAGAAGACGATCACAGCGATCACCGAAAGGATGATCGGGGTCTTCTTACTTGGCAATACGCTGATTGCCGGTTGCAAGGTGGAGGAGGTCACTTGGCACCTGCCTGGGTAGTTTCGAGCTGAGGAGTGCGCTTCTTCTTGCGGTTCATGCCGAAGATCGCCTTGACCAGTGGTGGAGCGGCGATGAACAGAACGATCAGCGACTGGACCACGGAGACAATGTCGATTGGGGTACCGGTGGTGATCTGCATGTTCACCGCGCCGGCCTGGAATGCACCAAAGAGCAAGCCTGCGAAGAAGGTGCCCCACGGGGTGGAGCGACCCAGCAGGGCCACGGTGATCGCGTCGAAGCCCAGGGAGCCAGCGATGCCGCTGGTCAGTACCTTCTCGGTACCGGCCACCTGAGCCACACCGGCGGCACCGGCCAGGGCACCAGCTAAGGCCATGGCGATGATGGTGCTTCGAGCCACGTTGATACCTGCGGTCTGTGCAGCATCGGGGTTATGTCCCACGGCACGGAATTCAAAACCTACGGTGGAACGCTTGAACATCCAAGAGACCAGGATGACCAGCAACACAGCCATCACGAAGCCCAGGTGCAGTCGGGACCCGGGGATGGCTGGGAAAACTGCTGTGGAATCCAGAATCGGGGAAATCGGGTTGGTGCCACCTGGGCGACGGAAGGCTTCGGTGTTCATCAGGTAGTCGATGAAGTACACGGCCACATAGTTGAACATGATGGTCAAGATGACTTCGTGCGCCCCGGTTTTAGCCTTGAGCAAACCGACCAGGCCGCCCCAAATGGCGCCGCCGATCAGACCGAAGACGATGACCAGCAGCAGGTGCAGGCCCAGTGGCAGGTGCCAGGCGAAACCAACGTAGGCGGCCAGTACCGAACCGATGATGATCTGGCCCTGCGCACCAATGTTGAACAGGCCGGCACGGAAGGCTACGGCCACGCCGAGACCTGCACAGATCAGCGGGGTGGAAACTGTCAGGGTTTCTAGGAACGGCTTAAAGCCTTGGGCCGAGTTGTAGATGGCGCCGTTGAACAGGGCCACATAGCTTTCGGTGGCTGCACGCCACAGCTCGGTCAGGAAGTCGGTAGGACGGGCAAAGAAGTACCCGGCGGTTTGTGCGACCTTTTCATCGGTGATGGCAATCAGCAAACCGCCGATGATCAGTGCCACGATCACGCCGAGGACCGAGATTAGGCCCGGACCTTGGGTGATTTGCTTGAGCAGGTCGTTGCCCGGTTTCTCGGAATCGGGAACAACCGGTGCTTTAGTCTCGCTCACTGGTCTTCTCCTTCCTGGTTCTCGCTTCGCTCGCCAGCCGGTGCTGCTTCCACGGGCTCATTATCTGACTTGGTAAATTCTGCTTGTTCCGCGGCTTCTTCAGCCGAGACGCCGGCCATCATCAACCCGAGGACTTCGCGTGAAGTATTGCCCGGGACGATGCCGTTGATCTTGCCCTTGTACAGCACTGCGATGCGGTCAGCCAGTTCCATGACCTCGTCAAGTTCGGTGGAGACGATCATCACTGGGGTGCCCTTGTCGCGTTCGGCGACGATGCGGCGGTGCAGGAATTCGATGGAACCCACATCCACACCGCGGGTGGGCTGCGAGGCGATGAACAGCTTCAGATGGCGGGAGAGCTCGCGAGCCATCACGACCTTCTGCTGGTTACCACCGGAAAGGCTGGAGGCCGGGTTCAGCGGGTTATCGGTACGCACGTCAAAGTCTTTGATCTGCGTGGTGGCGTTCTTCTTGATCGCATCAAGGTTCATCGAGATGCCCTTGCCGAAAGGTGCCCGGTCATAAAGGTCCAGTACCAGGTTCTCTTCAATGGAGAATTCGGTGACCAGCCCGTGGACTGAACGGTCCTCGGGAACAAAGCCGACACCGGAGCGCAGGACCTGCTTGACGGATTTGCCAACCAGTTCTTGTCCAGCAAGCTTGACCGAGCCGCCGGTGACCGGTTGGGTCCCCAAAATGGCTTCGGTGAGTTCGGTTTGGCCGTTGCCCTGCACGCCGGCCACTGCCAGGATCTCACCTTCGTGGATGTCGAAGGTGACCGAGTCCAGCGTGGTGGTGCCTGCCGGGTTGACCACTGACAGGTCTTTGACCTGCAGCACTGCTTCACCCGGGGTGGCTTCAGCCTTGTTCAGGTTCAGTTCCACGGCACGGCCCACCATCAGGTTGGCTAGCTCGGTGGTGGATGATTCTGGGGAGACCGAGTCGATGACTTCACCGCGACGGATCACGGTAATGACATCCGAGACGGCACGAACTTCACGCAGTTTGTGTGAAATGAAAACGATGGAGGTGCCGTTGGCCTTGAGCTGGCGCATAATTTCGAGCAGCTCGTCGGTTTCTTGTGGGGTCAGCACCGCGGTGGGCTCATCAAGGATGAGGATCTTGGCCTCGCGTACCAAGGCCTTGATGATTTCTACACGCTGCTGCACACCGACAGGCAGGTCCTCAACCACAGCGTCCGGGTCAACATCAAAACCGTAACGGTCAGAGATTTCGCGGATCTTCTTGCGGGTGACCTGCAGGTCCAGCATTCCGCCTGCCTTGGTGGTTTCGGCACCGAGGGCAATATTTTCTGCCACGGTGAACACCGGGACGAGCATGAAGTGCTGGTGCACCATGCCGATTCCGGCGGCCATGGCGTCGCCAGGTCCAGAGAACTCAACGGGGTTTCCATCAAGCAGGATTTCGCCCTCGGTCGGTTGGTATAGACCGTAGAGCACGTTCATAAGCGTGGATTTTCCAGCACCATTTTCGCCGAGCAGACAGTGAATCTGCGCGTCATCAACCATCAGGTCAATATTTTTGTTGGCGTAGAAAGAACCGAAGGCTTTCGAGATTCCCCGTAGTTCGAGTTTCACGATTCCACCATCTTCATTGTTCGTTGTGCGAGGTAGTTTAGCCCGTGGGCCGCGTTGGGCTCTAGGCATTCATAAAGCGCGTCACCGACTCGCCGGGCAACGGCGAGCAGTGACGCGCTAAATGGTTGAGGTGTCAAAGCCTACTTAGGGCTTGCAGCCGATTCGACCTTCAGGTCACCGGAGATGATCTGGGCCTTGAGGGCTTCGATCTCCTTCTTGGTGTCCTCGCCGATGCTCGAATCGAAATCGTGGAATGGTGCCAGTGCGACACCTTCGTTTTCCAAGGTGCCGATGTATGGGGTGGCGTCGAATTTACCTTCGGCGTCAGCCTTGATGACATCTTCCACTGCGGCGTCCATGGTCTTCACGACCGAGGTCAGCATGTAGTCCTTGTAATCAGGTGCGGTCAGGTAGCCATCGGAGTCAACCCAGATGAGCTTGGCCTTATCGCCGCCCTTGTTGGCTTCAGCTACGGCAGCGCCAGCGCCCTTGCCCACTGGACCAGCAACAGGCATGATCACGTCTGCACCGGCAGAGATGAAGTTCTTGGTGATCTGCTTGCCCTTATCCTGCTTTTCGAAGTCGCCGGAGAAGGTACCGTTCTGCTTCTTCTTGTCCCAGCCCAGCAGCTTGACGTTTTCGCCCTTGTCTTCGTTGAACTTGGCGACGCCGTCAGCAAAGCCGTCCATGAAGATGGTCACGGTAGGGATCTGGATACCACCGAAGGTGGCTACGGTGCCGGTCTCCGAAGCAGCAGCTGCTGCGTAGCCTGCGAGGAAGGCAGCCTGAGCCGTGTCGTAAATGATTGGCTTGACGTTATCGATGTTCTTTTCGTACTGGTTATCAACGATAGCGAAGTGCGAATCTGGGTTCTTCGCTGCAGCATCTGCCGTCGCGTCGGCCAGCAAGAAGCCCACGGTGATGGTCAGGTTGCAGTTAGCGCCCATCATGCCCTGAAGGTTCGTCGCGAAGTCTGCGTTGGACTTCGATTCTGCTTCACGGATCTTGATGCCAAGGTCCTTTTCGGCGTTCTTCAGGCCGCGGTATGAGGACTCATTGAAGGACTGATCGTCGAATCCGCCGGAGTCCGAAACGATGCAACCGATGTAGTCCGGGTATTGACCAGCCGAGCTGGACTCTTCCGGTGCTGCGCCACAGGCGCTCAAAGCCAATGCCGAGATGCCGAGCATGGCCGTAGCCACACCGGTCTTGCGCGATACGAAGCGCATCTATTCCTCCAAAAGTCGTGCGAGATCATGTGGGAGTTCAGACACCAGCCACCCTTTGTAAGGCATCTTTGCCTGGGCCTTACGCGGGCACATCTAAAGTCGTAGATTCCCCATCGTTTCCATAGCCTATCGGAGATACGTCACAGGTAAAGACGATAAAGATTACAAACAGATAACTAAGAGGCATCAAAACGGCAAGCGCTTAACGTCAATGCCCAAGTCACTCAAACAATTCAGAAAGTGTCAAAGACTAGTTAAAAAGTTTTGAGTTTACTGTGACCAACACGCTATTTCGTGCGATGTTCACCCACGGCTTGCATTGCAGCCGCTGTCATGATCCGTACACCGATACCAATACACGATTCATCAGGCACGTAATCCCCACGATGCAGATCGTAGGTCTTTCCACCGGGAGTCCTCGTTCCCAGGCGCAACATTGCTCCTGGGATCTTCTGGGTCATCCACGCGAAATCTTCCCCACCCATGGACTGCGGGGTCAGTTCAATCGCGTCCGCACCAAATTCACGCCGGGCAGCATCCTCAATCAATGCCGTCTCAGCTGGGGCGTTCACCACCGGTGGGACACCACGAGTGTGCTGGAGCTTAATTTCCACGCCGTAGGGAGCGGCAATTTGGCGCACCGCGTTATCCAACAGTTCACCGGCCTCATACCAAATATCACCGTCAAGGCAGCGCATGGTTCCAGCCAAGTAACCGGTGGCAGGGATAGCGTTCGGCGCGCTTCCGGCATGGATCTGACCCCACACCACAGAAACTGCAGAACGCACATCGACCTTACGTCCGAGTACCGCAGGAACCTGGGTGGCGATCTGGCTCATCGCAAAAACGATGTCTTCAGTCAGGTGTGGGCGCGAGGTGTGCCCGCCACGCCCATTGACCTCAATGCGGATGGTGTCGCTGGCCGAGGTGATGGCCCCAATACGGGTGCCAATATGTCCCGCATCGATTCGAGGATCGCAGTGCAGGGCGAGGACACGTGGTACTTCATCGAGCAGCCCTTGCTCAATCACCGAAAGCGCCCCGCCGGGCAATTTCTCCTCGGCAGGCTGGAAGATCACGCGCACCCGCCCAGCAAGCAGGCCTGCCTCATTGAGGTTATTAAGCGCCAGGGCGACACCGAGCATCACGGTGGTGTGAATGTCGTGGCCACAAGCGTGCGCCACGCCCTCAACCAAAGAGCTGTACTCTAAATCGGTTTCTTCTAAGACTGGTAGCGCATCAATATCGGCGCGGAAGCCAATACGGATTGGGCCCTGACCAATGTCAACAAAGGCTCCGGTATCGCTCATCTTCTGCGGCGAGAGTCCAGCGGTCTGCAGGGTTTCCATGATGCGTTGAGTTGTTTGGTGCTCCGCAAAGGACAGTTCTGGGTTCCGGTGCAGCTCACGCCGAAAGTCGATCAACTGATCGATTAACGGCTCGGTGAAGGCGCTGACGGAGGCAACATTGTCATAATCATTCACGGTGGACACCTTTCGAAGATACTCGTCTATGCGCTACAGATGACAGTTCTTCGTAATGTTTGGCTTCTGCACGAAACAGTTGACCCAAGACAAAGATGGTGGCCACCGGCTTCCCGATGACCACCACCATTGTTTTGATCCCTAGTTTTCGCGGATCAGTTCAGCGCAACGCTCACCAATCATCATCACGGTGATGTTTGGGTTCACGGTGACCAGTTCTGGCATAACCGACGCATCGGCTACACGCAAACCGCTAACACCCTTGACCCGCAGTTCTGGATCCAAAGGGCTGAGCTCATCATCGACGGCACCCATACGCACGGTACCTGCCGGGTGGTACACGGTGTTGTGGGTGCGCTTGATGTAGTCGAAGATTTCCTCATCACTCTGGGTCGCCTGCCCCGGGAACTGCTCTTCCCCGGCCCAATCCCCCAGTGATGACTGCGAAACAATTTCACGGGCCTTGCGAATACCGGCAATCATCACGCGAGCATCATGGCCTTCAGCATCGGTGAAGTAGCGTGGGTCAACCTTGGGCTTGTCACGGAAGTCGCAGCTACGCAGGCGTACGGTACCCCGGGACTTAGCGTGGGTGACATTCGGGGTGAGGCAGAAGGTGTTTTCACCCGTTGGGTAGCCCTGACGCAGGGTGTGCATGTCAAAAGGCACCGAACCGTAGTGCATCATCAGATCTGGACGATCCAAGCCTTCTTCGGTCGGGGTGAAGATCCCGATTTCCCACCACTGGGTGGAAGTTTCAGGCATCGGCTTCTTCGCCTCCCACTGGATCACCGCTTCTGGGTGATCCTGCAGGTGCTCGCCCACACCAGGAGCGTCAACCAGCACCTGGACACCGACCGATTCGAGGTGCTCTGCTGGGCCAATACCCGAAAGCATCAGCAGCTTCGGCGAGTCAATCGCACCGGCACTGACCACCACTTCGCGTCGCGCGTTCAGGGTCTTGGTGCGCCCGAAGGCACCGTCAACCACGTCAACACCGGTACAGCGCTTGTCCTGATCGAAGTTCAGCTTTCGCGCCTGCAACCCGGTGAGCAAGGTGAAGTTCTCACGCTCAAGGATCGGGTGAATGTAGGAGACCGACGAGGAAGAACGCACGCCATCGGCACGGCGATTGATCTGGAAGAAGTTCGCTCCGTTGATGACCGTCTTGTTGTTGTTGAACTTGGCGCGTGGAATGCCCGCTTCTTCACAAGCGTCCAGCAGTGCAACACCGCAAGGATCATTGGCTGGAACATTCATCAGCTTCACCGGACCACTATCGCCGTGGTGTGGCGCGTCCGGGCCGGCATCCTCGTTCGTTTCCAGCTTCTTGTACAAGCGGTAGGCGGTCTCGGCGTTCCAGCCGGTGGCACCAAACTTGGATTCCCACTCGTTTAGGTCTTCCCGAGGAGCCCAGAACGCAATGCACGAGTTGTGGCTCGAGCAGCCGCCCATCACCTTGGCGCGTGCGTGGCGCATGAAGGAGTTGCCGTTTTCCTGCTCTTCAATCGGGTAGTCCCAGTCCAGGCCAGATTCGAGCAGTTCCATCCAGCGCTCGAGCTGGAGCACCTCATCATAGTCGCGGTCATCGGGGCCGGCCTCCACGAGGGCGACCTGTACCGAGGGATCTTCACTCAGTCGTGCAGCTACTGCAGCTCCGGCGGAACCGCCGCCGATAACGATGTAGTCGAATTCCTGCATTGTTTCTCTCCTTACTTGAACCAGCCGGTGACCTGTGGGTCCAGGTTTTGGTAGATATGCTTTGCTTCTTGGTACTCGCCCAAGCCCGTCGGGCCGAGCTCGCGGCCCACACCTGACTGGCCGAAGCCACCCCATTCAGCCTGTGGCAGGTATGGGTGGAAGTCGTTGATCCAGATGGTGCCGTGGCGAAGTCGACCGGCAACACGCTGGGTCTTGGAAGCATCCTGGCTCCAGACCGCGCCGGCCAGGCCGTAGTCGGTATCGTTGGCGATCGTTACTGCTTCGTCCTCGGTGCTGAAGGTTTCTACGGTCACCACAGGGCCGAAGGCTTCATCAACAACGACCGACATGCCGCGGGAGACCTGATCCAATACGGTTGGGAGGTAGAAGCTGCCGTCCTCTAATCCGGCGCCGTCTTGCGCGGTAGCGCGGCGGCCACCGCAACGCACGCGTGCGCCTTCGGCGATCCCGGCCTGGACATAAGCGTCCACCTTGGCCAGGTGGTCTTCGGAAATCAGCGCACCGGTTTCGGCCTTCTCATCAAAGGGGCCACCGACGACGATGTTCTGCGTGCGACGCACCAACTCGTCAACGAACTTTTCGGCGATCGATTCTTCAACCACCAAACGGGCACCGGCCGAGCAGACCTGACCGGAGTGCACGAAAGCAGCGTTCAGTGCGTTGTCCACGGCAGCGTCAAAGTCAGCATCGGCAAAGATGACGTTCGGGTTCTTGCCACCCAATTCCAGCGCTACCTTCTTCACGGTGCCGGCAGCCGCAGCGGCGACCTTACGCCCGGTGACCAGTCCGCCGGTGAAGGAGACCAAGTCCACGTCGCGGTGTTCGCTCAGGATCGCACCGGCTTCGGCACCGGTACCGGTGACCAGGTTCGCGACGCCTGCTGGCAGTCCCAGCTCGGCGAGGATTTCCATGGTCAAAATGGAGGTAGAGGGGCTCAGCTCGGCAGGCTTGAGCACGAAGGAACAACCAGCTGCCAGCGCAGGAGCAATCTTCCATGCTGCTTGCAGTAGTGGGTAGTTCCATGGGGTGATCATCGCGGCCACACCCACCGGTTCGTAGCTGATGCGGCTGAGCACATTGATATCCCCGGCATCCACCAGGCGACCCATGTCCTGGCCGGCCAGCTTGCCGAAGTAGCGGAAGCAAGCGGCAATATCATCCATGTCGATTTCGGATTCCACCAGGCGCTTGCCGGTGTCCAGGGTTTCTGCCAGTGCGAACTCGGCCTTGCGCTCGATGAGGCGATCGGCCACCTTCAGCAGGAAGTCTCCGCGTTCACCGGCTGGTACCTGCGACCATACGCCGGAGTCAAAGCTCTGACGTGCCGCGGCGATGGCACGCTCGGAGTCAGCTTGGCCGGCCTCGGAGACCTTGGCGACCTCTACTCCGTTAGCTGGGCACTTGATGGTGCGGGTGGCACCAGTACTAGCAGCTTCAAAGACGCCGTTGATAAAGAGTGTTTCCCCGCTGTGTAGGCGTGGATTTTGATTGCTTGGAAAACTCATGCTTCCTCTTCTTTCGGGGTCGGTTCAAAATCTGATTCCCATTGGGTTTTGAAGGCGCCGTCCGAGTTGATCTGGCTCGGTGCAGCAGCTTCGGTCTGGGCTTCGAGGAACACCAGGTGTGCTTCGTACTGGTCCAGTACGTCGCAGATCAGTTGTTCCTTGGTCAGTCCCATCAGGTCGTAGCCGTGGCTACCTTCCTGTGAGAAAACTTCAATGCGGAAGTAGTCATCGGCACCGGCGGAGACCCGGGCGAAACTTGGTACCTGGATTTGCACCGGATAGATCTGGTACTTGAAGGGGCGTTCGGCGCCATTGGCCACCACCAGGTCCAAGGAGTTCATTTCTAGGTGTTCAACCGGAGCAATATCGAGGTTGACTTCAGCACCGCGCACGGTGAATTCTTCGCTGACTTCTTGCAAGGCCGGCAGGGCGACTTCGGCGAGGAATTTCTTGGCCGAGCGTCGACCCGGGTAGGTCATGGCTCGGGTCATGCGCTGCTTCCAATTACGCCGGTCCGAGTTCGCGCCCATACGGCTGGAGAGCACCTTGTGCATGTTGTTCTGATAACTATCGGCCAGGGCCCCTTCCATGCGCAGGGATTTGAACAGCCCCAGCATGATGAACACCAGCACGAAGGAGAACGGCAGCCCCATAATCACGGTGGCGCCCTGCAGGGTGGGGACCCCGTCGACAAAGAGCATGCCCAGGGTCAATAGGCCGGTGGCCACGGACCAGAACAGTCGTACCGGCTTGGAGCCGTCAGCCTGCGCGTCCTTCAGATGCGAGGTGAAGTTCGCCATCACCAGGGCACCAGAGTCGGCGCTGGTGACATAGAAGAGCAACCCGGTGAAGGTGGCTACCGCGGCGGTAATGGGAGCCCCGGGTAGCTGTTCGAGCAGCGAGTAGAAGGCCCGCTCGGGAGTGTTCATGGCTACTTCACCAAAGGCGGTATTGCCCGAACGCACCAGCTCCAGGGCACTATTGCCGAAGATGGAGATCCACAGCAGGATGAAAGCGAACGGTACTACCAGCACGGCAACAACAAACTGGCGGATGGTGCGGCCACGGGAGATGCGGGCCAAGAACAGGCCAACAAATGGTGCCCAGGCGATCCACCAGGCCCAGAAGAACAGCGTCCAACCGTTCAACCACTCATCGGGACGTTCGTAGGCGAAGGTGTCGAGGGCCATTGAGGGGAACATCGAGATGCTGTCACCGATGTTGTTCACGATGCCGTCAAAGAGGTAGGCGGTGGAGCCAGCGATCAGCACAAAGAGCATCAGCGCGATGCATAGCACCACGTTCAGTTCGGAGAGTCGGCGGATGCCCTTCTCCACACCGGAGAGCACCGAAACGGTCGCCATGATGACTGCGATGACGATCAGGATGATCTGCCAGGAGCGGTTTTCGGGGATGCCGAACATGAAGTTCAGCCCGTAGTTCAGCTGTGCGACACCGATGCCCAGTGAGGTGGCGATGCCAAAGATCGTGCCGAGCATGGCGGCAATGTCGACGGTGTGCCCGATCCATCCTTCGGTGCGCTTGCCCAAGATCGGGTAGAGCGCGGAACGAATAGACAGTGGCAGGTTGTGTCGGTAGGCGAAGTAGCCTAGCGCCAGGCCGATCAAGGCGTAGAGTCCCCAACCGAGCAGGCCGTAGTGAAAGAGTGTCCAGGCCATGGCCTGGCGGGCGGCTTGTACCGTGGATCCTTCGATCGCTGGTGGCGCCAAATACTGGGTGACCGGTTCGGAGACCGAGAAGAACATCAGGTCAATACCGATACCGGCGGCGAAGAGCATGGCCGCCCAGGTGAACATGTTGAAGGTGGGCCGCGAGTGATCCGGGCCTAGTCGGGTTTTGCCGACTTTAGAAACTGCGATCCCGACCACGAAGATCAGGACCGTCACGACGATCAGCGTGTAGTACCAGCCAAAGTTTTTGCCGATCCAGGTCACGGTGCTGGTGATGACCGTGCTGGCCGAGTCGCGATCGATCATCGCCCACAGAGCAATGGCCAGCACTAAAAGTGCTGATCCATAAAATACGACCTTGTTGATTCGGGTTTTTTCATTGCCCGGTTGGGCTCCAGGTGGCCCTTGCGGTGAATTGGTTTCTGTCTGTTTACTATTGGTCTCGATATTTTCGGGTAGGGATGATCCGGAACCCATCTTGGCCGTAGTCATATCTTCCAACCTATCAAGCTCTATCAGCGCGTGTCCTGCCTGCGAGAAAACCTCGCGTTATTTATCCTTAAGGACAAACAAATAAATATGACTTAAAGTGCTTGTCAAGCCCTGATTAGGTGAATTGGCAATTAAACTTTCACGAACAGGTCACAAAAGGAAAAGCCGAGACACGCCACTGATCCCAGTGATGCATCTCGGCTCTTACCGAAGTTATTTGTGCCTTAGAGCACTTCCGTTGCCCCGTCGGCCTTCAGCGCCTCAACGGTCTGCTTGACCTTCTGCGCATGCTCTTTGGTGGTCACCAACAGCGCGTCGGCGGTATCAACAACCACCACGTCTTCGATCCCCACCAGGGCGATCACGCGCGGGCGATCCGAGTAGACCACACCGGTGGCATTATCGGCGTAAACGCGCACTTCCCTATCCCCGAGGTTGATGATCCCTTCCTCGGCGCTGGCCTTATTCAAGCGGCCAATCGCCGCAAAGTCCCCCACGTCATCCCAGTTGAAGACACCAGGAATCACTGCCACGTCGCCGGCTTCGGCGGCAGGCTCGGCCACGGCATAGTCAATGGCGATTTTTGGCAGACCTGGCCAGACCTCACGCATCACCCGATCACGGTTTTCGCTCTCCCACGCGTCGGCGATCTTCATCAACCCGGCATGAAGTTCTGGCTCATTGGCTTCAAGGTGCTGCAACATCAGGCTGACCGGCGCGACAAACATGCCGGCATTCCAGAAGAAACCACCGGAGGCTAGGTATTTGCGGGCGGTGTCCTCGTCCGGCTTCTCCACGAACTCCACCACGCCACGTGCGGTCGGCGCATTGGGCACCGAAAGCGGTTCACCGGTGCGAATATAACCGAACCCGGTGGATGGGTGGGTGGGGTGAATTCCGATGGTCACAATTTTGCCGGTGGCGGCAGTGTGAATTGCCTCACTTAAGGCGGCCTGGAAGACCTCGACCGGTTCGATCACCTGGTCGGCAGCAAAAGACCCCATGATGATATTAGGGTCACGGCGGTAGAGGATGGCAGCAGCCAACCCGATGGCAGCAGCCGAGTCGCGTGGCTCCGGCTCAAGTACCAAGTCCTCATCGCACAGCTCAGGTAGCTGGCTGACCACCGCACCACGGTGCGCCCGCCCGGTAACGACCATAATCCGCTCGCCAGCCAAAGGCACTAGTCGATCGTAGGTTGCACGGATCAGGGTTGAGCCCGACCCGGTGAGATCGTGCAAAAACTTAGGAGCGGAGGCCCGGGAGAGGGGCCACAATCGGGTACCGACACCTCCGGCGGGGATCACGCCGTGGAATCTGGATAATAGGTCTGCATTCACGCATTCCAGACTAATTCATTCGGTGGATAATCCGGTCCACCGACATTTGCTAAAACACTTAAATACGAAAAGCATCTATGCGGTATTACGTGCGGGAATTCAGCCTTTTAGCGCATTTTCATGGCTATTCGGTGAACATGCTCACAGGAACTCGACACGAAATAGATTGGAGCGCATCAAGTGGTTTAGACTCGCACAAGGAACGCTCGCACAAGTGCGTCAAATCTCATTGTGTGCAATATACACATGCGCCGTTGCGAGCCTTGGAGGTTTAGTTCAGTGTCGAAGACTTCGTCAGGCACCCTATACCGCGGCCATGAAGGCATGTGGTCCTGGGTGGGACACCGAGTCACCGGTGTCGTTATTTTTCTCTATCTACTGGTTCACGTGCTGGACACGGCGATGGTCCGCGTTGACGCCAACGCTTACGACGCAATCATCAGCACCTATCAGACCCCGTGGATGGCTTTGGGTGAAACCGGTCTGGTTGCAGCAATCCTCTTCCACGCATTCAACGGTCTGCGTTTGATCCTGGTTGACTTCTGGAAGCAGGGCACCAAGTACCAGCGCCAGATGCTCTGGGGCGTTCTGATCCTCTGGGTTATCGTCTTCGCAGGCTTCGCAATCCGCCACCTGTCGATCGCATTTGGGAGCCACTAAGCCATGAGCGTTACTATTCCTGCTCCGCGCAGCCAGCGCATTGACCCTAAGTACAAGCGTGGACCAAAGTCCCGTGGCAGCTTCGAAATGCTGGCATGGCTGTTCATGCGCCTCTCCGGTGTTGTACTGATCGTCCTGATCTTCGGCCACCTCTTCGCAAACCTCATGGTCGGAGAAGGCATCTCCGGTATCGGCTTCGGCTTCGTCGCCGGCAAGTGGGCCTCCCCTGTATGGCAGTTCTGGGACCTGGCTTTGCTGTGGCTGGCCATGCTGCACGGTACCAACGGTGTGCGCACCATCATCAACGACTACGCAGAAAAGCACGCCACCCGTGCATGGCTCAAGGGCATTCTGTACGTCGCAACGATCTTCATCATCGTGCTCGGTTCCCTGGTGATCTTCACCTTCGATCCTTGCGTAGCTGGTAGCCAGCTGCAGCAGTGCTTGTGAAACTCCCCTAGTTTCAGCCGATAGCCACATAGATTTTTAGAAAAGAGAGCATCAAGAATGCAGGTACATAAGTACGACGTAGTCATCGTCGGTGCCGGTGGTGCAGGTATGCGTGCAGCGATCGAATCCGGTCAGCGCGCACGCACCGCAGTACTAACCAAGCTTTACCCAACCCGCTCGCACACCGGTGCAGCCCAGGGCGGCATGTGTGCAGCACTTGCCAACGTCGAAGAAGACAACTGGGAATGGCACACCTTCGACACCATCAAGGGTGGCGACTACCTGGTTGACCAGGACGCAGCAGAAGTTATGGCGAAGGAAGCCATCGACGCCGTGCTGGACCTGGAAAAGATGGGTCTGCCGTTCAACCGCACCCCAGAGGGCAAGATTGACCAGCGTCGTTTCGGTGGCCACACCCGCGACCACGGCAAAGCCGCCGTACGTCGCGCCTGCTACGCAGCAGACCGCACCGGCCACATGATTCTGCAGACCCTGTACCAAAACTGCGTCAAGCACAACGTTGAGTTCTACAACGAGTACTACGTGCTCGACCTGTTGATGGTTGAAGAAGAAGCTTTCCGCGAAGACGGAACCGCTTACAAGCAGAAGCGCGTTGCTGGCGTCGTCTCCTACGACCTGGCCACCGGCGAACTGCACGTCTTCCAGGCTAAGTCCGTGGTCTTCGCCTCCGGCGGTGCCGGCAAGGTCTTCAAGACCACCTCGAATGCACACACCTTGACCGGCGACGGCATGTCCATTGCCTTCCGCACCGGTCTGCCACTGGAAGACATGGAGTTCTTCCAGTTCCACCCAACGGGCCTTGCAGGCTTGGGCATCCTTCTGACTGAGGGTGCACGTGGTGAAGGCGCGATCCTGCGTAACTCGGATGGTGAACGCTTCATGGAGCGTTACGCACCAACCATTAAGGACCTTGCACCTCGTGACATCGTGGCTCGCGCCATGGCCAACGAAGTGCGTGAAGGCCGCGGTTGCGGTCCTAACAAGGACTATGTGCTGCTGGATCTGACCCACCTGGAACCAGAGCACATCGAATCCAAGCTGCCTGACATCACCGAATTCGCCCGCACCTACCTGGGTGTGGAACCATTCACCGATCCAGTGCCTGTATACCCCACCGCGCACTACGCCATGGGTGGTGTTCCAACGAACATCAACACCGAGGTACTGCAGGACAACGACACCGTCGTTCCAGGCCTCTTTGCTGCAGGTGAAGTTGCCTGTGTATCGGTGCACGGTTCGAACCGTCTGGGCACCAACTCGCTGCTGGATATCAACGTCTTCGGTAAGCGCGCCGGTGTGGCTGCAGCTGAGTACTCCAAGACCGCCGACTTCGTCGAGCTGCCAGAGAACCCAGAAGCATTTGTCACCGCACAGATCGAGGGCGTGCTCTCCGGTACCGGCACCGAGCGTGTGGCCGATCTGCGTGCGACCCTGCAGGAAACCATGGATGCTAATGTCCAGGTATTCCGCGACGAGCGTTCGTTGAAGGAAGCACGCGACGTGATCGAAGATCTGCGCCGCCGCTACAAGAACATCAGCGTCCAGGATAAGGGCAAGCGCTTCAACCTGGATCTGCTCGAAGCAATCGAGCTGGGCTTCCTGCTCGACTTGGCCGAGGTCATCACCGTTGCAGCTCTGCACCGCAAGGAATCCCGTGGCGGCCACTACCGCGAAGACTTCCCGAACCGCGACGACGAGAACTTCATGAAGCACTCGATGTCCTACCGTGACGCAGAAGCTGTCACCGAGGACATCAAGGGCATCCGCATGGAGACCAAGCCAGTGGTCTTTACCCGTTACCAGCCAATGGAGCGTAAGTACTAATGAGCACCGAACTGCCAGAACCAGCATCAAAGATCGAGCTGAAGCCAGGTGTTGGTGGCGGCGGAGAAATCCCAAGCTTCGACATCACCCTGCGCGTTCGCCGCTACCTGCCTGAGGCTACCGCGGACGCTTATTGGGAAGACTTCAAGCTGACCATGTACGGCACCGACCGCGTGCTCGACGCCCTGCACAAGGTCAAGTGGGAACAGGACGGCACGCTGTCCTTCCGCCGCTCCTGCGCGCACGGTGTGTGTGGCTCGGATGCAATGCGCATCAACGGCCGCAACCGCCTGGCCTGCAAGACCCTGCTCAAGGACCTGGACACCTCCAAGCCGATCACCGTTGAAGCCATCAAGGGCCTGCCCCTTGAAAAGGACCTCATCGTCGACATGGAACCGTTCTTCCAGTCCTACCGAGAGATCATGCCATTCTTGATCTCCAAGGGCCATGAGCCAACCAAGGAACGCTACCAGTCCGCTGAGGACCGTGAGCGCTTCGACGACACCACCAAGTGCATCCTGTGCGCTGCGTGCACCAGCTCTTGCCCAGTGTTCTGGACCGATGGCCAGTACTTCGGCCCAGCTGCGATCGTGAACGCACACCGCTTCATCTTCGACTCCCGCGACGATGCCGGCGATATGCGTCTGGAGATCCTGAACGACAAGGAAGGCGTGTGGCGCTGCCGCACCACCTTCAACTGCTCCGAAGCATGCCCACGTGGCATCCAGGTGACCAAGGCTATCGCCGAGGTCAAGCAGGCAATCCTCACGCGCACCATCTAAGTACGCGAGCAAAAGCCCGGACCAATCCTGTGAGTTTGGTCCGGGCTTTTTGCGTGCCTTTAGTTCTTTCGCCACTCGTGGCACGATGGGTACTACCAGCCCTTGTCCTGTGAGCTAAGGAGTACTAATGGTCAGTAATCAACCAGATTCAACTACTCAAGCGGGAATTCCTGCGGCAAGCGACCGCAACTCCCTCACCGTGGGCCCCAACGGGCCGATCGTGCTGCACGACCACCACCTGATCGAGACCCTGCAGCATTTCAACCGGATGAACGTGCCCGAACGCCGCCCGCATGCCAAGGGCGCCGGCGCCTTCGGCGAATTCGAAACCACCGAGGACGTCTCGGCATACACCAAGGCAGCCCTGTTCCAGCCCGGGGTGAAAACCGAGATGCTGGCCCGCTTCTCCACCGTCGCCGGCGAGCTCGGCTCCCCCGACACCTGGCGCGATGTGCGCGGCTTCGCGCTGAAGTTCTACACCACCGAAGGCAATTTCGACCTGGTCGGCAACAACACCCCGGTGTTCTTCGTGCGCGACCCGATGAAGTTCCCGCACTTCATCCGCTCGCAGAAGCGGCTTCCCGATTCCGGGCTGCGCGATGGCACCATGCAGTGGGACTTCTGGACGCAGAACCCCGAATCCGCCCACCAGGTCACCTACATCATGGGCCAGCGCGGCTTGCCCAAGACCTGGCGCGAGATGAACGGCTACGGCTCGCACACCTACATGTGGGTCAACGCGGCCGGCGAGAAATTCTGGGTCAAGTACCACTTCCTGAACAAGCAGTCCGAGAAGTTCGAGACCATGGGCGGTGCGCAGGCCGAGGAACTGGCCGGGGCCGACGCCGACTTCCACCGCCGCGACCTGTTCGAAGCGATCAAGGCCGGCAACTTCCCGCAATGGGACCTGTACGTGCAGGTCATGCCCTACGAGGAAGCGAAGACCTACCGGTTCAACCCCTTCGATCTGACCAAGGTCTGGTCCAAGAAGGACTACCCGCGAATCAAGGTCGGCACCATGACGCTGAATAAGAACCCGGAGAATTTCTTCGCGCAGATCGAGCAGGCAGCCTTCTCGCCGGGGAACATGGTCCCGGGCATGGGGATGAGCCCGGACAAGATGCTTCTGGGACGCAATTTCGCCTATGCTGACGCACAGCGCTACCGCATCGGCACCAATTTCCAGCAGCTGCCGGTGAACAAGCCCAAGTGCCCGGTGCACTCGTACAACTTCGAAGGGAATATGACCTACGAGCACACCGGCGATCGCAGCGTCTACGCGCCGAACTCCTTCGGGGACTCGTGGAGCGATGAAACCGGTCCGGCGGAGACTTCCTTCGAGTCCGACGGCGAGCTGGTCCGCGAGGCCTACACGCTGCGCAAGGACGACGGGGACTTCGTCCAGCCCGGCATTCTGGTCCGCGAGGTGATGGATGATGCCCAGCGCGCCGAACTGGTCCAAACTGTCACCGGGGCGCTGGACGGGGTCATCGAGCCGGTGCTGTCCAACGCGATCGCGTACTGGAAGAACATCGATGCGGACACCGGAGCAAAGATCGAAGCGAACGTGCGTCAAAAGTAACGAAAAAACGCCAGCCACTTGTGCGGGTTCTAACGGTCGTCGCAACTTCTGATTGTTCAGGGTGTTGCAACGACCGCTAGAACCCGTCAGGGCAGTCCCCGCTTTGTTTAACTATGAGGAATTTAGACCTAAGATTCCTGGCAATACGCGCCATATGCTTCGTTTGCCACTTTGGGAGCGTCTTTGTCTAACTTCAAGTTGCAGTCGATAATCCCTAAATCAGAATCAGTCCAAGTAGAAAAGCTCAACTGATACCAATTGTCCTGATCATTCTGGCACTGAACGCTGAATTCATAAGTCAGAGGCGTTGCTGCGTAGTATCCAAGAAACCCAGGGGACTGATCAGAGTTCTCGAGCATACTTTCAATGCTCTCGGCAAAGGGGAAAGACTGCGCCTTGACGGGATCCGGCGAGACCTCATCGACAGCTTTCAGCACTTCGTCCCGGTTGTCCCACTCGGGCTGCGGATCCCACTGGATGGATGAGGTAACCTTCTTGTCAAGCAAAGTTTTACTCATATCCTGATCGTAGAACTTGTCGACTCGAATGAATTCCGGCTTTCCTATGGACTCACCGTCACTGACCACATACGGACGATCGCATGAAGCGACAGTGGCTAATCTAGGCTCCGCAGTTTCCCCGCTTTGAGAATTCCCCTGGTTCGTACATGAAGTAATCACCAGAACTAGGCCAAGAGCAAATGCTGCGAGGGCATTTCGCTTCATCTAGTTACTCCTTGTTCTAGCAGTACCTAGACTTAGCTAATCCTGCGAGCGATCCTGATGGCTGCGATAGATCGCATTGCACTGCAGCGGTTTCACGGATGGTATGGGATTTACCGGTTCCACTGGCTTTAACAACAACCCCCGAGTTTCCAGAAGCGCAATAGTTCTTCTTCCACTTACCAGTGACTTGAGTATTTCCAGCTGCTACGACGAGGTACTTCTTTGGCTTGATCGTGGCAGATATCGAGAGGGTACTTCCACTAGTTTTGGATCCTGAAGCTGCCAGATCTAGGCGGGTATTGGCTTCAAGTTTGGCGGCAACTGCTTTAAAATCAACAGTTGCTCCTGTGGATGCTCCTACAGAATAAGTCAGTCCGGCGGTCAAGGTTAGTTGCTTCTCGGAAGAGTATGTTGCCTTTGCATTGCTGCTCGTACCATTGTAGTACTTACTGGCATGAGTTACTTTCTTGACTTTTGATATGTTGGTGACAGTGTAGTAACTCCCCGCGAAACCACCGCAGCTAATTGCGGCCGGAGTACCTACTATCCCTCCTGAAATCAGCTCATCACCGGCTGCGAGAGCTGGCGTTGCCACCATTGCGGCTCCCGATGCCAAACTGACAGCACTTATAAATGCTGCGATCCGCCGCTTGCTTTTCTTCATACTTCCCCTCGGAATGATGTGAGTGATTCATCAAGTCAGCCTCATAATTTTGAGTGCCTTCTATGCCTCGCTAGCATGCGATCTGACCTACACGTGTAGCCTATTCCGTTCCTCTTGCAAATTATTCCGATTTTTCGAAAAACCAGTGTTTCGTTATCAGTTTGTTGCAAATGATGAAATAGGTTGTTCTTGAGAAGTAGCGAACTTATGCGGTTTTTTAGGAAGACTTCTCGAATTTATCCTGCAATAGGCGTAACGCTCGTTGAATCGTAGAAGTACCAGCCCGTAGGATCTTGGCAATTTGTGGATAGCTCTTGCTGGCGAGTCGTTAGCTCTCCGCTGTTTCTATGTGCTCAGTTGTCATGACAGTTGTACGGCCGCCTAATTTCCCTTGGGCGCGCGTGTTCCGATTCCCTGCGGGTGTTCTTGCGGATTGTAGAGACGCGCAATTGCGCCAAGACAGCCATGATTCCTTTGATAGCTTCGACCATCGGCGTGCTCGCGTCATGTCCAAGAATGGCTCTAGGACTCCATGGAGTTTGAAGTCCCGATCCTGGCTCGCTGATCATATCGATGGCCGTTCGCTCAATTCCAACTAACCGGTCCAGCGAGCGCACTCACCATCGTCGCAAGGCTCTATGCTTCCACGCGATCAGGGCATCGATCACAGTCACGAAGCTCAATGAGCCTGATAGAAGTGCACTCGCCCAACAACAAGAAAGCGCCGCCCTTTAAGGACGACGCTTTAGTGCAAACTTTAGGACTGCAGGGAGATCCTCTCGCTGAAGTTCCACTGTCCGCTGCGCGTATCAAAAAGCTCGATGCTTTCTACCTCGAATGTGATCTGCACATCTTTCAAATCTGCTTGAGCCGCGTCCAACTGCGCAGCTGGCACGTTCTGAGCAATAGTCAGGTGCGGATGGTAGGCGAAGTCAGATTCGTGGCGCAGGGCGTCGCCGAGCAGTTGCTGATGCAGCGCCCAGCATTCATCGGCCCCCCTTTCCAGGGGCAAGAACACCACGTCACTTTTCGGGCGGAAACTTTGTGCCGGCCCCAAGCGGATCTCGAAGGGTTTAGACGCGGCCGCCACTCTGCGAACCTGGGTGGCGGCTTTCTCCCAGGTGTTCAGGTAGGACCCGGAAATCAGGGTGATGTGCGGGGCAATCGGCTCCGTGGCTTCTCCCCCGTACTCCCGCCGCCAGGTACGCAGAGTCTCCCGGTGCGGTGCCGGCACCGGGATCACCACGCCCAAGGTGAAGCGGGATTCGATGCTCATACTAGACACCCAGCGGCGGCAGGAAGCCGACCTTCTCGTACACTTCTGCCACGGTCTTCGATGCCACTTCGCGAGCCTTAGCAGCGCCGGCCAGCAACAGACGGTCCAGCTCTGCCGGATCATCGAGCAGTTCCAAGGTGCGTTCGCGGATCGGGGTCAAGCGTTCGACCACGGCATCTGCCACGGCGACCTTCAGGTGGCCGTACATCTTGCCGTCGAACTCTTCGACCAGCTCTGGTACTTGGCGTTCGGTCACCGCGGCCAGGATGTCTAGCAGGTTGGAGACGCCCGGCTTTTCCTTCTTGTCATAAGCGATCACGGTACCGGCATCGGTCACTGCAGACTTGATGCGCTTGGCGATCTGCTTCGGCTCATCCAACACGTTGATCAAGCCAGCCGGCGACTCGGCCGACTTGGACATCTTCGAGGTAGGGTTCTGCAGGTCGTAGATGCGTGCGCCCTCCTTTGGGATGAATGCTTCGGGCACGGTGAAGGTCTCACCAAAGCGGTGGTTGAAGCGCTTGGCCAGGTCACGGGCCAGCTCCACGTGCTGACGCTGGTCATCGCCCACCGGCACGCCGTGCGGCTGGTAGAGCAGGATGTCCGCGGCCATCAGAATCGGGTAGGTGAACAGGCCCACGCTGGCGGAGTCCGCACCGCCCTTGGCCGACTTGTCCTTGAACTGGGTCATGCGGCTGGCCTCGCCAAAACCGGTCAGGCAGTTGAAGACCCACGCCAGCTGGGCGTGCTCCGGCACCTGGGACTGGACAAAGAGTGTGGACTTGTCCAGGTCGATGCCGCCGGCAATGAACTGTGCAGCGGTCTTGCGGGTGCGGGCGCGCAGCTCGGCAGGATCCTGTTGCACGGTGATCGCGTGCATGTCAGGGATGAAGAAGAACGCGTCGTACTCGTCCTGGGTTTTGACCCAGTTGACCAGTGCGCCGAGGTAGTTGCCCAAATGTAGTGAGTCGCCCGAAGGCTGCATGCCCGAAAGTACGCGGGATTTCATGGTGTTTCCTTAAAACTGGTAGTCGACGACCAGCGGTGCGTGGTCGGAGAAGCGCAGGTCATAGGCCGAGGCGCGGTCAACATGGGACTTGATGGCCTTCTCGGCTAAGCCCGGGGTAGCCATGTGGTAGTCGATGCGCCAACCGGCGTCGTTGTCGAAGGCCTGCCCACGGTAGGACCACCAGGTGTAAGGGCCCTGAGCGTCGCCAGCCAGCTGACGGGCCACATCCACGTAGCCCACCGCGCCGAAGAAACCGTCGAAGTAGGCGATCTCCTCATCCATCACGCCGGCGCGCTTATTGTGGTTCGGCTTCCAGTTCTTAATGTCCTTTTCGGTGTGCACGACGTTTAGGTCCCCCACTACCAGCACGTGATCCTTCTGCGCTGCCAATGCGGGCAGGTGTTCGGTCATGCGCTGCAAGAAACGGTACTTGTCATCCTGCTTTTGGGTGCCCAGTTCACCGGAGTGCACGTAGGCGGAGACCACGGTGAAGATTTCCCCGTTGAGATCGAAGTCGGCTTCTACCCAGCGTCCGGAGTCGGCGAAGTACTCATCGCCAATGTTTTCGCGTACTGCCACTGGCTCAACGCGGGAGAGGATCGCTACTCCGGCGCGGCCCTTATCCTTGGCTTCGGCATGCAAAATATGCCAACCATCGCCGATCAATTCACGCATCACCTTATCCGGTGCGCGTACCTCCTGCAGGCACAGGATGTCGACGTCACGATCCGCGACCCATGCGGCCATGTCCTTGCGGTAGGCGGCGCGAATGCCGTTGACGTTGACCGAGGCGACGCGCAGGGCGCCGGCGTTCTTGCTCAGAATTTCCACGCTGGTTGGTATCACCATTCCAGCTTACAAAACTCTGCGCCCGAAAACGTGCTGATCACCCCTGAGCCGAAAACAAAAGGGCAACGCGTGTGCGTTGCCCGTCTGCCTTAGTCGATAATTTCGCCGTCCATTGGTTTGGCCGGCTTGATCATGTCCCGCGCATTGGCGGCGGTCATCTGGATCGTCTCTAGTGCCCTGTCGATCATGCCCTCAGATTCGGCGGTGGCCGCCTCACGCTGTTCGGAAATCACCCGGGCCTGAACCTGGACGATCTTGAAGGAATGATCCAGCTTCATATCGCGCTGGCTGGTGGATTCGTCCACGATCACCGAACCGGACTGTGCCCGTGGGGTGGCCGCAGCGGTGGCTTCACGCAGCGAGTTGTTGATCTTGTCGGCCCCGCGCTTGAGGCCAAACATCATGAAGGCGGCCAGCAGCAGCCAACCGGCGGAGATCACGACGACAAACCAGCCGACGATCTGGTTGGAGTTGGCGGCAAAAACGACTGCCACCAGAAGAACGATGACCATGACGGACATTGCCAAAGTTGAGGCGTTGAGGGTGACTTTTTTGCCCTGCTTCGCGCTGCTGCCTAGAGGTTCCATAACATCAATTCTCGCACCCGTGCCCGTTGCAAGCCAATTGACAGGCCGCGCTTTCGCCCACAGCGTGGCTCGCTGAACGCCTAGCTGAACAAGCTCTGCAGGTCTTGCCCGGAAAGGCAGGCGCGAATCAACAGGTATCCGCCGATGCCTACCACCCAGCCGAGGGTTTCTTGAGCGTAGCGGGAGGCCTTCTCCCCCAGTTTGCGCATCCAGTTTTCGATCCGTTCACCGGCGAGCGCGCGGGCAACAACCAGCACCAGGGCCGGGACGATCATCACCAGGCAGTATCCGATCAGTGCGAGTAGCTGCACCCCGGTGCTCCACCGGGTACTTTGCATCACGCCCACCGCCGCTAAGTACGGAAGCATGGTGGGAAGTTCTAAGAGTCCGGCGAATAGGGCCAGCGCGATCAGTCCCGTGCGGGTGTCCAATGCGGTTGCTAAACGGCTGTGTAGGCGTCGCGGGAGCTGTTCGGTGGCGATAGGTGCCTGACTCACTTCGACGTTGTTCCTCGTACCGGCTTTCTTCCGAGCGTCGGCTTCCTTTTGCGCATCGGTACGGTAGGTCAACGCCCAAATGATCATCAGCACCCCGAGCACCATGCCTGAGATTCTGAAGAAACGATGCTCAAAAATGCTGGGATCAATCAGCAATAGCCCACTACGTAGTAGCACCCCGATGATCCAGTAGAACCCGGCAATCACCAACAGGTAGATGATGACCTTGGCGATCACCTCACGGCGCCCGCGTAGCAGGAGCAGTAGCGGGATGATCAGGGTGCCGATGCTGGTCGAGTCGATGAGTGCCAGGATGACCAGGGAGAGTTCGGGATTGCTCGTCATGATGTCCATGACTTCCACTGTTCTACGCTGCGCGGGCTTGCGGTATCGGCCAGTGGTCTGTGCCTTCTCCTCCTTAAGGGGGATACCTGATCACCGACAGTTCGGGGATGCTGGAAGCATGAACTTCATTCGACGGATCGGCAGCGGCGATAAGGAGCCCGAGGTCATCGGCACTTACCTGGTGCTCACCGTCATCTTGCACCTCTCCGGGATCGTCAATTCCCCGTCTGTCGCAATCCGCGGCTACGAGTGGATTCCCCTATTACTCATCGGTTTGGCTGCGATCCTGATTCGTCGCCGTGTGCTTCTTACAGCCACGGTAATCATGTTCCTCGCTGGCATCGGGTTGCTGATCGTGGGAAGTTTGGGCGGTTACTTTCTGATCTTTGAATGCGTCTTCGGCCTGTTCCTGCTCGGTTCTGCCCGGCTTCGAACCTTCGGGCTAGTGCTGTTGTGTTTGGGTTCCCTCGCGCTGGGGATCGCCACGTGGCTTAACACTCAGAACGCGCAGGATGTAGTCCTGAGCCTGTTCATGGCCGGTTTTATTCTTTTCACCCCGATGCTCTGGGCGGAAAATGTGCGCACAGCCAAGGAGCTGGCGAAAACCGAAGCGCAAAGAACACAGGCGGTGCAGTTAGCTGCGGTGGCACGTGAAGACCAGCTGGTGGCGGAGCATGATTTTTCGCGGGTCCAGGAGCGCACCGCCTTGGCCCGCGAGATGCACGATGTGCTCTCGGCCCGGTTCTCGTCCATCGCTTTGCTCTCTGGCGCCTTACTTCCCTCCGCGCCGGATTCCGTGCGTGAACCCTTGCAGTGCATCCGCGATGAGTCCGTATCTGGTTTGGAGGACATGGTTGCGATGGTGCGGATGTTGCATGAGGGTGGCCCGGCATTGCAGGCACGGATCGAGGATTTACCCGAACTGGTGGCAAATTTCGGCAGCCAGGTACGTTGGGAGTATCAGGTCGCCGAGCCTCAAGACTTTAGCCCGGCGGTGCATACCGCAGCGCACCGCACAGTGTCTGAATTACTGGTCAACCACGCCAAGCATGCTGCCGAGACCGCCTTGGAGCTGAGCGTGACCCAGGACGGAGACTTGACCATCACGGCGCGTAACCCGGTGGTGGCCGCGGCGAGTACCGCGACGGGGGCCAGGATCGGGCTAGAAAATATTCGCACCCGTGCGCAGGCGCTGAACGGGTCCTTCAAGGTACACAGTGGCACAGATTTTGAGGTCACGATCCGCTTCCCTGCAGTATCGGAGAAAGCATGAAAGTACTGATTGTTGATGACCACGCCACCGTGCGCATGGGCATCAGGCTCGTCTTGCAGGCGGCGGTGGATGTGGAAGTTGTCGGGGAAGCCGGCGACGGGCGTAGCGCAATTTCCATGGCTCGGGCGCTGAACCCGGATGTCATTTTGATGGATCTGCGCATGCCGCGGCTCGACGGTATTGAGGCCACCAAGGTGCTGCATGAGAGTTATCGGGTGGTGGTGCTGACGACTTTTGACGATGACCAGTACCTTTTTGGGGCGTTACAGGCCGGGGCGCACGGTTTTTTGCTCAAGAGCGCTGAACCAGAGGCAATCATTATGGGCGTGCGGGCCGCCGCCCGGGGCGAATCGGTCCTCGACCCGCAGGTGACCTCGCGGATTGTGTCCCGGGCGCTGGCCTCGGAAACGCTGGCCTCGGAAAATGAGAATACGTTGCCCGATGATTTGACCGGCCGGGAGCGCGAGGTGCTCGACGGGCTAGCGCAGGGCTTGAGCAACCCACAGTTGGCGCAGCTTTTGGGCATTGGGCAGAGTACTGTGAAGTCCCATGTCTCACAGGTGCTGGCCAAACTCGGGGTCTCCACCCGATGGCAGGCGGCGAAGATCGCCTACGCGGCTACCAGCTCACCAGGCAAAAAGGATGGTCCTGCGGGTCCAGGTACACCCTGAAGGTTTCACTGCCTTCACCGGTGGCGCGGGCGCCTAAGTGCAGGACCTGTTCTTCGGCGAGGTCCAGATCGGCGACTTTCACATCCAGGTGGGATTGTTGCGGGTGGATGTGCCCGGGCCACTGCGGGGCAACGTACGGGCTGACCGCTTGGAAGGCCAGGCCCGGCCGGTCCGGGGCGTCGCCGATCGATACCCAGTCCGGCTCGTTATCGATCCGGACCATGCCTAAGAGCTGTTCGTAGAATGTGGCCAGTGCATCGGGGTCTTCACAATCGATGACCGTGGCCTGCCAGGTGCCAATCATGGCCCCATTATGCGCGTGTGGCTGCCCGCCGTCTACCAGGATTCAGCCATTGCACAGCGACAGTGCTCGATCAGTGCCTGCACGCGGGCGGGGATGCGCACCGAGTGCGGGGTGATGGCCACGACCGCGTTGGGGAAGTTCGGGGTTTTCAGCTCGCGGAAGGCCAGCGGTCGACCCTCCACGGAGACCTGGGCGTTGTTCGGTCGACGCATGAGTAACCCGTAACCCAGCCCGCGGCCGACCATGGCGGAGACCAGGATCATCTGCGGGACGGAGGCGACAATTTTTGGGGTCAGGCCTTGAGAGGCGAAGAGCTGGAGCTGGTGGTCGGTGCTCGGTTCGGACTCGTACATGATCAGTGGTTCTGCTGCCAGGTCCGCTAGTTCTAGCGGGCGTTCCAGCGAAGCGAGCCGGTGCTCGGGGTGAAGGACGACCTGCATTTCGGTGCGGTAGATTTCCTGTTTGTCCATATCCGCCGGTAGTGCCAGGTCGTAGACGAAGGCGACGTCCAGTTCGCCGTTGCGCAGTGCGGGCATTAGTTCATCGTGGGTGCCCACGCGCACTTCTAACTGCACTTCGGGGTGGGCGAAGTCTTCAAGGGTGGCCGGGATCAGGTGCGGGGAAAGCGAAGCGAAGCACCCAAAGCGGACCGGTCCGCGCAGTTTGCCTTCGCGCTGTGGGAAGGTTGCGGATAACTCTTGGGCGTCAACCAGGATCTTTTTGGCCATGGCGGCGAAGTGGTGCCCGGAGGCGGTGAGCGTGATGCCGTGGGCTTTGCGGCGCAGGCACAGGCTCTCCCCGGCGAGCCTTTCGATCGCGGTGATGGCCTGCGACAAGGCCGATTCGGAGATTTTCAGTTCACTAGCGGCCGAGCCGAGGGTGGTATGCCCGGGCAATTCGGCCATGATCTCCAAATGCCGCATCGAATACATAAGTTCACCTTCAGAAGTACTGCAGATATTTGAAGTTTACCTTACCTGTATCGGCTGTCACACTGAAGTGATCCGCAACGCACGGCCTCACTGTCAAGGAACCACAATGGCAACAGCACCCACCGCGAAGACGAACCAACGACGCGTCGCCTTCGCAACAGTCATCGGCACCACCGTGGAGTGGTATGACTTCTTCATCTACGCCACCGCCGCCGGCCTAGTCTTCTCCAAACTCTTCTTCGAACCGGCCGGCGCGGAGATCGCACTACTGATCTCCTTCGCTTCGGTGGGCCTGTCCTTCCTCTTCCGCCCACTGGGCGCATTCTTGGCCGGACACTTTGGCGATAAGATCGGCCGCCGAGCCATGCTGGTGCTCACCTTGGCACTGATGGGTGCCTCCACCACACTGATCGGCATACTGCCGACCTATGACACGGCAGGATTATGGGCACCGGTACTACTCTTGCTGCTGCGCATCCTGCAGGGCATTTCCGCCGGCGGCGAATGGGGCGGCGCGGTATTGATGGCCGTGGAGCACGCCCCCGAAGGCCACCGCGGCCGCGCCGGATCCTACCCACAGGTCGGCGTGCCCCTGGGCATGCTGCTCGCCTCGGGCACCATGGCGCTGATGACCGGCGTGATCTCCCCCGGCGAGGCCTTCATGGCCTGGGGCTGGCGCGTGCCGTTCCTCGTTTCGATCGTGCTGATCTTGGTGGGCTACTTTGTGCGCCGTTCGGTGGATGAATCCCCGGTCTTTGAAGAGATCGCCGAACATAAGGCACAGACCAATGTGCCGATCCTGGTGCTCTTCAAAAAGCACTGGCCACTGGTGATCATCGCCGCGCTGGTGTTCGCCGGCAACAATGCTGCCGGGTACATGACCACCGGCGGATTCTTCCAGTCCTACACCACCAACCCCGACGGCCCGGTGGGTCTAGAGCGCACCGACGTGCTGGTGGCAGTGGCCTTCGGCGCAGCGGTGTGGCTGATCATGACCCTAGTGGCAGGGTTCCTTGCCGATAAGATCGGGCGCAAGCGCACCTACCAGTTGGGCTTCATCATCCTTGCCATCAGCCTGTTCCCGGTCTTCGCCTTGGTCAATTCCGGGTCGCTGGCACTGCTGTACCTGGCGTTCGGTCTATTCTCTATCGGGCTGGGTCTGACCTATGGCCCGCAGGCGGCTTTGTACTCCGAGCTCTTCCCCGCTTCGGTTCGCTTCTCTGGGGTGTCGATTTCCTACGCGATCGGCGCGATCGTTGGTGGCGCCTTTGCCCCGACTATTGCTCAGGCACTGGTGCAGGCTACCGGTGGCACTACTGCCGTGGCGGTGTACCTGCTGATTGTTGTTGCGATTTCCTTTACCGCGGTTTCACTGATTCGCGACCGCGCGGGGATCGATTTGTCCTTCCGCAACCAGGCTGAGCAGGAAGTGGGCGCGCTGATTACTGATAAGCGCACCGTTGAGTCAGTGAAAACTGCTCAAGAGGTTTAACAAGGTTAAGACACAGCAGGGGTTCGCTCGGTGAGCGGACCCCTGCTGTGTCTTAAGAGGTTATTGGAACGAGCGAGTCGCCCGCTGGTTGATCCGCTGCACGGTGCCCGGGATCGTGAACAGGTCGATAATCAGCAAGATCCACAGCACACCCAATGGCACCCAGCCGATCAGGATGAAGGTTGTCGCCCAGCCGATAATGCCCAGCGCCAGGTAAACAACACCGGCCACTACCTGACCGAGGTAGAACTTGTGGATGCCTAGCTGGCCCAGGAAGAACCACAGTACGTATGCCAGCAGGGTGCTCTTCTGGTTGACCACCACGATGTGGTTGTTGATCTGGATGGGGCGTTCGTTCTGCTCGTAATTCTGTGTCATGTGTCCCTTTAGTGATGATGCGATGGCCGAAAGCCCGGCTCACTTCACTTTATCCGACGAGTGGAACATCCACTAGGAAGTTTACTTTGGGTACACAAAAGCCCGCACCGTGAAGTGCGGGCTAAGGGTGCTTAGCGAGCGTTACGCTCGGCAGCTTCCACCACGTTGTTCAGCAGCATGGCACGGGTCATCGGACCCACACCGCCCGGGTTCGGGCTGATCCAGCTGGCCACCTCAGCGGCAGCTGGGTCAACGTCGCCGGTGACCTTGCCATCCACGCGAGAGACACCAACGTCCAGCACGATTGCGCCGGGCTTGATCGCGTCGGCCTTCACAATGTGAGGCACACCAGCGGCGGCGATGATGACATCGGCCTGAGCGAGCAGTTCCGGCAGGTTAGTGGTGCCGGTGTGGGCCAGGGTGACGGTGGCGTTCACATTACGGCGCGTGAGCAACAGGCCAACCGGGCGGCCGATGGTCACACCGCGACCGAGCACCAACACGTGCTTACCGTTCAAATCAATATCGTGACGGGCCAGCAGATCAACACAGCCCAGCGGGGTGCATGGCAATGGCGAATTCATTGGGCGATTCACGTTGGCCACCAGACGGCCAAGGTTCATCGGGTGCAGACCGTCGGCATCCTTGGCCGGGTCCATGGCCTCCAAGATGACATCCTGATCGATGTGCTTTGGCAGGGGCAACTGCACGATGTAACCGGTGCAGGCCGGGTTTTCGTTCAGTTCTTTCACCTTGGCGAGCAGTTCGTCCTGGGTGGTTTCTTCGGGCAGGTCCACGCGAATGGACTCGATGCCCACCTCGGCGCAGTCCTTATGCTTGCCACCGACGTACCAGGCGGAGCCCGGATCGTTGCCGACCAAAATGGTACCTAGTCCGGTGCTATGACCCTCGGCCTTCAGCTTGGCCACGCGTTCAGCAAGTTCCTGCTTGATGGTGGCCGCGGTGGCCTTTCCGTCGAGAATGCGTGCGCTCACGCGTATCCTTCCGTAGGTGCCTCGTTGCCAAGGCGGGTGGTGTGCGGACCCAGGCGCGCGACTCGCACAATTAGCTCCCCGGTGGTTACCCACCTAACGCCAGTCACGGGTTCCAGTGTAGCGAAAAACGGTGCGGGAATGAGAGTGCGGTGTTCCCGGTTACCTTGTATGTGTACTCAACTATTGTGATCGGTGCCGGGCAGGCCGGGCTTTCGGCTGCCTACCATTTAGCCAAGCGTGGTGTGGACTTTTTAGTGCTTGATGCCAACCCTGAACCGGGCGGGGCGTGGCAGAACCGGTGGGATACGCTCACTCTGGGTGCCACGCATCATATTCATCCGTTGCCGGATTTCCCTTTGGAGGTGCAGGACTCCAGTCGACCTGCGTCTCAGGTTGTTAAGGAGTACTACGGCGAGTATGAGCGAAAGTTCGCACTGCCGGTACGACATTCGGTTACGGTCAGCTCCGTGCAACGGGTAGATGATCACTTCGAGGTGTACGCCGATCAGCGTTACACGGCGCGCACCATTATTAACGCCACCGGGACGTGGACCAATCCGTTCTGGCCGGTCTACCCGGGACATTTTGATGGGCTGCAGGTGCATACCAACGGCTTTGTTTCTCCCGCGCAGTTTGCTGGCAAGCGAGTGCTGGTGGTCGGCGGCGGGGCCAGCGCTACGCAGTTCATCGTGCAGTTACGCGAGGCCGGGATCGATACCCTCTGGTCTACTCGGCAAGCACCGGATTGGCGAGAGGTCACCGGGACAGAATGGGGCTTGGAGGTAGAACGCCAGGTCAACGAGCGCACTCGGGCCGGGTTGCCACCCAAATCGGTGGTGGGTACCACCGGACTGTTACTTAACGAGAGGATGCGCGCGGGGATTGAGTCCGGCGCGCTAGTCTCACGAGGCAAGATCGCCCGCCTAGAATCTGACGCGGTTCTCTTCACCGATGGTTCGCGGGAGCACATCGACGCGATCCTCTGGGCCACCGGATTCCGTCATGCTCACCGTCATTTACGTGAGCTGAAACTACATACCGCAGCCGGTGGCATCGTGATGGCTGACGACGGGGTGAGCACCACGATGCCCGGGATCTTTTTTGTTGGCTATGGGGCGTCGGCTTCCACGTTGGGTGCTACCAGGGCTGGGCGTAAAGCTGCGTTGGCCGCGAGTAAGTACCTCGCGTCGGTTCCGACGTAGACCGGCCTACTGGCGGGGATCAACTAAAAATCCGCAGTAAAGAATCCACGTGGCCTACTAACAAATACAATGATGGAGCTCTTGGTAGCCACCCCAAACGCTCTATTACGAAAAGCATATCGAGGTTTATCGACGCATCAACGCGTCGCAGCACCAACATGAAATCGCCTTATGCCTTACCCCAATATGCTTATGGTCTGCATGATGGCAGCCACGAGGAATAAGATTGCGGCGATAAACAATCCCCAGTTCATAGCATCAAATGAAGCGAATAGGCGCGAGATCCGCTTGCCAAGGGATGCTTTCTCGCTTCGATCGTGGCCCGCCACGCGGGCCGACTGAGTTTTCCATGCAGGATAGAAAACGACCACAGACAACAACAAGAATATTGCCCAAGTCACTAGTAAGTTCAAAACATCACTTCCTCGAAATAGCATTTCATTGTCACGACGCTTCCCTGAGGATGTCAAAACGGGAACCCAAGCCGAATACGCCAGCGACTTCCTTGATAAATGTCAATGAAGCAACCGCTTTCGTGCTTTTTCGATGCGTGGCGAATGCCGAAGAGCCATCAACCTTTACCACCAGTTTTGCAAAGCTTTTGAGTTGCCTAATCATCTCATTGAACCTTGAAGAGTTCGGTGTTCATAACTTCTACCAAGCAACATAATCATTGGCGGAAGCCACACCTCAGCACGCCAAGAACAGATTTTAGTTACGGTGCGGATGAATCCGGCAAGAAAGATCGCGACAAAATACCTCTCAAACGCAACGTAGCTCACTGAATTGGTAGAAATTCGCTGGCGGGCGCTAACTTAGAATCCATGAACCAGTACATCCTCACCCTGTCTTGCATCGACCGCCCCGGCATTGTCCACGCCATTTCCGGAGGTCTCTTGGGTGCCGGTTGTAATATCACCGAGTCGCAGCAGTTCCTCTCCCCCGAGACCGGAACCTTCTTTATGCGCATTGAGGTTGAAACGGAGCAGTCACTCGAACAAACGCGTGCTGCTCTGGCACCGATCAAAGATGAGTTCGCGATGTCACTGAAGGTGGCCGACGCGAGCGATAAGGTACGCACCATGATCATGTGCTCTAAGGCCGGACATGCGCTCAACGACCTGCTCTTTGCTCAGCGTGCCGGGACCTTGGCCATCGAGGTACCGGTGATCGTCTCCAATCACCTCGATTTGAAGCCGATGGCAGATTTTTACGGCGTGGACTTTATCCACCTGCCGGTGACCAAGGAGAACAAGGCACAGGCCGAGGCGGAACTGCTCAAGCTCGCCGAAGATTACGACATTGAACTGGTCGTGCTCGCCCGCTACATGCAGATCCTCTCCGACTCACTGTGTGAGCGCATGCAGGGGCGCGTCATTAATATTCACCACTCGTTCTTGCCATCCTTTAAGGGTGCCAAGCCTTACCACCAGGCTTATGCCCGTGGGGTGAAGCTGATCGGTGCCACCGCGCACTATGTGACGGCGGATTTGGACGAGGGTCCGATCATTGATCAGGAAGTCACCCATGTTTCGCATACCCGTACCGCGCAGCAGTTAGTGGAACTGGGTCGCAGTGTGGAAGGTCGTACGCTGAACCGTGCGGTGCAGTGGCATTCGGAACATCGAGTGATGCTCGACGGTCAGCGGACCATCGTTTTCTCCTAACTCGCACCGTGCTCCGGCTCCAACTAGAGTAGGTGTCATGAGCCACATTATTACTATTGATGGGTCGACCCCGCAGGTCGGCGAGAACGTATTTGTTGCACCCACCGCCGTGTTGAGCGGGGATGTGGCCTTGGCTGATCGGTCCAGCGCCTTCTACGGGGTGTCCGTACGCGGGGATTCGGCTCCGATTCGCGTGGGCGAGGGCACCAATTTGCAGGACAACGTCGTCCTTCACGCCGATGAAGGCTACCCATGCACCTTGGGTGCCGGGATTTCGGTGGGTCACTCGGCGGTAGTGCACGGTGCCACCGTGGGTGATGGATGTCTGGTCGGCATGAGTGCCACCATCATGAATGGTGCGGTGATTGGTGAGCAGTCGCTGGTGGCTGCCGGCGCACTGGTGCTGGAGGGCACGCAGGTTCCACCACGATCGCTCGTTGCCGGTGTACCTGCCAAGGTGCGTCGTGAGCTCAGCGATGAAGAGGTTGCCGGGTTGAACGTCAACGCCGAGCATTACCTCGAATTGGCGGCCAAGCATTTGGCTGCGAACTCTTAAGCCGCGGCGAACTCTAGGACCAGTTGCCCCGAACGCCACTGGGTTGTCGTCCGTTCAGCCCGGGCTTCGGCGGCCAGCGCTTCAGCCGGGGTCATGAAATAGGTATTGATCCTTAGACGTTGTTCCGGGTCGAGCTCACTGGATAGTAGTACCAGGGGCCGACTTCCCGGGATCTTGACGGTCCTAAAGAGTCCGCAGTGCCGACTGATGTGGTGGATCGGGCAGTTCAGATCCGCTGAGGCGATGTCGGTGCGGCCGCCCTTTTCCCAGGGATCGAGGTGGTCCAGTTCGCAACGTTCGGCGGGCATGGAGCAGCCCGGGTAGGAGCAGCCTCGGTAGGCGGCGCGGATGGCTCGACCTTGGGCCTTGGAGAAAAGCCGTTGGGTTCGGCCAAGGTCCAAGGGCAGAGAAGTGCCATTGAGTACCAGCGGGTAGATGCCGGCGGTACATAGTGCGGCTCGCGCTTCACCGGGGCTGAGCGACAATCCGCTGGAAGTGACGGCATAGTCCTTGACCTGCTGTTGCATCTTTTCCCAGTTCAACACGATGCTGACCTGCGCTGCGGGTGGTGCTACACCGGAACCGGTGGGAGAGCTTCCCATCAACAGGGTTAGTAGTCCTAGTAGCCGGCGGCGTTCGGGCTTCATCTCTTCCCACGGTTTGTGCTCGGTCGGTTTCGGTGAGCTTTGCGAAGTTTCCGGTGGTGCTGATTCGGATGGATCGGCCGGCTCGGCGGGTCCAGAACGGTTCCCGCCCTTAGCCCAGTCTGGCATCGACTCCTCGTCGTCCCAGTCGCTGCCCGGTTCCCCGGTGAACTGAGCTTCGGTGTCCTTCAGATGTTCGCGGTTACCGGCCACGGTGGCCGGATTGTCCATCTTGGCGAGGTAGGCCTCGATAAAAGCCGCCTGCGAAGGCAGTAAACGAAGCACATATTCGACCAGGCCTTGGCGCATGCCACGTCGAAAAATACCGATACAGTCCAGTAGGGCCTTGATCGGGCGTTCACCGGATTTCACCTCGGCGATGAGCGCGTTAATGTGTTTGCGTGCGGACTTCGGTTCGGTGCGCAGGAAAGCCAGTGCGTCGGCTTGCAGCTGTTCTTTCTTTTTACGTCCGGCTTTGCCCTCGCCCAGATCCTTGCGGGCGGAATGCAGTTTCGTGGCCGTGGCGGCGACCGGGCGTGGGTCGACGTCCGGGTCCATGAATTGTTCGGCAAGCTGGGGCAACCACGGGGCGATGGGTTGGCCTGCCTCATTCACCCCACCAATCAAGCAGTCGGCTTGGATCAGGCGGGCCGATGCGGTGGCCCGTGGAATATCTAACCAGTCCTGCATGAGCCCGGAGGCACTATTAAAGTGGGTGCGTCCGGAGGTGGTGTGCCCTTCGGCGGCTTCAATCTGTTCCAGGGTGGGGATGGTTCCGGCGTCGGTGATGGCCTGGAAGGATTCGCGGTCAAGTTTGTGGGCGCCGGTGCGGCGTACCGCGTGCGCGGCCTGGATTTGAGCGCGCGTTAGTTGTTGGGCCAGATGCTCGGTGAGAAATGCGAAATAGGCGGCGTGCCCGGCGGGAATCTCCTGGGAAAACACGGCAGTGGCCGAGACGATCAGTTCGCTCGCCTGAGCCAAATTCTTGAGAGCTTGTGCCGTGTTCATAGCTACGAGCATGCCCCGCGACAAGGATTCCGCGGGGCAGGTGAAGACGGCGTGTGGATAGGCCTAGCTGTCAGCCTCTACCGGTAGCCAGAGCTCGCAGGTCGCGGTACTGAAATCGGCGGCCCGATCGAGCACGGCAACTAGGGATGGTCCGGGGCGCAGGCGCCAGGGGTTCGACGGGAACCATGAGGTGGCGGTGGCGGCCCAAAGTTCTTGCAGTGCCGCCGGGTAATTACCAGTGACACTGAAAACCACCCAGTGGCCGGCGGACACCTGAATGGAATCCAGGTCCTCGGGCACCGGTCCGGCTGGCACCGCGACCCCGTGCAGATAGGTGAGTTCGGATCCTTCTTGGTAATCGACATCGACCTGGTCGCTGACCTGCAATAGCCCTGCGGGGTCGGTGGCTGACAATGCCTTGAGCCGGGCATGTTCGGCCATCGGGATCGAAGCGATGTGCTCTTGGATCTGCGGGTTGACCCCATGGTGAATCAACGGCACTTGGGTTGCGTACCCAATGAGCTGGAAATTCTCTCGTTCTACTATTCGTGCGTCCATGGTGTTCCCTTCGACGTGCAGGCTGAACCTGATGATTGCTTGGCTTCGAAGGGGTCCGCCGTGTTGGCGGACTTCGCTCACGGACGCACCATGCACCGAGGTGAAGGCGCGACTGAAGGCTTCGGCCGATCCATACCCGTATCGGATCGCAATACTTAACAGGTCCTCACCGGCCAGCAGGTCCGCGGCAGCCACGTTCATGCGGAGCCGGCGAATGTACTCGGAGACCGGCATGCCGGCCAAGGAGGAGAACATCCGGCGCAGGTGATATTCGGTGGTGCCTTCGCTGCGCGTCAGTTCGGCGAGGTTGATCTCGGCACACAGGTTTGCCTCGATGTGCTCGATGAGCCGATTAAGAATTCCGATCATGATTCCACCCTTCCCCAACTACTATCCTTTGGGGAAGGGGTACGCCGCCCGATGATTGCGGACCGAAATTATCAGGCGTTTTCCAACGTCTTTTCGCGCACCGTGCGCGCGGAAGCGGTGTCACGAGTGGTGGCCGGAACGGTGGCACGGGCGGCAGCCAGGCCGCGTTCCAGATCGGCAATGAGATCTTCGACCTCTTCGATCCCCACCGACAGGCGCACCAGGTTGGCCGGGATTTCCAGTTCGGTACCGATCAGCGAGGCGTGGGTCATTTCGCGCGGATAACAGACCAGGGATTCCACCCCGCCTAAGGAGACCGAGAGTTGGAAGTACTCCATGGACTGGGCGAAGGCGCGGGCGGCGGCTTCATCTTTTAACGCGACCGAGACGATGCCACCAAATCCGCGCTGCTGGCGGGCGGCCAGTTCGTGCCCGGGGTGGGAGGTGAGACCGGGATAGTAGACACGGGTGACCTCGGGGCGGGCATCAAGCCAGTGGGCCAGTGCTTGGGCTGAAGCGCAGTGGCGTTCCATGCGCAGGCCCAGGGTTTTGAGCCCCCTCGCGGCCAGATAGGAATCCTGCGGGCCGGCCACCGCTCCCCCGGCGAACTGCTGATAGCCCACCGCTTCGGCCAGGGATTGGCCGCGGAAGTGATGATCGGCGAGAATCACCGCACCACCGAGCACATCGGAGTGCCCGCCAATGTATTTGGTGGTGGAGTGAACCACCGCGTGCGCACCAAAATCCAGTGGGCGCTGTAGATAAGGAGTGGCGAAGGTATTATCCACCACCAGCAGGGCACCGTTCTCGCGGGCAATGGTGGCCCACCCGGAAAGATCGGCGATGCCCAGTAGTGGGTTGGAGGGAGTCTCCACCCAGAGCAGTGCGGTGTTCGGCTGTACCGCGGCGCGCACCGAATCCAGGTTGGTGATGTCTACCGCAGAAGAGGTGATGCCCCATTTGCTGTGTAGTTTGGAGATCAACCGGTTGGTGCCACCGTAGCCGTCGGCGCCGAGGATGATGTGATCGCCCGGTTCAAGCACGGCACGCAAGAGGGCGTCTTCGGCGGCGATGCCCGAAGCGAAGGCGAACCCGGCTGCACCACCTTCAAGTGCGGTGAGCTGTTCTTGGAAGCCATCACGGGTGGGGTTGGAGCCTCGGGAGTATTCGTGCCCGGAACGCAGCACGTTAATACCGTCTTGGATGAAGGTGCTGGTTTGGTAGATCGGTGGGACCACGGCCCCGGTATGTGGGTCTTTGTGCTGGCCGGCGTGTACGGCCTGAGTGTTGAAGCCAGTCATCTCATGCTCCTTGAGTTTGTGGGGCTAGGACCAATGCCAGATCCAGGGCCTGGGTAAGATCTGCCAACAGGTCGGCCGGGTCTTCGAGCCCTACCGACAGGCGCAGGGTGGAGGTGTTTAGTCCGGCGGCGACCAATTGTTCTTCGGTGAGCCGGCAGTGCGTCATGGTGGCCGGATGCGAAATCATGGTGCGGGTATCGCCCACGTTCGCGGCCAGGGAGATCAGGCTCAGCCCGTCGATCACCGGGGAGACCAGTGAGGGGTCGGCCAGTTCAATGGCAAGTACACAGCCGGTGCCGTTCGGGGTGATCGTTGCCGCCAGTTCAAAACTTGGGTGACTGGATAAGGACGGGTGGTGGATGGCCGCAATGCCCGGGTGGGAAGAGAGCTTGTCGATCAGGGTGGTGATGCTGCGATGCACGTGGGCGGCGCGCACCGGCAGGGTTTCGATTCCGGTGAGGATGCTCTGGGCGCTGGCCGGGGCCAGGGTTGGGCCCAGATCGTGCAGGAATTTGGAACGCACCAGCATCGTATAGGCGCCGGCACCGTGGCGTTCGAGCAGTGAGGTGTTGTTCAGGCGTGCTCGTGGGGCGGAGATTTGTGGCCAGCGCACCGTATTGGAGAAGTCGAAGGTGCCGGAGTCCACCACCACACCGCCGAGGACCGAACCGTGTCCGGCTAATCCCTTGGTGGCTGAGTGCACCACAATGTCGGCGCCGAAATCTAGCGGCTTGACGTTCACTGGGGTGGCCAGGGTGTTATCCACGACTACCGGGATGTTGTGTTCGTGGGCGATGGCGGCAATGGCTGGTAGGTCAGCCACGGTACACAGTGGGTTGGACACGGATTCGAGGAAGAACGCGCGGGTGTCTTCCTGAATAGCGTTACCCCAAGCGGCATGATCGGCCTGGTCAACAAAGGTGACGCGGATACCGAAGTCGGCGAAGGTGTCGGTGAACAGATCAACGGTGCCACCGTAGAGCGAGGAGGAAGCCACAATGTGTTTGGGTCCCTGGGTCAGGGCCAGTAGGGACAGGGCCACCGCGGATTGGCCGGTGGCGGTGGCGACCGCGTGGGCTCCGCCTTCCAGTGCGGCTACTCGTTGTTCGAGGATGGAAACGGTGGGGTTGCCGGTGCGTGAGTAGGTGAAGCCGGATTGGCGCAGCGCGAACTTTTCGATGGCTTCGCCGTGGGATTCAAATTGGTACGCTGCGGAATTGTGCAGTGGAGGTAGCATCGGGCGGAACTCTCCGCTCGGGCGATATCCTGCGTGGACCGCGTCGGTTCCTTGGCTCATAGCTCCTTCTCGTTTCTTGATCACGAGGGAGGACCGAAGTGCATCGTGTTTGGCACAAGGCCCACGCTGATGCGGGGTTCGGAACTGCTCCATCGTTCCTGGCTTTAGCACCTTTCGGTTTCCCGATGGTTGCTGCGACGTCAACGAGCCAGATCTCTTAGTCGCTCTTGATGGGTTGTTCTTCCATGGTTGGGCATGGGCCTCACAGCGTGCAAGCGCTATCGGCGCTGACGCTTCATACAAGGTCGTGACGCTTCATATGTCGTCTACTTGTCATCATGACGCGGACACTAACGACCCTTTATGACGCGTGATCAAGATGAGAATTCCCGAGATTCCAAGGATCTTCCTCAACTTTGTGACAACTAAGCACCCAGCGGTGACACACTGTTACAGATTTGGGGCCTAGCCGAGTACCTGAACTCCGAAGCTTTGAACCACCGCACGGACCTCTTGCAGGTAGCGCTGGGCCTGATCGGTCAGCGGAATGGCGGCGTGGTTGATCCAACCGATCTCGATGCGCTCGTCGATGGCCAGCGGGATGGCCACGATGGAGGGATCCAGCTCGTCGCTGATGATGCCGGTGGAGATCGTGTACCCGCCCAAACCGATCATGAGGTTGAAGATCGTGGCACGGTCCGAGACCTGAATTTCGCGCTGGCTTGAGCGGGTGGAGAGGACCTCTTCGGCGAAGTAAAAAGAGTTACTTGCCCCCTGGTCGAAGGTCAGTCGGGGTAGATCTTCGAGGTCTTCGAGGGTGACCTGATCGCGGGCGGCCAGTGGGTTGCTGCGCGAGATGAAAATATGCGGATCGGCCAAGAACAGCGGGTGGAAGACCAGCCGAGATTCGCGCAGCAGCTTGTCGATGACCTTCCGGTTGAAGTCGTTGCGGTAGAGAATCCCGATGTCACTGCGCAGGGTGCGCACATCCTCGATGATCTCTTCGGTGCGGGTCTCACGCAGCGAAAATTGGTATTCCGCGGCACCACTGGCCTGGACCATACGCACAAAGGCGTCCACCGAAAAGGAGTAGTGCTGGGTTGAGACACCCAGCAGCCGCCGCGCGGCGGGGCGGCCGAGGTAGCGGTGCTCAAGAAGCTCCACCTGCTCGAGCACCTGCCGGGCGTAGCCGAGGAATTCTGCGCCTTCAGCAGTGAGCGTCACTCCCCTGGCCGAGCGCACCAGCAAGGTGCGCCCCACCCGGGATTCGAGTTCCTTCATCGCCGCCGACATGCTGGGCTGCGCGACGTAAATCAGGTCGGCGGCAGCCGAAATCGACCCCTCGGAAGCTACCGCCACAAAATAGCGAAGCTGCTGCAGTGTCAATCCATTCGAAACCTGAACCATAGTTTGAGTCTATATTAATCCATAGTTATATCGAGTTACCTGATATCAAGAATCACCCTGCATGATTGACGCAACGACTTCCCCTCGGCCTGTCCAGGCCTCCCAAATACAGATTGGCTATCATGGCAGACGCATTAAATTTCAGCATTAGCACCACAAGATTCGACGAGAATTACTCCCCTTCTGCGAATTCTCGAACCACGACAAACTTCGCCAATTTGGCGCGCGGAGAGCGCCGCGAAGAGAACCTTCGCAATGCCCTGACGATGATCAACCGCCGCTTCAATTCCCTGGCTCACTGGGACAATCCCCAAGGTGACCGCTATGAGCTGGAATTGGAAATCATTTCAGCAAATGTGCATTATTCCGCCGATAATACCGATCAGGAATTCCCGCTTTTAGAAGTGCTTGAAACCACGATCGTGGATAAACTCACCGGCACTCGGTCCCAGGGCATGGTCGGCAATAATTTTTCTTCTTATGTCCGCGATTACGACTTCAGCGTGGTGCTTCCAGCATCGTGCAATGAAAGCGGAGCTCCGGTGCTTCCAGAAGATTTTGGCGATCTCCATGGGCAGCTCTTCCAACATTTCTTGAACTCACAGGCATACCGTGAGCGTTTTGCCCAGCTGCCGGTGGTCTGCATCAGCGTCTCGACTTCCAAGACCTATTTCCGCACCGGCAACAGCCATCCAGTGCTCGGTTTGGAATACCAGCAGGACGAAAATTCATTGACCGACGCGTACTTCCGAAAAATGGGTTTGAGCGTCCGCTACTTCATGCCACCAGGCGCTGTTGCCCCGCTGGCGTTCTACTTCCGCGGCGACCTACTCAACGATTACACGAATCTGCAGTTGATCAGCCTCATCAGCACGATGGAAACGTTCCAGAAGATTTATCGCCCGGAAATCTATAACGCCAATTCGGCCGCTCCTTCTGTGTACCACCCGAGCCTGGGCGCCGAAGACTTCTCCCCCACTCGCGTCTTTTATGACCGCGAAGAACGAACTCAGTTGGGCAAGATCCAAGGCAAGTTCACCGAAGAGCATTTCATCATCCCGAATCGCCAACTGCTAGATCAGTGGTCTTCCTCCTACCCGACTCCAGTCGCCTAAGATTCCGAAAGATAACTCATGACTTCCCCGCTTATCCCCACGTCGATTGTCGGTAGCCTGCCCAAGCCTTCATGGCTTGCCGAACCTGAAAAGCTTTGGTCCCCTTGGAAGCTTGAAGGCGAGCAATTGCGCGAAGGCAAGCAAGACGCCATGCGCGCTGCGGTCCTCGAACAGGCCCAGCGCGGCATCGACATCATTGCCGATGGTGAACAGACCCGTCAGCACTTTGTCACCACCTTCATTGAGCACCTGAGCGGTGTTGACTTCGAAAAGCGTGAGACCGTGCGCATCCGCAACCGCTACGACGCCAGTGTTCCCACCGTCGTCGGCGCAGTAGAGCGCGAAAAGCCGGTATTCGTTCAGGACGCGAAATTCCTGCGCTCCTGTACTGACAAGCAGATCAAATGGACCCTTCCTGGTCCTATGACCATGGTCGACACCTTGTACGATGCGCACTACCGCAGCCGCGAGAAGCTGGCCTGGGAATTCGCGACCATCCTGAACCAGGAAGCCCGTGAGCTTGAGGCAGCCGGGGTGGATGTCATCCAGTTCGACGAGCCTGCCTTCAACGTCTTTTTTGATGAGGTGGCCGACTGGGGCATCGCTGCGCTGGAGCGCGCCTGCGAGGGACTCAAAGCCGAGACCGTAGTCCACATCTGCTTTGGCTACGGTATCAAGGCGAACAACGATTGGAAAGCGACTCTGGGCGCTCAGTGGCGTCACTACGAGAAGTCTTTCCCGCTGTTGCAGGCTTCCTCCATCGACACCGTTTCGCTGGAATCCCACCATTCGAATGTCCCGCTGGAGGTTGTCGAATTGGTGCGCGGCAAGCGAGTGATGCTCGGAGCTATCGACGTGGCCAATGACGCTGTGGAGACTCCCGAGGAAGTCGCGCAGACTCTGCGCAACGCACTCGAATTTGTCGATGCCGACAAGCTGATTGCCAGCACCAACTGCGGCATGGCCCCGTTCCGCCGCGATGTGGCCCTAGCCAAGCTCAGCGCGCTCAGCGCAGGGGCTGGCATCCTGCGCGAGGAGCTTATTGGTGCCCGCGTCTGAAGTGACAGAATCGGCGACACCATCGTTGCCCGCGGAATACTTCAAAGCGATCTTCCGCGGGCACCCTGGTGGCGTCAGCCTGATAACCGCCGATGCCGGCGACGGACCAGTTGCCCTCACGGCAACGTCCGTGGCTTCGATCAGCGTTGATCCGCCATTGCTCGTTTTCTCGATTTCTGCGCTGTCCTCGGCGGCCAAAGTGCTTACCCGCGCAACTTCTCTTGTCGTTCACAGCTTGGATGCGCATGACATCGAGGTGGCTAAATTAGGGGCAACCAGTGGGATCGACCGCTTCGCACAGAAGCAAACGTGGTCAAGGCTGAGCAGCGGCGAACCGGTATTTGATGACGTCCGGGCCTGGGTTCGTTGTGCGGTCATCGAGCGGGTTCAGGCAGGAACGTCCACAGTTTTTGTGGCGCGCGCCCTTGAGTCGGACATTGAACGAGATAGCGAACCCGGCCAGCCCAGCAACGGATTGGTCTACCATAACCGCGCCTGGCATCGGCTGGATGAAAACTCGCAGTTTTCCAATTGAGGCTGTTCGGCCGCTGTCCCTTGGGACAGCGGCCGAACAGCCTCAGATTGCACTAGTGGTCTTGTGCCACAGCGAGTTAGTGCTTGGCGGACTTCCTGCGTTCACAGGCCACAACGACCGCACCAACAAGGGCCATGAGAAGTCCTAGCCCTGCAGCTGAAAAACCGTCAAGGCCGGTGTTTGCCAGTACTGGCGCGGTGGAACCGGCAGCCTTCGTGATGGACTGTTTCTCGACTGCAGGAGCCTTGCTAATTTCACCTACTGGCTTGATTTCGGCGCTAGCCGTTGGAGACTCGCTCTGAGACGGAACCACTTCTTCTTCAGTTACGGTTCCGTCAGAACCGTTATCCTCGGGAGCTGCCTCGATGCCGAAGTACAGCTCAAGGTAGTACGCTCGCAGTTCGGGATCATGGGCAAATACTTCTTCGAGGAACGCCTGGAACTCAGCGGCGTCTTCATCGCTTTCGATGCTTTCGGCGATGAATGGCAGCATCAGGTCAAGTAGTTCGAGGCCTTGGTCGGTGCTGAAGTAAGCTTCCCACTGCGCTTCATCCCAGTCGAAGCTTTCCTCGGGAAGAAGTTCGGTAATAGACTCCCAGAAAGCCAGTTCTTCATCCGAAAGCTCGAATTCTTCGTCCCAGCTGTCATCTTCAGCAAGCAATTCATCAAGAAGCCGGTTCATCTCCTGCCCGGCTTCAGTTTGCTCGAAAGCTTCCCACTGGGCTTCGTCCCAATTCTCGCTGCCCTCAGGCATCAGCGCATCGATTTGGGCCCAGCGAGGGTCTTCATCCTGGTCTGCAACGTCCGTTGATGGTTCGGTGGCCTTGGCCGACTCACTAACTTCAGCAGTGAGCTCAGATGCAGCGTCAGATTCTATCGAAGCAGCTGATTCCGTCACCGCTGGTTCTGATTCCTCGTCCACATCGGAAACAGCAATTGGAGCAGCCGAGGACTCGGTTACCGGGTCGATGGCAGGTTCCGACGTTTCTGCCTCATTGGACTCGTCGGCATCGAGCATCGTCTCTGGCTCCGCTGGAAGGCTGCTTTCCTCGGATTCAACGACGTCTGCTACAGGAGACTGAGATGCTACTGACCCTGTCTGCACGTCCGATGACGTTGACGATTCCGTCGGGGTAGAGACGACCTCATCCGAAATCACTTCTGCATTTGCGGCCGGGCCACTAAGCACCAATCCCGTGATCAGTGCCGTCGACATTGCCACCGAGCTTAATTTAGTTTTCAATTATCCTGCTTCGAAGAGTGCGAATCGGTGCAAGAACCTCACAACAGAATCAATTAGCAAGGATTGCTAAAGCCGCTCTGTCCTGTACCGATGAAATGATGATTAGACTCAATTTAACTCATTACCCGAAAATTCACCAAGTAATTTTTCTCCTAAAACTCGATTCCTGTGAGCCTAGTCAACCACAGAATATTCGAATCTACTCCCGTCGCAAGCCATTGCTTAGTACGCGTCAAGTAAGGACTATTCTACCGACTCAGAATCTGTTGGAACATGAGCATCGATAGTCACCCATTCCTCATTGATCGTCACACGCGAAGCCCACAAGGCCTCCAAATGCTTGATCGACGATCTCAAAAGAAGACGCGTCATTTCCTGCATATGCCTGCCATTAGCCGTCGCAGCAAACAACAGAGTCAAATGAGCATCAATGACATTCTTTTCTAGGTGGATGATCGGCCTGAACCATAGGTCTAACTTTGTCGTCCCGAACGACGCTTCAACCTGCAGCAGATCATGATGTGCACGGATCGCCAGGACAGTGCAGTCTCCATGGAAGACGGAAAGGCGCGACGTAGGCTGAAGGCAATCAGAACGCGGGGCGCAGCGGTACTGGAGCAGGCCCGCCGCAGTATCGACATCGTTTCCGACGGCGAGCAGACCCGGCAGCACTTCGAGAACAAGCAGACCGTGCTGATCCGTGACCGCTACGAGGCCAGCGTGCCCAGCGTTGTCGGCGCAGTAGAGCGCAAGGCCCCGGTCTTCGTAGAGGATGCGAAATTCCTGCGTACACTGACCGACCGGCAGATCAAGTGGACCCTGCCCGGCCCAATGACCATGGTGGATACCCTGCATGATGGCTACTACGGCAGCCGCGAGAAACTAGCATGGGAGTTCGCGACCATCCTGAACCAGAAGGCCAGGGAGCTGGAAGCCGCCGGGGTGGATGTCATCCAATTCGACGAGCCGGCGTTCAACGTCTTCTTTGACGAGGTGGCCGACTGGGGCGTGGCCACGCTGGAGCGCGCCTGCGAAGGGTTGAAGGCTGAGACCGTTGCGCATATTTGCTTCGGTTACGGCATCAAGGCAAACAATGACTGGAAGGCGACCCTGGGCACCCAGCGGCGGCACTATGAGAAATCCTTCCCGCTGCTGCAGCGTTCGTCCATTGACACCATTTCGCTGGAATCACACCACTCGAATGTCCCACTGGAGGTCGTGGAGTTGGTGCGCGGCAAACGAGTCATGCTTGGCGCCATCGACGTGGCCAACCAGCAGATTGAAACCTCTGAAGAGGTCGCAGAAACCCTGCGCAAGGCGCTGGAGTATGTGGATGCCGACAAACTGATTCCGAGCACCAACTGCGGAATGGCGCCATTCCCCCGCAACGTCGCGCTGGCCAAGCTGAACGCGTTGAGCGCCGGTGCCGCCGTTCTGCGCGAGGAGCTTGTCGGTGCCCAAGTCTAAAATGAGGTGATCTTCGACGCCTTCGTTGCCCGCAGATGAGTCTCAAAGCGATCTTCCTCGGGTATCCTGGCGGCATCAGCCCGACTACCGCAGATGATGGAAACGGGCCAGTTGCCCTCACCACGACATCAGTGGCGTCGATTAGCATTGATACGCCATTGCGCGTTTTCTCGATTTCCGAGCTGTCTTCGGCAGCAGAAGTACTGACCAAGGCATCAACACTGGTCGTTCATAGCCTTGATGTGCACGACATCGAGGTGGCGAAATTGGGAGGTGCGTCGTAACTACCGCTCCTGCTTAGACCAAGTCCGGTTTCTGGACAAGAGCTCGCATGATCGGTGCGAGCATCGTCGATGCGGCTACCATCGTCGGTGCGGTAATTGCGGTGATTCAGTACCCATTCAGGTCCAACCGTATGCCAAAAGACGAGCATCGTTCGAACACGACAACTTCAACATCATCGACTGAGCACCTACCGCTCTGGAGACCGCCAGTGGCCGTGATCTATTTCTGGCTGCTGAGAGCTAATTCTGTGCGAAACATCCGAAATTCCTACTAGACGCCCGATTTATAATGGCCGATGAGGATATGAAGATGACCGACTCACCCTGGAACTGCGAGCGAGGCCGCCGATGATGATCGACTACAACGTCAGTAACCACTGGGCACAGAACACACCTGCTTGGGTGAAGTCGCTGGTATCGTCACTAGATCTGCGCCATCCATCGACAACGATCTTGCCGCTTACTGCGGTAGCCGAAGAGATCCTACGTTGGGTGGAGTTAGCGAGCGGGGTGGATGCATGGAAGAAGACAGCCAACCGTAACTCGCTAGACCAGGACATCGCGCAGTCGGCTGGCGCGCTCGGTGTGCACCTCGGCTCGCACATCGCGAACGAGCTGGCAGCATTCCAAGCCAGCTTTGCCGCGTTATCTCTTAGTGGCACTGCAGTGCTTTCGCAACCACCCGGAGCCTCGCGTGTTGCACCCCAATGGGTAGCCATGCTGACGGCGACTCAAAATCTTCTCACCGCGCTCAAGTCCGACGATGCTGTGATCGCAAGTTGGGATGACTTAGTAGCCGTCGCGCAGAACCGCGCGCTGGAAGGCCGGGAATACAGGCCGATCGCCGATCTTCTCACAGATCAGCTACGACACCGAGGACTAGAGGCCGAGTCAATGGTCCGAGGACTCGTGTCGATCATGGCGTTCGGTCGGGATCCAGAGGAGATGTCCTTTGACGGAGCGGACACCTCATACACTGACCGCCTCGAACAGGCGCGGGCCTATGTCGTGACGCCTGCGACTATCGAACCGGTCACGGTCTGGCTTGGGTACAAGGGTCGTGTAGGCGTAGAAATGACGGCTGGGCGAGTGTCGTTCTACGAGCCGCTCTGGGCAATCCCAAATGCACAACCGGGACGGCAGGAGTTCGACCACAAGGAAGAACTCTGGGATATCGTCAAAGACGGCTTCAGTTTCCGTGTCCCGGAGCTGGCAGACGAGAAGGGCGACGTCGAGACCCTAGTGCGCGTCGATCTTGGTAGCACCACGGCTGCCGGAGCAGTTGAACGCGCGAGTGCCATCGTGGACATCATCATCAACGTAGCACTGCACCGCTCCGGAGGCATCCGCCCGCAGCTCACCGAGCATGTAGTCGTGCGATCCGGCGTTCCCTCCAGCTTTGGACACAGCGCCGTCTGGGATCGCACTGGCTTCCCCGACGACACCTACGGTGCGGGCATGACGTCGGATGCGATTAATGCACACGGCCCCCGGATTGCCAACGCCCTCGCTCAACAGCAGTTGCCGCGCTTTCTCGCGGCAGCGATTGAGGTGCAGACAACGCTTGACCTTCCGTTCAGCCGGGACATGGCACTTCGCAAACCATCAGAAGCCGACATCAGCAGCGTAATTCCGCTTTCTGACAGGATCGTGCAACACATTGCCGCTCACGCGGCAATGGATCCGAACGACCTCTTCCAGTTACTCGGGGAGAAGTGGGCACATGCGCGCTGGTTGAGCGACCTTGAGGTGGCAGCCAGGATGTGCCTCCTTGGTGGCGGGGTGGACCACGCACTGCATCATAGTCTGACCGTGGAGTGGCATTCGAGTCATCCCAAGCAGCCATGGATCCTGTTCCTCGACGATCGGCGGGACGACTTTCTTTCCCTATGTCGCCTCGAGCACGAACGCGCTTGGATTCAGCGCATGTTCGACAGCATCAGCAATCACGCAAAATACAGCGCTCTCATTTCAGAGTACGAGGATGAAGGCGCCGTGCTCGAGGCACGTCGACGTCGTCTCCGTAACGCACTCGTACATGGCAACCCGGCAGCCTTCACTGTGGTGGAGTCCGTCCGTTCCTTCGCAGAGTTCACAAGCGGGACGGCCCTGTACATTGCACTGGAGTCCTTCGTGGAAATGACCGACCCTCAAAACGCGCTCGCTGAGCGGACTGATGAGTTCATCGCTTTGCAAGGCGGAACAACTGCGGCTATTTACTGGCGCGAACGGGTCAAGAATGAGGGCTGGCCGTTCCCAGCCTAGTCCTCGGAGCACACTACTTTCATTACAAAGACCCCGGCCAGTCTCGGTGAGGCCCTCCAATAGAGCTGTGGACTCATAGGCGATCAGTTACTCCACGAACTTGCGCTGAGATGTTTGGTCACAGTCGGTGGACTCGATCATCTTCCGTGCGCATCAGCACGCACGGCGAACACGGCTCATATCCCGGTGTGCTGGGTGGAACTACAGAAATCCGCGCATGGAGCCACCTAATCACGGCCTCCGTCAATCCAAGGCGGGTTGTCGATGGGAACAGGCTGCCGCTGATCGCGCTGGGACAGGATTGGGACTCCCCGAGGTTCTTGTCATTGACGGCGCAACTTCGCGTCCGCCGCAACTTCGATCTCGCACGGACTCGACCGGATGCGGTCAGTGCTGACAAGGCATAATCCTCCCTCAACGTTCACGGCGACATCCGCTCCCGCGGGATCAAGGCAGTGGCCCGTTATCTTGTTGACAGCCCCCCTAAAGGGTCATAGGGACTGTCGTCCGACCAGCCTCTGCATGGTGTCTTGCCCCTGATTAACCAATCAGTCGGGGAGTATGGCCACCGAGGCTGGAATGGCAGTACAGTGATTGCCGGTTAGGTGCGCGGCGCCAAAAACGGACGCCTGCCATAAAGTGGATGTAAGACTTTGCTACCGACGGTTGGTCGACCCTGAACAAGAACTAGTTCAAAGGAAAACTATCCATGATCACCTCAGACGTGGACATTTTCCTCTGACTCGACGTCGGGAAAACAGACCACTGGGCTTGCGCCGTCACCAATGACGGAACCAAAATCTGGAACAAAACTCTGCCCAACGACGAAGCCAAACTGGTCGCGATCTATCAAACTCATAGCTCAAGGCACCGCGCTGGTCGTCGTGGACCAACCAACAACCATCGGAGCCCTCGCTGTTGCAGTCGCTCAGCACCTAGGAATCAGCGCAGCTTACCTGCTCGGATTGACCATGCGCCGCATCGCAGACTTGTATCCAGGGACAGCGAAAACCGATGACAAAGATGCGTTCATCCTCTCTGACGCGGCCCGCACGATGCCGCACACGCTGCGCAATATTATGGTCTCTGACGAGGATGAAACCACGCCTGGCATGCTCACCGGATTTGATCTTGAGTAGCTTTTGATGCGCGCCTCAAGAGATACTGGCATGGGGAGATTCCTGTTTTTGGTTGGACTAAAAACTCAACTTCTAACAGGAATTTTCTACATTAACGACTCGACCCCACAGTTCTTTAGGGGCTTGTCAGAGAGACTTCATGGTTAGTACTCAATGGCCCGACGGACTGAGGGCGCACACTTTGAAGGTGATAATCCTGACTTCAGCTTGACTTTACCCCACCCCACGCGTGACACTTATGACACATAGAGCTCTTGGGGGAGCTGAACAATAAATTAAATAATGAATTTTTTGCGTAATGAAAAAATTCAAATAAAAGTCTTGACCTTGCAAAGGTTTATAAATGACAACCACAACTTTATCTTCGACTAATGTGACCAACTCTGAAATTAATGAGTTGGAAAAATTGCAGAATCATCTACCTGCTAATTCTGAACTTGGCAAGGTTTTGAGCAAGATGACCGAAGGATTACGTGACGGCGTTGACGTCACCTTGACTCGTGACGACGACGAATTGACCACTTCAGATGTGGCTTCCATCCTTGGAATCAGCCGTGCGCATCTTTATAAGGTATTGGATGCTGGACTGATCCCATTCCACATTGTTGGCGAACGGACTCGTCGCATGCTCATGTCTGACGTAAAGAACTACCTGTTCCGGACCCAACAGTTCCGCGCTGGTGACGCTCAGTCGATTGCTAAACGCGAACAGCTGGAAGACATGGTTTTTGACTCTATGGATTGATATTTCCTGCTCTAAAGCAAGCTAGGATACATTAATGACCATGGAGCCACGTGTAACGCTTAGATGCTTGATTGAGGATTTGACCTCTGGTTGGACCAATGCGGATCACCAGAGGGCTGCCTCATCACTCGGGAACCTCGTCAGCAAACACTTTGCAGATGAAATTTCTAAATCTCAACTTGCGCGTCACGTTCGAGTGTTTCCACGACTAAATGCGCTATCGCACCCTCTACTCCGGCACTTCAGCAATCACTTCACTTCTGAATACGATCCCTCGAAGCTAGAAAGCATTTCAGGTCTTTCGAATCCGCATTGGTGGAAGCAGAAAACCCAGCAATGGAGAGGCGCCGTAACAGATCATTCTAGTGTCTCTTCAGATTCAGCCTGGCTATGCGCGGCAGGGATTCGCCGGGATGGCGACAATAGCGATTTCTATAAAAGCTTCATGTACCAAGTGAGCAACAATGGCCCGAGCTCGTTTTTACCAGCAAAGGCCGACAAGCTTCTGCTGGAAATCGATGAAAAGATTACAGCTCAGGATGCATGGTATTTGCAAATACACTGTTCCACTTTGGCATTACTAGCCGAAGCTAGGCGTCATGTAGGAAAAACCGTAACAATGGAGTTTACTAAGCCGTCAAGATTTTCTGAGAGTGAGCCTATCGGCAGCCTCTCTGTATCAATAATCGGACGAATCAAAGAAGGCGCTACGGAGTTAGACGAAGTCTTTCTTGCCGCAACAATTCTCAACGAAGCCGAGGTTGCTTCCGTGGACTTGGCTGGTCAGTACGCTCGGGCCGCAATAGACGACGATGCTGAGGCGTGGACTTCTACGACGTACGTAGAGAATTCATATGCCTTCTCTGCCATCGTTCCTCCGAGCGCAATCGACAATGCTGAACTGCTTGAAACCAATCATGAACTTCCCCTTGATTTCCAACCACTAGGCCTTCGAATCGGGCTCAGATCGCACTATACCTATAAAGATGGAATAGTGAACGCTCAAGTCGAAGGCTCTGCTATCAAAAGTTTGTGCGGATATTGGTTTGTCCCCATTACAGACCATGAAAATGTTGAAAAGTGCCCCAGATGTGTACAACGGCATAAGCAATTAATGTAGGAAAACTGCGACAAACAGACAAAAGCATTTGAAGTCTTGGGATAGGGGCGTTCTCGCTACCCAGTATCTGCTCGCCCCTTGAGACACAGCAGGAAAGTTCTCTGAAAGTTACCCCGGAGAAACCATATGGAACTTCATCTTCATGCAGGAGCGTTGCGTTCTAAGCATGTGATCTACACCAACTTCACAACCTCAGGAATTGGCCTATGCTGGGCATGAAACGCTTCCGTACTCGAACGGATCTTCACCAGTCCAAAACGACGAAACGCCGTGAGCACCGCATTCGTCAACGCAGCAATATTCCGTGACGCGTAACCCAGTACGCGCTTGATTATGATCCTATCCAATCGCTGTATCTCGAACGTGATGGATGTTGTTCTCAAATGACCAATACGGCTTGGTTCATTTATCGGCTACTTGGAGGCCGAGTTACCTTGGGAGTGCAGTACGGACATTTGCATAGCTGTACAGCCGACGGCTACGGCTCCCGGGGGCTCAGCAGGGTTGCGAGATCTGTTCTTCCATCGGAAATTTTTCAAGTCAAGTGAGGCCATCTGCTCTTAGACGGCCATTTTCTTTCCTTCTTCCTGCATGTTTGGTTCATTAATCCACGCCGCTTGAGGCAACATCATTTTCTTCGGTAACCGGTTCCTCCCAAACCGTTCAGGATGCTCAGCCCACGCTGCCTCCAACGCAGTGCAGAATAATCCTTGAAGGTACTGCCATTCTTACAATGTGAAACCACTGTTCTTCCAACCTGGTACTGTTCGCCACTGTCGCTGCTCCAAGGCGGATCCTTCAACCAGCTTTCGGCCTCAAATCTGTCAACGGGAACTTCACTTGCTGAAAAAAAGAAGGCCGTGGCACACCCGGTTTATTTGTCAGCGTGGCAGCTCGTTGCCATTCCGAAAGCGCCGCGGAGATGCTACCCAAGTTTCAATCGACGGATGACCCGATGATTCCCTGATTCCCAGGTTGTGCGGACACGAGGATTCGCCGTCCTTCAGCAGCGACGAAACTACCGCATTGTGTGCGACGCCCGACTGCTAGATGGCCACGTGGTTGGGTTGGTCGGATGCGATCCTCATGGACTCCTAACGCACCAAAGTTCACATCATCAGCGGTACCTTCTAGCAGGAATTGAAATACCAGGTCCTAAGAATCGCTCGGTACCCGGTCGCCGGAACGGGCGTACCATTTCGCCCTATTCGGCACGCAGCTAAACGCTGATCATCCATGTGCCCAGTCATCCCGAAATGCACGTCCGCAGGCGTATGAAAACCCAACCCAGAATGACGATGCTCAGTGTTATACGCCTGGACAAACCTGCCCATGAAATCCCGTGCGTGCTCCAACGAACCAAACCGTTCAGGAAACACCGGCATATACTTCAAGGTCTTAAACCACGATTCGGAATAAGGGTTGTCATTACTGACTTTCGGCCGTGAATGCGACCGCAATACATCCAAATCAGAAAGCAACGACGCTACTGGTTTCGAAGTCATGCTCGTGCCTCGGTCAGCATGGACGATCTGCGGCACTTGATGCTGGATAAAGACGTTTTTCATGAACGATTCAGCCAACAATCCCGACTCCCTGGCGTGCACTTCGCAGTCAACAATGTAGCGGGAGTAAATATCAATCATCACGTACGCATCAAAATAGGTTCCCTTAGCCGGACCAGCGAGTTTCGTAATGTCCCAAGAAAACACTTCACCCGGCTGATACGCCACCAGCTCAGGGACTTTTCGGGCAGGATGACGTGCTTGACGCCGGCTCTCTTGAACTTGCTTCTCCCGGCGCAACAACCGATACATCGTGGACACTGAACACAAATACGTTCCTTCACTCAGCAGTACCGCATAGATCTGCTCCGGGGCCTGATCCACGAACCGATCTTTGTTCAACGCTTCAAGAATCGTTGTTTCCTCAGCGGCGGTGAGTTTGTTCGGTGGTGCTGGACGAGGCGCGTCCACTGATCTTGTTGGGAATCGTTGCGCACGAGTGTGGCGGGCCATCGTGGCGCCGCTAACTGCCTTTTGAGCTGTGCGATTTCAGCTTGTTCTTTGCTGATCTTACTCTTGGCGCTCCGGGAGGACTGGCCGGTGATTGTGGTGGAATTTTCGTCCAGGATGCCTGCGTCGCGTAGCTTGCGCCATTCAGCGATCTGTGAGGAGTAGATCCCGTTGGAGCGCAGGTAGCTGCCAATTTCACCATGTTGGATGGCTTGTTCGTAACCGTCGAGGTACGCGAGTTTCGGGTCTGCTGTAGGTTTGGTTGACACTTCGACCGCATAACCCGTCTATGGTTATGCTCAAACGGAGGAACAAAAACCATGCCAAGAATCTTCACCGAAGAATTCAAGAAGGACGCCGTCGCTCTCGTCGAATCGGGGATATCCCAGAAGCAAGCCGCTGCGGATCTGGGAGTCTCAAAGACCGCGCTGTAAACGTGGGTCCGCGATGCCCGCTACCAATCCCACGGAATGACCCCATCCTCTGATGCTGACGAACGCAAAGAAATGTCTCAAGCGCTCAAACGCATCCGGGAGCTCGAAATGGAGAACGAGGTGCTGCGCAAGGCCGCGGCCTACCTTTCCCAGTCGCATATTCGTTCCCCAAAGTAATGGGCCCGCATCAATCAAGAATTAGCCGCTAGAACAGGCAGGAAACATATTCGAAGTGGCAGTGGCAGTGGCGTGTCGGGTCTTGGGATTCAGCACCCAGGCGTATTACAAGTGGTTGAAGAGCCCTGTCTCTGCCCGGGAAATCGAAGAGCTGGAGTTGATTGGCAAGCTGCATGAGCTTCACGAGGAAGATCCCGAGGGCGGGTACCGTGTGCTGGCTGATGACTTGGAAGACGCCGGCTACCAAATTTCCGAGCGCCGGGGTCTGGCGGTTATGCCGCAAGGCAGGGATCCGCTCGGTGATCAGCCAACGCCAACGTAAGCACGTTCCGGCCGGTCCGCCGGTGCATGATGACTTGGTGCGGCGGAATTTCACCGCTGATCAGCCTAACCAGTTGTGGCTGACCGATATTACCGAGCACCACACGGGCGAAGGAAAGCTGTACCTGTGCGCGATTAGGGACGTGTTCAGCAACAGAATCGTGGGGTATTCAATGGATTCGAGGATGAAGGCCCACCTGGCGGTCAATGCTCTGGAGATGGCTGTAGCGCACCGTGGCCACCCGAGCGGAGTTAGGGTCCACAGTGACCGTGGCAGCCAGTTCCGGTCAAAGAGCTTCACTCAAGCCTTGGAGCGTCACGGGCTAGTCGGTTCGATGGGCAGGGTCGGGGCAGCCGGTGACAATGCAGCCATGGAGTCGTTCTTCAGCCTGCCGCAGAAGAACGTGCTGGACCGCCGTTGGTGGTCCTCCCGCCAACAACTTCGCCTGGCCATTATTGGATGGCTGGAGGGGAAGTATCACCGCTAGCGCAAGCAACGAGGTTTGGGGAAAATGACCCCGATCTAATTCGAGGCTAGAATGATCGAGTCTGTCGCTCTGGCAGCGTAAATCTTGGTGTCGACCAAACCTTCAGCAGACCCATTCATTCACTACCGAAAGTTTCTGCTAGACATCGTTAGGCTGACAGTCCCAGGCCAGAACCCATCGGGCCGCAATTTACGACCAGAATTTAAATTGAAATGACGGAAATGGAGTCCGAAAAGGGTGGGGCGGGCGTCGATGAGCCCAGTTCGGCGCGTCACCTATACACTTTTTTAGCACTTATACCCTCAATTGCTCACGCTTAGAACCTCAGCACACTTAAGGATAGAAGGGCTAGTTTGAGTTTGACTGATAATGTCGGCAAAAATGCAATTACCCAGCCGAGGCTGGGTAATTGCAAGGGATTCGACGATGCTCGTCCCTCTCGCGCCAGTGTGTGAGCCTACCCACCAAGATTGTTCCGTGTGAGTAAACTTAGGTGCATCGTGGCTGCATGCCTAATATACCATTTGAGAGGATTTCAATTGAAGCCTCTCGTAATAGTGGTCGCTTGCGTTCCATGCAAAGAGCATATTTGGCCCATTTGAATTTCGGAGCGCTTTAATTTCGGAAACAGTCAAACCCGTCACCTCACCGACTTCTTCCGGAGAAGCAGTAGGACAGTCCGGAAGAGCGAGCAGGAGAATTGCCCGTTCAGTCTCAAAATCAGGATCAGTCTTACCTGCCTCCACAATAACTTTAGCTCTAGAGAGAAGTTCGGCTTTCAGACCCTTAGTAGATTCACGATCGCCACAGCACCGCAACATAGTAAGCAAAGCGAATGCATCGAGGGAATCCGTTGTAGCACCACGTTGTTTGAGAATCTGTCGCAATGTTGCGCCATTGGTCTCTGGGTCGAGATAGAAAAGACAGTCCACCAGATTCAATGTGTGCGGTCCAAAACTTGTCTGGTCACGTACGGCAGACAACTGAGCAATTATCTCCCTACGAACCTTACTCCTGAAAATCTGCATCTCAATGTGGCCAACGCTCCGGGCTTCAAGTTCTCTTAAGCTTGTTGCGATGAGTCTTGATAGCTTTAGGCTATGTGAGACCGACGGAGAGCCCGAGTAGACAAACACAGCCACGTCTAGGACCGCGACCAAGTAACTAATTAGTGCACTGTGCGCTGACTTGATCTTTCGCAAGTCGCCCTCTTCAACGAGAGCATCCAGATGCTCTCCATAAGTGCACAACGTCTTTTCTGCTCGCCTACTCAGTTCATACAGATAAGAGTTTGCCAGCTCGCCGTGTTGTCTTTCTGTATCTGTCAAGATCGCCTTGTAATCAATGATGGCTTTATGGGCAGAGAAGAATAGGTCTGCCTTATTATCCGGCTCCGTCTCGATCTCGCACTTTGTTCTCGCGCTAAGGCCTTCACGTACTGAGAGCTTTGCAATTGACATGTGCGATTTCAGAGGAGTTTCGAGACTCTCTTGTTTTTGATCATTAAGGTGCAATTTGAAATGTGCTAGGTGCCTCGAAAGGACATTCTCTACTCGCTCACTGTTCGATGAGTCAGCGAGGAACACGAAGTAGTCATCAACGTAGCGCATGATCTCATAATCTTGACCGTGCTTGAGATCTCCCTTTTCAAGTTCACACTCAACTCGTACATCAACTTCCTGAAGGATGATCTCTGCGAATATGCGTGAGAACTCGGGACCGATCACGATCCCACTTGTTTCCGCATAGTTCAAGTACTGCATGTAGCGGTCAAAAGAGCCGCCGAAGGTAGCGTTGGTAGACTCACGTTTCTCTATTTTGCTGGCAGTTCGACCATTCGAAACCCATGCAACTGTATGCGTGTAGATGCTATCGAAGCACTTTGATATGTCCGCACGCATTAACAATGGGTACTTACGTTCGCAAGCCCGAAACTCGGGTGACGAGTAGAACCGATTGATGTTGTTATAACGCTTATAGGCAAAATATGACGTGACTATGTCGTATTCAAGGCCAAACTGTTCGAGTCCGTAGTCCTCCGAATCTAGCTCGCGTAGAAACGCTTTATCACGGCGTGCTTGAACTCGCGCTGTCCGATGGGGATGTCGTATTGAGTAACTGCTTCGGTTCGTGAAGTAAAGGATACTGTCTCGATACTTATCAATGAAATAGGCCATGCCGAGCATGGACTGGGGGTGCGGAACCGTGATTTCACGAAGCTTCCCGTTGTTTCGTCGAGCACGGAACTTGTATGGGTGCAAAAGTCGCCTCGTGAGACTCTGCTTTGCTCGACCAAATCGTATCCGACCATCATCCAGAACAACTTCATCAAGTTCGACACCATCAAAGATCAATCTCAGCCATACTCGCTCCGCTTCACCCAAGCGTCTAGCGTTGACCGTGAATTGTTCTTCCCGAAATCCACTCAAATTTAAGACGTTTGAGAAAACGGTACAGGCCTGCTGCACTGAAAGGTAATGGGACTTCATGCGGGAGCATCTCTGAGGTCAGTGCACGGAGCGGGTCGCGTTTTGCACGCTGGTATTTCACGATTGTTCCGCCTTCCAGCACTGGACGACTTGTTCCAGGCGCTTCTGCCTAAAACGAATAAAAGTACGTTCGCGGAATGAACGAACAAATGATACTGCACGAAGCCGCTTCAGAAGCAGGGGTGACATTCGTGATCTATTGGTTTTAATCAAGTTTGATAGTAACTCGTCGAGATCTTTAAGCTCTTGGGCATCCGAATCCAGTGAGCTGTTCGAAAAGTAGATGCCGACAGCGACATTGTCTTTTGAGTTCTTAAGCGACGTGTTGCCTGCAAGGAATCTGACACGATCGACAAGGATTCCCTCATCGCCCGAATTTGCAGTCTTTCGGGTTGGGTTTTTGGAGAGCCAATGTTCAAAGGCAGTATTTAACCGATTCTTACGTCTTTTCGATCGCCTGTCTGTCAAGCCAATGACAAGCCGGCCGTTAGATCGTATAAATTTGTACCCCAGGTATTCGACAGACTCATCTTCTAAATAGTCCCCATTACTGTCGGCAACAATCTTCGCAAACTTGTCGTCTGACTTATTAACTTCAAGATCCAGTTCGGAAAGAAGAAGATCGATCTTACTAGCGACCTGATTGCAGGCTTCTTCTCCCTCTAAAACTACGATTATGTCGTCAACATAACGCGCATAAAAAAGTACGCCCGGAAATGACCGTATGGCGCGATCAAAATCGCTCAAATAAAGTTCTGCCAGCGGAGAGCTGACCCCTACTCCTTGAGGGATGCCTATCGGTTCGCCCTTCAATAACTGATATTCATGCAGGAGTCGCTCAACAAGTTCGCCCGTGATTCGATCAAGGCTCCGAACTTCAGCGATTCTGTTCAGGAGCTTCTTGTGCGGGATGGAATCAAAGAAACTCCTGATATCGAGACGATAGACAGCATGGGCATATCGCTTCATCAATGAATGTTTTAGGGCACGAACAATGCTGTTTCTGCCTACCATGTGGGTTCCACTAGCCTCACGTAGTATTGTGGCAGCTTCTCGGCCCGGAAACACTACATCAAGGCTGGAACTTATCCGATACGTTTGGCGCTCGCCGAGTAGCACTCCATTTTCTAGCCCCCATTCGAAAGAACGGTTGGATAATGCAGATTGGAAATGGTTCAGAGCGTTCTGAAGGGATTCTTCGAGAACGCTGTCGAGACTTTTTCGCAGGTCAAGTCTTTTTTCTTGATACCTCTCGCGGGCGGCAAGTCTCTCCGGGCTGTCTAAAGTCAGATCCTTAATCTCGAGTTTGTATGCTTCACGGAGTTCGCGGAGGGCTGCTACTGTGCGCTTAGTAGACGGAACCACGTGGGAAATATCTTTTCCACGCCGAGATTCTCGTTCTGCAAGTGCAGTAAAGTTGCGGAGCGAATACGGATATTTGCTCATCAGTCGTTTTTACCTCTTGTCGCTAGGCCGAAAAAGCGTTCAAAGAACACCGTCAGCTTCTCGATCACGCGGCGCTTCTTTTCGCTATGATTCATATCTTTCGAGAACCGTGACACGGGCGGCAAGATCTTGGTGACTTCAGTTCCAGACGTTCGCAGGAGCCCGTCAGCAAACGCCAGGTCTACAAATCCCAGCGTCTGCTCACGCTTCAGATTCTCCGAAGCAATAATCTCCTCAAGCTCGCACTCACGCTGCTTGTACACATACGCCGTCCATTCATCCTGTACCGAGCCATTCACGGACACGGAGTCGACGAAGTTCTCGATCAGGTCTTTCTTGTTACGCAGGGAAGGACTGGAATCAATCGCGCGAGAGATCCCAGCGCGCAGCTCCTTATCGTCGCCATCGCCTCGTTCTTCACGGTACTGCTGAACAAGCAGCAAGATGTAATCAACATTGATCTCAACCTGCTTGATCAGCTCAATCTCGAACACCAGATCGGCGGTGATTTGCTCCTTCTCGCCAGTTTCGCGCTTCTTGCGGTCATTCCACAGATCCAGATACACCGACTGGTAATCCTGGGATTGGCGCTCCGTGAGCACCTCGTTTCCGGCAAACTCATCGAACGAGGTCAAGATGTTCTTCAGTCGAAGGATCTCGCCATAGAGTTTGATGAACTCATTCTGCCCGGATTCGCTCTCGATCACCTGACCGGGAACAAATTTCTCCAACAAGTCAGAGACCTTCTGCGCATACTCGCCGTAGTACTCTCGGTACGGTTTGAGTAGCACGATCCCGGCAGCGTCCTTGTTGCCGAACAGGGCAATCGCGTCGTTCGTGGCTTCTTCCAGGTCACGGAAGTTTACGATATTCCCGTAGGTCTTCACCGAGTTCAAAATACGGTTCGTGCGTGAATACGCCTGAATCAGCCCGTGGGAGCGCAGGTTCTTATCCACCCACAAGGTATTCATCGTGGTCGCATCAAAACCAGTCAGGAACATATTCACCACAATGGCCATGTCCAAGTCCCGGTTCTTCAGCCGCAGCGACAAGTCCTTGTAATAGTTCTGGAAGCTGTCTGAACTCGTATCGTAGCTGGTGCCGAACATCTGGTTATAGTCAGCAATCGCCGACTCCAGGAACGAACGGGCATCACCGGAAAGGTTCTCGGTTTCAAAGCCTTCTTCTTCCAGCACACCGTCTTCGGAGTCTGGATTCGGAGCGTAGGAGAAGATCGTGGCGATCTTCAGCCGGCGATCAGGTGTGAGCTCCGCTTGCTGGCGTTTGAACTCGTTGTAATACGTCCTGGCTGCCGTAATCGAGGCGGTGGCAAACAGGGAGTTGAACCCGCGAACACGTTTCTCGCCCAGGGCGTAGCCCACGGCCCGCTTCGTCTTCTGATCGAAGTGCTCCAAAATATACGAAACCACTTGAGACACCCGCACAGGTGACAGCAAGGCGTTCTCAGTGTCGATTGCCGACACCTGCTTGTCGATGACCGAACCGACCTTCATCGTATTCACATAATCAATACGGAAGGGAAGAACATTCTGATCGGTAATCGCGTCCTTGATCGTGTAGGTGTGTAGCTTCTCGCCGAATGCTTGGGCGGTGGTCTTCAACTGCGGGTTGCCACCGCTACCGGAGTTCTCTGCGAAAATCGGGGTACCGGTAAAACCGAACAGGTTGTAGCGCTTGAACGCCTTCGTAATGGCCGTGTGCATGTCACCGAACTGGGAACGGTGGCACTCATCAAAAATCAGCACGATATGGCCTGAGTAGATCTCATGACCCTTGTTCTTTGCGATAAAGGTAGAGAGCTTCTGGATCGTCGTGATGATGATTTTCTTCGACGGATCTTCTAGCTGGCGCTTCAGTACCGCTGTTGATGTGTTGGAGTTCGCCGAGCCCTTTTCGAACCGGTCGTACTCTTTCATCGTCTGGTAGTCCAGATCCTTGCGGTCAACGACGAACAGCACCTTGTTCACATTCTCCAGACGGGAAGCCAGCTGTGCTGTCTTGAAACTGGTCAGCGTCTTGCCAGAGCCAGTCGTGTGCCAGACGTAACCGCCCGCATCAACGGCGCCCAGCTTCTTGTAGTTTGTCGAGATATCGATCTTCTGCAAGATCTTCTCGGTCGCCACAATCTGATACGGACGCATCACCAACAGCAGGCGGTCACTGGTCAGGACGCAGTAGCGGGTCAGGATGTTTAGTAGCGTGTGCTTGGCGAAGAATGTCTTGCCGAAGGCTGTCAGATCGAGAATCGGCATGTTCTGCGCATCTGCCCACCACGACGTGAACTCGAAACTATTGGACGTCTTCGACTTCTTCTTGGCGCCCGTAGCATCGGCAACATGCTGGCGTCGAGTGGTGTTCGAATAATACTTCGTCTGCGTACCGTTGCTGATCACGAACAGCTGCACGTATTCGAACAGACCAGAGCCAGCCCAGAAGCTATCGCGCTGGTATCGGTCGATCTGATTGAACGCTTCACGAATCGGTACACCGCGGCGCTTCAACTCGATATGCACCATCGGCAAGCCATTGACCAGAACGGTCACGTCGTATCGGTTCGAGAAGCTTGCGCCGCCCTCGCCACAATCCACCGCATACTGGTTGATCACTTGTAAACGGTTGTTGTGAATATTCTGCTTATCTAGCAGGGTAATGTTCTTCGTCGTGCCGTCATCACGAGTCAGCAGCTGGACGTGATCTTCCTGGATGCGCACCGTCTTGTCGACGATTCCGTCACCGGTACTGGCGATCCGTTCTTTGAAGAACCTCTGCCATTCCTCATCCGAGAAGGTGAAACGGTTCAGGGCTTCGAGCTGGGCGCGAAGATTAGCGACGAGGTGTTCTTCACTCGTCAGCTCCACATACTCGTAAGCCTGGCCTTCGAGTCGGTGAATAAATTCACGTTCCAGCTGTGATTCCGACTGGTACGAAGTTTCTTTGGATGGATCGGCATCATAGACCGAGACAACAGTGCTCTCGTTGCTTACGGCGATCGGCTCATATTTACGTGCCTGTGCTTCGATCATTTTTCTGCCTCCTCCGTTTGTTGTATTAGCCATTGTTGTCGCAACATATCGAGCGGCGGACCGGACTGGCTGCCGACCTTCCATGCCATCCAACCGTTAGAGGATTGCAGCTCAAGGGCTTTTGCGGCTGCGGTACTCGGAGATTTATAGGAAACGCCGCGAACGATAATCTCTCCGTCCGCGGTGACGCTGCCTTCGGCCTCTTTACCAGCTTGGCTCAGGAATAGTGCCTGGCCTGCTTGGAGTAGACCGCTGGAAACCAAGTCAGCAACGGTCACGGTTTTATTCGGCTTGTTAGATGGCACTGGCGCAGATGTAGGTTGCTCGTCTTCGGTCAGCGTTTGAGGATTGCTCCGGCTGATATCCAGCCCAGCCAGACGCAGAGCACCGAGGATACTCTTCACGAACGCATCCAAGGAGATCATCATGTGCTTGGGCAGCGTCTCGTCACCGCTCGTCTGGCCTTCGATGACCGTGATCTGGTGCAGCGCATTTAGCTCTGCCGCGATACGGCCTTCCAGGTACCCGATTTCGGCAGTGTTGAACCCGGCGGTGGTATCGCGCTTCACCGCAAGAGCCCGTCGCCAAGGAAGCTTTTCCTTGTTGTTGTGCTGCTGCAAGCGGCCACGTAGTTTGCGTGCTTGCCCTACATACACTCGACTCGATCCGTCGGCTGTCATCAGGATATACACGCCAGGCGCGTCCCAATCGCTCGAAGGTAGAGAAGCCCAATGCTGACGATCAAAATAAGCAACACGTAAAGCATGCTCGACAAAGTCAGCAATGATCGGCGCTTCAGTATCCGAAGGTATCTGCACATTCACCGGGGTGGTACTCATGATGCGGGCTCCAGCTCCTTGAAGGTCAGAAGTCGGTCCCGGTAGTACTCGTACTGCTGGCGACGCGCAGCCAACTCCGCAGGCAAACCAACGCTCAGGTCGTTTACGAGCGCGTCGAACTTATCGAGGATCTCGACGATGCGGCGTTGTTCCTTGATCTTAGGAAGAGAAATAACTATTTTTTTGATGCGACCAACGGCGAGACCAGGTTGAGCAGATTTGGTCTTATACTGGTTCAGATCCATCTCAGTCAGCTTGTGGAATGCCCACGACATGTCGACTTCTGCTTTCGGGGTAACGACCACGGCATGCTCTGTTGCATAAATCTTGCCTTGCGCACGATGAACATTGCCGCAAAGCGCGCCTTGCCTGCCAATGAACGCTACGTCTTCGTCGTAGTTATACCCACTGACGTATCCGCGTACGCCATTTCCGCCAAAACAGCGGTAAGGATGCGTTTCCGACTGGTCATCAGAAATTTCGGATGCCTTCACATGGGTGCCAGCACGCATTTCAAAGATCTCGCCCAAGGGCGTAGAAACGCCGTCCGTATTCTCGCTCAAGAGCTCAGCTCGATAGTGCTCATACTGCTGCTTCCGAGCTTCCAGCTCCGCTTCCAGCTCCGCTTCCAGCTCCGCTTCCATTTTACTAAAAGTATCAAGAATATCCGCGATATGACGCTGAATTTCAAGCGGCGGAACGGGGATAATTAGCTTGGCCAACGATGAGCCAGAAATTCGTCGTACCTTTGTTCCTGAGACGTGTCGCTGCTTCTGATCTTGAAACTGACGGCTCTGGAAATAGTAGGAAACATAACGAGGTTCCAGCTCATGGCGATAGATAAATGCGTCGCCACTCAAGACCACTTCAGTATCACCCAGCCATGCGGTAGCTTTGGCCACGGCTTCATCGTCTTCGCTGGTAGTTGCAATCAACAAATCGCCGTGGCGCGCATGACGTAGTTTCGAGGCGAGTTCAGGAGTGGTAAAAGAGTATGTCCCACTCGCCGAGACGCCATAAAGGGTATGGAGCTGACCGTAATGGATTGCCGGAAAGCCTTCGTGGAAAAGGTCTTTCTTCTGCAGCCCATTACCACGAATAAACTGGCCTACGTCGCCTAAGGTTTTATGTTTAACGCCCGCCGGACAGTGCTCCGCTATCAATTCATCGATACGGCTCACTTCACGCCCTCCAGGTCAGCAACGATCGAATCAATCGACGTGCGCAGCTCAGTCTGGCGAGTTACGATCTGCTCGATTCTGGTATTCAGCTCGATAATGTCGATGACTTCGCGAGTGTCTTCAGCCTCAACGTACGATGACACGGCAATGTTGTAGTCATTCGTAGCGATATCGCTGTTGTCAACGAGTCTTGTGAAGTATTCCGTAGATTCACGATTCGTGAACGCATCAAGCAGAGCCTGCTGGTTGGCTTCGCTCAGTTTGTTCTTGTTGCCTCCGCGCACGAACTCAGCCGAACCGTCAATAAATAGCACGTCGTTGGTCTTCTTCGACTTCTTCAGCACGATGATGCAGGTACCTATCGTGGTACCAAAGAATAGATCAGAAGGAAGCTGAATCACCGTATCAACGTAGTTGTTGTCGATCAGGTACTTACGGATCTTCTGTTCAGCCCCACCACGGTACAGCACGCCAGGGAACTCAACAATCGCTGCCGTACCGTTGGTCGCCAACCAGTGCAGCATATGCATCGTGAAAGCGAGGTCTGCCTTTGACTTAGGAGCCAACACGCCAGCCGGCGCATAGCGTGGATCGTTGATCAAGATTGGGTTAGCATCGCCCTCCCACTTGATCGAGTAGGGAGGGTTAGAGACAATCGCTTCAAACGGCTCATCATCCCAGTGGTGCGGTTCAAGTAGCGTGTCACCCAGAGCCAGGTCAAAGTTCTCGTAGTTCACATCGTGCAGGAACATGTTGATACGAGCCAGGTTGTAGGTGGTGAGGTTGATTTCCTGACCATAGAACCCGCCCACATTCTCTTTGCCTAGCACCTTTGCAAACTTGAGCAGGAGTGAACCCGAACCAGCGGCGGGGTCATATACCTTGTTCACTCGCGTCTTACCGACCGTGGTGATCTTTGCTAGCAGTTCAGAGACTTCCTGCGGGGTGTAATATTCACCGCCAGATTTTCCGGCACTAGATGCGTACATCTGCATCAGGTACTCGTAGGCGTCACCAAACAGGTCAATGGTGCTATCCGAGAATTTGCCGCCCAGAGGAAGGTCACCGATCGCGTCGAGTAACTTGACCAATTTGGCGTTACGCTTCGCGACATTGTTACCGAGCTTGGTACTGTTGACGTTCAGATCATCAAACAAGCCTTTGAGATCGGCCTCGCTGTTAGTACCGGTCGCCGAGCCTTCAATACCTTTGAAAATACCTTGGAGGGTCTGGTTTAGGTTTTCATCTTTTGCAGCGCTTTGACGCACGTTTTCGAAAAGTTCCGAAGGGCGAATAAAGAAGCCCTTTTCGCTGACAATGTCTTCACGAGCGAATTCGGCTTCTTCGTCGTTCATCTTGGCGAAATCAAAGTCAGTCGAGCCCGCATCTCGCTCGCCATCGTTGATGTAATTGGTGAGGTTTTCAGAGATGAACCGATAGAACAGCATGCCCAGCACATATGACTTGAAGTCCCAGCCGTCCACCGAACCGCGAAGGTCATTGGCCACTTGCCAGATTGTTTTGTGCAGTTCCGCTCGTTGCTGTTCCTTCACGCTACTTGCCATCAACTTTCTCCTGTGCCTTCGCAGGCACTAATTAGCATTTGATTACTTGTAACGTTACCCCAGCAACCCCACAAGATAGCGCGAGTGAGCCGTTCTCCACAATTTGTGGCGTTCGCCTACGTCTATAAACCCAAGATCAATCAATCAGACGCCCAAAAATGACAGCAGTAGTGTCCTGGAATGCAATTTCGAATATAAAGTACTGGTGATTCCGTATCGCACTTCTAATGTTCCGTTCCCCTAATCCATTCGTTACTTTCGAGCCAAGAAGTCATAGCGCACAATAGATGCCATGGACTACGACAACCCGCTGATCATCAAAGACGTCAATGCATGGCGCACCTGGCTGAATGAAAACGAAGACACTAGCGATGGAGTGTGGTTGCTCGTAGCCAAAAAGGGCACTACCGAACCGACATCTCTGATGGTTGCCGATGCACTACAGGAAGCCTTATGCAGCGGATGGATCGATGGTCAACGTCGCAGTCGAGACGAAACTACTTTCCTACAGCGTTACACACCGCGACGCAAAGCATCTGTCTGGTCTGAAAAGAATACGCAGTTCGTCCAGGAACTAATCGAGCAGGGCAGGATGCGCCCACGTGGACAAGCAGAAATCGATAAGGCGAAAGCCGATGGCAGGTGGGACCGCGCCTACCAAGGACAGGCCACCGCCCAGGTTCCTGAAGACCTGCGGCGCGCTCTAGATGCGAACCCAGCTGCCAAAGCGGTTTTCGAAGCATTGAAGTCCCAACCGCGCTATCACATTCTGCACCAGCTAATGATTGCCAAGACCGAGAAGACTCGGTCGGCGAGACTTGAGAAATTTCTTCGGCAGCTGTCCGAAGCACCAGACTGAAGCGAACAAACAGGATTCTGCTGAGTACTTTCTTGCCATCAAAAACCCGAATAATCAGGCAATACGAAACAAACGTAAAATTGTCGCCCCAACTGTTTCGCATACAGAGGCCAAGGTCTCGCGCACAAGGGAGCGACGGACTTCTCCACTAGTCAGAAGGTAGTAGCTGGCCCCGTTGCCCCGACATCGTAAGCCGGCAACATCTATCCTGCGATATGCCAACCTGCCATATACCACTGACGTGACCATTCTCGGAGGAGCTAAAGAGTGGAGAGCAACTACTAATCAACTGCAGGCATTTCTTTTTCAATGCTGTTTTGCAGTTCTGCGGACGCCTCACGCTTCCTATTCAACGCTTCGGTGATCATGCCGCCACTGACTTGTACCGCGCCGGCGATTGCCAACAGACCGCCGACCAGCGGGTCGAAGAATAACGCGACGAGGCCAAGGACAAACACCGTCCAACCAAGTGCCATCAGTATGGTGGTTCCGACAATCCCTTTATGAGTCATAGCTTCAGTCTAATGGTTATTTGATCCTCAATCTGGAATAACAGACGCGAAGTAATGACCTTGTCACCAGATTCTTCATCCCTGAGATCCAACGGACACAATGGTCGTAGCACTCGAAAGGACATTCTTCGCATGGCACTACGTGTACTACTCCCCTGGCAGGATCTCGTCGACCGACTGCAGCTTCCGGGTATTGAACCGATACTCTGGCACATCAATGATGATCCGAATGATGCACCACCTGCCGACGTGCTGGTGACCGAACGTCCGAGCAACCCTCAGCTGCGTTCAAGGGTCTCCCGCATCAAGGGACTCAAGCACGTCCACCTGTTGTCCATCGGCTACGAGTGGGTGCTGGAGCATCTGCCAGAGCAGGTGACTTTAACAAACTCCAAAGGCGCCGTGGAAGATGCCACTGCGGAGCACTGCCTCGCACTGATTCTGGCTTCGCTTCGGCAGCTGACACTGGCAGGCCAGCAGCAGCGCGAGCAGAACTGGACTCGTACATGGACCAGCTCACTACACGGGTCAAAAGTCGTGATTCTCGGGGCTGGTGGAGTCGGCAGCGAAATCCGCTCGCGATTGCTGCCTTTCAAACCTTCCGAGCTAACTTCTTTTGCCCGTACCGAACGGATGCATGAGCAGGGCTACCCGATTTATTCTCTCGACAGACTCTGGGATTTTCTACCCTCCGCGGACGTAGTGATTGTTGCTCTGCCACATACCCGAGAAACTGAGCAACTCATCGATACCCAATTCCTCTCTGCAATGAAGGACGGCTCCCTACTGGTCAATGTGGGACGCGGACCCATCGTCGATACTGAAGCCCTACTATTGGAGCTGCAAGCCGGCAGACTGCGTGCTGCCTTGGACGTCACAGATCCCGAGCCACTGCCGGCAGGCCATGCGCTGTGGAGCGCACCTAATTGCATCATCACTCCACACATGGCCGGAGACACTGAACAGTTCATCGCGTTGGTCTCCGAGCTGGCGGTTAACCAAGTCATCAACTTTGTGAACGGTGAAGAACTCACGAATCAAATCATCAATTGACTCGGCGTTTAGCTGTTGATCACCTAGGCTAGTTCCTACGATGAATACTAGAGTTAAAACGCATCAGTCCGGTGGCCGCGAACGCGCTATCGTCGAGCCTAATCGTGCTGGCGACGATGAATTTCGCGTCGATGTGGAACGCATTCGTTTCTCTCCCTATTTCTCCCGACTATCCTCGGTGACTCAGGTGATTCCGCAGGGCGGTTCTGGCACGCTCGTTCACAACCGCCTGACGCATTCATTGAAAGTCTCGGCAGTAGCTCGTTCCATCGCGATCAATCTCAGATCAACCGATGAATCTACTAGGCGACTAATCTCCGACTTAGGTGGTTGTGATCCCGTAGTTGTTCAGGCAGCAGCAGCTGCCCACGACTTGGGTCACCCACCATTTGGGCATCTTGGCGAACAGGAACTCGACCGAGTCGCTCGCAACATGCTCGGTCTACCCGATGGATTCGAAGGCAACGCCCAAAGCTTCAGAATCCTCACGGCCCTGGACAGCTGTGCGGCAACTCCACGCGGAATGAACCTCACCCGAGCCGTACGAGCAGCCGTACTGAAATACCCATGGACCCGTAACGCTTGGCGCTCCAAAGGACCCATCGCTCCGGAACTACTCCCCCGCGGGGTCGGCACCGACCCAGCAGCTGGAGCCATGAAGTACTCTGCCTACGATATTGAAGCGGCAGAGATGGCTGATGTTCTCTCGGTATTCCCTGGCATTGCTCAAAACCAGCAAACGCTGGAATGCTCGGTCATGGATATTGCCGATGACATCGCCTATGCGGTGCATGACCTCGACGACTTCTACCGTGCCGGAATCTTGCAGTACACCAGCGTGTCAGCTGAACTGCGCGCATGGCTGGAGAACGCCACCAGTTTCCAAGCACTCAAAACCTCGGAACTGGATCAGCGCCACCCCGGCCATGCACTGGAACTGACCTGGCGTCGTCTGGTCGCAAAAGACCCATGGATCGCTAATGCTGACGCATTCCGTGACTCGGTGCAGCGTGTGGGCCACGATTTAGTTGATGGGCTGTTAGCGGTTCCCTATGACGGTGGCCTTCAAGCCGACCGCGCGGTCACCTCGTTCACACGCCGCTGGATCGATCGACTTCAAGAATCGGTCACCGTAGACCGCACACCCATCGTTCGCAGTGGCCATATCCGCCTGAGCGATGAAGCCTGGCATGACGTTGTGGTGCTCAAATTTGTGCACTCACGTTTCGTCTTGGACCGTTCAGACTTAGCGGTGTACCAACGCGGCCAAACGAGGATTATTCGTTCACTCGCCGAGGGCTTTAGTACCTGGTTGAATGATCCTGATGATGCAGGGCGTGCTCCTCGACGCCTCTTAGATTCCGTTGAAGCTACCACGGAGGAATACCGTCAGTTGCGTGAGTCTAACCCTGAACTGTTCTCGCAGGCTGGCCCCAATGAGATCAATCGATTAGGGCAGGCACGGGCAATTGTCGACTACATCGCATCTTTCACAGACGCGCAAGCAGTGTCACTGAATTCCTTGCTCACCGGCACCTCCGACAGCCTTTGGGAGGCAGGACGAGGCCTCTAAGTGGACTAGGCTCGCATTCGACTCAACCAGCCAGTGCCAGCCCAGCAAGTTCCTCTTCAAGGATCTTTTGCATCAATGAGTGCGTCTGCGTCGGATCGATTCTCGCGTTGTAGTGTCTTGCCATGAGTACAGCCATGCGGTCAGCGGCCTCGTTGTAACGATTTCCGGCATGGCCCCTGACCCATACGGCTCTTGTCCGCCCGCTACGCCGCACAATGGAAAGCTCCAGTGCGTTATGGTGCGATTGCCTTGTCTGAATTTCTCCGCTGACGATGTTATTGATGGCGTTCACTATGGCTCGACTGTCGCTGTAAATGACTAGGTCAAAATCCGCCGGGGCATAACGCAAAGCCAACAAAGCCCCAGTAGTCTCCGCCATCAAAGAACTACGAGAAAAATTCTTTGGAGCAATCCGCGTGGCCCAATGCCCTTGCAACGTCACCATAGCTCCTGCCCCACGGTCATTTCCATGGTGTGGCAGTGAGCCGTCAGTGTACGCAATGACGGTTGCTCGTGAACGACTTGCTGCCAGAGCGTCCCGGTTTGCTTGGACTGCGGATTCTAGGTTGGCTCCGAAAAGCCATGAAGGGTTCAAACAGAAAACAGGATTGTTCAATAAATCTGTGAATCCAAGTCCATCAGAATTCGCAATAACAATATCGATGGCGGCGGCACTGGCGATACGGCATGTGCCAGTAAATTCAGCAATTGAGTCCAGAATCGCTGTTCCTAATTCACCGCTTTTACATGTTCCTGAAAGCGTGACTACCGGACGATGATGGCTATCGCATAGCGTCACGGCGAAGTCGAAGTGCAGGCCTCGTTCACTGCGTTGAGCCAAATGCCCGTCACTACCTATGGCGGAAGAAAACGGGACATAGGCATGCTTAGTACCGGAGGGATCACGTGTGTAAGGCACACGATCCACGACGGCGAGAATGCGTGATGGCTGGGACTGACGCTCCGAGGAAGCAAACCGACGCACCCCATCGGGGTCCAGAACAATGGAGATCTGAGATCCTGGGAAAGGTACAGACATCATTCCTCCTCGTTCAGCTGAGAGACTTGAGAATGATAATACTGAGCGTTCTCCGCATTTTGGTTTCACAACTGTTAAATACAGGGCACTTTTATCAAATAGTTACTTTTGACGATTCTTGTGGCAGTCGAGAACTACTGCAGGAAATCGATTACTCCTCAGGTATTTTGTCCTAGGCCCGTGAGAATATTGAACTGTTAAACTCCGGGCAATCGTTAAGGAACAAAACCCGAATCATGGCTTCGCAATTGGCTGTCAGGATCATTGAAGCAGTCCGACTCCTGCACCGCATGGGCTATGCCGGAGTGAGAGTACTGCCTGGTATGAATGCGTCCGGTACGGCGTGGAGGATCGTCATCTTCAACGTGACCGAGTGGGACAACGCCAGCCAGTTCGGAGCGCCGTTTGAACCGCGTGAGTCATGCTCATATTCCACCGCAGCCAATGACGTCTTCAACAATCATATTCAGTTCCCTAGCGATGTCAGCTATGTAACGGTGGCCGAAGCGATACTCTCCGAGATGCCTTCAATTCAACGCACTGCCCTGAGCGCAACCGGTAATGAAGAATACGTTTGCTGGTACGCGCAGTTGGCCTCGCAGGTTCATGGGCTCTCAGACTTGCCGATAGCCTACGCCGACTACTTTGACGATACTGACGGCTGGGCAATTGGTTGGGGTAGTCGACAACGAATCCCTCATCCTCCTACCTACATTGCCGTGGCTGAAGAAGCATCAAAATAGTCCTCACGCCCCGAAAACCAAGCATCCGAGCCGAGCTGATCGATTCTGGCGTCTGTGTCGTTTCAAGGCTTAGCCGCAACCACGTCAGGCAAAGTTTGAGTGGTGGTGTGCAAGGAAACAGCGAGGCTCAGTTCAGCCCCTACTGGTTTCTAGCACTTTTAGAAGATTCTTCATCTTCGAATTACACTGTGTCATCGGTGGATACGATGAAGGTGTGAAAATTCGTGTAACTCCTGATCGACCATTGCCACTGGTACGCGCTTGGTCCTGGGTCCAAGACAGCCGCTGGGCACTGTATTCGATTGGGCACGGAATTTTTCGTTCACGACTTCCCGCGGCCTACGCCACCGGAAAACGAGAACCGGTGCTGATCATCCCCGGCGTCTTCGAAAACTGGACCATGATGCGCAGACTGTGCGACCGGATCAATGCGGCCGGACACCCGGTGCACGTACTGCTGGGGTTGAGCCGCAATACGATGCCGATGGCCCAAGCCGCTGCCGTCACTGCGGCTTACCTCCGGGAGAACTCGCTAGATCAGGTCATTGTGCTCGCACATAGCAAGGGTGGGTTGATTGGCAAATATTTGTTGGTCAAAGATCCATCGGTATCGATCAAGCATCTGATCGCCATCGCATCTCCCTTCGCCGGCTCACCCTATGCTCGGCTGGTACGACACCCTGTCATCTCAGGATTCAGGGAAGACGACGCACTACTTTTGGAGCTCGGCGCACAGGTGACGTGCAATACACGGATTACCACCATCACGCCCGCCTTTGATCCTTATATCCCTGCCGGATCAGCCTTAGAAGGAGCCCAAAATTATCGGGTGGCTTCCTCAGGGCACTTCCGAGTGTTGGGTGACCCCGCCGTCGCGGATCTGGTGCTGCGTACCATCGCTCAGGCATCAAGTCCCAAGATGTAATTCACGATTCTGCCTTCAAAGGCAAAAATGCCGTTTGGCTCTTTTTAAGAGCCAAACGGCATTTTGTTCAGGAACTAACTACTTGCTCAGCAGTTCCAGAGCCTTGTTCAGAGTTGCGCTTGGGCGCATGACAGCCGAAGTCTTGACTTCGTCTGGACGGTAGTAACCGGCCAGATCCACAGCCTGACCCTGGACTGCTGCGAGCTCGGAAACAATTGCTTCCTCGTTCTCGCCCAGTGCCTTAGCTACGGCAGAGAATGCGGAATCTTCTCGACACCTTACATATCGACACAGTCGACAAACTGGGCGTGGCAGGCCGGGGCATTCCCGACTACTTCCCATAGTGTCCGTGACGTATGACAATATCAGGCCCATGAATGGCAGAGTTCAAATCCATGGATATCGCAGTTCGTCAAGGAAGCGACGAGCGCCAAACATATGGGATCAGGAACCCGAGAAGACACTGCCCAATCAGCTGGGCGAATGGACCGGCATCCAGATCCTGGGGGTCGTCTTATGCGTGGCGTTCGTGATCCTTTCCTACATTTTAGGGTCTCTGGTTCATCTGGAACTGGTCGAGATCACTCCGGCAATTGTTCTCGATGCCGTGCAGATCCGAAAAGACACAGTCATTGCCGCGTTGGCGATCTTGGCAACATTGATAGTTGCCTTGGCCCTGAGCACGCGCTCATTGGCCGCCTCCACACATGATGCGCGGGAAAAGACTCGCAGACGTGAACAACTGCGCCTATCCACCGAGATCTGCGGGGGCCTGTCAGTTATGTTCGGTTTGCTCTACCTTGCTAGGTTCTTGACCGTGAGCTCTTCCGTCCCCCAAGACGCGACCGACACCTTGATCATTGTGTGCCTTTCGCAGGCCCTGGCCTACGTCGCATCTACCTTCCGTTTGTCAGCAAGTGAGCATCTTTCGGCGATCCAAGACCGGCAGCCGGAAATGCTATCTAAGCATCTTCGAGCGACGAACGTATCATTTCGCCGATGGTATTTCACTCCACGTGATTCAGTTCAGTTGCCGCGCCTGGTGCTATCACTGTCTGCCGCCGTCCTGATACTGATCACGTTTATGGTGATCATGCTCGTTACGCCCCGTAACGTGTTAGACGCAGACCAAGCCCAATATGTTGAGATCATTGTTGATCTCTGGATCTTGCTCTTGTTGCTGGTACTTTTTCCTTGCCTCATCGGCGTCCTGTGGTTGTTGCCGCAGAATCGTTCTCTGCTGGCAGCCGTAGTGATGCTCGTGCCGCTGGGCGCAAGCATTCTGTTCCTGCTGATCCTCAGTGTCGCGATGCTGAACAGTGGTGAATACGCAGGAACCGAAAAGACGTCGGCAATGATCATCACGGTCTTGGTCGCCTCGTCGCTGTGCAGCTGCCTGCTGGTGATACCTTTGGCATTGACTCGCTATCCACGGTCACCGAAGCTCAGATCAGCCTACGTCAGGTTATGCTACCCCGCACATATTGTCCGCTATGCGATATTGGCTAATGAGCGGGATAGACGTCGGCAAGAAATCCACAATGCGCAGCGCCGAATACGGGCGCTAGAACCGCTCGCGCTACCCGACCAGCGTGACGACCATCAGACCGCTAAAAGTGGCGCAAGCCCGCAGTAGCTTGTGGGCAACTTCCTGCGGCCTGTACACCGTCAAAGCGGCGCCGGAGCTTGGACGGTTTCCCCGATGACATCTTCATGAACGATGGCCGCGAGTGCTTTCACTCAAGATAGCGCATTCGACGCGGTCTCATCAGCGGGTGTCGGAGCGTGCGAGTCACGAGCAATTGCGTCGCCCATTAAAGCAGGCAGGTGCCGCCCCACTGGGACGGCACCTGCCTGCTCAGCTCGAAAGAACTACTTGCTCAGCAGTTCCAGAGCCTTGTTCAGGGTTGCGCTTGGGCGCATGACAGCCGAAGTCTTGGCTTCGTCTGGGCGGTAGTAACCGGCCAGATCCACAGCCTGACCCTGGACTGCTGCAAGCTCAGAAACAATTGCTTCCTCGTTCTCGCCCAGTGCCTTAGCTACGGCCGCGAATGCCTCAGCCAGTTCTGCGTCCTTGTCCTGCTTGGAGAGCTCTTCAGCCCAGAACTTAGCCAGGTAGAAGTGGCTACCGCGGTTATCCAGCTCGCCAACCTTACGCTTTGGCGACTTGTCTTCCATCAGGAAGGTGCCGGTAGCAGCGTCGAGGGTGTCAGCCAGAACCTGAGCGCGGGCGTTGCCGGTAGTTTCTGCCAGGTGCTCGAAGGAAGCACCCAGAGCCATGAACTCACCCAGGGAATCCCAGCGCAGGTGGTTTTCGTTCACCAGCTGCTGCACGTGCTTTGGAGCCGAACCACCGGCACCGGTCTCGAACAGTCCGCCGCCAGCCAGCAATGGAACGATGGAGAGCATCTTGGCCGAGGTACCCAGTTCCAGGATTGGGAACAGGTCGGTGAGGTAGTCACGCAGTACGTTACCGGTCACCGAAATGGTGTCCTCGCCCTTACGGATGCGGTCGATGGTGTACTTGGTAGCCTCAACTGGGGACAGGATCTCGATGGTCAAACCCTCGGTATCGTGTTCCTTGAGGTACTCGGTGACCTTGGTGATCAGTACGGCATCGTGGGCACGCTGTGGGTCCAGCCAGAACACCGCAGGGGTCTGGGAGGCACGGGAGCGATTCACGGCCAGCTTGACCCAGTCGCGAATGGCCACGTCCTTGGTCTGGCAAGCGCGCCAGATATCCCCTGCGAAGACCTGGTGTTCGATGAGTACGGTGTCGTTCTCATCAACAATCTGAACGTGACCGTTAGCAGCCAGTTCGAAGGTCTTGTCGTGGGAACCGTACTCTTCAGCCTTCTGAGCCATCAGACCAACGTTTGGCACGGTACCCATGGTGGTTGGGTCGTAGGCGCCATTGGCACGGCAGTCATCGATAACAACCTGGTAGACACCTGCGTAGGAGGAGTCTGGCAACACTGCCAGGGTGTCTGCGGTGTTGCCCTTGGCATCCCACATCTTGCCGCCCAGGCGGATCATTGCTGGCATGGAGGCGTCAACGATGACGTCCGATGGGACGTGCAGGTTGGTGATGCCCTTGTCGGAATCGACCATGGCAACCTGTGGGCCGTCTTCAAAGCCCTTGGCGATGAGCTTCTCAACTCCGGCGCGAACCTCGTCAGACAGTTCGTCCAGGCCGTTCAGGATTGCGGCCAGGCCGTTGTTTGGGTTCAAACCGGCAGCTGCCAGTTCATCGCCGTAGGTGTCGAACAGTTCTGCGAAGTATGCCTTGACCACGTGGCCGAAGATGATTGGGTCGGAGACCTTCATCATGGTGGCCTTCAGGTGAGCGGAGAACAGGACGTTCTCTTCCTTGGCGCGGGCTACAGCCTTCTTCAGGAACTCAGAAAGTGCAGCTACGTGCAGTACGGTGCCATCGATGACTTCGTCCTTGAGAACGTCGAATGGCTTCTTCAGAACCTTAACTTCGCCGTCTTCGCCAACGAAGCGGATGGAGATCTTCTTGTCTGCATCGATGACTACGGACTTCTCGTTGGAAGCGAAGTCGTCAACGCCCATGGTGGCGACGTTGGTCTTCGAGTCTGCGGACCATGCACCCATGGAGTGTGGGTACTTGCGTGCGTAGTTCTTGACGCTCAGTGGTGCGCGGCGGTCAGAGTTACCTTCACGCAGTACTGGGTTAACAGCCGAGCCCTTGATCTTGTCGTAGCGGGCGCGGACGTCGGTTTCTTCATCCGAAGATGGGTTGTCCGGGTAGTCAGGCAGTGCGTAACCGGCAGCTTGAAGTTCAGCGATAGCTGCCTTGAGCTGTGGGATGGATGCCGAGATGTTTGGCAGCTTGATGATGTTAGCTTCTGGGGTCTTGGCCAGATCGCCAAGTTCGGCCAGAGCATCGCCGATACGCTGTTCTTCGGTGACATAGTCCGGGAAGGTAGCGATGATGCGGCCTGCAAGCGAGATGTCGCGGGTCTCAAGTTCCACGCCTGCGGTCGACGCGAAGGCCTCCACGATTGGCAGGAACGAGTGAGTCGCCAACATTGGCGCTTCGTCGGTGTGGGTGTAAATAATCTTGGCCATAGGTGTGGCGTCTCCCTGAACGTCGTGCGGAAGCGGGGTTAACCGCCCTGAACTCAACGTTCCAAATCTACCTGATTTTGCCCTGCACCACACTTTCATGCCAGATGAATCACGCTGAAGAAACGCAAAATTTCCGCTAAAAGCCGGGATGAATAGCGTGGGAGCACTTCGTCACATTTAAGTTAATCTGCCATAACTCAATGACCAGAAGTGGGTTACTGCGCACCGCCAGCGAACCCCGAAGAAATTTGCGTCATTTCCTTGACCGTGATTTCGAAGTAGTCCGCTGGAGTCAACTTGCTCCCAGCAGCTTTAGCGTGCGTGTAGTTCTGCCAGGTAACGCGCCACATCGATGCGATGAGCTCAGCAATCAACACACCCTGCATCCCGGTGACCAAATCTCGCTCACGCAAGGAATCGCTGAGCTCAACCACCAGCTCTTGTTCACGACGTGTAGCGACCAGCAGAAGCTTTGGCTCGTTAATCATGATCCGGGCAAGCCGACTGGAGGAGTCAACATCAACCTCAAAGAGAATATGTTTCCGGCAGCTACCGATCAGCTGCTGAAAAATTTCCGCCGGCGTGGCTCCCTCAGCAATTTCCACACCCGTCAAGGCATCAATGATTTCTCCCTGGCCGGGAACAATGGCCGCTTCTTTGGAGTCGAAGTAGCGAAAGAACGTGCGCTCCGAAATGCCGACTTTTTCGGCGATTCGCGCAACAGTGGTCGCCTCAAGACCGAACTCTTCAACGAGGTCTAAAGCCACCGCTTGAATCTTTCGAGATGTTTCCATCTTGCGTTGATCTCGGATTCCCATGCGCCCTCCTTAAGCCATTTCGTCCAAGTGATCGTCTCACAATGACGAGCAAAAAGTTGATTCGTGTCACTCACTGACACTTTCTCTTGAAAAATTCTGTCAGTCTATGACACTATTTTTCTGTTGAACATTCTACAGAAAGCGAAACGATGATCTCTGAACAGGCAAAAGGTGAACCTTTAGCCCCACCACAGCTGAGCACCAAACAACTCACCGGCATCATTGCAGCCCTAGCCTTGGCCGCCTTCACCATGATCTTGAACGAGACCGTGTTGACCGTGGCATTGCCAGGAATCATGGCCGATATGAACATCACTGCCGCAACTGGCCAGTGGCTCACTACCGGCTTCTTGCTGACCATGTCGGTAGTCATTCCAACCACCGGATTCTTGCTGCAGCGATTCAACCATCGCTCGCTGTTCATGTTCGCGATCATTAGCTTTTTGGTGGGCACGGTCATCGCCGTGATTGCTCCGAGCTTCATCTTCTTGCTTCTGGCCCGCATCATTCAGGCGCTAGGAACGGCAATCATCCTGCCGCTGCTTATGACCACCACCCTGACCTTGGTACCAGCGCACAAGCGCGGCACCATCATGGGTCTGAACTCCATCGTGATTGGTGTCGGTCCTGCCATTGGCCCAACGGTCTCCGGCGCCGTGGTCCACGCTTTGGGATGGCACTACATCTTTGCGCTAATGCTCCCCATCGCTGTGGCAGTGCTGATCTTGGGCGCGATCTTCTTCAAGGTCCCAGCCAACGCACGCCAGATGCGCGTGGACGGTGTTTCGGTAGTGCTTTCCGCACTGGCTTTTGGATTCTTGGTGTACGGAATTTCCAGCATCGAGCACGCCTCAACCAACCCGATCCCAACTATCCTCAGCTTTGTTATTGGCCTGGTATCCCTGGCAATTTTCATCAAGCGCCAGCTGCGACTCTCTGGCCAGGGACGCGAATTGCTGAACCTCTCGGCCTTCAAATCCCGTGGATTCACCCTGGCGATCATCATGATCATGATTGCCTTCGGCACCATGCTTGGCTCACTCATGATCGTTCCGTTGCTCTTGGAATCAGGCAAGGGAATCGATTCTCTGAAGATCGGCATTATGTTGCTTCCCGGTGGTGTTGCTCAGGCGATCGTTTCACCAATCTTTGGACGCATCTACGACAAGCGTGGTCCTCGTCCGGTACTGATTCCAGGGGCCATCATGTTGGCCGCTGGGCAGTGGCTGTACACCACGGTCAACGCCGAGACCGGACTGTTGGTATTCATGCTCATCCACATCGTCTTCTCCATCGGTCTCGCCCTACTGATGACCGGGTTGATGTCTTCGGCCATGGCCTCAGTGGATCCGCGGCTCTTTGGACACGGTTCTGCCATCTTCAACACCGGACAGCAGCTCGGCGGAGCCATCGGCACCACCATCTTCGTCACCGTGATGTCGGTGGTTGCAAACTCGAAGGCCGAGGCTGGCCTTGACGCGACCAATGCCCAGTTTGCCGGCGCTCACTACGCGTTCTTGATCGGCGCGGTACTGGCCACCATCGCAGTCTTCATTGCGTTAGGGATCAAGGGTTCAGCTGCCGCGAAACGTTCCTAGGTTCCACCGAGCTTGAGCACTGTTCTGGGTATGGCCACGGCCATTGCTCTTAGGCATTTGCCCTTCTGGTGATAGCTTGAAGGCAAGCCGAGGAACACCTGATGCCTAGGTCTTCCTTTACCGTCCTCGGATTCATAAGATCCGAAGAGAGGAAGAGTCATGGCAACGACGCCAGGAACCCACTTGAGCGATCTAGAGATCGCTGCACGGACAGTGCTCAAGCCTATTGCTGAGATTGCCGCGAGTGCCGGCATCCCCGAGGATGCGCTTGAACCCTATGGGCGCTACAAAGCCAAGGTGGATCCGGCACTATTGTCAGCCAAGAACACTAAGCGTGGACGAGTGGTTTTGGTCAGCGGAATGTCGCCCACTCCCGCCGGTGAAGGCAAGACGACCATGGTGGTGGGCCTCGCTGATGCACTGGCCGCCAGTGGCACAAAAACCATGATCGCTTTACGCGAGCCCTCCGTTGGCCCCAGTTTTGGCATGAAGGGCGGGGCCACCGGCGGTGGCCAATCTCAAGTGTTGCCCATGGATGACATCAATCTGCATTTCACCGGGGATTTTCACGCCATTACCAGCGCCAACAATCTACTCATGGCGATGGTGGACAACCATCTGCACCACGGAAATAAGCTAGGCATTGATCCACGGCGTATCACTTTTAAACGCGTCATGGATATGAATGATCGCTCCTTGCGCACGGTGGTTATCGGATTGGGTGGGCCCACCGACGGTGTGCCCCGCGAGACCGGATTCGAGATCACCGCAGCCTCAGAAGTCATGGCTGTTTTTTGTCTTGCCACGGACCTAGCGGATCTACGCAAACGACTAGGCAAGATGACCATCGGCTACTCGTATACCAAAGAGCCGGTGACGGTCGATGATTTAGGCGCGGCGGGAGCCTTGACCCTGTTGCTCAAAGGCGCCATCAAACCTAACCTCGTCCAGAGCATCGCTGGAACCCCGGCCTTCATCCATGGTGGCCCTTTTGCCAATATTGCCCACGGCTGCAATTCAGCCATCGCAACCAACACCGCACGCTCATTAGCAGATGTGGTGGTGACCGAGGCAGGTTTTGGTGCGGATCTCGGGGCCGAAAAATTTATGGATATCAAGGCACGCTTTGCCGACTGCGCTCCGAACGCTGTGGTTATCACGACCACGATTCGTGCACTGAAGATGCACGGTGGGGTATCTCTAGAAGATCTGGGTGAAGAGAATCTTGAAGCGGTGCGGGTCGGACTGCCCAACCTGGCGCGTCACGTGGAGATCATCAAGAAGTTTGGCATCCCACCGGTCATCGGCATTAACCAGTTCACCTTGGACACCGCTAACGAGCTGAAGATTGTCACCGATTGGGCAGCAGAGAACGGCATTGAGTGCGCCACGGCGGATGTCTGGGGTCAGGGAGGGGCGGGCGCAGGCGAATTGGCTACCGCAGTATTGCGCGCATTGGATTCCCCCACCAACTTCACTCACCTCTACGACCTTGAGCAAAGTATCGAAGAGAAACTTTTATCTCTGGTGCGTGATGTCTATGGCGGTGAAGGTGTTGACTACTCCCCCAAGGCACTGCGGATGCTGGAACAGATTCACTCCAACGGGTGGGATCATCTTCCGGTATGCGTCGCCAAAACTCAGTACTCTTTCTCTGATGATCCTCAGTCACTCGGTGCTCCTACTGGCTTCCGGCTACAGATCCGTGAATTGATCCCTAAAACCGGCGCCGGCTTCATCGTTGCCATTACCGGTGTGCTGACCACCATGCCTGGCTTGCCCCAAGTTCCGGCCGCGCTGCGCATGGATGTTGATCAGGCTGGAAAGGCAGTGGGACTGTCCTAGGCAATGCAATGGTGTGACGGAAGTTAAGAAAACCTTCCCCAGATTGTTGAACAATTATCAAAAGTAGGGCATTCTTTTACCAAGAGTTGTTCACGAGACGGGGATCACAATGCCATTCATAGACCTAAATTCTGACGTCGGCGAGTCTTTCGGCAACTGGAAAATGGGCGACGACGCAGCCATTTTCACCTCGGTCTCTTCTGCCAATATTGCCTGCGGTTTCCACGCCGGTGACCCCAGCACCATCGCACAGACCTGCCGTGACGCCGTAAGCGCCAACGTCACCATCGGCGCCCACGTAGGCTACCGAGACCTCGCAGGATTCGGCCGCCGATTCCTCGACTGCTCAGCCACCGAACTCGCCGATGACGTCCTCTACCAGCTCGGCGCCCTACAAGCCCTGGCTCGCAGTGCCGGCGGCGAAATCAAATACGTCAAGCCCCACGGGGCCCTGTACAACACCATCGTGCACCACGAGATCCACGCCCAAGCGGTCATCGATGCCATTAAGGCCTTCGGCACCGACCTGCCCGTTCTGCTTCTTCCAGGATCTGTAGCCCTGCAAAAAGCTGAAGCCGCAGGCTTGCGCGCCGTCGCCGAAGCCTTTGCCGACCGCAACTACACTCCCGAGGGCACCTTGGTATCCCGCCGCGAAGCCAATGCGGTACTGCATGATCCCGAGGCAGTCACCAACAATATGATCCGTCTGGCCACCGAAGGCACCATCATTGCCGTTGATGGCAGCACCATCACCATGCCCGCGGAAAGCATCTGCCTACACGGAGATACCGCGGGAGCCGTGGCCATGGCTCGTGCCGTACGCAGCGGATTAGAAAACGCCGGAGTGCAGATCCGGAGCTTCGCGTGAGCATCCGCGCCATACACCGGGCCGGTTCTCATGATCTGCTCATTGACCTCGACTCGCTTGATGCGGTGCTGGCGCTCAATGCCGCGTTGGAAGCTTCTCCACTACCCGGTCAACGTGACCTACTCGCTGCTGCGCAGACAGTTTTCCTGAAATTCAGCTCATCACAAGAAGCTAAAGCAGCCATGGCCACGCTGCCAGATCTCGAAGTTGCTTCTGCAGATCGCAGCGCGGGCAAGCTGGTGGAAATTCCGGTGCACTACGACGGTGAAGACCTAGAGGCCTTAGCAAAGCTCACCGGGCTAAGCGTCGAAGCCGTCATCAACGTGCACACGTCCCAAACATGGCGAGCAGTGTTCGGCGGGTTCGCCCCAGGCTTCGCCTACCTACTGGGCGAGAACCAGAAACTGAACGTCCCCCGTCGAGATACCCCACGAACCAAGGTGCCCTCAGGTGCCGTGGCATTAGCTGGCGACTACTCTGCGGTTTATCCCCGCCAGTCCCCTGGTGGCTGGCAGCTGATTGGCCACACCGATCTGCAGATGTGGGATCTAGACCGCGAGAATCCGGCACTGATCCGCCCACAGGATACTGTCCAGTTCATTGCGACCACGCAGAAGCTGAGCGTTAGTCAGCAAGCCGATGCACCAGTAGACACCGGCATCACTGAACCAACCAGCGGCCTCAAAGTGATCGATGCTGGCCTGCAATCCCTATTACAAGATGCCGGACGCATTGGCTACGGAAACCTTGGGGTTGGGGCCGCCGGAGCAGCGGATCCAAAAGCATACCGTCAAGCTAATTCATTGGTAGGCAATGCTTTAGACCACGCGGTCATTGAAAACCTGGGCAGTATCATCACCCTGGAAGCCAGTGAAGACCAAGTACTGGCGCATTCAGGGGCACAGGCCAAACTCTTCATTACCCCGGCCAAGGATGATCCGGTGCGCACCACCCGACAGGTTCTGAGCAATACGCCCTTTGCCCTGCTTAACGGCGAGCGCTTGAGTGTAGAGCCCGATGGCCAAGGGATGCGCAGTTATCTCGCTGTTCGTGGCGAGATCGCTCTGCCACCGGTACTGGGTTCACTGTCGACAGATACCCTATCCTCGGTGGGGCCGGATCCGCTGACCTCGGGGTCTTTCATTCCGGTCAAATCCCCAAAGATCGGGCACATTGTGGGTAACCCGCAGCCCAGCACACTGGTGGTTCCCGATGATGACGGCGTGTATCAGCTCAGGGTGATTGCCGGTCCGCGCACCGAATGGTTCGGCCAGCAAGGCCTAGACCACCTGACCGGTCAGCTCTGGGATGTCACCAGTGAGTCGAATCGTGTGGGTATCCGCTTAGCAACCGAGGGAACACCACTAGAACGTGTGCTCACCGGGGAGCTGGCCAGTGAGGGCGTCGCGAGAGGCTCCTTGCAGGTTCCACCTTCTGGCTTACCGGTACTCTTCCTTGCGGATCATCCGGTCACCGGTGGTTATCCGGTGATTGCCACAGTTCTCGCTGAAGATCTCAGCGTCGCAGCCCAGCTTCCGCCGGGGAGCAGGATCCGTTTTGTTCTCCAGTCCCCCGCCGCTTTGACGGCCAAGTAACTTCTTAGGATTGTCATGAAAAAGGTACTCATCGCCAACCGTGGCGAAATCGCAGTCCGTATTGCTCGGGCCGCCACTGATGCAAACATTTCTTCGGTAGCTATTTACTCTGACCCGGATGCCGATGCACTGCATGTGCGCCGTGCCGACGAGGCTTACCCACTGCACGGGTCCACCGGTGCGGACACCTATCTGAATATTGAAAAGATCATTGAGATCGCCCAACGCTCTGGGGCGGATGCAGTTCACCCGGGTTATGGTTTCCTCTCGGAGAACGCCAACTTCGCCCAGGCGGTCATTGATGCGGGCATGAAGTGGATTGGCCCTTCGCCGCAGGCCATTGAAGATTTGGGTAATAAGGTCACTGCGCGGCAGATTGCGGTGCGCGCTGGTGCACCGTTGGCTCCGGGCACCGATGGTCCGGCTGAAAATGCTGCCGAGGTTCGTGCCTTCGCTGAAGAGTACGGTGTACCCGTCGCCATTAAGGCTGCCTTTGGTGGTGGCGGCCGAGGCATCAAGATCGCGTATTCATTAGATGAGATCACCGAGGCCTTCGAATCGGCCACTCGTGAAGCCACCGTGGCCTTTGGCCGTGGTGAATGCTTTGTGGAGCGTTTCCTCTCCAAGCCACGACACGTCGAAGCTCAGGTACTGGCCGATAGCCACGGCAACGTGATCGTTGTTGGCACCCGTGATTGCTCTCTGCAGCGTCGACACCAGAAACTGGTGGAAGAAGCCCCGGCGCCTTTCCTCAGCGATGAACAGCGGACCCGCATTCATGAGTCGGCCAAGGCAATCTGCAAAGAGGCAGGTTACGTGGGGGCTGGCACCGTCGAGTACCTGGTGGCCCAGGATGGACTGATTTCCTTCTTGGAGGTCAATACCCGGTTGCAGGTGGAACACCCGATCACCGAAGAGACTGCCGGCGTGGATCTGGTCGCTGAACAGTTCCGCATCGCAGATGGACTGCCACTGTCGTTGACAGAAGACCCAGCACCGCAGGGGCACGCCTTTGAATTCCGTATCAATGCTGAAGACCCAGCCCGTGGCTTCCTTCCTTCTCCGGGAACGGTAGAACGCTTCGAGGCTCCTACCGGTGCCGGGGTGCGTATTGATTCTGGCGTTCGAAGCGGTTCGGTCATCCCGCCGTTCTACGATTCAATGATTGCCAAGCTAATTGTGCACGGGGCTGACCGTGCCCAAGCCCTGCGTCGTGCACGCTTGGCCTTGGACGAAATCACCATCGCTGGTGTCCCCACCGTCCTACCCTTCCACCGTGCGGTCCTGGAAAACGAAGACTTTAACGGTGAAGAGTTGAAGGTCTACACCACGTGGATTGAAGATGAGTTCCTCAACGAGGTTCAGGCCAGTGATCAGATTGATCTTGACCAGCCTGATACCAGTCGGGAAACCATCACCATTGAACTTGATGGCAAGGCCGTGCAGCTTGGATTGCCAGCTGCCCTGACCAATGCTTTGCGCAACCCCTCGGGTGCAGGCGCGGCCACTTCAGCTCAAGCCGACGAAGCGGCAGATACGGATGAGGCTGCGGTGCTCAGCCCCATGGATGGCAACCTTGTCCGGTTTGCTGTTGAAGATGGCGAGCAAGTATCCAAGGGACAGACTGTCGCTGTAGTTGAAGCCATGAAGATGGAGTCTGCTGTGGTGGCTCATCGCGATGGTGTTTTCACGAAGGCAGAACTTGAGGTTGGGGCCACGGTTCGTCGTTCCGATACATTGGGTAGCATCCAGTAACGCGGTGGCCGCCTGTTCCTTTTTGGGCAACGAGTTGGGATAAGTTGGACTAATGAACTCCAGCAGCAGCTTTTCGGCACTTCCGAGCAGAGCACCCCATGCGCATACCAGCGTGTGGGCTGCGGATCTTTTGCGTTCTCGCATTGCCGAAGGTGAACTGTTGCCTGGAGACAAGCTCTCAGAGCAGTCCCTAGCGGAGTCGTTAGGGCTTTCGCGCAATACCTTGCGCGAAAGCTTCACCCTGTTGGACAGTGAACTGATCATCACGAGAATCCCCAACCGTGGGGTTTTTGTCGCGTCACCGGATGCTGATGATGTGCGTGAAATTTATGCGGTGAGACGCACGATTGAGCCTGCTTGTTTGGCTTGGGGCCCGGAACTGGACCTGGCGGAACTGGGCAAAATCATCGTTGAAGCTCGCGCTGCCCTTGAGGATGCAGATATCCCCCGGATGGCCAGCGCTAATCAGGCGTTCCATCAACAGCTGGTTCGTTCTTCTGATAGCACTTTGGTTCAAGAACTTATGGGACGAGTGCTGGCTCGCATGCGCTTGGTCTTCCACGCGATGAGTGATGCCCCAGATTTTCACTCTCACTATGTGGAGCAAAATGCCCAGCTGGTTCAGTTGCTGAGCGAAGGTAAGCGGGATGAAGCAGCCGCTGCCTTGCGTGGCTATTTGGATACCGCGGAGGCTGAGCTGTTGGAGCACATTAAGGCAGCCGCGGAATAACGGCATCCGCGGCTTTGAACAACGGATGTCTTGCGACTTCTGTCTCATCAGTGGCTCGACGGTCTGCTCATCCACTACCTTGAATTCTTTGATTCATCTTCGCCGTTTTCTACTCACCCGTTTAGTTCCTTTCGGATGTTCTTCCTTGCCTCAAAGTCTAGATTTCCGCGGTATCTAGCCTCATCGAGGCCTCCCAAACGTACCCGTGCGCCGAAGTCCAGACGAAGTTAAGCTCCACTGGCAATTGTCGTGATAGTCGTTTCCACAATGGGCCTATCGCCCAGCCGGTGCTTAGTTACTCAGCGTAAGGTTTAAGGAAATCTTGCGAGTCCCCACCTGGGCCGGTGAGATCGAGTCCGCTAGCCGTTGCTGAAAGGTTCCGCCCGTGAAGTTGCCCGTTGCCGAATTACATATCCATCTCGAAGGAACCTTGGAACCCGAGATGATTATGGCGTTGGCTGCCAAGCACTCCATCGAGCTGCCATACAGCTCAATTGACGGGCTTCGAGCACAGTACGAGTTCAGTAGCTTACAGTCCTTCCTTGACCTGTTCTACGCCAACATGATGGTGCTACGCACTCGCGAAGACTTCCACGAAATCACCATGGCCTACCTTCAACGTGCCAACGACTGCGGTGTTCGCCATGTTGAGCTGTTCTTTGATCCCCAGGCGCATGTTGAGCGTGGCATGGACCTGCGTGACGTCATTTCCGGAATTCGTGAGGCATTGAACGAAGCCGAAGAAAACTGGGGAATCTCGCACAAGCTCATCGCTTGCTTCTGGCGACATGCCCCAGCGAGCGAGGCATTGGACCTATTACGCTTGATGATCACCGAGAAGCACGAAATCGACGGTATCGGTCTAGATTCCTCCGAGCTAGGTTTCCCACCGGAACTCTTTATCGAGGTATTCGACCTCGCCCGAGCCAATGGCCTGCATGTTGTCGCCCACGCCGGCGAAGAAGGTCCAGCTGACTACATTTGGCAAGCGCTAGATCTGCTGAAAGTTGAACGAGTAGATCATGGCATCCGTTGCTTGGATGATGAAAAGCTGGTGCAACGACTTGTTGCAGAACAGATGCCACTGACGGTCTGCCCGCTATCAAATATCCGTCTGCGCGCTGTCGATACGATGGCAGATCACCCATTGCCGTCCATGCTCGAAGCAGGCCTGAAAGTTTCAGTCCATTCAGATGATCCCGCCTACTTCGGTGGCTACATGGATGCCAACTTTGCTTCCCTCATGGAGTCGTTCAATTTCAGCACCGAGCAACTGACCCAATTGGCTCGAAACTCTTTTGAATCTTCATTCATTGACGACGCTGCAAAGCAAGAACGTCTGGCCGAAGTAGAAGCTTGGGCTAACCAGCACTAACTAAGAATCGTGTCTTAAACAAGTACTGCGGTGTTCTTCCCGAAGCGGAAGAACACCGCAGTACTTTTGGTTATGGCACTTGGTATTGAGAATCTTTGATATCAGTAATCAGCATGTGCCCCGGCGCATGTCCGATAGCTAAGGTTGGCTTCGACTCCATGACGGCCGCTTGTGGTGTGACCCCACAGGCCCAGAACACTGGAACAGCGCCTTCCTGGATGTCAACGGCATCACCAAAATCTGGTTTTGAAAGATCCGTGATGCCTAGTTCTTCGGGGTTACCAATATGTACCGGTGCTCCGTGCACTGCAGGATATCTGGAGGTAATCCGGACTGCATCAGCAACTTGTGAAGCCGGAATAGGTCGCATTGAAACAACCATAGGTCCAGACATTTTCCCGGCAGTTTTGGACCTAAGGGTCGTCTTATACATGGGTACGTTCACACCCTGCTCAATGTGGGCGACGGAGATCCCACTATCGATCAAGGCCGACTCAAAAGTGAACGAACAGCCGATGATGAAGGTGACCAGGTCATCGCGCCAGTACTCGCTCAGGTCAGTCGGTTCAGCAACTTTCACGCCGTTTTCGTAAACCATGTACTGTGGCACATCGGTTCGGATATCTCCACCGGCAAATAGCTCACTGGATACTTCCCCGGCTTCGAGCACGCCCAACACCGGACAAGACTTGGGGTTACGCTGCGCAAATAGCAAGACGTCGAAAGCCAGCTCTTGTGGCACGATCATCAAATTTGCTTGCGCGTATCCAGCGCTAATACCGGCGGTTGGAAGCACCTGGCCTTTACGGAAGTACTCTCGTGCTTCCTTCGGGGATAATGCGGCGCGCTGGTCTAGGTTCAGATCTTTGAGGTTGTTCATTTCTTGATCGCCTTAGGCCTGCCAGAGTGCAGCGAGACCGGTCAATGAGTTCCATCCGAGGAACACGCTGAGCAACCATGCCAGTACACCGACAGTGAGGAGGAACTTCGGGTACTTGTAACCGCCCATGAGGTCACGTCGACGCCAAGCTACCCACAGCAGGACCGCGAAGCCAACTGGCAGAATCAGGCCGTTGAATGCGCCAGCGAAAATCAGCAGAGTGGCTGGTGCCTTGCCGAGTAGCAGGTAGATAACACCGCAGACCGCGATGAAAGCAACGGTAATGAGATTGCGGGTACGTTCAGAGGTGGTCTGCTTGGTGATAAAGGAAACCGAGGTGTAGGCGGCACCGATAACGCTGGTCAATGCAGCAGCCCAGAGAATGATGCCAAAGGCACGGATTCCAATGTCTCCTGCTGCATGTCCGAAGGCTTCGGCAGCTTTATTATCACTGGCCAAAACTACGCCGCCGGCCACAACGCCGAGGATCGCCAAGAACAAAAGCACGCGCATCACGCCGGTGACAATGATGGCCAAGACCGAGGTGTTGGAAATTGATTTGATGTGCTCGATGCCGCTGGTGCCCGAATCGATCATGCGGTGTGCGCCAGCGTAGGTGATGTAGCCACCCACGGTGCCACCGATCAGGGTGGTAATGATCAGGAAGTCAATCTTCTCGGGCAGGACAACATTGCGCAACGCGTCACCTACTGGCGGTGCTGCGACGATGGCTACGTAGAGCATCAGCAGGATCATGATGGCACCAAGCAGGACCACAATGCGGTCTAGGGCCATTCCGGCTTTCTTGGACAAGAAGATTAAGATCGCAATCACGGCGGAGATCGCTCCGCCGATCTTGGCGTCCGCACCGAGCATGGCGTTCACGCCAAGTCCGGTACCGGCGATGTTGCCGATGTTGAAGACCATGCCGCCGATGAAGACGAGGACCGCGAGGAACCATCCAACGCCGGGCAGAACTTTATTTCCTAGTTCTTGGGCACGCATTCCCGTGACACCGATAACGCGCCAAACATTGAGCTGTACTGCGATATCAACCAGGATCGAAACGACAATGGCAAAAGCGAAAGCCGCACCGATTTGTACGGTGAACTCAGTGGTCTGGGTAATGAACCCGGGACCGATGGCGCTGGTGGCCATCAGGAACATGGCCCCTAACAGGGCCGCGCGCCGAGCCTTGGGGCTCATTTCAGTCTTTGACTCAGGAAGTGCCATGGTGACGTTCCAATGCGATAGTGGTGACAGCCGTCACAGAATCAATGTAACGCACACGACATTACAGGTTGTTGAACAACCTTGGCAAGATGTTGTTGAACAATTTTATGTTTCGTAGATTTCACGCCACTACCATCGACTACTGAAAACAGATTAGCGCCTTACCGGTTCCAATGGTGATTCGACAAAATCCCGCCTGATACTTGAGATATCGTCGATAAATCCGCAATGCAAAAGCCACGATTCACACGATAGAAATCGTGTGAATCGTGGCTTTTTGAAGCGATTATTTATTAGTGGAAGAAGTGGCGTGCACCAGTGAAGTACATGGTGATACCAGCTTCGTTCGCAGCCGCAATAACTTCCTCATCGCGGACCGAACCACCTGGCTGCACAACAGCCTTTACGCCAGCGTCGATCAGGATCTGCAGACCATCAGCGAACGGGAAGAACGCATCCGAAGCAGCCACGGAGCCCACTGCACGCTGCTCGGAAGCAGCGCCGTCAGCATTCTCGGCTCCACCGGCAGCATCTGCACCGGAGTCAACCTTCACACCCAAGGTGTTGGCACGCTCAACAGCTAGCTTGCAGGAGTCGAGGCGGTTGACCTGACCCATACCAATACCGGTGGCAGCACCGTTCTTGGCCAGCAAGATGGCGTTGGACTTCGCTGCACGGACCGCGCTCCAAGCGAATTCAAGATCAGCCAGGGTTGCAGCATCGGCTGCCTCACCGGCGGCCAAGGTCCAGTTTTCTGGATTGTCCCCGTCAGCATCAATCTTGTCGCCGGCCTGAACCAGCATGCCACCGGAAACCTGACGGAATTCATTCTTGTTCCGGCTGTAGCCCTCTGGCAGTGCCAGCAAGCGAATGTTCTTCTTCGCGGAAAGGATCTCTACGGCTTCGGCTTCGAAGTCAGGGGCAATGACTACCTCGGTGAAGATACCTTTGACGGTCTCGGCCATTTCCTTGGTCACCGTACGGTTAGCGGCAATCACGCCACCAAAAGCGGACACTGGGTCGGTGGCGTGTGCCTTGCGGTGTGCATCAGCAATTGGATCAGCTGCATCATCGGAAGCAACAGCAACACCACATGGGTTAGCGTGCTTGACCACAGCCACGGCTGGCTTCTCGAAGTCAAAGGCTGCGCGCAGTGCGGCATCAGCATCAACGTAGTTGTTGTAGCTCATTGGCTTACCGTGCAGCTGATCAGCCTGGGCGATACCGGCTGGGGCAGCTTCGTCCACGTAGAGTGCTGCCTGCTGGTGTGGGTTCTCGCCATAGCGCAGTACTGCCGAGCGCTGCAGTGCAACACCTGCGTAGGCTGGCCAGTCGATAACGCCGTCGCCATCTTCATCCAGGAACTGGCTGGCGGTCCACGAAGCAACTGCCGTGTCATAGGCTGCGGTGTGTGCGTAAGCCTTAGCTGCTAGACGCTGGCGGGTCTTCAGATCGAAGCCACCGTCGGCCGCTGCCGAGATCACCTGTGGGTAGAAAGCTGGGTCAACCACAATGGAGACTGCAGCATGGTTCTTAGCGGCCGAACGAACCATGGCTGGACCGCCAATGTCGATCTGCTCAACCACTTCATCCTGGGCTGCACCCGAGGCAACAGTCTGCACGAAGGGGTACAGGTTCACGACCACCAGGTCGATCTGCTCGATGTCCATGGAGGACAGGGTGTCCATGTGCTCAGCAACGCGACGGTCTGCAAGGATGCCACCGTGGATCCGTGGGTGCAAGGTCTTCACACGACCATCAAGCATTTCAGGGGAACCGGTCACCTGCTCAACTTCGGTCACAGGGATACCTGCCGCTGCGATCTTCTTGGCGGTGGATCCGGTGGAGACCAGCTGAACGCCTGCAGCGTGCAGTCCGGCGGCCAACTCCTCCAAGCCGGTCTTGTCGTAGACGGAAATCAGTGCGCGGCGGATAGCGACTTTGTCCAGGACGGTCTTACTCACGAAATTTTTCTCCCGGCGGTGAGAATGAATGGGGCGGGCAGCGCATAGGCCACCGCAGCCATTCTATCGAAGGGCTTGCTGGATTATTTAGTTCGTGTCACTCCCCTTCAACCAACTCGGTCAGTTGCGGGAAATACTTGGAAAGTTGCTGGTCAGTCAGGCATAACTTGAGGAGTTTTTCAGCGTGCTCTTCATCGGCCACATAACAAACCAGATCCGCGGTAGTGCGTTGTTGCAGCTCTTCTCGTAGTGAGTTAGCCACGGCCACCAGCGTGCCGTAGTAGCGTCTAATGGTCGGTTCCCAACCCTCATGCGAGGCTAAATCAGTCATTGCATCAGACCAGATACCCGCTGCGGGATCCTCACATAAATCAATGGATGACCAGTGCCAATCACTGGGTTCCCACTTATCCGAATAGAAACTCTCGGAGTCGTCCTGATCTAAACCTTCTTCGAGTGAAGCAAGAACCTGATCAAGGTCTTCGTCATCATCGAACTCTTGATCCTCACCCTCGAATTCATCGTCATCTTCCGCGTCAGAAATCACAACAGAGTCTTCTTCCAATGTGACATCTTCGGCTTCTACTGGATCCTCCAACTGAGCATCGGAACGGTCCTCATAATCGGCTGGTTCATCGGCGTCTTCGCCACGTTCCACCAATTCTTCTCGCGACGCCGTCACACGGTCTCTTTCAAGAGCCTGGACCGAGTTCAACGCGAGCAACGGCATGGCGATGCTTTCGCTTTCCTCGGTGCTCACCCCGTGCAGGGCAATGGCATAGAAGTCTTGGTCCGGGTGTCCTGTTATCACTTCCGCCGCGTGCCGAAGGGCGGTCACCCGTATCGCCTCTTCGAGAGCGGCCCAATCTACTCCCATGCCCAGAGATTACCCCTAGACTCGCCTAGACAACAGGCCTTGACGTGGCAAGCAAAGAAGCGTAGAGAGCTGGGGGCTTGGACGGGTTTTCGGTTATGCTTCGACGCGGTACACACAATTTTTGCTCGCACTGAGAAAGGCGTCGCACCGTGTCTTCTGCACTCCCGACCTCGGGCACGACCATCGTGCAAGAACTTCCGTTTAAGTGGAAAGTTCAAGGCGCCATCTTCATCATCGGTGGACTGGGGTTCATGTTTGATGCCTGGGATGTGACCCTCAATGGGGCTTTGATCCCGCTAGTCGCCGAAGAATGGGGACTAGATCGCCCCACCGCAGCACTACTTGGCACCTCAAACTTGGTCGGCATGGCCCTGGGCGCTTTCCTCTGGGGTGGCATTGCCGATCGCTTCGGACGTAAGAACGCCTTTAGCCTGACCCTGCTGATGTTCGCAGTTTTCACCGTTTTGGGTGCGCTATCGCCCAACTTCGGATTCTTTGTTGCTTTCCGTTTTCTTGCCGGTGTCGGCTTGGGCGGATGCATTCCGGTGGACTATGCACTGGTCGGTGAATTTACCCCGGCGAAACTCCGTGGCCGGGTCCTGACCGCCATGGACGGATGGTGGCCCGTTGGCGCTGCGCTGTCCTTCTTCGTTTCGGGCTGGGTGATGGCCACAGCCGATAACTGGCGGCTGATCCTGGCTGTGATGATCCTGCCAGCATTGATGGTGTTTTTAATCCGTCGCAACGTTCCCGAGTCCCCTTTGTATTTAGCGGCCAAGGGTCGAGAAACCGAAGCGCGAGCCGTCATAGATCAGCTGGTGGAACGCACCGGTGCCCCGGTACGGGACTATGTCATTGAACAGCCCACCGCTGAACGCCCTGCACGCTGGTGGGAACAGGTGGTGGCACTGGGGCGCTACTCATGGAAGATCACCGCGACAAGCTGGCTGCTATTTGTCACCGTCTTGCTGGTGTACTACCTGGCGCTCACGTGGCTCCCATCCATCCTGACCGAGGCCGGCATGGCCCAATCGGCATCCTTCTTTGCCACTGCAGTCATGGCCTTGATGGGGCTGGTGGGAGTGGTACTGGCTGCGTTATTGGTAGAACGAGTTGGACGCAAATGGCTGTTGGCGATTTCCGCCCCACTTTCAGGAATTGTGTTGATCCTGGTAGCCCTGAATCTGCAGATTCCATCGGCAGCCGTGGGCTGGGTCTTGGTGTTCGGCGTGATCGTTCAGGTGGCAATCCCAGTGTTGTACGCCTACGTCTCAGAGTTGTACCCGACCGAATTACGCGCCAGCGGATTCGGGTGGGCCTCCACCATGTCGCGGTTCGCCGCCGGCTTTGGACCACTACTCTTCGCCGCGCTGTGGCCAGTGGTTGGCCTCCCAGCACTGTTTACCGGGGCTACGATTCTGGTGATCATAGCCATGATCTTCATGGCTAAATTTGCTCCTGAAACCAAGGGTCAGGAACTGGGCTAGATGAATCTCTGGCAAGAACTGTGAAACGTTCGCGACCCAAGAAGCGCCGTAGTTGGTTTCGTGAACACTGGGCTGAATTACTCTCAATTGTTGCTGACCTTTTACGCGCCTGACCTTAAGACCAACAGAGCGTTCAAACTACCGCAACTACTAGGCACTGACCGCCATGGCATGAGGCTTGAACCCGTCCAGCATCAGTTGCACCAACCGTGATTGAAGATGCGGAGCTTGGTCTCTAAAGGCACGGGGCAAGGGACGAGTGACAGCTCCAATAGCGGTCACCAGCTCAACACCGTTCAGGTCTTCACGTACCAGTTCGTGGAGTTTGGCCAATTCGAGAACTCGGCTCACCGCTTGGGCACATTCACGTTGAATGCCCAGCACCCGATCGCTCAGCGTCATGGGTAAAGCAGCGCCCAGCGCTTCACTCAGCGCTCCGATGTTTAAACCGACGAGGTTCTCCAGATACTCGGTCCATGCATCATGGTCTTCGTTCAACCGAGCTTCAGCTGCCGTTGATGCGTTCAAGATTTCTTGCAAGGTCGAGACGGTCACTTCTTCAACCAGCTCCGTGCGGGAAGCGAAGTTACGGTACAGGGTTCCGATACCTACATTGCTTCGCTCTGCAATAAGATCCATCGCAATGTTGGCACCATGCTGTGCGAAGAGTTCGCGCGCTGTACACAGAATCGTCTCACGTCGTCGCAATGCATCTGAGCGCATAGAACGTTATATGCCTTTCAATCGGAAGCTAAGACGGCTAGTTCGCCATCTTCTACCGGCGGGTAGAGAACTTGGAAAAATAGCTCAATGGCTGAATCCAAGCTCCAGTGATTTTTCCAGAAACTCTGTGCATCGGCCACTATCTCAAGCCATTTGCCAGAAAACTTTCTTCAGCAATCGAATAAATAGCTGTTCATCAGTGATTTTCGGTACTCTGGCAGAGAACCACCCCGGTGTTTTCGGGGGACCGCCCTTCGAAAGGCAACAATGCACGACGACACCTCACTGACCACCGGTCGAGTCAATCGAGTACTGCAGGAGCGCATTCGCCCCGCGATTTACTCTGAGTCGACTCCCCTAGATGTGTCGTGGCATGAACTTCCCAGTGAACCGGTCACCCCCACCGAAGGTCTGGCTCTTGAATACTCGCCAACCCAGGTAGGCACCGCCTGGGGTGCTGCATGGGGCACCACCTGGTTCCACCTGCAGGGCAAAGTTCCTGCACACTGGGCCGGGCGACGCGTCGAAGCGGTCATCGATCTTGGTTTTGACGTGAACATGACCGGTTTCCAGTGCGAAGGGCTGATCTATCGTCCAGATGGCATCACCATCAAGGCACTGAACCCACGCAACCAATGGGTACCGATCGCCGAAGCGGCTAAGGGCGATGAACTGGTCGATCTCTACCTTGAAGCGGCATCAAACCCGGTGCTCTTGGACCACCACCCATTCCTGCCTACCGAACAGGGCGATATCCTCACCTCGTCCAGCAACAGGCTTTACACCACCCGTCGCATGGATCTTGCCGTCTTTGAACCAGTGGTCCACGATCTTGCCCTGGATCTCGAAGTCTTACTTGAGCTCCAAGAACAATTACCGCAGAGCCCACGCAAGATGCAGATCTTACAAGCCATGGACAACGCCTTAGACGTCCTGGACCTGCAAAACATCACCGCGACCGCGCAACAGGCCCGCGATGAACTCGCAGGCGTCCTTTCCGCCCCAGCAGAACACAGCGCCCATCAGATTTCCGCCATCGGCCACTCACATATTGATTCGGCCTGGCTCTGGCCATTGCGTGAAACCATCCGCAAAGTCTCGCGCACCTGCTCGTCCATGGTTGAACTGCTCGGTGATGAACCCGAGTTCCTCTACGGCATGTCCAGCGCCCAGCAGTACAAGTGGCTCAAGACCCACCGCCCCGAGGTGTGGGACCGGGTCAAACAGGCAGTTGCCGATGAACGCTTCCTGCCCCTGGGCGGAATGTGGGTTGAATCCGACACCGTGATGCCCTCGGGCGAATCGCTGGTCCGCCAGTTCCTCTACGGCCAGAAATTCTTCCGCGACGAATTCGGCGTGAGTTCCAAGGGCGTCTGGCTGCCCGACTCTTTCGGTTACTCCCCTGCCCTGCCACAGCTGATGCGTCGAGCTGGATTTGAGTGGTTCTTCACCCAGAAAATCTCTTGGAACCAACAAAACAAGTTCCCGCATCACTCTTTTGATTGGGAAGGCATTGATGGCTCTCGTATCTTCAGCCACTTCCCGTCAATGGATACCTACAATTCGCAACTCTCCGGTGAGGAAGTAGCCAAGGCGTCACGCCAGTTCCGCGAAGCACGTCTGACCAATAACTCCATTGCCCCGGTGGGCTGGGGTGATGGTGGTGGCGGTACCACCCGTGAAATGACCGGCAAGGCTAAGCGTCTGGCTAATCTCGAAGGTAGTGCGCAGGTGCGTTGGGAACACCCCAACAACTTCTTCCAGCGCGCCAAGGCAGAACTTGAGCAACCACCTGTGTGGGTCGGTGAGCTGTACCTAGAATTGCACCGTGCCACGCTGACCAGTCAGCACCAGACGAAACAAAGTAACCGTCGCACCGAGCAATTGCTGGTGGAGGCCGAGTTGTGGGCTGCGACCGCTACCGCGTACACCGGGGCTCACTACCCTTATGAGCAGCTCGACGAGCTTTGGGAAACCGTATTGCTCCACCAATTCCATGACATCTTGCCCGGCACGTCCATCGCGTGGGTGCATCGTGAAGTGGTGGCACGCTACGCCCAAGTCATCGAACAGGCCGAGGCACTGATCAGTACTGCCCAGCAGCGCCTCGCAGGTGTTGGCTCCACGCCCATTACCTTCAACGCTGCTGGTTTCACCCGCAATGCGTTGGCCTTCGGTGAAGCTGGTGAAGTGCAACCGGTCGACGCAGCTTCGGTCCAGGCAACCAGTGCTGCCGGTGGCTATGTTCTTGATAACGGTGTTATCCGGGTCGTGGTTAATGCTCAGGGCCTGATTACTTCGGCCGTTGATCTGGCCAGTGGGCGTGAGGCGATCGCGCCAGGCCAGGAAGCTAACCTCTTGCAATTGCACCAGGACTTCCCGAATATGTGGGATGCCTGGGACGTGGACAAGTACTATCGCAACCAGGTCACCGACCTGCGCGAACTGGACTCCTTGGAGCTTTCCTCGACTGCAGACGGCAGGCAGGTCATCACCGTGCGCCGCAGCTTCTCCAAATCCACGGTGGTTCAGGAAGTATCGCTGGCTCCCGGCGAGCGCATCGTACAGATCAGCCAGAGCACCGATTGGCATGAGGCCGAGAAGTTCCTCAAGGTGGCGTTCCCGCTGGATGTGCGTTCCGAACACATTATTGCCGAGACCCAATTTGGTTATCACAAGCGGGTGACCCATGTGAATACCAGTTGGGAAGCAGCGAAGTTTGAGACGTCCATGCACCGCTTTGCTTTGGCCCAAGAGCCTGGCTTTGGTGTCGGGCTGATCAATGACTCGATCTATGGTTTTGATGTCACCCGCGACGTGAAGGACACCCAGGTCGCCACGACCATGCGTCTGTCGTTGTTGCGGGCTCCGCGCTTCCCGGATCCACAAACAGATCAGGGGCTACAAACCCACCGTTATGGTCTGGTTGTGGGTGCGGATATTGCCACGGTCACTGAGGCCGGGGCGTTCCTGAACAGTGCCGAGCGCACGGTGAATGGTGCCAACCCTGTGGCACCGTTGGCGAGCGTTGTTGGTGAAGGTCTGGTGATTTCCAGCGTGAAGCTGGCTGCTGACCGTTCTGGTGACCTGTTGGTCCGTGTTTATGAGTCGCTGGGTCGTCGGGCCCGTGGCAGCTTGCAGGTTAATATCCCAGTGTCTTCCGTGAGCACGGCAAGCCTGTTGGAGGATCCGCTAGATGACGGGCAGCTCGAGCTTTCCGAAGGCTCGCTGCCCTTAGTGATGGGTCCTTTTGAAGTGCGTACCCTGCGCTTCACGCTGGCCAAATAACTACCGGGCCTTCGCCGTTTACCACGGCGAAGGTTCGTAGTCCTTCAGGAAGCACCCGTAGAGGTCAATGCCTCGCTCCCCATCAACAATCGGCTGGTAGACCCTCGCGGCCCCATCGATCAGATCCAAGGGTGCGTGCCAACCTTCGGCCACCATCCGCACCTTCGAATCGTGTGGACGTTCATCGGTGATCCACCCGGTATCCACCGCGGTCATCAAGATGCGGTCCGTGCTGAGCATTTCTTGCGCACTGGTTCGGGTGAGCATATTCAGCGAGGCCTTAGCCATGTTGGTGTGTGGGTGGCCCGAGCCCTTATAGCGTCGGGAGAACTGGCCCTCCATCGCAGAGACATTCACGATGTACTTGCGCCGCGCCTCGCTCGCAGCCAACGCTGGGCGCAGTCGTGATGCCAAGAGGAAGGGCGCGGTGACATTACACAACTGCACTTCCAGCATTTCTAGGGCGTCAACATCTCCGAGGATCTGGGTCCACGAGTTTTCGGTGACCACGTCCGGGACTAAACCGCCGGCGTCGATGGCGGTGCCTTCGCTGATTCGTGCCAGAGAGGCCGAGCCGGCTTTCATGGCAAGTTCGGCCAACTGCTGTGCATCGTACGTGCCTGCCGAGACAGGGGCCAGGAGCGCGGAGTCATCCAGCCGGAAGGCACTGGCCAAAGCTTTGGGGTGCTCAGCTGGTGGATTAGCTTCACCCCACAGCTCTGGGCCACCATTTTCGGCGAGTAGTCCTGGGGCCAGGGGTTGCTGTTCTGATTCGATCAGGTGCTGGTAGGAGTTGGTGGTTCGGCGTACGGTCTGTGCAGCATTGTTGATCAGGATATCCAGTGGTCCTTCGGCGGCCACGCGGTCGGCTAAGGAAATCACCTGGGCTGGGTCGCGCAGGTCAATTCCGACAATGCGCAGTCGATGCAGCCATTGGTCGCTATCCTCGATGGCGGCAAAGCGTCGTGCGGCGTCCTTGGGGAAGCGGGTGGTGATGGTGGTGTGTGCTCCATCGCGTAAGAGTCGCAGGGCAATGTGCATACCAATTTTTGCGCGTCCACCGGTCAGTAGTGCGCGCTTGCCGCTTAGGTCTGCGCGGGCGTCGCGTCGTTCCCGTCCGGCTGCTGCACAGTCAGGGCAGAGGTAGTGGTGGAAGGCATCCACGGTGGTGTAGCGCTGTTTACAGATGTAGCAGCCACGGGGTTTGCGGAACTCCCCTGCGCTGGCTCCTTGAGTTGGTGTGCTCAGGTCAAGGCCCAGGGTTTCATCATCCAGGCGTTGCGGTGATCCGGTGGCGGTGCTTTCAATGAGCGCACGGTCAGCGGCACTGATCTCGGCACGCTTCTGCGACTTGCGGTAGCGCTTGGCTGCTTTGAACATATTGCTGGTGGCACGACGTACGGCGATATGGCGTTCGTCGGTGGAATCCAGTTGGTGCACCACCGAGAGTACTTTTAGTGCGGTCGCTAGTTCCGCATCGGTAAATAGTTCGGTGGGTTCAGCCGCTTCGGGGCGGGGAGTTTGCTCAGTCATCTCCCCACCAATTTTACGGCCTCGCAGGTTTGCTTTGAGGCCTGCTTATAGGTGGTGAGCTATTTGCCCTGGGCTAGGTCGGCCAGGGTGGCAATCAGCAAGCGACGCTCAACCACCTTGATGCGCTCATGCAGGCTCTCTTCGGTGTCATCCTCTTCAATGACTACCGCTTCTTGGCGCAGGATGGGGCCGGTGTCCACTCCGGTGTCGGCGATGTGTACGGTGCATCCAGTGACCTTCACGCCATAGGCCAGCGCATCGCGCACGCCATGGGCTCCGGGGAAGGAAGGCAAGAGGGCCGGATGGGTGTTGATGTAGGTGCCATCAAAGGCGTTGATGAACTCTTCACCGACAATGCGCATGAAGCCCGAGGAAACAACGTAATCAGGTTGGTAGGACAGGCACTTTTCGGTCAGTGCGTGGTTCCAGTCCTTGCGGTCCTCATAGTCTTTGAAATTGACCACGAAGGTTTCGATTCCGGCTTGGGCCGAACGTTCCACACCATAGGTTCCGTGTTTGTCGGCGCCCACAGCTGCGATGTCGACGTTGGCTAGGTCACCGGCCTGTACTGCGTCGATGACTGCCTGAAGATTTGAACCGGTACCTGAAACCAAAACCACAATGCGCATGAACTTAATTCTACGGTTCATGACCACCAGTTATTGATTCGGCCCAAGATTATTGCTTCTTCTAGTCGCAAACTAGCAAGGCTCACTTCCAGGGTGGAAGATGGGCTTATGAGCGAAATTGTGCCAGATCAGAAGAATTGGACCTTCGTCTTGGAGTCCATCTGCCCCGAATGCCAGTACGACGTGCGTACGGTGAGCGTGAGTGATGTCATCGAGCAACTACCCGATGCCATCCAGCGTTATGAAGCAGCTCTTGCCGGGCCTAAGGTGCGCGTACGTACCAACCCTGCACGGTGGAGCGTTCAGGAGTATGTCACGCATGTGGCGCACATGCTGGTGGTGATGAATCACCGACTAGATCTGATGCTTGAACAGGATGACCCGACCTTCCCCAACTGGGATCAGGATCAGGCAGCCAACGAGGGCAACTACAACGCCCTGGACACTGATGAGGTGATCCGTCAGCTGCACCAGGCGTCAACCGGATATACCGACAAGTTGGGCAGCATCGATGAAGCTTCCTACTCGCGGCGCGGGCTTCGTTCCAATGGTGCGGCGTTTACCATAGAAACTTTGAACCAGTATGCCTGGCATGACGTGGTGCATCATCTCTGGGATTTAGAGTCCGTGGACGCCTAGCCTTCGAGCACTGGGTCAGTTTCAAATAGTGGCGCGATCAGGTAACCAATTGCGGTACCCACACCCACCTGCAAGACCAGTGCGCCCGCGGTGAGCCACATATTTGGTCCGATATCTACCAAGCGGCCAATGGCCAAGGAGCCCGAGGACAGCCAGGATCCGATCAGGCTCAGGGCTCCGGCCACAATGCCAGTGAACAGTGACAGGCACGCGGTGGAAAGACCCAAAGACAGCATGTTGAACGGGATGCGGCGCGCGAACCAATCTTCCAGGTGGTTCTCTCCGCCACGCAGGAAGTACCATCCGGCCATGATGCCAGCAACCACCGGCAAGAGCAGGAACAACCATTGATGGGCCATCTCGCCGGTTGGCAGGGAGGCGAGCATCGGGATGGATGGCAACGGGCCAACCGTGGTTTCCAAGGTCGACAGGGTACTGCCGGTGCCCAGGGTGAATCCGCCACCGCTGATCCAGGACAGCACCCAGAAGACCGAGTTAGGGATCAGGGACAACTGCACCAGGGTCAGTGCGGCAGAGCCGATGGGCCCAGGACGTAGTTCCTGGTAAACGTTGGCGACTTCGGTCCAGTGCAGGGCCAAGTTCACGGTCAGCAGCAGGCCACTGATCCCCACGGCGGCAACATAGCCGAGGAAACCTGCGACGACCACGTGCCAGACATAGGATCCTGCCCACCGACGGTGCGGGGAAATCCGCTGAATATAGGCGGCAATGTCCACCCCGAACAGCCGGGCCCAGGACCCCGCCTCACGACGTGCACCGATAATCAGTCCTACGGCCGCAATGATCAAGGGGATGAAGGTCGCGGCGAACACGTTGACTCGCCCATAGCTGTTATTGGATAGTGAACCCACGGCAGCGCCAATGGCCCCATAGGCCATGAAGGCCCCGAGTAGCCCCTGCCACAGTTGGTCAGTGTAGGAGGCGCGGGCGATGCGTCGACCTGCGCGCAGGCTGAAGGCAAAAGGCAAAAGGGATAGCCCCAGTGGGATGAGTGTGAGCCATCCAGAGACGGACCCCGGATCAGCTTCCGGCCCCAGATTGAGCACCTCGATGGGAACTCCGTGAATCAGTAGCCACACAAATCCAGCGAACTGCAAGATGACGTTGAAGGAATCCTCCAGGAACCCGCCACTGAAGTACACAGCGACCAAGGGCAGCATGATCAGGGCCAGGCAAAACACGACAGATTGCAGGATTTCGAATACACCCTGCAACGCCAGGGGCATTGGCCAACCGTTGCGCAGACGCAACATCACGGCCTTCATGGGTTTCTTTTCGCGACTCATCACTTTCAATGTTGCCACCAAACGCCCTGCCCTGCGCCCTTCGACGCGCAACCTTGGGCTGGGCGCTTGCTCAGAGCTGGCGCTCTAGTAGCTCTTTGGTGCTGGCGTCTGTGATTCGTTGCTAAAGCTTGCTGCCAAAGCCTCTGTGGCACGGGCCAATAAGGCTACATCTGCGCCGACTCCCACGAAGTCCGCTCCGGCGTCCATGTATTTGCGGGCGGTGTCGTGATCAAAAGCATTCACGCCAGCGTATTTGCCCGCTGCCTTCGCCGCCTTAATGGACTTGAGCACGGCGTCCACCACATCGGGGTGGTTCTGCTGGCCGATGACACCCATCGAGGCTGCCAGGTCAGAAGGTCCAATAAAAATGCCGTCCAGGCCATCGGTGTCGAGAATTTCTTGAACATTCTCCACCGCTTCCGCAGCTTCAATTTGCACCATCACGGTGATGGTTTCATCGGCGCGGGTCAGATACTCCGGAATACGATTCCAGCGTGCCGAGCGGGCCAGGGCTGAGCCCACACCGCGCACACCCTTGGGTGGATACTGGCACGCTGCCACGGCTGCGGCGGCCTGTTGTGCATCGTTGACCATCGGGATGATCAACGACTGCACGCCCAGATCCAAGAACTGTTTGATGATGACCGGGTCATTAACTGCCGGACGCACCACGGGCACTACCGGATAGCTGCGCACCGCTTGGAGTTGGGCCAAGATGTTTTGCAGATCATTCGGGGAGTGCTCGGCGTCGATGAAGACCCAGTCAAACCCGGCGCCAGCGCAAATCTCGGCGATGAGTGGCGAAGCGGAGCACACCCAAATTCCGGCCAGTGAATGATCGGCTGCTTTGAGTGCATCCTTGAGTGACGGATCAGGTTCTACTCGAAATGACATGTCACCGTTCCCAACGCTCCGTAATCAGCAAAGACCGTGTCATTCGCGTCCACCCACATAGGACGGGTGAAGGAACCGGCGAGGATCAGTTCGCCGGCCTTGAGCTTGTCCCCGTGGGCGGCAATCTTATTGGCTAACCAGTACACGCCGGCGGCGGGATGGTTCAGCACGCCGGCAGCCACGCCGGTTTCTTCTACGGTCTGATTCTTGAACAGGATGCCCGAGACCCAACGCAGGTCTACCGCGTCTGGCTTGACCGGGTTCCCGCCGATGACCATAGCGCCCATGGCAGCGTTGTCGCTGATCGTGTCAACGATGGTGCGCCCTTCCATCTCGACACGGGCGTCAAGGATTTCAAGGGCTGGGATCACGTATTCGGTGGCTTCCAAGACGTCAAAGATATTGGCGCGAGGGCCTTCAATATCCTTATTGAGTTTGAAGGCCAACTCCATTTCCACGCGGGCACCGGTGAACTCAGAGAAGTTGAAGGTGGCCCCGGAGTCATGAACCATGTCATCAAAAATGATTCCGTAGTCAGGTTCGGTGATTCCGGTGGCCATCTGCATCGCGCGGGAGGTGAGCCCGATCTTGCGCCCTACGAGCACTCGTCCGGCCGCCTCGGAGCGCTGACGCCAGAGGTTTTGCACGCGATAGGAATCTTCGACGGTCATCTGCGGGTAGCGTGCGGTCAGGCGCGGTACTGGCGTACGCGTTTGGCCGGCCTGGACCAGCTCATCGGCAATAGCCGTGATTGTTTCCTCGGATAGCATCGGCGCTACACCTTTCACTTCAGTCAAAACCAAGGCGAGCCCCACCGACCTAGTCGATGAGTTGGCTCACGTTTCTTGATCGTACCGAGCTTCGGTGCGCATGGCACATCGTACTAACATTTCTGGCCCGTTTTAGTTGTTGGACGCTTTCACATTGGCCAGCAGTGCTTCGAAGGGAAGTGAGGTCATCTCATCATTGGGATCCGCGAACTCACTGACCGAAGGAGCAATTGAACGGGTGTCACCCAAATCGGTATCGGCATCGAGTCGCCCGTTGGTGGCGCCAAGGGACAAGAGGACTTCACCCGCAACTCGGCGCGTTCGTTCGGCCAGAGTTCCTGCGATGCCTTGCCCACCAAAGTCCTCTGAGGCAGCAAAGACCGTGGTTGGCATGATGGTGGCGCGCAGGTAACTGAATATTGGACGCATGGCGTAATCGATCGCTAGCTGGTGGCGCTGCGTTCCTGCTGTTGCGGCGAGCACGACCGGTTTTCCATTCAGTGATTTCGGATCAAGGATGTCAAGGAATGATTTGAACAGCCCAGAGATTGAGGCTGTGAATACTGGGGTGACTGCGACCAGTACATCCGCCGCGGTCACCGTATCGATCACTCGTTGCAGTTTGGGAGCTGCAAACCCGGTGAGCATGTTGTTGGTAATTTCGCTGGCGTACTCACGAAGTTCAATGTTGCTCACGTCAGCTTGCACGCCTGCCGAAGTCAGTTTTTCTGCAATGCTGTCGCCAATTTGTCGGCCTAGCAAAGAGGAGCTGGACGGTGTGCCTAGGCCACCGCTGATGATGACCACAGACTTGCTCATTGTTGTTACCTTCCACGATTTATATGCGTATGCATGTAACAACACAAGGTCTGCGCACTCTATTCCCGCTACGCTATTTTCACTACTGTGACGATCGTAAAGATATTGATACACTCGATTCATGAGCACCCAGAAGCCACAGACCGAAAACCAGCGCGACATCGAAGAAGGCGTACGCACCGACTTCAGAAACACCATGTCCTACGGCAGTTACCTGGATCTGGATCGCGTACTATCCGCGCAACACCCGGTGAGCGTGCCTGAGCACCACGACGAAATGCTGTTCATCATCCAGCACCAGACCAGCGAACTGTGGCTCAAGCTCATGCTCCATGAACTCGTGGAAGCTCGCCGACTCTTGGGCGTGGATGAGATTGGTAAAGCCCTGAAATGCTTGGCCCGCGTGAAGCACATCCAGAAAACCCTGACCGAGCAATGGTCAGTTCTCGCCACCTTGACCCCGCGAGAGTACGCACAATTCCGAGGCTTCCTCGGCTCATCCTCCGGGTTCCAGTCCTTCCAATACCGCGCCATTGAATTCATCCTTGGCAACAAACATCCAGGCATGCTCAAGGTTCACGAAGCTGACCCCAAAGCCCATGAACTACTGACCAACTTGCTGAATGAGCCAGGTCTTTATGACGTCTTCTTAGCTGCCTTGGCCCGTCATGGATATCAGATCCCTGAGGAAGTCCTGTCTCGAGACGTCACCAAGCCATGGAGTTTCCAAGAAGCACTGGTTCCAGTGTTCAAGGAAATCTACGAATCCGAAGAAACCAAGTGGAGCCTTTACCAAGCCTGCGAAGACTTGGTTGACGTAGAAGATAACTTCCAAGCCTGGCGCTTCCGCCACCTACGCGTTGTTCAGCGCACCATTGGTTTCAAACGCGGCACCGGTGGCTCTTCAGGCGTTGACTTCCTCAAGCGCGCCTTGGACTTAACGTTCTTCCCCGAACTCTTTGCGGTGCGCACCGAAATTGGTAACTAACACTAAAATTTCTGCCTTTAGCCTCGATGATTTTGAGGCTCGAACCGGTAGCGCCACGTCCATCATCCGCACCATTACTGGTCTCTACCTTCGACACCAATCAGCGTCGGTCCCCCGCACGCAGGTGGTGGAGCTGGCTACCGCGGCGGGGGTACCTGCTACAACAGCACAGACCGCCATTTCACGGTTGATCGATAAGCAGGTGTTAGACAGCGATTCGCCGTCTACCTTGTGTGTGCCATCGCCGGCCCAGGCAATGTTTGAACGCGGAAGTCGCAGAATTTTCACTCCACGACAAATGTCTCAGGCGAGCCAATGGTGTTTGGTGGCTTATTCCCTACCCGAAGCGCTACGCCCATTACGACACCAGATCCGCAAACATTTCCAACAGCTCGGCGGTGGCCTAGTCGCTGCCGGACTGTGGATTTTTCCTGAGTACCTGCATGAAGAAGTTGAAGCAGTGTTAGTGGCCTTACAAGCTCGCGCGCAAGCCACAATCTTCACCGTACAAGAGCCGCACTTCCCAACCACCGCTAAAGAAGCGGCTTCCCAGTGGTGGGATCTGGATCATTTGAATTCATTGCACCGGCAGTTTCTGGAGGCCACCGCGGATCTCGCTGAGGATCAGACGCAGCCCGCTGAAGCCTACCGTGGTTATGTCAGCATGATTGATGCGTGGCGGGCCCTGCCCTACCTTGATCCAGGATTGCCTGAATCGATGTTGCCAGATTCGTGGTCTGGCCGACAGAGCAGGGACCGGTTCTTGGCGTTGTCGCAGGTTTTTAAGGATCCAGCCCAGCAATTCGTTACTTCAGTGCTAGGCTCCTAAAGCCAAATCGGCTCATCCTCCCCGTAAGGCGGCGGGGCAGAAGCGAAATCAAGGCCCTGCCCCTCGCAGATGAATGGTGATTGCGCGTAGTTCAACGTTCCATAGGAGCTGTCCATCTGGCCCATGCGCGGAGCATCGAGATTTTCTGTGGGCAGGGCAGGCGTCCCAAAATCAAAGAGTGCTTGCGCTGTTCGAGCCAAAGAAAATCGAACGCTGCCAACTGCCTGACGTTCTGCGCGGGCCCGGACCATTGCGATGATGGCCGCGGCCAGCCCGTACCCGGTAGCATGATCCAATGCTTGCACGGGTAGGGCTCCGGGCACGCCGTCCTCGGTGCCATAGGCATCAGCGATTCCGCAGGCAGCTTGAACGATGCTGTCGAATCCCCGCCGGTTGGCCCACGGTCCGGTATACCCCCAGGCATCGAGCTCGGCAATGATGAGGTTTGGATATTTCTCGCTAAGGCTTTGTCGACCAAGACCAAATGAGCTCAACGCTCCGTGGCGATATCCGATGATCACAACGTCAGCCTGTTCCAGCAAGCCCGTCATGCGCTGAGCGTCAGTGGCAGAGGAGAAATCGAGTAAGGCGCTGCGTTTACCGAACCCGGTATCGATGTGTTGTTCTCGTAGCTCGGGCAATTGTGGAGCATCTATCCGCAGTACTTGAGCACCAAATGCCGCAAGTGTTTTTGTCGCGGTAGGGCCGGCAATAACGCGTGTTAAGTCCAGAACCCGTAATCCTTCTAATGCACGGGGGGCTCGTGGATTGAAGTTCCATACGCGCCCTTCGCCCGGGGCGCGCAGCGAGAACTGTGCCCATTCACCGCGCTGCGCAGCTTGGCCGGCCTCTGATTGAAGCCATTGCTCCCGAGTCTGTACTGCAGTGGCAATACCGCCGGCGTCCACGATAATTTCTTGGGCTTGAACCACTGTGTACTGCTTCAGCTCCTTTGCGAGATCGGCGCCCGGTGTGGTACCTGTCGCCTGCAATAGTGCGCGTTCATGATGCGGATAGTTTGCGTGAGTCCTGATCCAACCGTCACTGGTGCGATAAAAGCCTGAGTGCTCAGCGAATCCTGCGGACTTTTCACCGTTGATCTCAAGAAGACTCGACGAATTGAACGCGGCTGCGACCTGACTAGAATCGATCTCCACATCGATACTGCCGTCACTGAGCTCGTGAAGTGCGGTAGCTACGAGACCTACCGAGCCCAACGCAAGTTGCTCAACAGCCAATGGGCCACCCCACCATGACTGCGGGCCTCGAATGCGCGGAGCCTGAGAAAGTTCCAACACTCCAGATTGTGTAAAACCGGTGCCGAGAGTTCTTTTCACTATTTCGTTAGCGGATTCAGCGATTCCCATGGAACTACACTACTGCGCGGAATTGCTCCCTATATATAGGTACGTTAAATGCAATTAGATCCGTAGTGCGCCAGGTGGCACGCTACGGATCTAATTAGCTAACGATGCGAAATTAGTTCGCTGGAACGTTCAGGGTCTGTCCAACCATGATCAGGTCTGGGTTGGTCAGCTGATCGTCGTTCAGTACGAACAGGCCGCGCCAGTCGTCAACACCGAGCTGGTCAGCAATCTTGGCCAGGGTGTCGCCGGACTTGACGGTGTAGTTCTTGCCCGAATCCTTGACGTCAATGTTGAAGGTGGTTGCCTGCGTAGTCGAGGCTGCACGCTTGCCCGAGGTGCTTGGAGCAACCTGCTTGGTGGACTTCACCGAGTTGTTGGTTGAAGTCTTGGTGCTGGTGGAAGCCTTTGGAGTAGCCTGCTGAGTCTGGGTGCTTTTCTTGGCCGAGGTGGTCGACTTGGTCGAGGTAGTCGACTTGCTCTGGGTGGTCGACTTCTGAGTGGTCGACTTGGTCTGGGTGCTCGACGAGGAGTCGCTCGAGGAGCTGCCGGTTGGGGTACCGCTGATGCCTAGCTTTGCGGTACATGCTGGCCATGCGCCCCAGCCCTGGGAAGCCTGAACCTTGGTTGCGATACGGATCTGCTCAGCCTTCGAAGCCTGGTTTGGCATGCCGGAACCGCCGAATGCCTTCCAAGTCGACAGCGAGAACTGCAGGCCACCGTAGTAGCCGTTACCGGTGTTGATGGACCAGTTTCCGCCGGACTCACACTGAGCCAGCTTGTCCCAGGTGCTCGCAGCGTTAGCTGGTGCGGTCGTGGCAACGATTGCGCCACCGGCTACTGCTACAGCTGCCAGCGATGCTCCGCCGCGACGGATCAATTTTTTAGTCTTCTGCTGGATCATGATTCTCCAGTGCTCTTCCCGCGCTCAGGTCTTCCGAGACCATCTTCGTGCACCGCTCAGCGTCGCATTTCGACGTTGTATGAAGCACTGCCCTGGTGAGCGGTTTGGAAGTCCCGGCAGTACCTGTTTCCCCAATAACACAGCGAGTGTTATCGAAACGTTATAAAGACACTAACCCAGACCCCTACCCTCTTGGCAAGTCAGGAAACGTCCAGATTCCGCGTAATTACAGGTCACGATCTTCGGAAAAAATTAGATTCTAACGGGATTTGAGCCCTTAAACTCCTTGTGAACCGCCAAGAATGTTACAAAACGGAACTGGATATCAAACAAGTTTCTGTGATATAGCTTTCAATCTGCTGAAGGGGCCTTAAAAGCTGCAGATTCGTCGTCCACAACATCACGTTCGGCGCTGCAGATCTCAGCCATTTTCACTCAGTATTTACACTTTTCAGTGCAGTGAGCGAACGCAGTTTTTCTTCGCTCCCCAACACCATCAGCGAGAAACCGGATCATCACGGACGCCGAAGACACGGCGCAAAACTAAAATACCTAGTCACTGAAGTGGCATTTAGGTAATGTGATGTGCGAAACCGGATCATCACAATGCCGAATTCAATGGCCAGACAGGGGAACCCGATGCCAATTCAAGAGAGATTCACCAAAGAACGCATGCAAGAATCTCTAACTTGCTTCCCCCGCGCGCTGCGTGAATTTTTCAGAAGTGGTGGCCTAGACGTTGCTGCGTCGCTTTCATACTTCATGGTCTTGGCCATGTTCCCGGGACTTCTGGCCTTGATTTCGTTACTTTCGTTGGCCGGGGCCAGCGAAAGCGGCACCGATTGGATCATGGAGATCCTTAGACAGGGTCTAGCACCTAATGGTCAGCCCAATGGTGACTCACAACAGCTGCTAGACACCGCCGAGCAATTACTTGACGGACTGGCCTCGCAAGCCAGTGGAACTTTCTGGGCAATACTCATTGGTTCTCTCGGCGCCCTGTGGAGTACTTCTGGCTATGTCACAGCCTTTGGCCGAAGTTTGAACCGACTCTACGGAGTGCCCGAGGGGCGCCCGCAATGGAAACGTCGCCCTCAGATGTTCCTGATCACCGTGCTGATCATGCTGGTTGCGGTGGTCACGCTTGTCCTTCTAGTAGCCTCCGGTTCCGTGGCCCGCGGTATCGGTAACGTGTTCGGTCTAGGCGATAGCTTCGTGCTCATGTTGAACATCGCAAAGCCACCCATCATGCTGGCGATGATCCTGCTCGTGCTCGCACTGCTGTACTACTTCACGCCGAACGTTAAACGCTCACGATTCCGCTGGTTCTCGGCCGGGACGTGGACTGCATTGGTCATCTTGGGACTGTCACTGATTGGCTTTGCCATTTACCTCTCGCAGTTCGCCAGCTACTCCGCCACCTACGGAACTATCGGTGGCGTGATCATTCTGGTCCTGGCCTGCTGGATCAGTAATATCGCACTGCTGCTCGGGGCACTGGTGGACATCGAGTTCATTCGACTACGTCAATTGCGCACAGGCCTGCCCGCGGCTGAAGAGGTCCTGCTCCCGCTGCGTGATGACTCCTTGGTTGCCAAACAGGAACTGGCCACTTACAAAGATCTTGTTCAAGCGCAAGATATCCGTATCGCGCACGGAGGCGACCCACTTCAAGACATGGAGATTGATCCGCCGCACCGTACCAAACGCAAGATGAAACTCCTGCCCATCGGAGTAGCGGCAACTGCCGCCTGGGTCATTTCCCGGGCGACGATGAGTAGCTCGCCACGCAAAGAGGCAAAAGACGGATCAGAACAGCGTCAGTAAGCTGTTGGCAGCCCACCACAGGGCGCCGGCGCCTAGAAGGATGATCACCAAAAGCCACAGGCCAGCAAAGGTATGCGTCGATCGGGCGATCAAATAAGCATCGGATTGCCCGATGTCCCGACGGCGCCAGGTATGCACTGAAATCAGCTTCACGTAGTCGCGTATTCCCGCGATGAGCAAGAAACCTGCGATGAGTAGTGCGAGATAAAGGTAGGCAGCTGCTGGTGCGAAAAAGACCACGGCGAGCGCAAAGAAGGCACTAACCGTGCACACCACAAAGGCTGGCCAATTGCGGACGAAGATCAGTGCGAGCAAAAAGAGGATCGCGTAGATCCCTAGGGCTTGACCGGCGTATCCAATAGAAATGGCCCACAGCATCAACGCTGAGACCCATGATGGCGCCGGATATCCGAATATCCCCGAAATGATCACCGACAGTTTTCCACGCCCACGGCTCACTACTTCGCCAGAGTGATCCCAACCCAATCGAAGCCCGGTAACAAATCTGCCGGTAAATAGCGCCGAGACGATGTGCCCAAGTTCGTGTACCAATGTTGAGTACAGTCCGGTAATTCGCCATGCCGGCGCAGGAATGACCATCGCCAACACCACGGCAGTAATAATCACCCACTGCCACGCGTTCAGGTCAACAATGACTGGTTGCGCCAGGCGATGCCAAGCTTCAGCAATATCAAAGTTCATTCAAGCTCCTCATTCACGCACCGCTACTGCCTATTCTTACAAGGACTGCCCCATCGCGTCTGCCACGGCTCAACCCTTCACCCACGTTCTAGGAAACATCACAGGTGCACGGCATAGTCTGCATAGCGAGATACTGTGCAAAATATTTGGAGGATCTTCATGTCTCGCTTAGCTTCAACTGCATTAGCCGCCACTGGATTGGCTGGTGGTTACGCTACCGGTCGAGCTACCAAGAAACGCCCGCTTGCGGCTGTGGTGCTTGGTGCTGCTGGTGTTGGCTCTTTCCTGATCTGGAAGAAAGACGCAGGTACCGGCAAGGCCGTCGCACTCATTAGCGCCTATGTCGGTGGCTTCGGCGCCTCCCACCCACTGGCCAAGAAGATCGGTGCTTGGCCAGCAGTCAACAGTGTCACCGCCGGTGTTGCCCTGTTGTCGCTGATCATCGGTGGATCAAAGAAGTCGAAGGGTGATCTGTCCTAAGGATCTCTCGCTATTCAATAACGTTAGTGACGATGCAGAACAATGATTCTGTCGGGGTCCGGTGCTACGTTGACTAGGTAGATATCAGTCAGCGAAAGGCACCGGCCCCCGTGTTCTTTTTAGAGGATCAGTTCATCTTTTCCGCCAGCGACCTTGCTGTGTCTGTCGACTGCAACTATCAGTCGCTGTTCCTCTTGGACGTCAAACTTGGCCGCCGTCCGGCCACCGAAAAAACCCGCGACGAAATGCTCGAACGCACCGCAGTCTTAGGGGATGTTCATGAGCACAATGTCTTAGAGCAGCTCATCGAAACTTATGGCGATTACGATCCGATTGCGGGCACCGGTGTTAAGCAGTTTCATGACCGTCCGACAATGACGCCTGAAGGCCTTCGCGAAGCACACGAGCAAACGATGCACGTCTTGCGTAGTGGTGCTGACGTTATTTTCCAGGCCACTTTCTTCGATGGGTCGTTCATCGGTTTTGCTGACTTCCTCGTTCGCCAGTCAGATGGTTCGTGGGCTGTCTGGGATACCAAGCTAGCCCGGCATGCTCGCGTGAGCGCCCTGCTGCAGGTGGCCGCCTACGCAGATCAGATGATCACAGAGGGTATCAGCGTCTCCAGTAAAACTACTCTCGTGCTCGGCGACGGCACGCACTCGGTGCATCGGGTGGATGAGGTACTGCCGGTGTTCCGGGCTCAGCGCGCACGATTCTTGACGATGATTCAGAATCATCGCGATTCTTCACAGCCAGTGGCTTGGGATTCAGATCAGCTTCGACTCTGTGGCCGTTGCGATTACTGCTCCGAGCAAGTTCAAGCAACCAGAGATGTTTTGCTCGTCGCAGGAATGTCGATGGTGCAGCGCGAAAAGCTGCGCAAACGCCAGATCTTTACCATTGACCAATTAGCTGCGTTGAAGGCCGCACCCGAAACTTCTCTGGCCCGTTTTATCGACCAAGCCCAAATGCAATTGGGGTTGGGACGTAAAGACGGAGAAGTGCAGGGGGTAAGTTACCGGGTCAAGTCCAGTCAAACGATTTCTCATCTTCCTGCCCCTGATGCAGGCGATATTTTCTTTGATTTTGAAGGCGACCCGTTATACCAAGAAAGCACTGATGGGTCATGGGGACTGGAGTACCTCTTCGGAGTTATTGAATATGACACTCAAGAACCAGTGTTCAAGCCTTTCTGGGCGCACAGCCGGGCAGAGGAGCGCCAAGCGTTCTTAGATTTCATCGCTTATGTGCAGCAACGGCGTGAGCGCTTCCCCAATATGAAGATTTACCACTACGCAGCCTATGAAAAGAGCGCTTTGCGCAAGCTCTCTCAGGTGCATATTGCCGGTGAAGAAATCATTGATAGCTGGTTGCGGGAAAACTTGCTAGTGGATCTATACGAGACCGTACGCAATTCACTAGTAGTCTCCACTCGCTCCTACTCGATCAAAAAACTTGAACCCCTATATATGGGGCAACATCTTCGAGGTGGCGACGTCACCGATGCCGGCGCCTCTGTCGTGGCGTATGCCCAGTACATGCAGGCCCGGGATGCTCACGACACCGCCACAGCTAATGAAGTCTTGGCTTCGATTGCCGATTACAACGAATACGATTGCCTCTCCACCCTTCGCTTGCGTGATTGGCTGCTGTCATTAGAGGAACATCATCCTCAGACTCTTCCTGCCATGCCATTGGCCGAAGATACCAAAGAAGCATATGAGCCCAGCGCCGAAGAGCTGCGTTTGCAGGACTACCTCGCGATTCTTCCACAGGGTCAGGCACTGAGTGATGATGACCGCGCCATTGCCATGGTCGCTGCAGCGACCGGCTACAACCGCCGTGAGAAGAAACAGTTTTGGTGGGAGCACTTCGATCGTCTCTCGGCACCAGTAGATGATTGGAGCGATGTCCGGGGCGTTTTCATTGTTGACGGTGCCGAAGTGCTTGAGGATTGGCACAAACCCACCGAACGAGCCCGGACCTTTACTAGGGTGACCAGGCTCAACGGTACTCTGGCCGAAGGTTCGTTGCTCTCCCCCGGCGCCTCCGTCTTTGCCATGTTCGCTGCCCCTTTGCCTGAAGGCATGGAAGTGGACGAATCACTGCGAGGCGGTGCGTTTAACACGACTGTCGTGGAACTTGGCGAGGGGTGGATTACCGTTGCTGAAAAATCCAGTGCCAAAATCCCTCCCTACGGTTCGATGCCCATGGCGTTGACCCCGGATAAGCCTTTGATGACCAAGAGCATCGATGACGCGTTGTTGGAGATCGCCCAAAAGGTCGGTTCTACGGTTCCTGTGCTGCCGAAGCAGCCGGGGATCGATATTCTGCGCCGCATCTCACCACGATTCACAACGTTGCCGGCCCCAGCGCAGCCAGAGGTCGTCAACGGCCAACCGCAGACCTACCAAGCGGTCGTTGAGTCCCTGAAGGATCTTGATCAGTCCTATCTTGCCGTCCAAGGCCCTCCCGGCACGGGCAAAACCTTCGTGGCCTCGCACGTGATCCGTGAACTGATCAATGATGGATGGAAAATCGGTGTCGTGGCTCAATCCCACGCAGTGGTTGAAAATGTACTGCGCAAGGCTATCCAAGCCGGCGTCGACCCATCAGTAGTTGCTAAGGAAGTTAAGCACAAGGATCCAGTACCTTGGACCGAAACGTCTAAGGATTCCATAACAAACGTCCTGAACTCGGCTGAAGGCGCGTTGATTGGTGGGACGGCCTGGACCCTGACCGGTTCTAAGGTCCCTGCGCAGAGCCTGGACCTGTTGGTGATTGACGAGGCCGGACAGTTCCTCTTTGGCCAATACCTTGGCGGTATCTCGTGCTGCCCGCAACCTGTTGTTGCTCGGTGATCCGCAACAGTTGCCACAGGTTACCCAGGGTTCTCATCCGCAGCCTGTTGATGAATCAGCCTTGGGGTGGCTTTCAGCCGGAGAACCCGTGCTGCCCTCACAACTTGGGTATTTTTTGGCGGCATCATGGCGCATGCACCCAGAGCTGTGCGCCAAGGTGTCTGCCTTGAGCTATGACCATCAGCTGTTTTCGGCGCCGGCTGCCGGGGAGCGAGTCCTTGATGGAACACCCGCAGGAGTGAGCACGAGCTTCGTTGAGCACCGAGGGAACACCGTCAGTTCGGTTGAGGAAGCCGAAGCAATCGCGCAACTTGTCCGTGAACATCTTGGCATGTTGTGGACTCCCGGTCCCGGTAAGACAGCTCGCGGGTTAGAAGCCACTGACATCTTAGTCGTCGCGGCCTATAACGCCCAAGTCAATCTGGTTCGTGAGGTCCTGGCCTCGCAGGGGTTGGACGCGGTCAAGGTTGGAACCGTCGACAAATTCCAAGGCCAAGAAGCCCCAGTGGTTTTGATGACCATGGCCTGCTCCAGCGCCGATGATGCCTCCCGCGGCATCGAGTTCCTCTTGAATCGAAACCGCATCAACGTTGCCATCTCCCGCGGACAGTGGAAGGCCATCATCGTGCGCAGCGAGCGGCTCACAGATTATTTGCCGTCCTCCCCGCGGGGACTGTCAGAATTGGGCGCGTTTATGGCGTTATAGTCGGGCGGGCTGTCGGTCCGGTCATTTTCTGGCCGGATCGATAACCTTTTCAACGTCGAAGAACGCGCCTAAGACTGGGCGGTCACCTTTTTCTTCCTTGGCGAATTGCAGTCCGTCAACGTTGATACGCATTTGACGTTGATACTCTGGGCGTTGCTGCATCCAGGCTTCAGTGGTGCCATCCACACCGTAGAAGTATCTAAATCCTTGGCTTTTCAGGTACTCGTAGCGCGGACCCGAATAAGCGCTGGTATGGGCGATGTCGGCGCCAAAAGGATATATGTATTGATCGGTCGCGCCGACGATCGGTTCAACCTCTTTTTCCCAAAGTTTGGTATCACGCTTCAGGCGCCCCATGCTCACCGAATCGGTTTGGATATGACCCCACGAGTGCGAGGCAAAGACCCAACCGGTGTCTTTCATGGCCGTTGCAATCGCTGTAGCTTTTTCCTGATCCTGCTTGATGTTCCTATCATCCGGGTACTGACTTTCCGAAGTGCGGTAGCCAAATTCACCGTTATAACCAGTCATCGCCACCAACCCACGTGCGCCACGATAAGTGAAATCCGGGTGCTCGCTGATGAAGTCATCAACCATCGTGGTCACGTCGTAAGCGCCGATGTGTTTTTTGCCGTCGGCATCAACATACTCGTTGCGGACCTTGCCGTTGTCGTCGAGCACCAGTTTGCTGGCGAAACCGTCGCCGTCCATATATTCGTAGTAACTGAGATCATCCACGGATAAGACGAGAGGCTTTTTGCCCTTGGGGAGCATGATCTTTCGATACTCCATCTGCTTCTTATCGTTCAGACCGGCAAAATCTTCTGGGTTAACCAGCACATAGTCTTTGGCGTAGAGCGATGAAAGAATCGCCGCAAATTCCTTCTGGGTCACCATGTAGTCTTCGTACCCGGCAGAGCGGCTGTCCTTATCGAAGGCACGATCGGTGTCCACGATCAGTGAGTGGAAAAACAGGTGCGGAATCTTATCCGGTTCGGCCCATGCTGTTGTGTGCTCTTTTTCGTCTTCCAGTCCGCCAACCATTGACGACAATTCTGTGTTGCTATCCTCTTTCGCAAGTTTTATCGCAGCATCGTAGTCATAGCCATCAGCAAGCCTATTAATTTCGGCTTTAACGCTGTCGACTCGTTCTTGCTCCTGCTGTGCTTGTGCGTCTTGGGAAGACTCGGTGCTCGGGTTTTCGGTTGGAGTTTGAGTGCTACACGCTGCCAGGGCCATAACCAGGCCAACAGCTACTACTAATCGCAAGGGCTTCATTGATCGCCACCTCAGGGCCTTCTGCTTTGGCTCATCGCCAGCAGAAAACAGGTTGTCCTCTTCTTATTTCGACCCTACACAGAATGAGGTTTTGACAACACCCCAGCACGCCGATTCTCCGAGAAGACTCGGGAATCACGGGACTATGCGAAAAACTCACACTTAGCGTTGAGTCCGATGATCTAGAATTGCTTAGTTAGGCGACCTAAAGATCAAGGAAGTACATGCAGCCCTCGCACCGCGCGAATAGTTTGTGGCTACAGGCTCAACAGTTCAAAGGATCGGCAGCATTTCGTCTTCTGACGGCCCAGCCCTGGGCAGTTGCCTTCATTCGAGCCGAGTTCACCGCAGATCGCTCCCGCGTCGCGCTGGAACTATTCCATGCCTCGTTAGATTCATTCTTAAAGCAGGCACGTAAAAGCGACGAACAGATTCCCCAGTCCTACTCTGCCCAAGATTTTGCGGAGAGCTGGGTGAAACAAGGCATTCTGGCCCGTCCGCTCATCGATGGCCGCTTCGTTTATGAGCCAAGTGCGCAGACTCTGCGCACCTTGCGTTTCCTCGCTGATTTTTCCACCGATGACTCCCACTTGAACTCTTCGCGCTTGAACACGCTGCTTTCATCCTTGGAGTCGTTGGTACACGAAACTGACCCTGATCCTGAAGCACGAATCAGGGCTTTGGAATCTCAGATCGCCCAACGCCAGGCTCAGATTGAACAGCTTCGTAGTGGGGATGACCCTGCGGTGCTTTCACGCACTACGGCCTTGTCTGCCACCCGTTCGCTCTTGGATCTTGCTTCGAGTCTGCCAGCAGATTTCCGTCGCATGCGAGATGGCGTTCAGGATATGTTGCATTCGCTGCGTGAAGGCATCCTTGATGCTTCCACAGCGAAGGGTGTGGCTGTGGGCCAGGTCCTCGAAGCTGACCGCCAGCTGCGTTCAACGGCCGAAGGTGAAACCTTTAGCGGGTTTACCGAGTTCCTTAATTCTCCCGAGGCCCAGCAGCGTTTCCGCTCGGCGTTGGCTGAAGTTCTCGAACGCGACTTTGTTGATGATCTTGATGCCACCGAGCGTCAGATCCTGACAAATCTGTTGCGTGAGCTTAGACGTCAGGCTGCTGAAGTTCACGCATCGTACGGCAAGCTTTCCGAATCTTTGCACGCTTTTGTTCAGTCAGAGGATTACAAACAAGCCGAGCTTCTACGACAGGCTGTCCGCGAAGCCGAACTGGCCATCAGCAAGTCATCAGCGCTCAAACCGCGTACTGGACTGACCCCCATGGATTTGTACACCCCGCAGCTGATGACCCTTTCCGGTTTGGGGATCTACGATCCTTCCGAACATGTGGCGCCTCCCCCACTGGCTCAGGCACCTGAATACAGTGAAGCGGACATCGTTCGTAACCCAACAACGCCACAAGCCAATATGGCGTTATTGCGGGAATCAATCACTACACAGCTGAAAAATTCATCAACCGCGGCAGTAGGCATGGATGAAGTATTTGCTGCCCTAGATGATGAGCACCGACATTTGAATACCATCCGTGCCCTCGTTGAGATAGGCCGCACCAACGGTGAGTCCCTCAACGACGCCGAATTGATCAACATTGAATTCCAACAGCTTGATGGTTCGATGAGAACCGCGATCTTGCCCGCCCTGAGCTTTACGAAGGAGCCGCTATGACCACGAGCGATGCCTACGCAGCACCCATCGCAGAACCGTTGTTCGAAGGTGATACCGGAAAATACTCCCTGCCTTTGCGCCAGTTGCTGGTCCGTCTTCTGCGCGGACCGTACCTGGATGGCTCGCTCGACGCTGCCGCATGGCAACTCTTGCTTGATCAGCAACAGAGCATCAGTGATTACTTCTCAGAGATTTTCTTGGCATTGACCCTGGACATGGATCGCAAAATTGCGATGCTCGCCCCAGTACAAATTGAACAAGTACATACTGCACCGATTGCTCCTCGTCGCCCGCTTAAGCGCGATGAAACCCTGTTGGCTCTACGCCTGCGACTGTTGTTGGAACAACAGTCAGGCAGTGGGAATGATGCCGTCATTTCACGCTCCGCCATGCATGAAATCTTGTCCGAACACCGTCAGGCCAGCGACCGTGATGACAAGCGTTTTGCTGAATCTTGTGAGGCCGGTATCGCTCGTTTGCAGTCGCTGCGACTACTGACCAGCACCGAACTGGAGAACGAATTCCGGATCTCCCCAGCACTCGCGATGGCCCTACCACTGAAAAATATTGCGGACATCCCGCGCTACATCGCAGCGATTGATGCCAACGAACCGGCTTTTAACCTGTCGGCCGACGAGAACGATGAACTTACAGAACAAACACCCGAGTTGGTGCAGGAGTAACCCATGAGTATTGAAATGACGCTTCCGCTGGGCGGCGCAGTCAACCCGGGCCAGCATCGCCTCAGCCGAGTACAGATTGTTAACTGGGGAACCTTCCACGGGCTTCACGATCTGGCCGTGGACCGAGCTGGAACACTGGTGACTGGACACCCTGGCGTGGGCAAATCAACCCTTTTTGATGCCATGGGTCACGTCTTTTTTGCTACCCCGCGACTGAACGAATCGGCCAATGACGCGGCCACCCGCGAAGACCGCCGCACCACGTTCTCCTATATGCGTGGCCGCCAGTTCAAGACCACCGAGGGTACCGTCTATCAACGCCCTGGGGCTACGTGGAGCGCCATCATCCTCAGCTATGACGATGGCATGGGCAATACCGTAAGTGCCGGAGCTGTCTTTGATCTGCCCGATGCCGGCCTAGAAGGCCAAGTTTCCAAGCACTATCTCTTGTGTGAGGGGAAGGTCGAGATTGCTGAGCTGGAAAATCATGGTCCGCGCCGTTTCACTGTCTCTTCACTGTCCAAGGCTCTAGCGCCGAGTGAAGCCTTCGACACCCACAAGGCCTTCATTGAGCGTCTTCGTCGCCGGCTCGGGGTCGAAAGCGATAAGGCTTTCGCTCTGTTACGCACCCTGCAAAATGGTAAGGGCTTAGCCAAGGGCGTTAACCAGTTCTTCCGTCACGAAGTACTCGAAGAACCTGCAACGCTCAAAGCTGCGGCAGCTGCGGTTGAAGACTTCGCCCACCTGCGTGGCATTTACCGTCAGCTGGATACTGCCCGGGCCCAACGAGATGCGCTGGCCGAAGTTCCACACCAGGATCAGGCCTACCGTCAGCTGGCCCAGCAGATTACCGAAACCCGGCAGCTGCTCGAAAGTGATGTGCAGGATCTGGAAGCCCAGGTCCGCCAGTTAGTCCTACGCAATGATCTGCAATCGCATCAAAGCGAACTGGCAACCTTGCAGTCTGAAGAAGAAGAGCTACGTACACGCAAAGAACAGCTCGATGATCAGCTGCAGTCCTTAGAGGCTGCCCACGATTCTGCAGGTTCTGCCTCGCTGATGCTGTTGGAACGCGAAGCAGATGTTGCCCGCAAGGCGTTGAGCGAAAAAGAAAACACCATCCGCGCCTTGCAGCAGCAAGCCTCGGATGCGGGGTTGAGCTTTGAATTCTCTGCCACGGGTCTAGATGAGTTGCGTGCCAATGCTGCCCGAACTTTGCAACAGCTGGCTTCCATCACCCAGGACGCTCAAACCGTGGAATATGAGGCCATGGCGTCCTTGGTTAACCTACGCAAGCGAGCCGAGACCCTGGCTGAACAGATCCGTTCCTACCAGCGTCGTGCCAGCAACATTGACGATCGATCTATCGCCGCACGCCGCGCCATCGCCTCTGCCTGCTCGTTGCAGGAAGAGCAGTTGCCTTTCGCCGGCGAGCTCATGGACGTTTCGGCAGATGCTTCGACCTGGCGATTGGCCGCCGAGAAGGCCTTGCATTCTTTGGCCCGCACCCTATTGGTCCCCGGTGAACTCATCTCTCAGGTCACCCACGCTATCGACCAGCTTGATGGTCTGGGACGGGTGCGTTGGACCGATATCTCCCAGCAACCCAAGGATGCTGAAGCAGGCCCAGCTGACCTAGTCACCAAACTCGACTTCGCTCCCGGCGAGGCCGGTACTTGGCTCAAAGCAAAGATCACCGCAGACTATCCACTGGCCTGCGTCGACACCGATGCCGCGATGCATGTGCATCCCAAGGCCATCACTCCAGCTGGCACGATGAAGACCGGTAACGGAACCTTCGAACGAGACACTCGTGGGCTTCCCGCCTCAGAGTACTTGCTCGGATTCACCAACGAATCAAAGATCGCTGAGCTTGAGTCCAAGGCTGCCCGCCTTGAAGAGAAAATAACGAAGGCCCAAGCCTCTGCCGATGAGCGCAGCGCTGCCAAGAACAAGGTCGTCGCCAAATCACAGTTGCTGAAGGCCATCATTGCCGATGAACGTAGCTTCACCCAGCTAGATTCTTCACCGGCGTTGGAAGCTCTGCGTCGTGGCGAACAGAAACTCGGTGACGCCCTCTCGCTCTCGGGCGATTCCTCGCGCGTACGTCAGCAAATTGAAGCAGCTAAGGCAGAAGCAGAAAAGCTCGTCGGGGACCTGGCACTGGTCCGCTCCCGTATTCAAGACCTACAGTTGCAGGTCCAGCGAGCCGAGCAAGTTTTGTCCACTGCGCAAGCTCCAGGTGTTGATTGGGAGCAATCGATCCCACTCTCGCTACGCCAGCATCAGTTACTGGGACCGGTGCTCGATCAAGTCATTTCCGGGAACTGCCCCTCGAGTGAAAACATCAGTGAGGCGTTCGCCGAGGTCAAACTGCAGCTCGGTAGCCAGATGAATTCGCTGAACAGCCAGCGCCAAGAAATTGGTAGCACGCTCAGTGAAACTTTCCGCCGCTTTGCCCGCGACTTTGGCACCTCGCACGCCCAAACTCACGGTACCTCTGCCGAGGCTGCTGAACACTACACCCAGCTGCACGATCAGATTGTTGCTGACGGTTTGCCACACCACGAAGCGCAGTTCCGCGAATACTTCGCGAATCGCTCCTACGAGCGCTTCAGTGACCTGTTGCAGCTGCTTGATGAAGAACGCCGGATGATCTCTGAACGCATCAAACCTCTGAACCAGATTCTGGCTGAGGTGACGTTTGAGCATGGATCCATTCTGCGTTTGGAAGTGCAGAATGCTATTCCTGTGGAGGCTGGAAACTTCCGCAAGGAACTGAAAGATGCTTTGCAGGAGGCTTACACCACCAAGGATGAAACGACCTTGGCGACGTCGTATCAGGCATTGGAAGCTCTCGTGACGGCATTGAGCGATCCGGCACTTAATGCGTGGCGTTCCACCGTATTAGATGTTCGCCAACACGTGATCATTAGCTGTAACGAGCATAAGACCAATGGCGAAATCGAAACTGGCTTGGAGCCAGGCACCCTCTCCGGTGGTGAGGGTCAACGTTTCACTTCCTTCATCATGGGTGCTGCTTTGGCGTACCAGTTGGGCTTCGCATCGGCAGGGTTCACCTCCTTTGGCACCGTGATGATCGATGAAGCGTTCATTCAGGCAAACTCTGAATATGCTGCTGCCGGCATCCGTGCCTTGCAAGAATTCGGTTTCCACCTGGTGCTTGCTGCCCCCGAGGACAAGATTGATCTGAGCCGACATCTTGGGTCGATTACCGACATCATCAAACACCCTGGATCTAATATCTCGGGCTTCGTGACCACCGGACGTTCACCGGCAATGGCCACCACGATCACGCTACGTAACTAGCGCGCTAAGCACGAGAAAAGGTCGGGTTCGGAAATCAGAGACTGATTTCCGAACCCGACCTTAGTCGTTGAAACTACTACCACCGTTGACTTTTACTCGGTGGCCAAGCCTTCAACGGGTGAAAGCTTCGCTGCCCGACGCCCTGGCGTAATCGATGCCAGCAGGGCTGCGATCACGCTGATGGCAAGAACCGCTGCCAACTGCCACCAAGGGATCGAGTAGGTCATCGTTCCCATAGATGACAACGCCGACTGCGCACCCAACAAACCGTAAATCACGCCGAGGATCATGCCCAGCAATGCTGCTACGCCACCGATCAGTACCGCTTCGGTAGCCAGCATGCTGCGTAGCTGCTTCTTCTTCAGGCCCAGCGCCCGCAGCAGTGAATTCTCCCGGGTGCGTTCAAGCACCGAGAGGCTGAGCGTGTTAGCGACACCAATCAAGGCGATCAGCACAGCCACTGCAAGCAGCGCCGAAACAATGGTCAGCAGCACGTCAATGATCTGAGTGAACATTGACTTCATCACCACACCACCGTCAATCATCGAAGAATCCACACCGGTGATGTCTGAAATTTCAGTGACTAGCTCATTGATCTGCGAGCCAGCGACACCGGAATCTACCTTGACGATAATGCCTGGGTACGACTCTGGATCCTTAATGTCCAAGGTCTTGAACGTTTGGCTAGTCACCGGGTTTCCTGAGAGCAACGCACCCGACTTCTTGATCTTCAGCGTTTTACCGCCGATCTCTACAGATTTCAGGTCGGTATTCCACTGCGACAAGACGAGTTCGCCATTTTCTGGCACAACGCTCTGGTCCAGAACCGTCTTGGAATATTCTTGTGGATCAACCGCAAGCAGTTGCAAGGACACCGGGTCGCCTTCAGTCAGGTTCACTTCGGCATAGGAACTGGTGAACGTCGACGTCGCGCTGACTCCATCCACGGAGTCGATCTTCTTGGCCAGTTCATCAGCCTTAGCCTTACTGGTCGTCCCGTCGTAGAACGACACCATCATGTCCACGGGATATTCCGCTGCCACCGAATTATTCAGGCTGGCTTTAGCGGTCTGCCCACCAACCATAATCATCGATACCAAGGTCACGCCGATGAGCAATGCGGTTGCCGTAGCGGTGGTGCGCCCTGGATTACGTACTGCGTTCAGTGCTGCCAAACGACGGGAAGTCGAGTTACCGGCAACCAGCTTGCCAATTCCTGCGACACTGCTCGGTACGAACAGTGAGGCGAGCATCAAGATACCAGGGAATGACACCAAACCTCCGAGGAAGGCGATGATCAGATCGCCCTGGATTGCACCGTAGATCAACAGGGCTGCACCGATCAGGGCGAGCAGGGCACCAATGACGATGCGCACGATGCCTGCACGGTTCTTCATGCTGGCTGAGTCAAAGGGACGCAGCGCTGCCAACGGTGCCAGTTTCATGGCTCGGCGGGCAGGCAGGCTAGCGGCAATGACCGTCATCAAGATACCGACAGCGATCGGAACGATGAGACCCACAGGAGTCAGCGCCAAGGTGGCATAGGACATGGCCGGCACCAGGGCGTGCAATAGCTGGATGAGTCCGCTCATCAAGGCGATGGCTAGCAGGACGCCAATCACCGAAGCGACAATGCCGATGACCAATGCTTCGAGCAGTACCGAGCTGCGGATCTGTTTGCGCTTGGCTCCAAGGGTACGGAGCAATGCCAATTCGCGGGTACGCTGGGCAATCACCACGGAGAAGGTGTTGACCACAACGAGGCCCGTGACGACCAGTGCAATCAAGGCGAAGATGATCAGGATGACGCTCAGCTGGTCCGTGCCATCGGTCATTTGTGCGACTTCGTCAATGACCTTTTGATCCGCGGTGACCACAGCCATGTCACTCATCTTCTGCTGTGCAAAGTAGTCTTTGAGTTCCTGTGCGACAGCGTCGGTTGAGCCTTCACTGTTGATCACGATGTCACTGAACATGGCACCGTCACCGGCGAAATGGCTCCAAGCTTTTTCGCTCATGCCGCCCAAGGCGTAGGCAGAAGTCTGCGGGTTAGTCGAGGAACGCTGAATACCGACGATGGTCATGTTTTGGCTCTTGCCCTGGTCATCGCTCAAGGCCACAACATCACCGATGGAGATGCCCATATCCTGCGCATGTGAGGCGTCGATAATCATCTCGTTATTGGATAGTGGAGCACGGCCTTCGAGCAGTTCCATGCCACCCAACCCCTGCTTTGGGTCCACTGGCTGAAGCTGTACGGTGTAGCCGTTATCAGCGGTATGCAGCTGACCGTAGGCGTATCCCAGCCCATAGGCGGTGGATACTCCGGGCAGTTCTCGGACACCGGTGATGTCTTTAGCAGTCAGGTCTACGGTCTGGCCCTCATCTGCGCTCGGGTCCGGGTTCCAGTAGGCCACCAAGTCAGCGTGCTTGTAAGAATCCCCCAAGGAATTCTTCAAGGTTGCCTGAGTTGATGAGTTCACGGCTAGGGTGGCCGCAAGGAATGCGGTACCGATGGCCACGGCCAGCACGACGGCGATATAGCGTCGCGCATAGGTTTTGATATTTGAAAGAGCTACGTGCAACATCGATTACTCCGCCAATGAGGCAAGTGCCTCGGACACGGTAGCCACGGTGGGCTCCTCGATGGTGCCAACGATGGAACCATCCTTCATGAGCAGGACAGTGTCAGCGTAGGATGCTGCCACCGGATCATGGGTGACCATGATGATGGTCTGACCCATTTCGCGGGTCGAGGTACGCATCAAGGACAACACCTCGGCGCCGGTTCGCGAATCTAGGTTACCCGTTGGCTCGTCACCAAAAACAACTTCAGGGCGGGTGAGCAGTGCACGGGCCACGGCTACACGCTGTTGCTGGCCGCCGGAGAGTTCATGTGGCTTGTGGGTGAGGCGATCACGCAGTCCTAAGGCATTGATGACGGTGTTGAACCATTCTCGGTCATGTTTTTTGCCGGCCAGGGACAGTGGCAACAAGATGTTCTCTCGTGCGTTGATGGTGGGCACCAAGTTGAATGACTGGAACACGAAACCGATTTGTTCGCGTCGCATTTCGGTGAGCTGATCGTCGCTGAGCGAGAGCAGGTTCTTGCCACCGATGATGATTTCTCCGCCGTCTGCTGAGTCCAATCCAGCAAGGCAGTGCATCAGGGTTGATTTGCCGGATCCGGAGGGACCCATGATGGCGGTGAAGCGAGAACGGGCGAAAGAAACGTCGACTCCTCGAAGGGCTTCGACTCGGGTGGTGTCGTGTCCGTAGGTTTTGGTCAGCCCACGCGCGGCGACCGCAAAGTCAGTTTTTGGCAGTGTTTCAGAAGTCATATCAAAAGAATATAAATTTCCTAGCCAGAGGGGCATCAACCAACAGGCTTGACTTGCTTGGACAGTGCATCATACTCAGGTATGACCCAGCCACAACAAAACTAGGTCACAGGTTATTGGACCGGGTTCTTTCGGTGTTTCCGCCTAACAACCGTGCTGATGTTCGGTACTTTGATGCGATGCGGGTTCAATCTGAAATGTCGAATGTTCAATACTGATCGTGAAGTGGTCAGCCACGCATTTTTGTAAGTTTTTCAAAAGATCTCCAGCCACTCCGGCAGAGAACATCGAGTCTTCAACGACCACATGGGCAGTGAGTACAGGTAAGTTCGAAGCAATTTGGCTGGCGTGCAAATCATGGACTGCAATGACACCTGGTTGATTCTCTAGATGCTCCCGCACAGCCAGTAGGTCCAGTCCTCGCGGCGTGGATTCCAAAAGAATGTGGGTTGTTTCGCCCAGGAGTTTCATGGCTCGCGGAACTATCAGGGCACTAATCACGAGAGCCGCAATCGAGTCTGCGCGCATCCACCCCGTAGTAGCGATAACGATGGCCGCAACGATCACGGCAACTGATCCCAGAGCATCATTAACAACTTCAAGGAATGCAGCGCGCATGTTCAAGTTGTTCTTTCGGCCAGCAGAAATGATCCACATGGAAATGACATTTCCGAGCAAACCGATCACACCAAACCACAACAGACCCGTTGGGTGAATTTCTGCCGGGGCAAACAAGCGGCGCACTGCATCGATGGCAGCGTAGATTCCTACGGCCAGCAGCAGTGCTGACTGAACCGTTGCCGAGAGAACTTCGGCGCGACGAAAACCCCAAGTTCGTTTAGTGGTGGGCTTGCGCGCAATCAAATTCGCTGCCGTAAGGGCAAGGAGCAATCCGAGCGTATCGGTGAGCATGTGAGCAGCATCGACAAGCAACGCTAGCGAACTAGTGACGATTGCCCCGATCACTTCGGCAACGAGGATGCTCGCCGTGATTGCGAAGGCCCAGGCCAGTCGTGTCCGGTTCGCGTCCGTATGGTCGTGGGAGTGACCATGTGAGTGATCATGCCCCATGCTTAAACACCTGCTGTCCGTTGTGCGTGCGCTTCTTGCCAGTGATGCTCTGATGCTTGCCCGGGAATGAGCTGCACCGCAACAGAGAGTAATTCGTCCAGAGACTCCGGCTGTCCCAGCGAATAGATGCTCGATCGCCCTTGAGCGCGGACGGTGACCAAATCTGTGTCGCGCAGGCAGGCTAGATGTGCGCTGACAGTGCTTTGAGCCAGTCCAAGATGCTCGGTAAGTTCGCGGACTTTGTGTTCACCGGTTTTCAGGTGTTCAAGGATCAGCAAACGCGTCGGATCAGCGAGGGCATGGAACAAAGCTGCTTGTCGTGTCTTTCCGTTACGATCGATCGCCTTATCGCCCTTGGACTCTATTATCGCCATATAACGATGATAGTTGTTTGTTGGGAAAAGCTAAACCCCTTCACGCGGTCAATCAGCAATACGGGATCGTCGCCACTGAAGTGATAGTTGCAAGGACTTCGGAATGTTACGGCAGCGCAGGCACGAGAGGTACTTTTGCCAACCGAGGTAGCGTATCTTCTTAATCAGTTCTTAGTTTTGATTCATAGCGAAACGCAAGGACACAGGTCTTGGAATCATCACAAACACCCGCTGCCATCCGCCACCAAAAACACTTACCAAACACTGAAGATTCTCTTCCGTTTACGCCCTTGACCTCACTCAATGCGAAGATAGAACCATGAACGAAGATCTTGTTATCGGTGACGATGGTCTTGCCCGCCCGCAATGGGCAGCAACCAGCGACATGCTCCGCGCCTACTATGACACTGAGTGGGGCATGCCGGTGCGCACCGAGTCCGGGGTATTCGAACGTCTAAGCCTAGAGTGCTTCCAGTCTGGGCTATCGTGGGCCATCATCCTTTCTAAGCGCGAAGCTTTCCGAGAAGCGTTCGCAAACTTTGACCCCGAAAAAGTCGCACTATTCACCGAAAACGACTTTGAAAGCCTCATGGACAACCCCGCGATTGTGCGCAACAAGCTGAAAATCCGCGCCACGATCGCCAACGCGGAAGCCACACTCATGATGCGAGAGGAAGGTGGGCTGGCTGATTTCATCTGGTCATTCAAACCAGAAGAAACTCCTGCCCCGCGCACGCTGGCGGAGATCCCAACTCAAAGCGTCGAGTCGAAAGAACTCGCCAAAGCGTTGAAAAAACGCGGATTCAAATTTGTTGGCCCAACCACGATGTTCGCACTGATGGAAGCTATTGGAATGGTGGATACGCATCTCGTTGGTTCGCATCGCCGGAACAGTTCAGGAATTTGGGCCTAATCCCGCATGGAACTACGCCTCAAATCCGTGGGGACTCTGGATATCGCTCACACGCTATCCGTGCTGAGCATCCATTCCTTACCGGCTCAAGAAGAGATTGATACAAGAACTGCTGAAGTCCACCGGATTCTGCGCATTAAAGACACCCTTGTTGATGTCTACCTGAGATTGGATGATTCAGGAATCTCTGTCATTCACGATGCGCCCGCGAGTCTTGTGCCTCGTTTGCAAGCGACTATTGACCATTGGTTCGGCCTGACGCAAGACACCGCAACTGCTTATGCATCATTCTCGGACCTCGCCGGCTTCAAGGAATTGTCCGAGGCATATCCGAATCTACGACTCATCAGTTACCCGGACCCATTTGAGGCACTTGCCACCACGGTCATCGGTCAACAGGTATCTTTAGCTGCGGCTCGTACACTCGCCGGAAGGTATGTAGAACATCTTGGCGAGGAACACCCTTCAGGACTGCGCGCCTTCCCCACTGCCAGAGCCACCGCGAGTCTTAGCCGAGGTGAAATTCAGTCCATCATTCGGTGTCCGTTGGCACGAGCTACAACTTTGCATACCGTATCCACCTGGTCTCAAGACTGCGGACAAGACCTTGTTCACCAGCCGACAGAATTCCTCAGCCAACTCCTGTCTTTACGCGGAGTAGGTCCGTGGACTAGAGACTATATGGCGCTACGTGGGTTACGTGATCCACAGATTTTCTTGGATTCTGACTTAGTGGTCAGACGCGCACTCAAAAATCTGGCTATGCCCGACTTCAGCAGCTCTTCACTGCCGGCCGATTCAAAATATCTCGCCACGTTACTGCTATGGGCCTACGACGCCGAAAAGCGTTAACAATGAAAAAGGAACCTACCAAGGTGTGCAATCTTGGTAAGTTCCCTTTTCTGCGACTCGGGCGACTGAGCAGGTCACCCGATTCCCTATTCCCCTTATTCAAGCCGGCTGAGCCGACCACTAGGTCGAGGTGAGCAGCCCCGAACCGTAGCGAACTGGCCGATGATATCGGTCAAGTTTGTCGCTTCTCCCGACCACACACGGGAGAAGCTCTGGAATAAGCATAACCTAACTGACCCCAATAACGTCAACCCCAGATCACCTAATTTTGATAATTTTCTATTAGGCACGTCTAACTTCACCAAGTGACGCTAGATCTGTGGCTTCAGACAGCCCTCTAGTCGGCGAAAATCTTGCCAACCTCGGTGCGCTTTTCAGCTTGGAAAGCGTCTTCGGCTCGGCCAAAGGCCCAGTAGGCAGATAGCGACATATCGCGACGGTCAACACCACGCTCATCATAGAAGTAAAGACGAAGCCTCTTCATGACTTCACGCTCACCGTGGGCAAAAACCTGAACACGCCCCTCCGGCCAGGGGTACTCACGCACAACATTTTCCAGAATGGTGCTCTGTGGGGTAAACGGAGCGTCACGATGCAACCACCGAACTTCCACGCCCACGGGTCGAACAAGTTCCATCTCGTCGGCGGCGTTCTCCACCTCGATAACAGCCAGCCCCTTCATCTGAGGTGCCATGGCTTCCAGAGCCGCAGAAATAGCGGGAATCGCCGTCTCATCACCAGCAAAGAAGTGGAAATCGAACTCATCGTTAGGCACAAAAAGCCCTCCGGGACCGACGAAACAGATGGAAGAACCAATCTCAGTGTCGCGAGCCCACTGGCCAGCAAGCCCCTCTTCACCATGAACGACGAAATCAACCTCAATGGTTCGCGCTTCATGGTCACTACGACGCACGGTGTAGGTGCGACGCACCGGCATGTCTTCCGGTGCTAGTTGACCGCGTAACTCATCCATGTCGTAGGGCATCTGCAGGCCCAGTTCTGGCTTGGCAAACAAGAACTTGACGTAACGATCCGTCGCCTCTTTGTCGACGAAGTTCTCAAACCCAGGTCCACCAAGGGTCAGACGGACCAAATGTGGTGCAACCTGTTCTCGTTTAAGTACCTGCAAAACAACCTGAGGACGTGCAGGTCGAGCTTCGGTTCGTGGACGTCCGCCAGCTGGCTGTGACATTTCATCACTTCCTGTCTTAATAAGAGTAGATAGATCAATCCTAATTGACAGGAGCGTCAGTGGTTACTTCGGGAAGGTCGATGCACCTTCAAAAGCGCTCAGACCCGCACGTTCTTCAGGGCTCAACCGCTGAACTCTCGAAGTAGATGGGTCAAAGTAGGCCAGCGTCGTTGCAGCTTTGACACATAGGTAATCCTCAATTGGGTCCCGGAACTCGTAGCAAATATCAAAGCTGGCAGGTTTGATGTTGGCTACCCACAGATCTACGTTGACGGGAACATTGCGGTATTCCAACGGTTTGGAGTACCGCACGCGATGCTCAACAACCAAGATTTGTATACCTTCGGGAACCGCAGAGAAAATATCCGCCTGAGGTTCAACACCAGGTGCCCCAGTGCCTCCCGGTACTCCAAACCCTGCGATACGTGCTTCTTCCATCAGCCTAATGAGGTTGACGTTATTTACGTGCCCATACGCATCCATATCGCCCCAACGCATGGGTACCTGCACACGAAGCATCGGTCCAGCCATAAGCATTCTTCCTTCTACAATTTCTTCGTATCAGCCTCAACCAGACCTTGCTTCACCAGCTGGTCCAGTATCCGCGCGCCATCTGGTTCATAAATCCAACGCACACCTGGGGTGGTGCGTCGCAATTCATTTGAACGACCACCAGCTAATACTGCTTCGGAAGGTGTCAGCTGACGAATCACGATCGCGCGAACAAGTTCGGGATAGCGACGGGCAAATTCAGCATAAATGGCTGGGTCGTGCTGCCCATCATCGCCAATCAAGACCCACGAGATATGCGGAAATTCCTGAGCCAAACGCCGCAACTGGTCAACCTTATGCTGCATGCCGCTACGGAACCACGAACGATCTGTCGGCCCCCAATCGGTCAGCAGTAAGGGGCCTTCAGGATAGAGATTGCGAGAGATGAAGCGTTCCAAGGTTTGGGCAACGTTCCATGCTCCGGTGGAGAGATAAATCATTGGTCCGCCAGGATGTTCTTGACGCACCTTTTGAAGCATGACAGCCATCCCGGGCGTGGCAACGCGAGCATGCTCAGAGAGCACAAATGAGTTCCAGGCAGCAAGCAACGGGCGTGGCAGGGCCGTGACGACGACGGTGTCGTCGACGTCGCTGATCACGCCAAATTTCTGCGCCTGATCAATGACCATAATGCGGGCTGTGGCCTCATCACCATCATGGGCCTGAAGATGTACTTCATTCCACCCTGCTGGCAGGTCGACCGATAGTTTCACATCAATGACGCCACCACGGTCTGCTTGCACTTCGAAGCGCTGCTCACCGACCATGATGCTGACTTTGCCGAAGGGCAGGATTGGCGAGATGAAATTTCGAAAGCCTCGGATCCCGTCGGCAATGACTTGGGCTCGATGTTGCCCAAATTCGAAAGCGCCGGGACCGGCAAGAACTACGCGTGCCAGAACACGAATCCAACCACCGTCATTGCCGGTTGATCCATATCCGGTATAGGGCAGAATAACCGCCCCTTGCCCCTTAGCCAGCGCTCGTTTTGCACGCCAATTGTGAAAACTGTCTTCCACACGCGAGGCAACGTGACGAGCTCGTTGATCAGTCGAAATGTGACTCATGTTCACAGTCTTTCATGTTCTCGCCAAACCTTGGAAAACGACAAACCGCTGGAGCAAACTTCGCTCTTTACCTAGTTCAGAGTCGACTGTCTAGGAATACGAGTAGAACCCTTCACCGCTCTTGCGCCCCAAGTGACCAGCCTGAACTTTTTGGGTGATCAGCGGATGAGGCTTATCCGATTCTTCTCCCGTTTCAGCGAACGTCGCCTGCGCGATGAAATCAATGACGTCCAGGCCCACCATGTCCATCAATTCAAAAGGACCCATGGGGTGACCAAGCGCCGTTTTGGCAGTGGTATCGATATCTTCAATGCTGGCAATTCCTGCGTGGGCCAGGTTTAGGGCTTCAGCGTTGATGGCGCCCATCATGCGGTTGGCGATAAAGCCCGGGATTTCCTTATTTACTAGGACAGGTTGTTTGCCAAGCTGAGTAGCCACCTCGGTAACGGCTTTTATGGTTTCATCGCTGGTCTGCTCGTTGCGCACTACCTCAACGCATTTCATCACCAATGCAGGGTTGAAGAAGTGCATATTGCAAACCTGCTCCGGACGCCCGCTGGCTTCGGCCACGCGCGAAGATGGCAAGGTCGAAGAGTTCGTCGCAAGGATGGCGTGATCTGGCGCGTGTTCTCCCAACGTCGCAAAGATCTGTTCCTTGATATCAAGCCGCTCCACGGCAGCTTCAATCACGAGATCTGCACTGCTGGCGCTGTCTACGAGATCGGTACTCTGGCTCAGGCGAGTCAGCGCTGCGTCGACGTCAGCTGACTCAAGCTTGCCCTTCGCGATCCTCGACGCGGCCCATGACTCTAGCTGATTGCGGGCAGCTGTTAGAGCGTCGTCAGAAATGTCCTGCAAGATCGTCGAGTAGCCACCCAAGGCGCAACTCATGGCGATTTGCCGGCCCATAGTTCCTGCACCAATAACCAAAATACGTTCAATCTTCATTGATTTTTCTTCCCTTACCTGTGGGTTACAGTAGGCAGATGCTTTGACACACTTTGAGCAGACAGAGATGAATTACTACCTGCTGATTCTGAATCTACCTGCATTATGTCCGCATCCGCTGTTTTTGAACTCTTCACGCGAATGATCTAAGGCAAGTGCATCGCACCCAGCCCCAACCACTTTCGAAAACAGCTGTGGCGTGGGCTAGCGGAACGCCGGTACGCCGGTGAGCTTGTTGCCCAGAATCAGTGTGTGCACTTCATCGGTGCCCTCGTAGGTACGTACCGATTCCAAATTGTTGGCGTGGCGTAGTGGAGAGTAATCCAAGGTGATGCCATTGCCGCCTAGGATCGTGCGGGCTTCGCGACAAATTTTGATCGCCTCCCGGCAGTTGTTCAGCTTACCGACCGAGATCATGTGCAAATCTAGGTTCCCGGCGTCCTTCAACCGGCCGATGTGCAGGGCCAGCAAGAACCCCTTATTGATTTCCAATGCCATGTCGACCAGCTTCTGCTGGGTCATTTGGTACCCAGCAAGCGGCTTATCAAACTGAAGACGCTGCTGCGAGTAGGCAAGAGCATCTTCAAAAGCATCACGAGCTGCACCCATGGAACCCCAAAGAATTCCGTAACGGGCTTCGTTCAGACAGGAGAATGGGCCTTTTAGGCCTGTGACATTAGGTAAGACCGCGGTACCTGGCAGTCGCACATCAACGAGGTCGATTTCGCACTGGATTGAAGCTCGCATGGAGAGTTTCTGTTCGATTGGGGTCGCGGTGAACCCTGCGGTATTTGTTGGTACGACAAATCCGCGGATTCCTTCGTCGGTCTGTGCCCAGATGACTGCTACCTGCGCCACGTTGGCCAGGCCGATCCAGCGCTTGGAGCCGTTGATCACCCAGTCATCGCCGTCGCGGCGGGCGAAGGTCTTCATGCTTGATGGGTCCGAACCTGCGGTGGGTTCGGTCAGGCCGAAGCAGCCGATGGCTTCGCCGGCTGCCATCTTTGGCAACCATTCTTGCTTCTGTTCTTCGGAGCCGTGCTTGTAGATAGCGCTCATAGCTAGCGAGCCCTGGACCGAAACGAAGGTGCGCAGTCCCGAATCGCCTGCTTCCAATTCTGCTCCTGCGATGCCGTATTCCACGGCAGAGCGACCGGCGCAGCCATAGCCGTTCAAGTGCATGCCCAACAGGCCCAGCTTGGCCATTTCCGGAACGATGTCCAGCGGGAAGACCGCGTCGTTGTACCACTGGGCGATATTCGGCTTAATGTGCTCTTTCACGAAACCACGCACGGTCTCACGCAAGGCGATCTCTTCACTGCTTAGCAAGGAATCGAAGTTGATCAGATCGGAGGGATCAAGGGCGTGTTCAGTGTTGTTCATTGTCGCTCCTTAGCGATTTAGCGATAAGTCTTGAGTTCGAAAAGTTCTTGGTGCTGACCATGGGCCGGTGGTGGGGTCCGATATTGCGCGGCTGTGCGTGATAGTCCGATGGGACTGGCAATATGTGTTGTTGGTTCTCCCGTTTCGGGATCTTTCATCTCCGCCACCGGTTCCAGCCCCAAGTCTTGTGCGAACTGTAAAGCTTCAGCGATGGTATTGACCTTGCCCGCTGGCACCCCGGCCGACATCAACTGCTCGGCCCAGGTTGCTGCGCTGCGTTGAGTAGTCACATTTTCAATCAATATCTTCAGCTCTACGCGGTGTGCAACCCGATCAGCGTTGGTGAGGAATCGAGGATCATCGGCGAGCGCCGGGGCGCCAAGTTGATGGCACAGGGCAGAGAACTGCCGGTCATTGCCCACGGCGATGGCAACAACTCCATCGCTGGCCCTGAAAGTTTCATAGGGTGCAATGCTTGGGTGGGCATTACCCATGCGGGCTGGTGATTGTCCGGTAGCTAGCGTGCTACTGGTTTGGTTGGTCATCCCGGCTAGTACCGAGCTAAGCAGATTAATACTGACGCGTTGCCCTTGACCGCTGCTTTCTCTTTCCCGCAGGGCTAGCAGTATTCCGGCGACAGCATTTTGTGCAGCTAGCACGTCAACCAGGGCGACCCCCACCTTGCTAGGGGTGCCTTCTGGTTCCCCGGTGATACTCATCAGTCCGCCGACGGCCTGAACGAGGAGATCAAAACCGGGCAGCTCGGCTCCTTGCTGTTCCCCAAATCCGGAAATCGAGCAATAGATGAGCCGCGGGTTCTGTCTTTTGAGGCTTTCGTAGTCCATCCCAAATTTACTCAGAACTCCGGGGCGGAAATTTTCCACGAGGACGTCAGCGTCTTGGATGAGTTCTTGGAGTCGTGTCAGGTGGTCTGCATTGGTGAAGTCAGCGATGATCGATTCTTTGTTGCGGTTCACCGACCAGTAATAGGTGCTGACGCCGTGGGCTGTTACCGGTGGAATCCATCCGCGAGTTTCATCCCCTGCCGGGCTTTCAACCTTGAGTACCTGTGCACCGAAGTCACCCAGAGTCATGGTGCATAGTGGTCCGGCGAGAATGCGTGAGAGATCAATGACTTTGATCCCCTCTAATGGTTGGCCCAACCTGTCACCTCAATGTCGTCCACAGCAAAGTAGTTACATGTTGCATGTAACTCTATGTTGCGTAGTTCACTTTTAGCAAGAGGTGTCAGAAGAGGACGTGTTGCTAGGAAATCAAGTCATTCAGGCGATCTAGGAATGGTTGCGCTTCCATTCCTTCGGTCCGCGAGCAAATGGAACGGATCAGCATCTGCGCAGTTCGCATAATGTGCTCTCGTACCGCAGTGGCAGCAGCCGGTGCATCTTGCGCAAGAATTGCTGCCATGATTTCTTCACGATCACCGGCGAGCTCCTGGGCGCTACGAGCATAGGGGATCGTGGTCTGCCCATGCGCCAGGACCAGGTTCCGCAACTCCCCCACCACGCCGTCCAACTTTTTGTTGTTGGCCAGCCCTAGCAGGTAGAGGTGGAATTCTCGGTCGGCTTCGAGAGTCGCGCGGCCATCTCCGGTGTGTCCGACCTGCAATAGTTGTTTATGAAGTTGAGCCAGCCGTGCACGGTCATCATCGGTGGCATTGATGACTCCGCGGGCCGCCGCGGGTGGTTCGATGGCCAATCGCAGTTGGAAGACTTCAACGATATCTTCTAAAGAAATCTGGTTGACCCGAACACCGCGGTTTTTGGCGACGGTGACAATTCCTTCTTTTTCCAACAGCTGTAAGGCTTCACGCACCGGAGTGCGTGAGACACCGAGTTTCTCGGAAATGCCGATGGCTGAATAGTGCTGACCGGGAGCCATCTCCCCTGCAACGATGGCCGCTCGAATCATCGTGGTGACCTGCTCGGTCAGCGAGGCTTTGGGCGCGATCGGTTGCATGCTACTCATGTGCAGAAGCTTATCGTGATTCACCTTTGCGACAAGGATGCGCCCTGCAAACATCGCGATGCCAAGGCCGTATACACCTCGCGTGACTATGCCATTGGTGCTTTTGAATGCTGAACTAGGGACGTTGCAGGTTTCGTTTCACTGTTGTCGACGCGACCCGAGGTTCGAGTGCAACCGGTGGCACGATAAGCTGACACGGTGAGTGAGCAACCAGCAATCTGCGAACATTCCTACGCCGAAGAACTACGTGTCGCCGCGCTACACGCGGCTCGAAGTGCAGCTGATCTACTGCGCTCTACCTTCCGCACTTCGGTAAATGCCGAACATAAAACCAATACTCATGACTTGGTCACCGAGATTGATCGGCGCAGCCAACAGATCATTACCGAATCTTTGCTCACGACGGTGCCTAGCTCTTGGGTCCTAGGAGAAGAAAAGATCTCTGCCCACTCCGGTCAGCAGACTCCTGGAAGTGTGCAATGGATAGTTGACCCCATTGATGGGACCAGCAACTTTGTCCACGGCATTGCCTTCTTTTGTATTTCTATCGCAGCCGCAATAGACGGACAGCTAGTTGCCGCGGTAATTATTGATCCGATTTCAGGTGACGAATTCACCGCTAACCTCGACACGGCGCTGCTCAACGATGTTCAGCTCAACCCAGCGATGCGTCCAGCACAGTCCCAAGCCAATCTCATGACCGACTATCCAGGGGCCGAGTCATTAGAGCGAGACGGTGAGCTGGCACTACAGCTCTTTGGCCAGTGGATACAGGACTTCGCCACGGTGCGGCGCAAGGTCAGCGCCGCCCTAGCTCTAGCCCATGTGGCTGCCGGCTGGTGCGATGCCACCATAGGTTTTGATACCAAGGTGTGGGATGTGGCCGCCGGAGCCCACCTGGTACGCATGGCTCATGGTACTTTCCGAGGATTGTCTTTCGGGCATGCGGATCTAGCTGATCACGAGTGTCCAGGATTTATCGCTCAAGGTCCAGGAGCAGACTATCCATCGCTGGATCGCGCCGCGCAACATATCCACCAGTTGCGCACTCGTGGCACGGCTGAAGAAGTCTGACAATAGCTAAGTTCCGCCTCGACCCCTCGGCTTAATACCGATTCGGACGTATCATAGCGACATGGAACCACTATTCCACCGGACCGCACACTCCGCCGTGCGGCACCATGGAGGCGGAGGAGTGATCCTGGGAGGCCTCGGAGCAATAGCTCTCTTCGGCGCCTTCGCAGTGATGTTGGCTATGCAGTCTTCGGACTGGGAGCCACTGCTCATCGGTATTAGCATGGGCGTTTCCGCAGTACTCTTTGGCGTGGTGTATCACTTCACGCATTAGAGACTGACGCTAAAAGATAAGACTGTGGCCCCGGACGCTAAGCATTCTTAACGTTCCGAGGCCACCATACTGTCCGCTACTCTTTGCTCCCTTTACAGGTGCGTTGGGGCAAACATCTTCAGCAGAGTCTTGACCACAATGACATTCGGTCCCTGCTCAGCCAACGCTTCTGTGAGCGCTGCACCGATTTGATCCACCGCTACCTCGCGAGCTGGTACTCCAAAGGACTGAGCCAGCGCCACGAAGTCAGGTCGTGCCAACTCGGTGGCGGTTGCTTTGCCAAAGGCACCTTCCATATATTCGCGCAGGATGCCGTATCCACCGTCATCAACAATCAGCCAGGTCACCGGAGCTTGATGTTGCTTGGCCGTGGCCAGCTCAGCAATCGAATACATCGAGGAGCCATCACCGCTGACCGCGAGTACACGCTGCCCGGTGCCAATGGCCCCGCCAATAGCCGCAGGGAAACCATAGCCTAGCCCGCCGGCACCCTGGGCCGAATGGAACTGCCCATCTTTGGCGTCCCAGCAGCTCCAACCCCAGTAGGCGGCAATGGTCATATCCCAGAAGGTCTGCATCGACGCTGGTATCGCTTCACGGATATCGGCCATGAACTTTCGTTCCTTGGCCAAATCTTGCCCGTCAAGACGCTCCTGAATTTTCTCCAGAGTGTCAGCTACCACCTGCTGGGGGCTGCGGCCATGCCACGAGGCCCGGGAAGTGAAACCAGCGGCTTTCAGATCCCGGTCGAGGAACTTCAGTGCCTCGCGAGCATCGGCACGGATACCCAGTGCCGGAGTATTAGATTCCAGCACCCGCGGTTCAGCATCAATCTGAATCATTTTGCCGCGCGGTTCCATGGTGAAGTAATTACTGGTCACTTCTCCCAATGCAGAGCCGATCACCAGCAGTACGTCGGCATCTTCCATGACCTCGGTGGCGTGGCGATCTTCAACCCATGACTGCAAAGACAGCTCATGGTTCCAGGGGAAGGCTCCATTGCCGCCGGGGCTGGAAAGTACCGGTGCCTGCAGGGTTTCGGCCACCGCGAGTAGTTCTGCCTGTGCCCCGGCACGGCGTACACCGCCACCGGCGATAATCGCCGGGCGCTGAGCATCCGAAAGCCAGTTGATCGCTTCGCGAACCAGTTCTTCACGGGGTGGGTGCTCATAGGCTTCAGCTAAAGCATCCTGTACCGGTGGAACCATCACCTGTGCGAGGAGAACATCCTGTGGCACTTCCACCCAGACCGGTCCCATAGGCACGGTGATGGCCCGAGCCCATGCATCCTGAATAGCCGAGGGGATGCCCGAAGCATGGTGGACGGTTTGCTGGAACTTGGTGACGTTGGCAGCCGAAGCCTTCTGGTCATCAAGCTGGTGCAGCATGCCTTTGCGTCGTGCACCCAATCCATCTAGTGGAATCTGGCTGGCCACGACGACCATGGGCACACCGGTGGCGTACGCTTCCTGCAACCCGGCCAGGGAAGTCAGTGCGCCTGGTCCGGTGGAGAGGAAGAGTACGCCCACTTCGCCGGTGGCACGGGAGTAACCATCGGCGGCGAAGGCGGAGTTGTTTTCTACGCGCGAGGAAACGAATTCCAAGTTGGAACGCGACAGCGCGTCGAACAGCCCCAAGGCGTGCTGTCCGGGGATGCCGAACACAGTTTTGGCGCCCAGCGCGCTCAGGGTCTCAATGACCAGGTCGCCACCATTGCGTTGGGGCTGTTCGCTCATTACTTGTTCAGCCCCTTGTTGGAACGGAAGTCGCTGATCAGGGAGATCAGGTCGTAGGTGACGTGGCTGGCGGCGACGCCGGTCAGTTCTGCGTGGTCGTAGGCTGGCGACACCTCAACGATGTCGGCGCCCACGATGTTCAGTCCGCGCAGGCCACGCAGGATTTCGAGTAGTTCACGGCTGGTGATGCCGCCGGCTTCTGGAGTTCCGGTGCCCGGTGCGTGGGCAGGGTCCAGCACGTCAATGTCCACCGAGATGTACAGCGGACGGTTGCCAATGCGATCACGCAGCTTGTCAACGATTTCGCGTACACCCTGGTAGTAGACGTCCGAGCTGGTCACGATACCGAAGCCGAAACGCTTGTCGTCTTCCAGGTCTTTCTTGCCGTAGAGCGGGCCGCGGGTACCTACGTGGCAGATCGCCTCGGTATCCAGGATGCCTTCTTCGACCGCACGGCGGAATGGAGTGCCGTGGGTGTATTCGGCACCGAAGTAGGTGTCCCAGGTATCCAAGTGGGCATCGAAGTGCAGCATGGCCACCGGGGCACCGGCGCGCTGCGAAGCTGCACGCAGCAGTGGCAGTGCGATGGTGTGGTCGCCACCGATGGTGACCAGGCTTGAACCATCTGCGGTCAGTTCCAGAGCTTCGTCCTGGATGGTTTCAATAGCCTCGTTGATGTTGAACGGGTTAACTGCGAGGTCACCGGCGTCCACTACCTGGCTCTGCGCAAATGGTGAGGTATCGGTGGCTGGGTTGTAAGGACGGATCAGGCGCGAGGATTCACGTACGTGGTTGGCGCCGAAGCGGGCTCCTGGGCGGTAGGAAACGCCGGTGTCAAAAGGTACACCGATGATCTTGATGTCGGCGTTTTCAACCTGGTCAAGGCGTGGCAGGCGGGCGTAGGTTCCAGCGCCTGCATAGCGTGGAATAACCGCTGCGTTGATTGGCCCTAGGTGGCCGTTTTCCTCAATGCGGACTTCTTTCATGTTCTTGCCCTCCCGGCGCTTGACGACATTAATCGCAGTTGCCTAATACGAAACTTCAGTTTCCTATTATGCTATTTTGTTATCGAAGTCACGTCAAGATACACGCACCCAAATCTGAGACTATTACCCATAAACCCGCTTAATGCATTAGATGCCGTGACCCTATAAGGGTCACGGCATCTAACAAGGTGCAATCGGTGCAAAACCTGCCTTCAAAGATCCGTCCTGCATTTCTGCTGCGCAGGAATCCGGACTTAAGACAAGGGTGGTTCGCGGTAGTTTTTGATACTGGCCTTAACAAGTGAACGGTCGAGCTCATGGATGGCCACCGCAAATCCAGCAGAAAGTACCAAGGACTTCAGCATGAGTTCCGAAAGGTCATCGGCCACATAGACCAACTGAATGGGGCCCACAAGGATGAGTAAGATGATCATCCACAGGCCATAGGACCAGGAAACATGAGATTGAGCCATTTGCGGGAAGCGGGCGCGACGTCGAATCGTGCGTAGCCCGATGACCACAATCACCACCGCGATAATGACTGCGCCAATGAAAAAGAAATTACGTTGCGTGCGAATCCACGTCAGGGTGGTGCCGGCAAGAACGCCAACAAGCACCGAAGCCCACCAGCCGATGCAACGGAGCTGATCCCGTGCACCAGTTTCCTCGCTTGTCCTCACGCCACTCCTATCAATCACCGCACTCAGTGCGCACGATGAGCACACCTTTTTAGAATACGCGCTTGGCAACACCACACCGAATAGGTGCCGAACAGATCAGAGGATCAAAGTCCACGTCACCAAAGCGACTTCATCGGACTCGTTTTCCCAGCTATGCGGTTCCCGCCCGGAAAAAGTCATGGTGTCACCGGCCTCAAGTTCAACGCGCTGCTCAGGCAGAACGAGGGTGAACCTTCCGGCAATCACATGCAGCACTTCTAATTCGCAATCCACCGAATACAGTTCTGCTTCACCGACACCTTTGGGTGCAATTTCAGCTCGGATCATCTGTACCCGTTTTTCACCGCGCGGAGTCACCAGCTGTTCGGTAATCCCATCACCGCCCAAGGACACCCGCGGTGCTTCGTGAAGCCGAACCAACATGGTTTCGGGCACTTCGAATAGCGTCCCCACCTCAATACCCAGCACCTCGCACAGCTTCAGCAGTGTTGACACCGAAGGGCTCGTCAAATCTCGCTCCACCCGCGAAAGAAACCCCTTGGTTAATCCGGAAAGCTCGGCCACCTGGTCGATAGTCATGCGCTGTCGCTGACGTACCCCACGTAACCGAGAACCAATATTGATTGCAGCTCCGCTTGATTCCACGGGCAGGGTTTTCATGCATTCACTCCATCGGGTCGTTCGTTAGGGCACACCAGGCAACGATTGAGTGATTCAAGGGTTCACCGCGGCGAGTTTACTAATAGTAAACAGAGCATAGCGCCCAGCCTGCAAATATGCTGTGTCTCACACGCTTCATACTCAAGGCACGTACATACTTACTTAGACTCTGTGCATGGATCACAGCAAAGAACTCCTGCAGGAATATCTCTCCGATGCCCGCGAAGCCATCGTCTACAAGGCCCAAGACCTGAACGATCGCCTGGCCCGCAAACCACTAACCCCCACAGGAACGCATATCCTTGGTGTAATCCATCATCTGGCCATTACGGAATACGGATACTTCGGACAGTGCCTGAACCGCACCATTGATGATCCCTATATCCAAAACCTCTTGGACATCGATGATCCACAAACCGATTTCCTACCACCGGCCCAGCTCAGCGCTGACAAAATTATCACGCTCTACCAAGAATCGACTGCTTTCGCCGACGCAGGGATCCGGGCCTTGCCTCTGAACGCGCCGGCGGAAGTTCCGTGGTGGATTCGCCGACGGCACACCACACTCGAACATCTCATGGTGCACATGATCGCAGAAACCTCTCGGCATGCTGGCCATCTTGATATCGTGCGCGAACAGCTTGATGGTTTCGTCGGTTTACGTGCGGCAGCCCCAAACCTCCCCGACTATTCAGCGGCACAATGGGCCGAGCAATACGAAGCGATCGACCGCCTCGCCACCACCAAAACTCAAGAGTGAGCACCAGAACAAGTCACATAACGGAACAGATCTTCATTCTGCGTAGCACCGGCGGGTAGCATCACAAGTGTTGCTTCACGAGACACGGCGTTAAGCTCCGACTAGCCGTGCACCAACCCCAGATTCATGGGTGGTTCGGATGAAGAAGCGGTCCGTTCACTCACTGTGTTCGGGCAAGAACTCAGCGAGAGCGCATCACATGGCATATTCTGTTCTGCCCATCCTCGACCGCCAAACCGGTCAAGTGCAATTTAAGTTCCAGGGCCAATGGCTGATCCGCTACGTTGATGACCCCGGGCAACTAGAACACTTACTAGCCCGCTGCGCACGTCGTCCGCTCTTCAACCCTGATTCCTCTGAACTGGTCCTGGGTGTGGCCACGGTCGGGCAATCACAGGGGCGCAGCATTGCTTTTAGCCTTGCCAAATTCCCAAGCCTGAAGCCCCTCACTAAACTTGGTAGCTGACCCGTTCACCGAGTTTCGCTAAGAAATTCGACCTGCCAAGAGAGCTGTTTTCGTGATGTCGAACCCCTCAACAACCGAACCGACTCGTGCCCAAATCCAACGATGGCGAAAGTACCTCGCCGATGAAGTCGCCGAAGGCGCTATCTACCGAACCCTCGCCCAGAAGAAAACCGGGCAGGAAAAACAGATCCTATTAGGTCTGGCCGAAGCCGAAGCCCGGCATGAGGAACACTGGCGGTCCAAGCTTGGAGAGCATTTCAAGCCAGTGCGCCCCTCATTGCGCCGTACCATCCTGCGTTTCCTCGCTCGCAACTTCGGCTCAGTCTTCGTGCTGGCTATGGCACAACGCTCAGAGAGCAGCTCGCCTTACCGTAATGACAAAGACGCGACCGCACAAATGGCCGCCGACGAACAGGTCCACGAAGAAGTAGTGCGTGCGTTGGCCACCGCCGGCCGCGCTCAGCTCTCAGGCAACTTCCGTGCAGCAGTCTTTGGCGCCAATGACGGGTTGGTCTCCAACTTGGCACTGATCATGGGTATCGGGGCCACCGGCGTTTCTTCCACCTTTGTACTCTTCTCCGGTATCGCAGGGCTCTTGGCCGGTGCGCTGTCCATGGCAGCTGGCGAGTTCGTCTCCGTGCGTTCCCAGCGTGAGCTACTGACCGCCTCTCGACCCACCCAGGTCACGCTCACCGCGGCCCCCAACCTCGACTTGGATTCCAACGAGTTGGTGCTGATCTATAAGGCCCGCGGTATGAACGATGAGGATGCAGAACACCGCGCCGCCGAACGCATGGGGTTGTTCACCTGTGACTGCAACCCATCATTCTCGTTGAACCCTGAGGAACGTTCAGAGGAATTGGAAAGCGAACACGAGGAGCTTGGCTCCGCCACGGGCGCCGCTTTCACGTCGTTCTGCCTCTTTGCTTCCGGTGCGGTCATTCCAATCCTGCCGTACATCTTCGGACTCAGCGGTTTGACGGCCATCATCATCTCCGTCGTTTTGGTGGGCATTGCACTGATGATCACCGGCGCGATCGTCGGATTGCTCTCGGGCGCTTCCCCGCTCAAGCGTGGTCTGCGCCAGTTGGCCATCGGTTGGGGTGCCGCCGCAGTGACATACTGCCTGGGTCTACTCTTCGACGTACAGGTCGCCTAACCAGATCATTACTCGCAGCAATAAGAACAACCTCGCTTCCCATCTCGGGGAGCGAGGTTGTTCGTTTCTCAGCGCTACCAGCGTGTACGACGGCGCAACGTACCCATAGAGTTAATGAACTCCATGGCCTCGGCCGCGGTATCCACGAGCGCTATTCTCTCTTCCATCACTCGCTCGGCAGCCAACGCCTTCAGCAATGGCCACGCGGGCATGGTCTTGGTCCAATACTCACGCCCGAGTAGAACCATAGGCACCACGCGTGCACCGGTGGCGTAGTAGTTTTCGCAAGCATCCTGGAAGATTTCTTGCACCGTACCGGCTGCCCCGGGCAGGACCACCAACCCACCCGTGGACTGTTCCAAGAGCACCGCTTCGCGGATGGAATTGGTGAAGAACTTTGCGATCTTCGTTGCAAAAAGATTGGGTGGTTCATGCCCGTAAAACCATGTCGGTACGCCCAGAGATTCTCGGGTACTGGGGAATTTTTCTTTGACGGCGAGCGCGGTGCGGGCCCAACTGGTGCGCTGGTGAATGGCATCCGGCTGTGAAGCTAGCATCTGGAGAGCAAGTTCAATCTCTTGTGGCTTGTAGTCTGCCAACCACGCTCCAGCATTGGCTGCTTCCATGGCTCCCGGTCCCCCACCGGTGGCCACCGCATAACCGTTCTGGGTAATCATTTGCCCAAGCTGTACCGTCTGCGCGTATTGATCTGAACCGCGGAGCATGGCGTGCCCACCCATGACACCGATCAAGGGCGTCTCTTTGAATACTCCCTCATACACTTGAGCAACGAGGGCCTGCCCCACATGGTGATCGTGCAAGGTTCGAGCCATGGCATCATCAGAATTCAACGCAGCAGGCGCAGTGTGCTGTTGCGAATAGGCGTAAATCTTCGCGTCCGGCACCTGCTCGTAGTTGGATGTCTTGATGCCGGCATAGAGTTCATCCGGGGTGTACAAATCCCGCGCCGTAGTTTCAAAAGGCAGTTCCTTGCCAGAACTCATACACAGTCCGCCAGTGGCTTGCACTAGTTCCCGCCCTTGGGCTGAATACTGACAGTCGATAAAGATCGCTTCGGATAGGTCTAAAGCCCGAAGGACGGAGTCCCTCTCGCGCAGATCGACACGATGCACGCGCCAGCTAAATCCACGGGTGTGACGGGAGGCTAATGCTTCGGCGGCCAACCGATCAAACTCGTTGAGCGAGGTAATATTGACCGCTCTTGCCGGTAGATAGGGCCAGATATGGGACATGTGTCAACGCTACGTCACAGCTAGTGATTATTCACAGACATGCCCTTCAACTTTCACCACGGGCCGGAACGTGAAACGATGAGAGGATGAGTGATTCTGTTCCACCAACCATCGACGCCCGCCACTTGCTGCGCTACCTGGGCGACGTCCCTTTCTTTTACGGAAAGAACATTGCTGCTGAAGAAAATTCAGTAGTTGACGTGGAGTTTGATGAATCGACTCGGCAAATCGAGGGCACTGTCCGTGCCAACGACGAAGAATTCTCGCCGATGATCCAGGTTCATCAGGTCGACGACGAGTGGAAAATCGAACTGTGCGAATGCACCTGTGACAAGCCGGGCATCTGCCCACACATTGCAGCCTTGGCGATTGTCTCGAACAAGATTGCTTCTTTGCCCCGCGCCGTCGCCGTGGCAGAAGAAAAAACTTCAGCCGCCTGGGCCCAGCAAATTGACTCGTGGTTTGAACCATCTGAGCCTGGACCTGCCGATGGTTTGCTCGGTTCGCAGAATGACCCGGTAGTAGCCATGGGTCTGCAGTTCATGCTCTTTGATGCGAAGAACGCCACTCAGCAACAGCAGTGGATGCCCACCGGCAGCATTCCACACCCCACACGTAATAAGCGCTTCCGTCTCGGTGTTCGCCCGATGGTCCGTAATTCTGAGGGTCGTTGGGTTCGCGGACAGCTACGCTGGACCACCCTAGGTTTCAAGACCTACGGCTGGAACTTGTTGCGCGCGCAGCATCACTGGTTCACCCGTTTTGCGTCCATGGCGCGTAGTGATACCCAATTGCAGTTCAAAGTCGACGAAGACTGGCTATTCATGGATGAGTACGCCTCAGAACTGCTGTGGCCACTGCTTGAACAGGCACAAGAACTGGGCATTGCGCTCATTTCTACTCGCACCGAACAGCGTATTCGCATCATTGATCACGCCAGCTTCAGCATGCAGGCAGCCCTGAATGACGAGAACCTGCAACTGGGCGGCATCCTGCATATCGATGGTCAAGACCTGGCGCTAGACTCTGACTCCCCTAGCGGCGTTATCGCCGATCACGGTTTCTATGCACAGCTCGGTTCACCCGATGAAATCTGGTTGGCTCCTAGCCAGGAACCGATCGCAGAGGCCCATCGTCGCTGGTACATTGACCGCCGGTCGGTGACTATTCCAGTGGCTGAAATCGATAGCTTCTTTGAATCTACCTACCCACGCTTGGCCCGTCGCTTTGAGCTTCACAGCACCAGCGAGGACCTGGTGCTACCCGACCTTAAGCCTCCTTACGTGCAGGCCAATGTCACCTACAAGCGCGACCTCAATGACAAGGGCGAGCCCAATGACTCCGCAACCTTGGAATTCCAGATTCGCTATCCCGGCGTTCCAGATCAGCAAGCTGTCTACGATTTTGAAGCTGAACAGCAGCTTCGCGCAGCTATTGATGAGGTCTTCCAGCAGACCACAGAAACCGGAAACCCCGATCTATCCCCCAAGTTCTATTCGGGCGAAAGCGTCATTTCCTTTGTTTCTGAAATCTTGCCTGCCATCGAAGCGTTGCCTATCGTCAAGCTGAACGAAAAGGGCACCCGTCCAGTCTTCCGGCAGTTGCGCGAGCTTCCGCAGTTGAAGATCAACGCGGTCAATCATGAGCGTACGGACTGGTTGGACTTGGGGTTGCTGATCTCCGTGGGTGACCACGAAGTGCCTTTTTCTCAGATTGTTGAAGCCATGAGCAACGGTCAGATGAAGATCAAGCTGCCGGACAATACGTGGTTCTCACTGAACCAGCCGCTGTTCGCCAAGCTCAAGGCTCTGGTGGATGAAGCCCAGGCGCTGAATGACAAGCCGAAGGAAGGCGATCTGAAGCTCACTGTCTTCCAGATTTCCCTCTTTGAAGAACTCGATGAACTCGCCGAAGGGGTCGACGGCGCAGATTTGTTCATCGGGCGTATGCGTTCCTTGCTCAAGGTTGCCGAGGGCGAGCAGGCGATGGTCCCTGAGACCCTCAATGCCCAATTGCGCCCCTATCAGGTTGAAGGCTTTCGCTGGCTAAGCCGCCTCTATGAGGGTGGTTTTGGCGGAATCCTGGCCGACGATATGGGCCTGGGTAAAACCTTGCAGACAATTGCACTGATCCTGCACGCTCACGGGATGTGGAGCGATAGCGAGGCCTGCGCCAAGCTTCCAGCAGGTCAGCGAACTCCGGCTCCGTTCCTGGTCGTTGCGCCAAGCTCAGTCGTATCTAACTGGGAAACCGAAGTTAAGCGATTCGCCCCGAGCCTTCGCGTGACCAGCATCGAGGGCACGATGAGTTCGCCGCATCAGCTCAGTGATCTGGCGGAGAACTACGACGTCATCCTCACCACGTATACCCTGTTGCGTTTGAATGACGAGATTTACGAGTCCCAGCGCTTTGCCGGGTTGATTCTGGATGAAGCACAGTTCGTGAAGAACCGCTCCACCAAGGCTCACCGAACGGCCGTGAACTTGCAGACCAACTTCAAGCTGGCGGTTACCGGTACTCCAATGGAGAATAACCTCTCCGAGCTCGGTGCACTGCTGTCATTGGTGGCACCTGCGCTGTTCTTGAATACGAGTCGCTTCAACCGTCAGTTCGCCCGGCCCATCGAGGTCTTGGGTGATAAGGACACACTGGCCTTGCTGCAGCGACGGATCAAACCGTTTATGTTGCGACGTACTAAAGAATCAGTAGTCCTCGACTTGCCTGCCAAGCAGGAGCAACAGCTGTTGGTTCGTCTTTCCGATGAGCACCAGCATGTTTACGACACTCACCTGAACCGCGAACGTCAGAAGATCCTGCACTTGGTTGAGGATCTGGACCGTAACCGTTTCACGATTTTCCAGTCGCTGACCCATCTGCGCATGCTCGCGTTGGAACCTTCACTGGTTGATCCTGAACTTGCCGATGTCCCTGGTTCGAAGCTGGAGGCGTTATTTGACCAGCTCGATGATGTTTTGGGTGAAGGCCACCGTGCGCTGATCTTCAGCCAGTTCACTTCGTACCTGAAGGTATTGGCCGACAAGCTGACCGAACGCGGCGTGAATTTTGTGTATCTTGATGGAAATACACGAAATCGTTCTAAGGTCATTGAGCAGTTTAAGGATGGCGAAGCTCCGCTGTTCTTGATCTCGCTCAAGGCCGGTGGTTTCGGTTTGAACCTGACCGAAGCGGACTACTGCTTCCTGTTAGATCCTTGGTGGAACCCTGCAGTAGAAGCGCAGGCCATTGACCGTACTCACCGTATTGGTCAGACTCGTCAGGTGATGGTCTATCGGATGATCTCGCAGGGCACCATCGAGGAGAAGGTGGTGGCCTTGCAGGAGAGCAAGCGTAAGTTGATCTCTACCGTCATGGATGAGGCCGATGGGTTCTCTAAGGCATTGACCGCACAAGATATTAGGGGCCTGCTCGAGTAACAGGTTGATTAATTCTCTGGGAATAAGAGGCGTCTACCGGCCGGACGCGATATATTCAGTATGTCAGTTGGTATGCGCTAAGCCACACATAGTGCGCCCATCGGTCAGTGGCTTAAGCGGATCCTCGCTGGAGCGAAACGAACGATAAAGGCGGTAATAACCGTGTCCCTGATTAAGTCGGAGACTATCAGTACACCGGATGACGACTGGATGCGTGCATCGGTAAGCACCGAAAAGGATCGTGTGGTCATTGAAACTGATCAGCAACGCCTGTCCCTGGAAAACGACAGGCTGCTAGAAAAGGTTCATCGGGTCCTAGCATCACCACTCGAAGAGATTTTTTACAACCCTAAGCACAGGATGCTTCTGATCCCAGGTGCTTTCGCCTTTATAGGTTCGTCTTTCCTGCGGATCGATGATGATGCGACCGTTGGCTTGCGAAGCTAAGAACAATCCTGCTCGTGCCCCAAGGCGCCCACTCGGCGCTCTTGGGGCATTTTCAGCTTTAGATCGCTTCAGGGATCTGGGCGGTCCATCCCACCATGGGCTAGGTTCAGCAAGCCAAAATTCTCCCCAATATAACGTTGCCGCAATCAAAATTGGTGATTTTATACAGTTTTCTCAGCGTGTCGCAACGAGGTCTTTGTCACATTTTCTTCGACGTTTTAGACCCTTAAAATTCCACGCCCAATTCTCTTGGATGCCCTATAGCTTCTACGGTGTAGCCGAGTTCACCTCCCCTGCAGGGAACTTTTCAGCACCACCACCTTTGAGACCCAGGACACGTTTCGACTGGGGGTACGAAGCTACTTTTTGGTAGGGTTGATAACTATCCGCTCAAGCGTTTCATCGCTCGAACCCCGTCTTTTGGCGGTTTTTCGAGTAGAAATCTATCGATTTCGAAGAGTCGCCCGGCGTCCAAATATGACTGTAGAGAGTAATTTTCGACTCCCTTGTCGTGGCAGTAGGACGTCGGAACCACGACAAGATCAAGAAAGATATGAGGAGTGAAACTATGGAAGCAGCTAATCCGCGTAAGCAAAGGTTTTTTAGAAAGCGTCGACTGAAAGTAGAAGACGTCACCGTCGTTGACGACTCAATGCTTAAGAAGGCCATCGGGGGAACCGTAGTCGGTAACCTCATGGAATGGTACGACGTAGGTGTCTATGGCTACCTAGCCGTCATTATCGGCAAACTGTTCATGCCAGACACCGTTGATCCAGCAATTCAGACTTTATTCAGCCTCGGTGTTTTCGCCGTGACCTTCGTTGCCCGTCCGATGGGTGGCGTGATCCTTGGTCAGCTCGGTGACCGCGTCGGCCGACAGAAAATCCTCGTCTTTACCCTGCTGATGATGGCTCTGGCCACCTTCGGTATCGGTATTCTTCCGGATTACTCGGTATGGGGCGTAGCAGCACCAATTCTGCTCGTAGTTTTGAAGCTGATTCAGGGCTTCTCCACCGGCGGTGAGTACGCCGGTGCTACTACGTTCATTACCGAGTACGCTCCGGACAAGCGACGCGGTTTCTACGCCTCGTTGCTGGACTTGGGCTCGTACATGGGCTTTGCCTTGGGTGCGGCTTTCGTATCCATCTTGCAGCTGACCTTGACCGAAGACGTCATGGAAGGCTTCGCATGGCGTATTCCATTCCTGGTGGCCCTGCCATTGGGTGTTATCGCACTGTGGTTCCGTTCAAAGATTGAAGATACGCCGGCCTTCAAGGAAGCTCAGGAAGCTGCCCACAAGGCCAGCGATGAAGCTAAGAACTCGGCTGATGCCCCTAAGGGTGTCATCGCCTTGGTCAAGGCCTACTGGCGTGAACTGCTGACCGGCTTCATTCTGGTCTCGGCGGCGAATACCGCTGGCTATGCTCTGACCAGTTACATGCCGACGTACCTGACCGAGACCCTGCATTACGATCCGGTCCACGGTAACCTGCTGACGCTGCCGATCCTGGTGGGTATGTCTTTGTGCATCCCGCTGACCGGTAAGCTCTCAGATAGCATTGGCCGCCGTAAGGTACTGTTTGTTGGTTCGGTCTCGGCTATCGTTCTGGCAATTCCTGCATTCTTGTTCATGATGCACGGAGCAATCTGGTCCACCTTGGTTGGTTTGGCGCTGTTGGCGTTCCCAGTGACTTTCTACGTGGCCAACCTTGCCTCTTCGCTTCCTGCGTTGTTCCCTACCGCGTCACGTTATGGTGGCATGGGTATTTCCTATAACTTCGCCGTAGCCATCTTTGGTGGCTTCGCACCGTTCATTATGCAGGCACTGGTGACCATGACCTCCTCGTCACTGGCTCCAGCATTCTGGGTGATGGGTACGTCGATTGCTGGTTTCATCGCGATCTGCTTCTTGAAGGAATCGGCACGTAAGCCATTGCCAGGTTCCCTGCCATCGGTTGCTACCGAGGAGGAAGCCATCGAGCTGGTCAAGACTCAGGAAGAGAACCCCGACCTTGATGTGGAAGAGCTCTTCGAGCAGGTTCCTGCTCTTGAGGAGAGCTACCAGCAGGAGCTAGGCGATCAGGGCAAGTCCGGTAAGGATATGACCCCGCAGGCCTAAGCGCGGCTCTTAATAACTAAATAGTTCAGGGGAAGGCCACCAAGTTTTTGGTGGCCTTCCCCTTGTGCACCACTGCCCTGCCTGTGGTTGACCGGCCATGCAGTGGATAAAGTAATACCCCGGATCAAAGACCCGGGGTATTACTTATGCGCTCAGCGTGAGCTTAGAGAGCAGCGAAGACTTCGCGCAGCAGTACTGCGGTCTCCGATGGAGTCTTGCCGACCTTCACGCCAGCTGCTTCCAGTGCTTCCTTCTTGGCCTGGGCGGTGCCGGCCGAGCCGGAAACGATGGCGCCTGCGTGGCCCATGGTCTTACCCTCAGGAGCGGTGAAGCCAGCCACGTAGCCAACAACTGGCTTGGTAACGTTGGCCTTGATGAATTCAGCTGCGCGCTCTTCAGCGTCGCCACCGATTTCACCGATCATGACGATGGCCTTGGTCTCTGGGTCAGCTTCGAAAGCAGCCAGTGCGTCGATGTGGGTGGTACCGATGACTGGGTCACCGCCGATGCCGATGGCGGTGGAGAAGCCCAGATCGCGCAGTTCGTACATCATCTGGTAGGTCAAGGTACCGGACTTGGAAACCAAGCCGATTGGGCCCTTGCCGGTGATGTTGTTCGGGGTAATGCCGACCAGTGCTTCACCTGGGGTGATGATACCTGGGCAGTTAGGGCCGATGATGCGGGTGATCTGGTTGCCGTCGGCGTCAACCTTCGACTGTGCCAGAGCCCAGAACTCAGCGGAGTCCTGTACTGGAACACCTTCGGTGATCACTACGACAAGACCGATTTCAGCCTCGATAGCTTCAACGACTGCGTCCTTGGTGAACTTTGGTGGCACGAAGACGATGGATACGTCAGCGCCGGTCTCGGCCTTAGCTTCAGCTACGGTGCCGAATACCTTGATGTCCTGGTCGCCGTGGGTGACGGTGGTGCCAGCCTTGCGGGCGTTGACGCCGCCAACAATGTTGGTGCCAGCCTTGAGCATCAGGGCGGTGTGCTTGGTGCCTTCGCCGCCGGTGATGCCCTGGACGATGACCTTGGAGTCCTTGTTCAGGTAAATGCTCATTGTTCGCTTATCCCTCTTACTTCGCTGCGTTGGCGAGCTCGGCGGCCTTGTCGGCGCCCTCATCCATGGTTGCTGCCAGGGTGACCAACGGGTGGTTGGCCTGGGCCAAGATGGCACGACCCTCTTCAACGTTGTTGCCGTCCAGGCGGACAACCAGTGGCTTGTTCGCTGCGTCACCCAGGGTGTTCAGCGCGCCAACGATGCCGTTTGCGACAGCGTCACATGCGGTGATACCACCGAAGACGTTGACGAAGACCGACTTGACCTGTGGGTCGTTCAGGATGACGTCAAGGCCGTTAGCCATGACCTCAGCCGAAGCGCCACCACCGATGTCAAGGAAGTTAGCTGGCTTCACGTCGCCGTGGTTCTCGCCAGCGTAGGCAACAACGTCCAGGGTGGACATAACCAGGCCAGCACCGTTACCGATGATGCCGATTTCGCCGTCCAGCTTGACGTAGTTCAGGCCCAGGTCCTTAGCCTTGGATTCCAGTGGATCGGCTGCGCCCTTGTCTTCCAGCTCTTCGTGAGCTGGGTGGCGAACCTCAGAAGCGTTGTCATCCAGGGAAACCTTGCCGTCCAGTGCGACGATGTCGCCGGCGCCGGTCTTCACCAGTGGGTTGACCTCAACGAGGGTTGCGTCTTCTTCCTTGAAAACAACCCAGAGCTTCTGGATGGTTTCTGCTACCTTGGCACGCAGTTCTTCTGGGAAGTTTGCTGCCTCAACGATTTCGGCGGCCTTCGCGGCGTCAATGCCGACGATTGGGTCTACAGCGACCTTAGCCAGAGCCTCTGGGCGCTCAACTGCGAGCACCTCGATCTCCATGCCACCTTCTACCGAGCACATGGCCAGGTAGTTACGGTTTGCACGGTCCAGCAGTACCGAGAAGTAGAACTCCTCAGCGATGTCGGCGCCCTGAGCGATCATGACCTTGTTCACGGTGTGGCCCTTGATGTCCATACCGATAATGGCCGATGCGTGCTCAAATGCCTCATCAGCGGTCTTAGCGACCTTTACGCCGCCAGCCTTACCACGGCCACCGACCTTGACCTGTGCCTTTACTACAACTACGCCGCCGATCTTCTCAGCTGCGGCCTTGGCTTCTTCCGGGGTGTAAGCGACGATACCGGCAAGCACGGGAACGCCGTGTGCCTCGAATAGATCGCGCGCCTGGTACTCATACAGGTCCACGGGTTTGTGTCCTTCGTTCGAAGTTCATGCTGACTCGCGGCATGGCCATAGACCGAAATCTATGCCATACCTAAGAGAGCGCACCGCAACAAACGGACGTCATAAGGCGCCGTAGCCCGTGCGCACCTCTCAGACTATCCCGACTTTCGTAAAGTTCCCACTTTTACAACACGTAGAGAAACTGTGAAATTACGCCGAGAACCAAGTAAATGTGACGAAGAAAACTCGAGCTTTCGGTTGACTATTCCACGATCTCAAGCGGTGCATATCTGAGCAATAACCGCTTTTCAGAATCTGGGAACTGCACCTTGGCCACGGTCTTGTCGCCGGCGCCTTCCAGAGCAATAACAGTTCCCAAGCCAAAGGCCGAATGCTTGACCGTTTGGCCAACCTTTGGAATGGTAATGTCCTTGTTCTGCACCACACGCTGTTTAGAAACCGGTGCGGCGTTCAGTCCACGTTGCGGCGTACTGCTTGAAGTTCCCGCGCCCCAATGGCTTCCACGCTCATATCTGCTCGTGGCGAAATTCACCGCAGAGTTACCAAATCCGAAGCCCGAAGAGCCAGAACCTTCGCGTTTCCAGTCAATGAGCTGCCCGGGAATCTCTTCCAAGAACTGGCTCGCCGGGTTGTATTGGGCTTGGCCCCACAGGCTGCGCTGTTCGGCTCGCGTCAGGTACAAGCGCTCACGTGCACGGGTCAAACCAACATATGCCAGGCGTCGTTCTTCAGCTAGCTCCTTGTCATCGGTCATGGAACGCTGGTGTGGGAAGACACCGTGTTCCATACCGGTAAGGAAGACGACGGGAAATTCCAGCCCCTTAGCTGTATGCAAGGTCATCAACGTGACCATGCCTTCTTGGGCTGCCATGGCTGCCCCTTCGTCGTCGCTGGGCGCTTCAGGAATCTGATCGGCGTCAGCCACCAGCGCAACTCGCTCCAAGAAGCCGGCGAGTCCACCGTCGGGATCCTCAGTGACAAAGTCCCGGACCACAGCAACCAACTCGGCCAGGTTCTCGACCCGAGATTCATCCTGCGGATCCGTCGACAGTCGCAGGTTCTCCAGGTAACCAGTCTGTTCAAGTACTGCTTCGAGTGCTTCAGCCGGTCCCGAGCCTTCGGCGACCGTTTGCAGGTCATCGATCAACGAAACAAAAGCAGCAGTCATCTTGATACCGCGGGTACCCAGACCTGGGGCCTCATCGGACCGTCGCAGGGCCTCCATGAAGGAAATACGTTCGCGGTCAGCCAGTGCTGCAACAGCTCCCTCGGCGCGGTCGCCGATGCCGCGCTTCGGCTCGTTGAGGATTCGCCGGACGTTGATGTCATCCTCAGGGTTCACCAGCACGCGGAGGTATGCCAAGGCGTCCTTGATTTCCTTGCGGTCGTAGAACCTAGTGCCACCCACCACGCGGTATTTTAGGTCGACGCGCATCAGCTGTTCTTCTAGTGCACGCGATTGAGCGTTAGTGCGATAGAAGATTGCTACATCGCCGGGACGGACATCATGTTCGTCGTTCAGTCGCAGGATCTCTTCGGCAATCCATCGTGCCTCGTCGGATTCCGATTCACCGGCGTACCCGGTGATGAGTTCACCGTCGCCGCTTGCCGTCCATAGTCGCTTGTCATTGCGGTCAGGATTGCGTTTGATAACTTCGTTGGCTGCAGAAAGGATCGTCTGAGTCGAACGATAGTTCTGCTCAAGTTTGATCGTTGCGGCGTTGGGATAGTCTTTTTCGAATTCAATGATGTTACGAATATCCGCGCCACGGAATGCGTAAATTGACTGGTCAGAGTCACCCACCACGGTGAGTTCACCAGGAGCGGTGTCTCCCTCGATTCCGGTCAGCTCACGAATCAATGAGTACTGAGCGTGGTTAGTATCCTGATACTCGTCAATCAGCACATGACGGAAACGACGGCGGTAATTATCGGCAACGCGTGGGAATGCGCGGAACATGTAGACAACCTGACCGATCAGATCGTCAAAGTCCAAGGCATTGGCCGAACGCATCCTTAGGGTGTATCCGCGGTAGACCTCGGCAACAGCCCGAGAAAATGGGTCGTTGGTGTTGATCGTCGCTGCATAGTCCTCATCATCGATGAGTTCGTTCTTCAGCGAAGAGATTTTGTTCGCGATGGCCTTGGGTGTGAATCGCTTAGGATCAATCTCCAAGGACTTCGCGACCAAGGTAATCAACCGTAGTGAATCGGTTGAATCATAGATGGAGAAGTTCGATTTGAGCCCAATGGTCGCAGCCTCGCGACGCAGGATTCGAACGCACGAAGAGTGGAAGGTGGAGATCCACATTTTTTTGGCTTGCTCTTCACCGATCAGTTCGCCGGCACGCTCACGCATTTCTGCTGCAGCCTTGTTGGTGAAGGTAATGGCAAGGATCTCGTGTGGACGTGCACGCCCTGTAGCCAACAGATATGCAATGCGATGTGTCAGGACACGAGTTTTTCCTGATCCGGCGCCCGCCACAATCAGCAAGGGTCCGCCGGCATAGCGAACAGCTTCCTCCTGCTGCGGGTTCATCCCCTGCAGCAAATCCTCTGCGCTTGGCATGACCTGTGGTGTAGTTTCGGCGGCAAAATCATCAAAAAGAAAATCCATGATGTAGCCAGTCTACGTGGGGCTGCGGACACTTTCAGTGCCTGTAGAAAAGTACCGGGCATGGCACAGGCATAATGGACTACATGGCAAAGCAGGTCAAGAAATCCAAAGAGTATCGTAAGCCAAATCAATTTAGGGAGCAGCAACTCCCAACATCAGATTCAGCTGCAGGTCGCCCGGCAGGAAAAACAGTTCCGCAAGAAAACAAATCAAATCCAATGATTCTGATATCGGTTGGTTTGATTGTCTGCCTGGCGCTCTTCGCTTACTACCATCTGCTGACCATGGTTCAGATGAAGGATCTGAGCGATTCACTGTCTATGCCAGATCAGCGCATCTTTGGCTACACCATGGCGGACATCGAGGCCTTGCGTGCCACGATGGATTCAGATGCCGTAGGACAGCTGAATTACCTGCACAAGACCGCTGGCTTCCTCTTCCCCATGTTCACCGCGGTCTTCACCATGTTGCTCTTCATCCGTTGGATCCCTAATCGTCGAACCCGTTGGTTGGCATGGTTGGCTCCGATAGGTTTTGCGGTGACTGATATTTGGGAGAACTTTGCCATCGATGCTTTGTTTACCCACGATCTCAGTGCAGGCGCGGTTCTGTTAGCGTCCATTCTGACTACCATCCGTTGGGCGCTACTGCTCATAACCGGTGGTTTGGTTATCGGATTGGGTGTCTTCCGCGCCAATCGCGGCCTGAAGAGTAAGTTGCTAGCGATTCGTGAGGGCACTGACTAGTGGTCCGGGTGAAATTTACCCTCAGCACCCTTGTAAGATAGTGTTGTTGGTGTTTTCACGCCCATGCCTCTGTAGCTCAGTAGGATAGAGCGACCCTCTCCTAAAGGGTAGGCCGTCGGTTCGATTCCGGCCAGGGGCACAACGAGAGCTTTGCTCCCAGAAGTATTCTGGAGGCAAAGCTCTTTTCGTATCTCACTACTTATTATTTAGCATTCGTGGGCACACATAAGGGTACGTCCTTAATGGACGTACCCTTATTTGACTTAGGCTAAGTGTTTTAGCGCAGCAGCAACGCGGTGGCCTTAGGCGACAGCGATGCATCCATAACTACGCAAGCACCACCGATGGCGCCAACATTCGAGCCAAGTTCCGAAGTGCGAGTCTCAATTTCATGCACACCGCGCAGGGCGAAGCGACGTTCGATGGCCTCGCGGACTTCGCCCTCGACCAATTCGCGAACCTTGTCCCACTGTGGTCCGCCGAAAACAACTTCGCGAACGTCCAGCGAGTTAGCCAGCTGCCCGGCTACTTCGCCAACCATGGTCATGGTCTCGGTGATCAGTTCCTTGGCGACCTTGTTGCCTTCGTTGGCCAACTCGTACAGACGGTTCATGCCTTCGGCACGCTGTTCCGGACCAACGATTTCGTAGGTTGGCAGCTCCAGTCCGCGTTCCTTGGCCTGTGCCGAGATGTACTCGTAGGAGGTACCTGCTGCCAGGCAGTCATCGGCGCCGCAGTCTTCACAGGTGAAGGACTTGTGGCCAGTGGAGTAGTGTCCAATTTCGCCGGCGTTGTTGCTGGCGCCGTGGTGTACGTCGTTGTTCAGGACAAGACCTGCGCCAAAGCCATGGCCACAGTAGATGAAGACGAAGTCGTTGTTCTTCTCTTCCTTGGACTGCCACAGCTCCCCAACGGCTGAAGCAATCGTGTCCTTTTCGATGATGACCTGCAAACGCAATAGCTTGCGCAATGGGTTGACCAGTTCAACATCAGCCCATCCATCCAACAGTGGTGGGTTCAGAACTACGCCATCTTCGACGTTGACTGGACCAGGTACCGCAATGCCGACACCGACGATGTGCTTCTTTGGAATGCGGATTTCAGCGATGAGTTCCTTGACCGTGGTGGCCATCAGTTGGATGGTCTCGGTAGCAACTTCCAAGTTAGGAAGTTCGATGCGGCGTTCGCGCAATACTTCACCGCGAAGGTTCATTGCGACGAAGCTCAGTACGCTGGGGTCAAGGTGGATACCAATGGAGACCAGACGGTTGCCTTCAAGCTCCAAAACGGTGCGAGGCTTACCTGGGCCCGATACAATCGTGCGGTCTTCTCGAACGATCCCATCGTCCAACAAACGTCGAACGACATTTGAAATGGTCTGCGGAGACAGACCGGTCGATCCTGCAAGCTCTACTCGGCTGATGCCTTCAGGTGCGCGTCGAATTGATTCGAGAATAACTGCTTGGTTGAAGTCTCCCAAACGGCCTAAATTTGTACCCCGTCGCATTATTGCTCCATTGTTCTGTAAATTAGATGGATCGATCTTCCTGTTCCAAAATTTTCGTAGCCACGTGTAGATGATCTGATTACTGCGAGTAAGACAACCATTCACGGTGTACAACTAAAAACGTTGGAGATCCAATTAAGCACGTTACCATCTCTAACGCATGGATACACGCGATATTGTGTTTTCGTGAAGAAAAATTTGACGATATCAGCAGTATGTTTAATCAACAACCAAGGAGAAATCCTCTTGGTGCGAAAGCGTGGGACCACAAAATTCATGCAGCCCGGCGGAAAACCCGAATTCGGGGAATCGCCGTTACAAACTGTTATTCGAGAAATTCACGAGGAACTTGGCATTGAGTTCTCACCCGAAGAGCTGAAGTTCAACGGCGAATGGATCGGTCCTGCCGCCAATGAGGATGAGACATCCATCCATGCTTCCCTATTTACCGCGCACTTTAATGGCACGTTGGAGCCTCTGGCAGAGCTCGAAGAGCTGCTGTGGATCGCACCGGTTGAAGCCATGAAGCGTGAGGATTTGGCACCATTACTTCGTGAATATGTGCTGCCCGAGCTTATCGCTCGTTCACAGCCTTGAGTGCCGACTAGTGCCGTGAGCCTAGGCTTGATACGAAGGCTCTAGCTTGCTTGCAGGAACTCATCCCAAGCCGCGTCGATATGTTGGAGACCTGAAACCAGGTGGCCTCCCATCCGTGGGCGATGTGGGGTGATGCGAAGCTGCCAGCCTAGCTGTGAGAGCATCTTGTCAGCTTTTCGGCTATTGCAGTGCAGGCAGGCCGCAACCAGGTTCTCCCAGGTGTTCTTGCCTCCCCTGCTGCGCGGAATTACATGATCGATGGTGTTTGCTGATTTTCCGCAGTATGCACAGGTATAAGCGTCGCGACGCAAAACGCCCCTACGCGTGACATGAAGCATGTCGCGGTAGGGGCGTCGTACATAACGTTTTAAAACGATGACAGTTGGTCTGGGTAACTGTCCATGGGAACTACGAACCGGAGAGTCATCATCTTGGAGAACAATGGTCGCTTTATCGGCCATCACCATCACCAGTGCACGTCGAAAAGTCACGACGGCTAAGGGCTCGTATCCTGCGTTTAATACCAATGTTCTCATTTGTCGTACTACCTTCTTGAACCGATAGCTGCCATCTGGCATTGATGGAGCTCGCGTTCTGATCGGAGTGTCTCTAACCGCTAGCCTATTCGATGATGCGGCTGGTTAGTGAGTATCCGAGAAAGAAATCAAGTGTTTTTCACTATTTTGATGCGTACAGTTAACTTGTTTAAACGAACATAGGCCATCGAACGAATGATTCGTCCGATGGCCTATGAAAAGCTGTGTAGCTTAGCCAGCTAGGGTGTAGTAACCGTACAGCGGGTTGCGCGATACGGAGTGAACCAGCGTACCAACGCTTGGGTTCTGAGCACCGATCATCTGGCCGTTGCCTAGGTAGATGCCAACGTGGCCGCCACCGTTCTGGAATACCAAGTCGCCTGGCTTAGGGTTGCTGGTGCGCTTGAACTGACCCGAACCAAGGATGGCCGAGGTGCCACGAGCAATGTTGATGCCATGTTGTGCGTAGACGTACTTGACGAAGCCGGAGCAATCCCAGCCACTTGGGGTGTTGCCGCCCCAAACGTATGGAACGCCTGCGTACTTTGCAGCGGTAGCTGCAATGCCGGACAGGCTGGAAGTCTCAACCGAGGATTCGGTCTTGGTCTCAGTCTTGGTAGTAGTCTGAGTCTGCTGGCTACCGTTGTTCTGGCGAGTCGTTGGAGCAAGTGAGTCCGAAGAATCGCTGCTGCTCGACTGGCTGCTGGTCGACTGAGTCGAGGTGCCCGACTGGGTGCTACGAGTGGTTGGCTCGATGCTGTCAGCTACGGCAACAACTACTGGCTTTGGCTTTTCCTGAGCGGTAAAGCTTGCGCGTTCGATGTCTACGGAAGAGTCCTTGTCGGCAGCAACGCTAACCGACTTAACTGCAACGCGCTCTGGGGTGATGGTGTCAACCGGAGCGGCCGAAACATCACGTGGGGCTGAAGCCTGACCTGGTACACCCAGAGCAACGATCAAACCTGATGCTGCAGCTACTACAGCTGCCTGGCGTCCTACCGAACCTGCGTTCGAAGATACTGCCTGCGAAATCGCTTCTAGCGAGTTAGTGCGTGGAACGTCAGCACGGCGACGTCCATGGGTATGACTCTTGGTCACTATTAATGCCTCTCCTTGATACCTACGAGGTAAGCTGTCGGGTTCGAAGTGGAGTTACCTCGGTGGATTTGAAGTTGCCTTCTCTATCCACTTCACCCCTAGGGTTATTAGCCAAAGCTAACGACCCGATATTGGTTCCCCCGCCACTGCCGTACGAGTTGTGTATAACTGCTCATTGCGTGTTGGCAGTGCTCGGTTCTCACGCAAAGTTGCCCAGGGTTTCCCATGGCACGGATATAAGCCTATAGGATGATTTTTGAAATGTCACGTTTTGATCACGGAATAGTGACGAACGTCGTTACAACCATCCAGCAGGGTCTTTAAATTGACCATCCACGATCACTTCAAAGTGCACGTGAGGCCCGGTTGAGTTACCAGTAGTGCCTGATAACGCGATGACATCGCCACGCTTTACGTGGTCGCCAACCTTCACCAAAACCTTACTGTTGTGGCTGTAACCGGTTTCCAGTCCACTTCCGTGATCCAGGGTGACGCGGTTACCTGAGTGTCCGGCCCAGCCGGCGACTTCAACAACACCGTCAGCTGCTGCGTAGACCTTGGTTCCGCTTGGAACGCCGTAGTCGGTGCCACTGTGGATCATGTATCCGGCGCCGGTTGGATTCTTACGGTGCCCGAAAGTAGAAGTAATACGTTGGCTGGTCACCGGTGCAGACAGCAAACCAGCGGTTTCCTTAATGCTGGTGATGTCACCACCCGAGGCAGTCATGATGTCCGAGAACTTCTCTTCGCTCTTAACCTGTGGGTTGAGCTTTGACGAGAGAGCAGCACGTTCTACAGACAGTTCTGCTGCATTTCCCGGAGCCTTGACGTCAACCACTGCCGAGGTAGCGGTGCGCTCTGCGGCAGCTGCAACGGCCTTGTCTTCTTCGATGGTATTGCCCGATAGCTGTGGTGCTGCGACGGCCAAGGCTAGGCCCGACACTGCAGCGACAGCAGCAACCTTATGCGCAAATCCGAGGCGACTAGGCTTTCGAGCGTTCGACTTAACGTTGGCGATGAATTCAACGTTGCTCGCTACCTGGCTCGGAGCTTGGCTAGTGGCCTGAACCTCGATGGCGCTTGGGAACGCGACAACATTACTGTCGGCAGTCTTAGGTGCCAGATCTGCTTGCGTTGGGGCAACACCGTAGCGCTGCATTGAGTCGAAGCGTCGACCCACAAAGTTTGCGTTGACCGGCTTTACCGGGGCAATAGTTGGGACGGTGGCGGCGGCGCGTGATGCGCGGCGTCCACTGGTACGCTGAGTCGCCGAAGCAGCGATCTCGGTGATCGCATCCACTTCAGTATCAGCAGCGCGACGTCGTCCCGCAGTCTTGGTTTCTACCAAAACATTCCTCTCACTGTTGCGCCTACGAAGTTAGCTGTCGGGTTCGGTTCTGGAGAATGAACCGGCCTGCACTAAGCAGAGCTTCACCCCGAGACGCTTTCACGCCGTAAGAAGTGGGTCCCCCGTTGTTGCCCATAAACTTCGGTTACCGATTTCCGGCGCAGGGCAACACTAGGCGGTCGCGACGGAGACGAGTGATGCCAGTCAGATCGACGGCACCACACTTCAACGTTACCGGTCATCCGGTAAAGTTACAATTTCGTTATCTTTTTTGAGCCCGAACAAATACGTGTCCACTAACCTCAACCGGCAGCTCCAAGGCGCCTTCAATACCCTGTACTCGGACCACGACATAGTCATCGGCTCGCTCCAAGGTGACAATTGCGCCGGGGCGAATTCCGCCTTCATTCAGTTGTCCGAGCAAGATTGGGTCAGTTTGGATCGGCTCCGCCAGGCGCTCGATTGCCACCGGGCCATCGTTTCCGGCCAGCAATGCCTCGTCCAGATTCTCGACTTCATATGAGATTTCAGCCACGTTAGGTCCGCCAAGCACCTCTAGGCCCGGAATTGGGTTGCCGTAAGGAGACACAGTTGGCTTGCCCAGCAAGTCATAAAGTCGACGCTCAACGCGTTCACTCATGACGTGCTCCCAGCGGCAAGCCTCGTCATGAACGTATTCCCAATCCAGGCCGATCATGTCCGAGAGCAGGCGCTCTGCCAAGCGGTGCTTGCGCATGACGCTCGTTGCCAATTCGTGACCTTTTTCGGTCAGAGCAAGGTGGCGGTCGGAAGAAACAACGACTAAACCATCGCGTTCCATGCGAGCAACTGTCTGTGACACGGTGGGCCCGGAGTGACCAAGACGTTCTGCAATTCGCGCGCGCAGGGCCACGATCTCCTCTTCTTGAAGCTCAAGAATGGTACGCAGATACATTTCAGTTGTATCAATAAGATCAGACACAGCAGCCGCTCCTGGAAGTCACAACAGTTAAGTTCGCTCGAATAATACGTGGCGTCGATACCCCACTCTACTTGGTTTGTCGGACAGAAAGCGGATGTAACCCGCCCATCTGTCTTCGTAACCGACGGTAGCGTTTTTCTCACGAGCCCCCGCTATTTGCGAAGATATCTATTGAAACGCCACGGCCATCCTTCAATATTCCGACTTATGGGTATAGGTGGCCTGTCAGGCACTTCAAACTATCGCTACAAGAGGAGCGCGATGAGCACGGACATCCAAATTCCACAAGACCTTCTGCCTGCCGACGGACGATTCGGCGCAGGACCTTCCAAGGTACGCGCAGAACAGGTTCAGGCCATCGCCGATGCAGGCTCCAAGTTGCTGGGTACTTCCCACCGCCAAGCACCGG